>DASYNX010000032.1:0-5958 GCA_036008385.1 Steroidobacteraceae bacterium
GATCTGTGCCTCCACCTGCCGCGCGTAGCGCTCGGTGAGCGCGCCGGAGGGCAGCGTCTCGCCGCCGGCGGCCAGCAGGTGGAACTCGACCTCGTAGTAGCCGCGCGCGATGCGCCGCAGCGACAGGAAGAACACCGGGAAATGCGTGACGCGCGCGATTTCCTCGGTTCCCATGTAGAAGGCGGTGTCGCGGTTGAGGAAGCTCGTCCAGTACTTGTGCTCGCTCATGGTCGGCTCCTGGTCGGCCACCATGGCTACGGCGCGCACTACGTCGCGGCGGCGGATGATGTCCGCCAGCAGGTCGGTGGCCGGCACCAGGCGGCTGCCGAAGCGGGTGCGCAGCTTCTTCATCGCGCGCTCCGCCCAGTTGTCGACGAGCGGCTTGTAGGCGGCATCAAGTGGGTAGCCGAGCTCGAGCGACAGAGCGAGCAGCAGCCATTCCCAGTTGCACTGATGCGCCGCGACCAGCAGCACCGACTGGCCGCGGTCGAGCTGGGTGCGCGCGGCGTCGAGGTTCACCATGCGCACGCGCCGGCGCAGCTCATCCGGCGTAATCGACACGGACTTGATGATCTCCACCAGCATCTGCGCAAAGCCGGCGTAGTAGCGGCGGATGACCGTGCGCAGCTGCGCCTCGTCGAGCTGCGGAAAGGCCTTGCCGAGGTTCTCGCGCACCAGCTGTACGCGGTAGGGATAGATGTGGAACGTCAGCCAGCCGAGCAAGCCGGCCACCGCGTACAGCGCGCCCAGCGGGACGCGCGTCAGCAGCCGCACCCACCAGCCGAAGGCTGCCGGGATATCCGCAGGGGGTGCGGCACCGGGCGCGGCGGATGCCGGGGTGGAGTGGTCAGTGTTCTGCGGCGGCGGGTCGCGGGGCATTCCCCGTCAGTTTACCGGATGCGGCTGCGGCGGCGTTCCCGCAGGCGGCGGCTGTGCGGTCAGCACCCGGCCAAACTTCGGCGCCAGCCAGCGCTCGACGTCGTCGACCAGCGTGAAGGCGGCCGGTACGATCACCAGAGTCAGCGCGGTCGAGGTGATCAGCCCGCCGATCACGGCGATCGCCATCGGTTGGCGGAACGCCGTGTCACCGCCGAGGCCGAGAGCGACCGGCAGCATGCCGGCCACCATGGCGACCGTGGTCATGACGATCGGTCGGGCACGCTTGTGACCGGCCTCGAGGATGGCGGTGAGGCGGTCCTTGCCGGCGCGCATTTCCTCGATGGCGAAATCCACCAGCAGGATCGAGTTCTTGGCGACGATGCCCATCAGCATCAGCAGGCCGATGAACACCCCGAGCGAGGCGGAGAAGCCGGTGATCAGCAGCGCCAGCACCACGCCGCCGATCGACAGCGCCAGCGAGATCATGATGGTGATCGGCTGCAGCACGCGCGCGAACAGCAGTACCAGCACTGCGAACACCATGAGAATGCCGGTGCCCATGGCGATCGCCATGTTGCCGATCAGCTCGTTCATGTACTTGGCGTCGCCGACGTCCACCCGGTGCACCCCCTGGGGCAGCTTCTTCAGGGTCGGCAGGTTATAAATGGCCTTCATCGCGGGCCCCAGCTCGGCGCCCTTCAGGTCAGCATCGATGAACAGGCGCCGGCTCTGGTTATAGCGGCGCACGCGGGTCGGTCCTTCGCCGAAGCTGATGTCGGCGACCGCCTTGAGCGGCACCGTCCCGCCGTTGGCGGTGCGCACCGGCAGATTCTCCAGCGTCGTGAGGCTCTTGCGGCTGTCCTCGAGCAGGCTCACGCGGATCGGCACCTGGCGGTCGGCGAGTGAGAACTTGGCGCTGTTCTGGTCGAGATCGCCGAGCGTGGCGATGCGGATCGTCTCGCTGATGCTCTCGACGGTGACGCCAAGCTGCGAAGCGAGGTCGAGGTGCGGGTGCACCAGGATCTCCGGGCGCGGCAGGTCGTTGTTGATGCGCGCATCGCGCACGAACGGCAGCGTGCTCATCTCCTCGACCACCTTGCGCGCGGTGTCGTAGGTGAGCTGCGGGTCGTCGCCGGTGATGTAGATGTTGACGTCGCGGCCGTTGCCGTTGCGCTGGAAGTGCATCTGCGCATCGGGGATGGCCTTGAGCTGCTGGTAGACGCGGTCCTCCCACTCGCGCTGGGTGACGCGGCGCTCGCTCTTGGGCACCAGCGCGATATCCAGTTCCGCCTGGCGCACACCCTCGTCGCTCGAGCCGACCAGCTCCACCACGTCCTTCACTTCCGGCTGGCGCGCGAGAATGCGATAGGCGGCCGCGGTGATGCGCGAGGTGTCCTCGAGGCGCACGCCGGGCGGCAGCTCGACGGTCAGCGTGGCGGACCCGGTGTCGGCCTCGGGTATGAAGGAGAACGGTACGAACACCGCGAAGCCGACCAGCGACAGGATGAAGACCACGCCGCCCGCCGCCACGGTCTTCCAGCGGTGCAGGGCGCACCAGCGCAGCGTGCGCAGGTACCAGGCCATGACCGGCCCGTCGGTGTGCTCGGCGATCTTGTCGGATTTGAGCGTATAGGCAGCGAGCACCGGCGTGATCAGCCGCGCCACCAGCAGCGAGAAGAACACCGCCGCTGCCACCGTGAGACCGAACTGGCGGAAATACTGCCCGGTGATACCGCCCATGAAGCTCACCGGCAGGAATACCGCGATGATGGTGGCCGAGGTCGCCACCACCGCCAGCCCGATCTCGTCGGCAGCATCGAGCGCCGCCTGGTAGGCGCCCTTGCCCATGCGCATGTGGCGCACGATGTTCTCGATCTCCACGATCGCATCGTCCACCAGCACGCCGGCCACCAGCGACAGCGCCAGCAGGCTGATCGAGTTGAGCGTGAAGTCCAGCCACAGCATGGCGGCGAACGCCGGGATGGCGGACAGCGGGATGGCGAGTGCCGAGATGAGCGTGGCGCGGGTGTTGCGCAGGAACAGGAACACTACCAGCACCGCGAGGACCGAGCCTTCCACCAGCGCGCTCAGCGCCGAGTGGTAGGTGTCCTTGGTGTAGTCGACGCTGGTGTAGATGAGCGTCATCTTCACCTGCGGATTTTCCTTGCGGATCTTGGCCAGCTCCTCCTGGATGGCGGTATCGACGCTGACGTCGGAATAGCCCTTGGCCTTGACCACGCCGAAGGTTGTCGCCGGGCGTCCGTCGAGGCGCGCCACCGAGCGTATCTCGCCGACGCTGTCGCGCACCTCGGCGAGGTCGGCGAGGCGCGCGAAGCGCCCGCCCGAGAGCGTGATCTGCGCGCCGGCGAGCGCCGCGGCGGTGCGCGCTCCGCCCAGCACGCGGATCGCCTGCTCGCCGTTGCCCAGCTGCGCGCGGCCGCCGGCGGTGTCGAGATTGAGCGTGCGCAGCTGCTCGTTCACCTCCGCGGCCGTGATGCCGAGCGCCTGCATGCGTGCCGGGTCGAGCTCGACGCGGATCTCGCGGTTGACGCCGCCGCCGCGCTGCACCTGCGCGACCCCGGTGACGTTGAGCAGGCGCTTGGTGATGGTGTTGTCGACGAACCAGGACAGCTCCTCCTCGGTGAGCGAGCTGGAGCTGACGCCGTAATACTCCATCGGGCCGCCGTCGGCGTTGACGCGCTGGACCACCGGCTCCTGGATGCCCTGCGGCAGCAGCACCCGCACCTTGGCGACCGCATCGCGCACGTCCGCGACCGCGCGGTCGACCGGCGTGCCGAGCTCGAACTGCACGAAAATGAAGCACTGCCCCTCGACCGCCCAGGAGGTGATGCTGTCGAGATTGCCGATGCCGGCGATGGCGCCTTCGACCTTCTGCAGCACCTGGGTCTCCAGCTCCTGCGGGGCGGCGCCCGGCTGCTCGATGGTCACCGTGACCCCGGGGAAGGAGATGTCCGGGTCGGCCGTGACCGGCAGGCGCATGAAGGACACCAGCCCCATGAACAGCAGCACCACGAACAGCACGATCGGGGGGAGCGGATGGCGGATGGCCCACGCGGAGATGTTCTTCATCAGCGCTGTCCCGTGCTAGGGCGTCTGGGGCGCAGGGCTCACCGTGGAAACCGTCACCTGCTCCCCTTCGCGCAGGAAACCCGCCGCGGTCGCCACCACGCGCTCGCTGCCGGTCAACCCGGACGCGATCACCACGCCCTGGTCGGAGGTGTCTGCCACGCGCACCGCGCGCCGTTGCACGTGGCTTGCGGAGTCGATGATGAACACGTAACTGCCCTTGGTGTCGGTGAGCACGGCGGTCTGCGGTACCACCGGACGCATGGCTTTGCCGATACCCACCGTGGCGTGCGCGAAGGCGCCCGGGCGCAGCGCCGGGTCGGGCTGCAGCGTGATGCGGATCTCGCCGAGGCGGCTCAGCGGATCGATGATGGCCCCGAGCAGGCGCACGCGCCCCTCGAAGGCCTGCGGCAGTCCGGTGAGGGTCACCGTGGCGGCATCGCCCACCTTGACCTGCGCCAGATCCTGCTCCGCGAGCTGCCCGCGCATCTCCACCTCGCCGCCGCTCGCCACGCGGAACAGCGCATCACCGCCCGGGTTGGCGATCTGGCCGACCTCGGCGCGACGGGTGAGCACGGTGCCCTCGACCGGCGCCACGATGCGCGCGCGATTCAAGCGTGCCTCGCTTTCGGCGAGCTGCGCGGCGACGACCTTGACGTTGGCGGCATCGGTCACCGCGGTAGCGCGGCGCTTCTCGATGTCTTCGGCGGACAACGCGCCAGCCGCCTCGACGCCCTGGGCGCGCCGGTATTCGGCGGCCGACAGCGCGGCCTGGGCCTGCGCCTGCTCGAGTGAGGCGCGCAGCCGGTTGACCTGCGGCACCATCACCGCATCGTCGATCTTCGCCAGCAGCTGGCCGCGCTTCACGTGGTCGCCGGCCTCGACGTACACCGCCACGATGCGTCCGGTGTCACCGTCGTTGCCGATCGGCATGTCGTAGCGGGCGGCGATCGCGCCGGTGAAGGTCACGCTCGAGGTCACGGCCTTGAGCCCGGGCGTCATGACGGAAATGAGCGGAATGTTCAGCTGGTCGGCGAGTGCCACCAGCACCGGCTTCGGGTGCAGGATCCGCCACGCCACGAGCGCGGCGACCAGCAGCACCACGAGCGCGCCGAGCGGGATCAGCCAGCGGCGTGGCGGCGGTCCGGCCGGCAGCGGCTCGAGCTGCGCCAAGTCGTCGGCAGGCAAACGCCCGGGGCGATCGCGCCCGATCCAGGTAACGTGCTCGTCCTGGGTCTCGGGGGTGCTCATGATGGCTTCCGGTTTCGTGGCCACGCTGCAGTCTCTCGTTCCCTGACGCCGATGATCGGCGACGCACTCAGGCTTTGACGCCGCGAGCTGCCCGGCAGTTTAAGGCCCGCCGCGCGCATTCCAGCAGCGGAAGCGCCAGGCAGATGCGGGCGGGCGACGGGCCGAAAACCGCGGGATGGCGCCGGGAATAAGAACCGCTGGCCTGCAATAACGCGTCTCAACGGCTCCGGCGCCAGCGTAATCAAGACCCGCCAGTTTACCCCCAAGACCGCGTGGACCGGTACCGCGGTGCGTGCCGATGCGTGTCGGGCTGCTTTACATTGATGCCGCACATCCACAGGGCAGCGGCGCGCAGCCCGTCAACGACTTCGGATTCGCTCCGGAAGCGCGCGCCGGGCACCCTTGTTGCTCTAGACTAAAGGTCGGTCGCCGCGCAGCTTCCGCGCGGCGCAAGTTTGGGAGCACTACGATGAAAAGGACTTGCACTGCGCTGCGTGGCTGTCTGGCGCTGGCGTTGGTTGGAGCCGCCGCCTCGGTCCACGCCGACCCTAATTTGCTGACCAACGGCAGCTTCGAGCTTGGCACCTTCACCAATCAGGGTAACGACACCGAGACGTTCACCGCCGGCTCGACGGTGATGACCGGTTGGACGACCATCGGCAACTTTGTTTCGTGGATCGGGCCCACCAACCCGTTTGTCCTCTCGGCCCAGGACGGAAAGTACTTCCTCGACCTCACCGG
>DASYNX010000033.1:0-3778 GCA_036008385.1 Steroidobacteraceae bacterium
GTCCGGAAGTGAGCCGACGATCGGCAGCGCGAGCACGGGGGCGCTGAGTGCCACGACCAGCTATACACTCACCTGCAGCGGAGCCGGCGGAAGTGCGAGTCAGACCGTGACGGTCAACGTCTCCGCGCCGCCCAACCCGACGATCTCGGGTACGCCGGCCACGAGTGTTACGGCCGGTACGGCCTACTCCTTCCAGCCGACGGCGAGCGGACCTTCGGGCACCACGCTTTCGTTCTCCGTCGCGAACAAACCGTCGTGGGCGACGTTCAGTATTGCCACCGGTCAGCTCAGCGGCACGCCGGCGGCAACGGATGTGGGGACTTACTCCGGCATCGTGGTCAGTGTCAGCGACGGGTTCACATCCGCTGCGTTGCCGCCCTTTTCCATCACCGTGGCTGCCGCGCAGCCTCCACCGGGCAACGTCACTCTCAACTGGACTACGCCGACGTTGAACACTAATGGCACGCCCCTCACGGACCTCTCGGGCTACACGATCAGCTACGGGACGAGTTCCACGAAGCTCACTCAGTCGATCACAATCACTAGCCCCACTGCAACCGCATACACGATCGCGGGACTGGCCGCAGGAACCTGGTACTTCGAGATCGCCGCGAATGCGAGCAATGGGACGCAGAGCGCGCCGTCCAACATAGCGAGTAAGATGATCAACTGAGTGCGCGCGGGTCGGCTAATCCTCCACGTTGCGCCAGCGGATCTGTACGCGGCGCGCCTGCAATCCGGTTAGAGGGATGGACTTTGGCGAGCGCTCCGCCAAGCGGGCACAGGTGCCTATTGAGCAGGTAGAGACGGTGAAGGCCTTCGGGGGGCGCCACAATGAAGATGACTGGTACGTGCTTGGCAATGTTGATCACTGCGATTGTGTATGCGCAGGCCACCAGCGATCCGTACCCGAGATGGACCGATTCTTTCGACAGCCTCAAAGCGAACATTCGCGTTCTCGATGAGCCGGCGAAGAAGGAATGCGAAGGTCGTCTACGTCAGATTCTCAAATCGTTGGACGATGGTCCCTCGTGTAGTGCCGACACCGAGTGCACGCTTTTGAATCAGGACCCGTTTGGCGCAACGGTGCCTGCACATGTGAGCCAAGCGAAGAAATTGCTAGCAGACATGAAGCAGTTCGCAGAGTTCTGCGATAACCACACCACGCATTCATTTTAGAACAATGGGACGGTCAGCATTCCTTCATGCGCTAAGAAAAGGTGCGTCGTCTTGACGTCGCTTGCCCCGCGGCACTAGCCCTTCGCGCGGCAAAGTCACAGTAACGTCGCGTAGAGTGGAATGCTACAAACCAACTGGTCGCTAGGTGTTCACTCTAGCGACCTGGTACGTGCGCACGCGCGGGCGCGCCGGTACGTACCAAGAACGTACCAAAAACGTACCACGTACAAGTTTATGATTTGTTTGGCGCGCCCGGAGAGATTCGAACTCCCGACCTCCTGGTTCGTAGCCAGGCACTCTATCCAACTGAGCTACGGGCGCGCGCTCGGCTTCTGATCCGGACTTGCGTCCGGGAACAGGTTAACCCTGCCACCTCGGGGGGCGCGCATCCTACCACACTGAGATGCCCCATGAACGCGGCGCGCCGCAGCCGGCAGCGCCCACCTGATTCCGTGCCCCGGTCTCGGGCCTCTGGAGCCGCGCGGCGCGGGTCATCGCGCCGAACCCGAAACTTCAGGAACCGACGACTTTCTGCCAGACGAAGAGCACGATCAGCGCGCCGATCACCGACATGATTATTCCCGCCGGATGCAGCGGCGCGCCTTCGGGGGGCTTGTTGAACAGACGGGTGATGAAGCCACCGACAAAGGAGCCCACGATGCCCAGCGCGCCGGTCATGAGAATGCTCATGTGCAGGGCGCCCGGCATGATGAAGCGCGCCAGGGCGCCGACGACGATGCCGATGATGAACATCCATAGGTAGTGCAACAAGGTCGTACTCCTGTTTGGGCGAGCCGCAGAGCCGCTCGCACTTTGTCGTTGTGGGGTCTCCCTTCGGCAAGGATTCTAGCGGCTGCGAGCGCCGTCGTGGTACCCGCGCGGAGAACTAACGGCTGTCGACCGAGTTTGCAGCCGGGCAAGTCGTGAGCGCGCCGCACTCACACCGCAGTTGCCTCAGTCGCGCCGCGCCGCTCCCGGCGGCGATCGCTAGTCCCTGAACTCGAAGCGGATGCGGAACGCGTAGCAGGCGCTGACCGGCCGCCCGTCCTCGGTCGTCGCGCGATAGTGCCCCGACCCCGCGCGGGCGAGCTTGAGCGCGCCGTCATCGAGCCGCGCGCTGGCGGAAGACTGCGCGATCACGGGATCCGCGGAGAGCCGACCCTGCGGGTCGACGCACACGCGCACCGTCGCGAGGCCCTTCTCCCCGAGACGCCGGGCGGCTGCCGGATAGAAGTCATCCGTGGCCGGGAATCCGGTACCGGGCCCACCGTCGATACGCACCGGCGCCCTGGGCGGTTGCGGCGGCGGCAGCACGCGCGGCGGGTCGGTCATGATCCCACGGATCGCGCCATCTCCCGCAACCGGGTCGATCGGCACCGCGGGCGGCGGCACGTCGATGACCGGCGGGCTGAAGTTCGGGCGCGGCAGCGGTGGCGGCGGCGGGGCGGCCGGAGGATGCTCAAAGCTAAAGTCGACCGTCGTCTCGGCGTCATGGTGCGGGATCACGGTCCGCGCGAGGCCGGCGGCGAGCGCCCCGATCACGAGCACGTGCACGCCAACGATGACGAAGAACGCGGCCGTGCGGCGCGGCAGTAACGAGGGCTCGTGCCGCGATAGCGTGTCCAGCAGCTTCGCACCGGAGGGCGCCGTCGCGGCGAGCACCGCCGCCCCGGCGTGCTCGTGCGCGATGACGCCTGTGGCCCAGCAGCAGCCGAGGGCGAGTCTCAGGCGCGCGACGGGTCCGCTGCGCTCTGCGAGGGCGGCGAGCCACTCCTCTTCCAGGCGCTCCGCCAGCGCGGGCGGTGCGCTGCGTGCGGCGATCGCGATGAGCCAGCGGGCGAGCGCATCAATGCGGCGCTCCGGCGGCGCGGGGGTGAGGGTGGGGACTTCCGAAGCCGGGAGATAGTGTCGGTTCATGCAAGCACACCTCGACCGAAGCTTGCGAACACTTCACTCGCCCGCGAGAGCCCGCCCGGAGTCAGCCGGTAGAGCCTGCGGCGCGGACGTCCGACAGCCGACGGATCGACGGTCTCCCAGCGGCTGACGAACCAGCCCGCGGACTCAAGTCTAAGGAGGATCGGGTAGAGCGTCCCGGACGCAAGTCCGCTGCGCTTCTGCACGTCGGAGCCGGAGAGGGAATCCGCCGGGTTCTCGAGGAACGCCTCGAGGACGCGCAGCGTCTGCAGCGAGAGGCGTACGTCCCGGTTTTTGCGACCCATGGTTGCAAGTCTACATAGGGTCCGGAGCGGCTGCAACGCCCCTTACTTCATATAAGGGTTGCCGCGCGGAATGCGGGGATGTACATCAGGCTGAAGTACGCA
This sequence comes from Steroidobacteraceae bacterium, assembly GCA_036008385.1. Lineage (GTDB taxonomy): Bacteria > Pseudomonadota > Gammaproteobacteria > Steroidobacterales > Steroidobacteraceae > 13-2-20CM-66-19. Next base: position 3,501 of record DASYNX010000033.1, read on the forward strand.
GGCGACATAAGCACGGCCGGGAGCAAGACACCATGGCACGACGAGAATCCCGCATGCTCGAGCTTGCAACCCCGGCGCCGGGCTTTGCGCTCCTTGATACGGTGTCGGGGCGGACGGTCAGGCTCGATGAGTTCGCAGGGAGCCCTGTCCTCCTCCTCGCGTTCCTCTGCAATCACTGCCCGTATGTCAAACACCTCCTCGAGGGCTTCGTCGCCTTCGCACGCGAGCTTGCGCCCCAGGGACTCGCGGTCGTCGCGATCAGCTCCAACGACGTCGCG
>DASYNX010000034.1:0-16618 GCA_036008385.1 Steroidobacteraceae bacterium
GAGCAGGTGAAGCGATCGCGGTCGATGCTGAAGAGCTGATCGCTCAGGTTGATGCGCGGAAACTCCTCGCGCAGCGCCGAGAGATTCTCCCAGTGAATCGTGGCGCGGTACTTCTCCAGCAGGCCCGCCTTGGCCAATGCGTAGCCCCCGGTGCACAGCGCCCCCAGGGGCACGCGGCGCTCCGCCAGGCGCCGCAGTGCCGTGAGGATCTTCGGCGACACCGCCTCCCGCACATTGACCCCGCCGCACACGAACACAATGTCGAAGGTACCGGCGTGTTCGAGCGCCACGGTCGGCGAGAGCTGCAGTCCGTTGCTCGCCGCGGTGGGCTGCCCGTCGAGACTCACGATCGACCACTCGTAAACGGTCTGTCCCGTGATGATGTTCGCCATCCGCAGCGGCTCGACCGCATTCGACAGCGCGATCATCGAGTAGTGCGGGAGAGTCAGAAAGGCGTACTTGCTTTTGGGCAGTGAGGGCACATGTCCGATTTTACGCTTTTCTTGCCTGATTGCGACAGGAGTCTCGCGGCGATCCGGGTAGGGCCCGGTTCGTTGATTTGGGGGACGAAAGGCTTTCAATGGCGCGAGGAAAACGCGCTCGCAATCGCAGCCTGCAACCTGCATGTCGAGCACTGGGGGATTGACCCCTGCCGTTATGTCGAAGGCCGGAGCTACCTGTCGAGGACGCCGCAACTGAGCGCAGTCGCGCAACCGGATCTGGGCCGGCACGCAGGGAGCCTGGCCGACCAGCAGCGGGTAATATTCACGGCGATTGAATTCCTGATCGGGGGATTCTGATCGCCCGCGCATCAGATCGCGAGGAAGGATCCAACCATGTTGCGGCAACTCACCCGCGTCTGCGTTCGCTACGCCGAGCGCTACATCCCGAACCCGTATCTCTACGCCGTCATCCTGACCTTCATCACCGTGGTGGCGGCGCTGATCTGGACTCCGAGCAATCCCGGCAAAGTCATCGACGCCTGGTACAAGGGGATCTGGGAGATTCTCGCTTTTGCGCTGCAGATGGCGCTCGTTCTCGTCACTGGGGTGACGCTGGCGGATGCGCCGTTCGTGAAGCGCCTGCTGCGCGCCCTTGCCTCGCTGCCGGCACACCAGGCGGGCGCCGCCATCACGGTATTTCTCGCCGCGGCCATCGGCTCCTGGCTCAACTGGGGGTTCGGGCTCGTGGTCGGCGCACTCGTGGCGCGCGAGATCGCCAAGCGGCTGCGCGAAGTGGACTTCAGCTTCCTGGTCGCCGCCGCCTACATGGGCTTCATGGTGTGGGCCTCGGGACTTTCGAGCTCGATCGCCCTCGCCACGGCCACGTCGGGCAACGCGCTAAACATCGTCGAGAAAGTCACCGGCCACGTCGCGGGGTTCGATGAGACCATCTTCACCGCCTATAACCTGGTCCCGGTCGTGCTGCTGCTTATTGTGGTGCCGCTCGCGCTGCGTTTCATGGGACCGCATGCGGCGGACATGAAGAAAGTCGATCCGCAGCTGCTTGTGGATCAGGACAGGGTTGCCGAGCCGCCCGCCCGCGAGCGTACCTTTGCCACCATGCTGGAGGATGCCTGGATCCTGACCGTGCTGCTGGTGCTGATGGGCGTCTTCTACGAGTGGCACGCCATCGCGACGCGCGGCTTTCACCTCGACATCAACGGATTCATTTTCATCGTGCTGATGCTGGGACTGATCTTCCACTGGCGGCCCATCCGCTACGTACGCTCGTTCGAGGCCGGCGCGCGCACCGTGGGACCGATCCTGCTGCAGTTTCCGCTCTACGGCGGCATCATGGGCATCATGACCGGCACGGGGCTCGCCGCGGTCATCGCGCAGAGCTTCGTCGCGTTCTCCACCACGAAGACACTGGCGTTCTGGTCGTTTATCGCCTCCAACATCATCAGCCTGTTTGTCCCCTCGGGGGGCGGGCATTGGGCGGTGCAGGGTCCGTTCATGGTGCCGGCCGCGGTCAAACTGCAGGTGAGTCCCGCCCTCACCGCCATGGCCACCGCAATGGGCGAGCAGACCGCCAACATGATCCAGCCGTTCTGGGCGCTGCCGATCCTCGCAATCGCGCGTCTCGGCATCCGGGACATCATGGGCTACTGCGTGATCGCGCTCGTCATCGGGCTGGTGCTCTTCGGTGGGTCGCTGTTGATCTTCGCCTGAGCGGCAGCGGGCTTGCGCCTTACGCGCGCAGCGCCAGATTCTCGGGGTCGTAAGGGGATTCGGCGAGCACCGTCGCCTGCTTGCGCTCGCCGAGGATCTCGATCGCGAGCGGCGTGCCCGGTTGCACAAATTCGGCCCGGGCATAGCCGATCGCGAGGCTTTTCTTCAGGCAATGGCCGTAATACCCGGAGGTCGCCCGGCCGACCATGCGCCCGCTCTTGTCGAACAGCGGCTCGTTGCCGAGCGGGTCGGCGTCGGTGATGCCGTGCACCTCGAGCGTGACGAAGCGGTTCGGCACACCCGTAGCGAGCTGGCGCTCGAGCGCCTTGCGGCCGACGAACGCGCCCTTGCTCATCCGCACGAAGCGATCGAGGCTCGCCTCGAAGGGCGTGTAGTCGCGGGTCAGGTCGCTGCCCCACATGCGATAGGACTTCTCCATCCGCAGCGACTCCATGGCGCGCATCCCGACCATGCCGATGCCATGCTCCGCGCCCGCCGCGAAGAGCGCATCGAACAGGTGATGCGCATACTCGACGGGGAAGTGCAGTTCCCAGCCCAGCGCGCCGACGAAGTTCACGCGCAGCGCATACACATCGACCGCCAGTCCCGCCTCGATGGTTTGCGCCGTGAGCCAGGGGAAGGAGGCGTTGTCGAGCGGCGTGTCGGTGAGCCGCGCCAGCACGTCGCGCGATCGCGGTCCCGCCAGCACGAAGCAGCCGCGGCTGCCGGTGATGTTGCGCAGGCCGACTGAGCCGTCAGCGGGGAGCGACTTGAACAGGTAGTCGCTGTCGTAGCGCTCGGCGGCGCCCGCGCTCACCACGTAGTAGTGGCGCTCGGCGATCTTGGTGATGGTGAATTCCGAGCGGATGCCGCCGCGGCGGGTGAGGGCGTGTGACAGCGCCATGCGCCCCACCTTCGCAGGCACCTTGTTGGCCACCAGGCTGTCGAGCCAGCCTTCGGCATTGGGGCCGGTCACTTCGTGCTTGGTGAAGGGAGTGAGGTCGATGATGCCGACGCGCTCGCGCATCAGTCGCGCTTCGCGGCCGACGTGCTCGAAGTAGTTGGTGCGCCGGAAGCTCCAGTGGTCGCGGCGCTCGACGCCGGGCGGTGCGAACCAGTTGGCCCGCTCCCAGCCGTAGCGCTGACCCCAGACCGCACCCTTCGCGCTCAGGCTGTCGTACACCGGGCTGGTTTTGGCGGGGCGCGCGCCAGGGCGCTCCTCGTCGGGAAAATGCACGGTAAAGACGTTGCGGTAGGTTTCCTCGTTCTTCGTCACCACGTGGCGCTTGCTGGTGTAGGCGCCGAAGCGGCGCGGGTCCACCGCGAGCATGTCGATGCCGGGTTCACCCTCGACGATCCACTCGGCCAGCTGCCAGCCGGCGCCCCCTGCCGCCGTGATGCCGAAGCTATGGCCCTCGTTGAGCCAGATGTTACGCACGCCCCACGCCGGGCCGATGAGCGGGCTGCCGTCGGGGGTGTAGGAGATCGGTCCGTTCACGATGTCCTTGATCCCGCAGTGCTCGAGCGCCGGCACGCGGCGCGTGGCGGCCTCGACGTGCGGCACCAGCCGGTCGAGATCTCCGGGAAAGAGGCTGCGGCCGAACCACTCCGGCACCCCATCCGCGAAGCGCGCCGGCGCACCCTTTTCGTAGGGTCCAAGGATCCAGCCCATGCGTTCCTCGCGCAGGTAATAGGACTCGTCCGACTCGCGCAGCACCGCGAGCTCGCGTCCGCCTCCCTGGCGATAGGCTTTGAGCTCCGGGGACTCGTCGTAGACGATGTACTGGTGCTCGACCGGGATGGCGGGCACGTTGAGTCCCAGCAGCCGGCCGCACTGGCGCGCGTAGTTGCCGGTGGCGAGCACGATGTGCTCGGCGGTGATGTCGCCCTTGCTGGTGCGTACCTGCCACTCCCGCGCGCTCGTGCGTTCGATCGCGACCGCCTCGGTGTGCTCGTAGATCTCGGCCCCCGCGCTGCGCGCGCCCTTGCGCAGCGCCATGGTGAGATCGGCGGGGGCGATGTGGCCGTCGTCGGGGTGATAGAGCGCGCCGATGATGGCCGGCGTGTCGGCGTTGCCACCGAGCTCGAGCAGCGGCCAGAGCTCCTTGACGCGCTTCGGCGCGATCACCTCGAACGGCACGCCGATCGTGTTGGCCGTGCCGCAGTACTTGTAGTACTCGTCCATGCGCTCGCGGCAGGTGGCGAGGCGCAGATTTCCGCTGACGTGAAAGCTGACGTCCTGGCCGGTTTCCGCCGGCAGGCGCTTGTAGAGATCGACCGAGTACTTGTGCAGCTGGCCGACGGTGTAACTCATGTTGAACAGCGGCAGAAGACCCGCGGCGTGCCAGGTGGAGCCGGCCGTGAGCTCGGTACGCTCGATCAGCGCGACGTCGGTCCAGCCCTTTTTCGTCAGGTGATAGAGCGTGCTGACGCCCACCACGCCGCCACCGATGACCAGCACCCGAACATGCGTCTTCACGAGTTATTCTCCCAGGGCAGCGACAGCCGCGCGGCCAGGTGAGCGCAGTGTAGCCAGCCGTGCCGCCCGTGGCGGACTCCAATTGCGACCGGCCCTTGCTCAAATCATCCCGCGGCCGGCCTCAACCAGAAACTGCGATACGTAGGCGGCGAACGAGCGCCACGCCTCGACTCGAAACGCCTCGGCACCCGTGCGCCACAGGACGATCTCCGCCTTGGCCAGCGTGGTGCGCGTGCACATGCCGGGCGGAAAGGCGCCCGCGTCGAGATCGAGCGGACAGCCGGCGGCGAGCAAGCTTGCCGCCTGGGGACCGGCGACGCGGAAGGCGCACTGGCGGTGGCTCACGTCGACGAGCGAGTGCGGCAGCTGCGACAGCGCCGCTGTCAGCGCCGGCGCGACTACCGCGGCATCCGCCTCGGGTGCGAGCAGCAGCCACTCGTCCGGCCCGAGCCACAGCGCCGCGCGCTCGCCGCGCACGCCCGCCCGGCAGGCACGCGCCTCGAGCGGGGCGCCGAACGCGCGCTCGGCAGCGGCCCGTACGGCGCTGCCGCCACGCAGGCTGTAGCGCGTGGCCGGTGGCAGGACTTCGAACCGGGTGCCCGCCGCGACCCAGGGTCCGCTGCGTGCGGTGCTGAGATCAGCCATGCAGACGCGCTCCTTCGGGATCGTAGAACACGGTCGCGGATATCTGCACCGGAACGACTCCCGACTGCTGGGGCACGTACACCGTCTGACCGAGCCGCGCGCGACCTCCGGTCACCAGTGCCAGTGCGATCGATCGGCCGAGCACCGCGCTGTGGTAGGAGGAGGTGACGTGCCCGAGCGGGCGCCACGGAACCGGGGCATCCGCGCTCAGCATGACCTGAGCACCTTCCTCCAGAACCACCTGTGGGTCGCTGGTCAGCAGGCCCACGAGCTGGCGGCGGTCCTCGGAGAGCATCGCCGGCCGCTGCAACGAGCGCTTGCCGACAAAGTCCGGCTTGCTGCGACCGATCGCCCAGCCCAGGCCGGCATCCTCGGGCGTTACGGTGCCATCGGTGTCCTGGCCGACGATGATGTAACCCTTCTCGGCGCGCAGTACGTGCATGGTCTCGGTGCCGTAGGGCGTCATGCCGTGCGGCTGCCCGGCCGACCACACGGCCTGCCACACCGTGGCACCGAAGTCTGCCGGCACGTTGATCTCGAAGCCGAGCTCGCCGGTGAAGCTCACACGGAACAGCCGCAGCGGCACGCCGCAGATCTTCCCGGCGGCGAAGCTCATGTGAGGCATCGCCGGCGCACCGATGTCGATGTCCACGAGCGGGCTCAGTACGCGCCGCGCCTCCGGGCCCTGCACCGCAATCACCGCCCACTGCTCGGTGGTGGAAGTGAGCCAGACCGAGAGCTCGGACCACTCGGTCTGCAGGTAGTCCTCCATCATCGCGAGCACCCGCGGCGCGCCGCCGGTGGTGGTCGTCACGTGAAAGCGATCTTCGCTCACCCGGGCGATCACGCCGTCGTCGTACACGAAGCCGTCGTCGCGCAGCAGTACGCCGTAGCGCGAGCGGCCCACTGCCAGGCGGTCCCAGGCATTCACATAGAGGCGGTTCAGAAAGGTGACCGCGTCCTTGCCGACGACCTCAATCTTGCCGAGTGTCGAGGCATCGAAGATACCGCAGCCGGCGCGCACCGCCCGGCATTCGCGCGCCACGGCCGCGTGCATGTCCTCCGCGCCGCGCGGAAAATACCGTGCGCGTTTCCACAGACCCACGTCCTCGAACACCGCGCCGTGTCGCAGGGCCCAGCCGTGCATCGGTGTGGTGCGCACCGGGTCGAACAGATTGCCGCGGGCAGGTCCTGCGAAACTGCCGAAGCTCACCGGCGTGTACGGCATACGGAAGGTGGTCAGGCCGACCTGCGGAATGCTCCGCTCGAGCGTGCGCGCCACGAATCCGAGGGCGTTCAGGTTGGAGGTCTTGCCCTGGTCGGTCGCCATGCCGGTGGTGGTGTAGCGCTTGACGTGCTCGATCGAGCGAAAGCCTTCGCGCAGGGCGAGCGCGAGGTCCTTGGTGGTGACGTCGTTCTGCCAGTCGACGAACGCGCGGCCTCGCGCTCCGGCGCGCCGGGGCAGGGCGCCCGCGCTGCCCCCACCGGCGCTGACCGTGCCGGCGAGCGGCAGGTCGGCACCCCGCCGCAGTGCACCCGCGGGGCATACGCCGGTGCGCGCAGGATCAATCGCCTCGCGCGCGGCGGCGGCCCCGGCCGCCGCGCCGTCGGCGAGGGCGCTGGCGAGTACGAATACGCCGTGGCACGCGCCGGCACAGCGCACACGCTCGGCCGGTGTGTCCGGCAGAAAAGCCTGAAGTCCCTCGTGCCACTTCAGCTTGCCGCGCGACTGGGAGAAGAGGTGCACGCTCGGGGTGAAGCCGCCGCTCATCAGCACCAGGTCGCAGGGTTGCACCTCAGTGCGTACGAGCCCGCTGCCGTCGGGCTGGGCGAGGCGGATGCTATTCACGCGCCGCCGTCCGCTCGTGCCGAGAACGCTCGCCCCGGTCAGCACGGGGATGGCGGCCGCGTGCGCCTGGCCGGCGGCGGCGCTCTCGGCCGCGCGCGTGTCGGCGATGGCGGCGATGAACACGCCCGCCTCCTCGAGCTCGAGCGCAACCTCGTAGGCCTCGTCGGCCGCCGTGACCACCACCGCGCGGGTGCCCGGCAGCACTGCGTAGCGGTTGAACCAGGTACGCGCGGCGCCGGCGAGCATGATCCCCGGACGGTCGTTACCTGGAAACACCAGCGGGCGCTCGATGGCACCCGTGGCGAGCACCACCTCGCGGGCGCGTACCTGCCACTGCCGCTCGCGGGGCATCTCGGGATCGGGGTCGGCCAGGTGATCCGTCAGACGCTGGTTCAGTGCCACGAGATTGTGCGGAAAATAGCCGAAGGCGGTGGTGCGCGGCAGCAGCGTGACGCGCGCGTTCGCGCCGAGCGTGCTCAGGGTGCCGCGCAGCCACTCGCCCGCCGCGCGGCCCTCGATCGGCGGTGCCGTGCGCGGATCGTCGGAGAGCAGCGACCCGCCGGGCTCCGCCTGCTCATCGCACAGGATGACGCGCGCGCCGGCGGCGGCGGAAGCGGCGGCGGCGGCGAGCCCGGCGGGGCCGGCCCCCACCACGAGCACATCGCAATGCGCATAGCGCGCCGCGTAGTGGTCCGGATCGGGCTGCGTCGGCGCCTCACCCAGGCCGGCGGCGGCGCGGATGCGCGGCTCGTAGAGCGTCCGCCACGCGCGCCGCGGCCACATGAACGTCTTGTAGTAGAAGCCCGCCGGGATGAAGGGTGCGATAAGGTCATTGACGGCGCCCAGGTCGAACGCGAGGCTCGGCCAGCGATTCTGACTGAGGGCCTCGAGCCCCTCGTAGAGCTCGACCTGGGTGGCGCGCAGGTTGGGGGTGTAGCGCGCGGCGTCACGGCGCACCGCGACCAGCGCATTGGGCTCCTCGGCGCCGGCGGCCAGCAGGCCGCGCGGGCGGTGATACTTGAACGAGCGACCGAGCAGGTGCACGCCGTTGGCGAGCAGCGCCGAGGCGAGCGTGTCGCCCGCAAGCCCCATGTAGGGGCGACCATCGAAGCTGAAGCGCAGCGTGCGCGAGCGATCGACGCGCCCGCCCTGCGCGGTGCGCAGGGCACTCATCGTGCCGCCCCGCCGCGGTCCGGAGGCGGCTCGCCCACCTTGTAGGTGGCGAGGAAGTGGTCCGTGTTGGTATCGCGCAGCGCGTTGAAGAAGCGCCCGCAGCCGTGGGTGTGGCGCCAGCGCTCGGCGTGCACGCCGCGGATGTTGTCGCGGCGGTAGAGATAGTCCGCCCATTGCTGCGCGCCGAGGTCGGCGGGCTGGCGCGGGCGGGCGAGGTGCGCCTGCCCGCCATAGACGAACTCCGGCTCGGGGCGCTCGCCGCAGTACGGACACTCGATCAGGAGCATGCGTGCCTGCCGTCAGTGCGCCACCGCCGCGGCGGCCGCCTCGTCGATGAGGTCGCCGTCGCGGAAGCGCTCGATGGTGAAGGGCGCGTTGAGCGGATGCGGCTCGTCGCGGGCGATGGTCCAGGCGAACAGGTGTGCCGACCCCGGTGTCGCCTTGAACCCGCCGGTGCCCCAGCCGCAGTTGACGTACAGCCCCGGTACCGGTGTCTTGGCGATGATCGGCGAGCGGTCGGGGGTCAGGTCGACGATTCCGCCCCAGCTGCGCAGCATGCGCATGCGCCGGAACAGCGGGAACAGCTCGCAGATCGCTTCGAGCGCGTGGCTGGTGATGTGCAGACCGCCACGCTGGGTGTAGGAGGTGTAGGCGTCAGTGCCCGCACCGATCACCAGCTCGCCCTTGTCCGACTGGCTGATGTAGGCGTGGATGGTGTTGGACATGACCACACACGGAAACACCGGCTTCACCGGCTCGGAGACCAGTGCCTGCAGCGGGTAGCTCTCGAGCGGCAGCTCTACGCCGGCCATCTTCATGATGACGCTGGTGTGTCCGGCTGCGGCGACGCCGATGCGCGGGGCGCGGATCGGGCCGCGGGTGGTTTCGACTCCCTCGACCGCACCGCCGCCATCGCGGCGGATGCCGGTCACCTCGCAGTTCTCGATGATGTCGACCCCCAGGGCATCGGCGGCGCGGGCATAGCCCCAGGCCACCGCGTCGTGGCGCGCGGTGCCGCCGCGGCGCTGCAGCGCCGCCCCGACCACCGGATAGCGTAGGGCGCCGATGTTCAGCGGCGGGCAAAAGGCGCGGGCCTGTTGCGCAGTGAGCCACTCGTTGTCGACGCCGGCGGCGCGGTTGGCGTGTATGTGGCGCTTCAGCACCTGCACGTCGTGCACCGTATGCGCCAGCATCATGACGCCGCGCTGCGAGAACATCACGTTGTAGTTGAGCGCCTGAGAGAGGTCCTCCCACAGCTTCACCGCGTGGTCGTAGAGTGCCGCGCTCTCCGGGAAGAGGTAGTTGGAGCGGATGATGGTGGTGTTGCGGCCGGTGTTGCCGCTGCCGATCCAGCCTTTCTCCAGCACCGCGATGTTGGTTAGACGGTGCTCGCTCGCCAGGTAATAGGCAGCGCCGAGTCCGTGACCGCCGCCGCCGACGATCAGCGCGTCATAGGCGGGCTTGGGCTCGGGGCTGCGCCACTGCGGCTGCCAGCCGCGCTGGCCGGTGAGCCCGGAGAGCAGCAGCGACAGGCCGGAGAAGGATCGCATCGTCGGGTCCTGGTGGGCGCGTGGCGCGCGCAGGCACGGGCGCGCGCATCATGCGCCGCGCGGCGGCGCACGACGTGCACGCGCCCGTCCCGCATCTTGAACGGCCGCGACATCGCCGTGCAACCGCCCGCGGGCGGCGGCCGCTACTTTGCCACGCTGTCGCCGGAGCCCCAGATCAGCGGCAGGCTCGACTCGATCTGCAGGTCGATGATGTTCAACAGCTCGTTCTCCGCCTGCACGAAGCGCGCGGCGATGGGCGATCCGAGGGCCGAGCGGACCTTGTCGTAGGTGTTGGCGAGAAGGTCGATGCGCTTCTTATGATAAGCGATCGCGGCGTTCACCAGCTCGTCGGCCTTGTTGTCGCTCATGTTGGCGTAGTTCTTCGCGTACTCGCGGATATTGGCTTCGCGCATATCGTTGAGCTTGGTGAGCTGCGTCTCGTACTCTTTGTAGATCGGCCAGAACTTCGTCGACTGATCGGCATCGAGCTGCATGGCCGTTCCGATGACCTTGGCCTTGTCCGCGCGGACGTCCTTGCGCAGCATGCGGATCTCCTGGTCAAGGTTCTGCTTGCGCGTCGCGGCGCCAGCATCCTTGGCCGCGGGCGCAGCCGCCGGCGTCCCTTGCGCCAGCGCGGCGGAGCCGCCGACAGCCAAGACCACGGCGGCGAGCCCGCCCGTTATTTGTTTCTTCATTCGAGTTCTCCCTTGAGCAATTAGCAACGACTGCGGCCGCGAGCCGTCCCGCGGGGGGCGCAATCCTACCTAAAGCGTGCCGCCGGCTGAAGCGGGACCAGCATTTGTGGTGAGCGTGTGCGACGCCAGCGTGCCGATATGATGGCCGCCTTTGACGGCGTACCACCCGAGACCTGCTCCGAGAATCACGGCGATGTAGACGAACGCACCCCAGGTGTTGTACCAGGGCGCGCCGTAGATGGCTTCGCGCGGCCAGGCCAGGTTGATCGCCATCCCCGCGCCCCACAGCACCGCGACGATGTTGATGAATGTTCCCCACCTGCCCATGGTGAAGTAGCCACCTGCCCCGAGATCTGCCGGGGGCCATTGCCCCTGCAGGCGCTTCTTCAGCAGTGGGCCGGTCACCATCAGGTACGCCAGGTAGATCATGATGACCGCGATCGAGGTCAGCACCGTGAAAATTTTTGGCTGTCCGATGTTGAGGACCAGGATCAGCTCGGCAATCACGCCGATCACGATGGCAGGAACAATAGGGGTCTGCGTCTTGGAATTCACCCGCGCAAGCTTCTCCCCGAACGGCAGTGCGTTGTCGCGCGCCATTGCGAAGGTCAAGCGGATGGCCGCGGTATGCACGGCCAACGAGCACACCGTCACCGCGACCACGATGCAGACCAGGAAGATCTTGCCCAGCGGACCCCACATCACCTGCTCGACGATGTATTGCAAGCCGCCGCTGCTGCTGCCGATCCTCGGATCGCCTAAGTTGGGTGCCGCCATGACCGCGAACACCAGGATTGCACCACCGATGACGAACGAGGCCAGGATGGCCCGCAGAATGGCCCGGGGAGCGGTGCGCCGAGGCTCCAACGTCTCCTCACCCAATGAACTCGCGGTGTCGAAGCCGTACATCACGTATCCGGAGGCCAGCGACGCCACCAGGAAAGCGCCCAGAAACCCCCCGCTCTTGCCCGCACCGTAGCCGTTGGTGGAGAAGAAGACTTCGGGACCTCGCTTGGCGTTGAGCGCCAGGAAGATCGCTATGAGGCAGGCAGCAATCAGCTCGACAAAGACGCCCGCGCTGTTGATCGTCGCCATCAACCGCACGCCGAGTGCATTCACCACGGTGGTGAACACGATCAAGACCGTGCCGAGGATCACCGCGTTGGTGGCGAAATCGTAGCTACCACTGCCGTCGCCGACGAGCTGGAAGCCGCTCCACAGCCGCGGCAGGTTGAGTTGCAGCGCCAGCACCACGGCAGACAGGGTGACAATCGACGCGGTGAGCATCAGCCAGCCCGAAGACCAACCTACGATCCGGCTGCCCAGTAGCTTGGACCAGTTATAGACCGATCCGGCGATGGGGTATTTGGCGGCCAGCTCCATGAAGCACAGCGCGACCGCCAACTGACCAATGAGCACCAGTGGCCAGGACCACAGATAGGCCGGCCCGGCAGTGCCGAAGCCGAAGTAGAACAGCTGGAAGGTACCGGTGAGTATTGAGATATAACTGACGCCGGCAGCGAAGCTGCCGAACGCCCCGATGCTGCGAGCGAGCGACTCTTTGTAGCCGAAGTGCTCCATGCCGCTGTCAGTGCGTCCGCTAGCCTTGTTCTTAACCACGCCTTTATCCTCTCTGAGGGCCGAACGGTCCCGTGGGCGCTGACATACACGTCCCCTTGACCCATGAAGTCACGCAATTCATCATTCTGCGTCGCGGCTTGAATAGCCGTTTAATGAATCGAATGTCAAGTCTCGGAAGATTTGGCAAATGGCTGAGTGATCAAGAACTATCACACGACGCCGCAGCTGCACCAGACGCGCCGCAACCCGACTCGTGGTGATGGATCCGGAGGATGTCGTTGAACGGCCAGTCAACCATCAGGGATCCCGCTCGTCGTAACGGATTGCCCCGCAATGAGGCCGAGGATGCCCGTCGCGCGCAGCTGATCGAGGTCACGATCGACAGTCTCGCCGAAGTGGGCTTCGTCGGCACGACTCTCGCAGAGATCGCGGGTCGCGCGAGCGTGTCACCGGGGCTCGTGGCGCATTACTTCGGCGACAAGGACGGACTCCTCGAGGGCGCCTTTCGCACGCTCGCCCGCGTGGTGGCGGTGCTCATGCGTGAGCGGCTGGCGCTCGCCCGCACCCCGCGCGCACGCGTGCAGGCGGTCATCGACGCCAACCTCGGGCCGGAGAATTTCGACCGCCGCACGGGCACCGCCTGGCTCGCCTTCTGGGGTCAGGTGCTGCATGTACGGGGGCTGAAGCGCGTGCAGACCGCGTACCAGCGCCGCATGCTGTCCAACCTGCGCAACGACCTGAAGCGGATCATACCGGGCGAGGACGCGCGCAGCCTCGCCGCCATGATCGCCGCGATGATCGATGGCGTGTGGCTCCGGGCCGCGCTGTCAGAATGGCAGGAGGCCGACAGCGAAAGTGCGCGCGCCCTGCTCACGGCGTTCGTCGAGGGACGTCTCAAGGACCTCGCGCAGCAGTCCGCGGAGCTCACCGCCGCGGCGGGCGCAGGCTCGGTGTGCCGCGCAGCGCCGGCCGAGGGCCCGCTGCGAGTCATCAACCCCGCCACCGGCGCACTGCTCGCGGAGCTCCCGATCGACGGGCCCGCGCAGATCGAGGCGGCGGTGGCCAAGGCACGCGCGGCTCAGCAGAGCTGGGCCGCCATGACCGGCGCCCAGCGCGGCCGCGTGCTGCAGCAGGCGGCGCGGCTGCTGCGCGCGCGCAATGAGGAGCTTGCGCAGCTCGAGACACGCAACACCGGCAAGCCCATTCAGGAGACTCGCGCGGTTGACGTGCTCTCGGGCGCGGAATGCCTGGAGTACTACGCCGGGCTCGCCGGCGCCCTGGCCGGCGAGCACGTGGATCTCGGGCCGGCGGCCTTCGGCTACACACGCCGCGAGCCGCTCGGCGTCGTGGCGGGCATCGGTGCCTGGAACTACCCGCTGCAGATCGCCTGTTGGAAGTCTGCGCCGGCGCTCGCCTGCGGCAACGCCATGATCTTCAAGCCCGCCGAGCTCACTCCGCTCACGGCGATGAAGCTGGAGGAGATCTATCTCGAAGCGGGAGTGCCTCACGGCGTGTTCCAGGTCGTGCAGGGGCGCGCGGCCACCGGGCGGCTGCTGACGCGCCACCCGGACATCCGCAAGATCTCGCTCACCGGCGAAGTCGGCACTGGCAAGGCGGTGATGGCGGACGCGGCGGCGTCGCTCAAGCAGGTGACGCTCGAGCTCGGTGGCAAATCCCCCCTCATCGTGTTCGAGGACGCACGGCTCGATAACGCCGTCGCCGGCGCGCTGCTCGGCAACTTCTACTCGGCCGGGGAAGTGTGCTCGAACGGCACGCGTGTGTTCGTACACCGGCGCGTGCGGACGGAGTTTGTCGAGCGGTTGCGAGCGCGTGCCGCCGCCATGCGCGTCGGCGATCCCCTCGATCCGGCGACGCAGGTGGGCGCGCTGATCTCAGCGGAGCATATGGAGAAGGTGCTGGGGTTCATCGCGCGCGGCCGCGCCCAGGGCGCGCAGCTGCTCACCGGCGGCGCGCGTATCACGCACGGTGATCTGGCGAATGGCTTTTTCGTGGTACCCACGGTGTTCGACGGCTGTCACGACGACATGGACATCGTGCGCCAGGAGATCTTCGGCCCGGTGATGGCGGTGCTCGAGTTCACCGACGAGGAGGAGGTGATCGGGCGCGCCAATGCGACCGAGTTCGGTCTCGCCGCCGGCGTATTCACCAGCGATCTGACGCGCGCGCATCGCGTGATCGCGCGGCTGCAGGCCGGCACCTGCTGGATCAACCACTACAACATCACCCCCATCGAGCTGCCGTTCGGCGGGGTGAAGATGTCGGGGCTCGGGCGTGAGAACGGCCGCGCCGCGATCGAGCACTACACCCAGCTGAAGAGCGTGTACGTGGCGATGCGCGACATCGACGCGCCGTACTAGCAGCGCCGCGGCCGAGGCGTGCAGCGTGACGGCGGAGACCTTCGACTATGTGATTGTCGGCGCGGGCTCGGCGGGCTGCGTGCTGGCGGAGCGCCTCACCGCGAACGGCCGCGATAGCGTACTGCTGCTCGAGTACGGCGGCTCGGACCGCTCGCTGTGGATCCAGATGCCGAGCGCGCTGTCGATCCCGCTCAACATGCCGCGCTATGACTGGCGCTACTACACCGAGCCGGAGCCGCAGCTCAACGGCCGGCGCTTGCACACGCCGCGCGGCAAGGTGCTCGGGGGATCCTCCTCGATCAACGGCCTGGTGTACGTGCGCGGCAACCCCCTCGACTTCGACCGCTGGGAGAGCGAGGGCGCGGCGGGCTGGAGCTACCACGACGTGCTGCCGTACTTCCGGCGGGCCGAGCGCTACGTGGGCGGGGGCGATGAGTACCGTGGCACAGACGGGCCGCTGGTCACGCGACGGGGACTGCTGACCAACCCGCTGCACGATGCCTGGCTCGCGGCCGGGCGCGAGGCCGGCTACCCGTTCACCGCCGACATGAATGGCTTCCAGCAGGAAGGCTTCGGCCGCATGGACATGACCGTGGACGGCGGCCGCCGCTGCAGTACCGCCAACGCCTACCTGCGCCCGGCCATGCAGCGTCCGAACCTCACGGTGCGCACACACGCCCTCGCGACGCGTGTCCTGTTCGCGGGGCGGCGCGCCGCCGGCGTCCGCTACCGGCGGGGCGCAGCGATTGAAGAGGCGCGCGCGCGGCGCGAAGTCATCCTGTCCGCCGGGCCGATCAACAGCCCGCAGCTGCTGAAACTCTCGGGCGTGGGGCCGGGGAGCGAGCTCGCCGAGTTCGGGATCGAGGTGGTGCGCGATCTGCCCGGCGTGGGCGAGAATCTCCAGGATCACCTGGAGTTTTATTTCCAGGTCGCCAGTCGCGAGCCGATTACGCTCTATTCCGACGTGTCGCCGCTGCGCCGTGCGCTGATCGGCATCCGCTGGATACTGACCAAGCAGGGCCTGGGGACCAGCAACCACTTCGAGACCGGTGGCTTCATCCGCAGCCACGCGGGCGTACGCTACCCGGACATCCAGTTCCATTTCCTGCCGCTGGCGGTGAGCTATGACGGCTCATCGCTGGCGCACGAGCACGGCTTTCAGGCGCACGTGGGTCCGATGCGCTCGCGCAGTCGGGGCTGGGTGCGACTGCGCTCGGCCGAGGCGCTGGACAAGCCCAGGATCTGTTTCAACTACATGTCCCGGCCCGAGGACTGGGTCGAGATGCGTGCCTGCGCGCGCCTGACACGCGAGATCTTCGCCCAGGCGGCCTTCGATCGCTACCGTGGCCGCGAGATCCAGCCGGGCGCGGACGTGGTGAGCGATGAGCGAATCGACGCCTTCATCCGTGAGAAGGTCGAGAGCGCCTTCCACCCTTCCTGCACCTGTCGCATGGGCAGTTCGGCAGACCCGCTGGCGGTAGTGGACAGTGAGACGCGGGTCATTGGAGTCGAGGCGCTGCGGGTAGTCGATTCCTCGATCATGCCCTCGATCACCACCGGCAATCTCAACGCACCGACCATCATGCTGGCGGAGAAGGCCGCCGACCACATCCGCGGCGGCGGGCTGCTGCCGCGCGCGAGCGCGCCCTGCTATGTCGCTCGCGGCTGGGAGGGCGCGCAGCGCTAAAGATCATGACCCTCGGTGAGGAGAGGGGTGTTCCTGCCTCGACGACCCACTGAGGAAATGGGGGCGGCCGGCAGGACCTGCAGGGGAGCACCCCGGTTTAGCGATAGTTCGTCAATCGCCCAAGTATCCTGGCAAGCAAGCGATACAAGCGCAGGTGGCTGAGCCGTCAACGTTTTTTTTGTGGTTTTTTAGGCCGCACGATAGTTCGCTGAATGACTAACTATCGTCCAAAGGACCCTCGCACCTCTGCGTCCGGACATCGTGGCCCGCCGACTTGACTCCCGCCGGCCATTTCAGCGGCGGGGTGCTAGTGGCGGTAGCGAGTCAGCGCATCGCCCAGCGCCTCGCGCAGCGGCCCGAGCCACGGCTCGTAGTGGCGCCATTGCTCGAGTCCCTCGCGATAGATC
>DASYNX010000035.1:0-14775 GCA_036008385.1 Steroidobacteraceae bacterium
CACGCGGCGCGGGCGTTGCGAGCGCGCGCGTGCTGCAGGGCAGGGATCTGTCGCTCAACAACATCGCGGATGCCGATACCGCGGTCGAGTGCGTACGCCAGTTCGGGGAGCCGGCCTGCGTCATCGTCAAGCACGCCAATCCCTGTGGCGCGGCGGTCGCCGCGAGCGCGCTCGCCGCCTACGAAGCCGCCTACCGCACCGATCCGACGTCGGCGTTCGGCGGCATCATCGCGCTCAACCGTGAGCTCGATGCGGCGACGGCGGCCGCGATCACCGAGCGGCAGTTCGTCGAAGTACTGGCGGCGCCGGCCGTGCATACAGAAGCCGCCCGGGTACTCGCCGTCCGGCCGAACGTGCGGGTGCTGGTGCTCGGCGACCTCGAGGTCCCCGCCGGCACGGAGCTCGAGCTCCGCAGCGTCACCGGCGGACTCCTGGCGCAGACGCGCGATCTCGCCGACCTCGAGGAACACTCGCTCACCGTGCCGACGCGCCGGCGGCCAACGCCCACGGAGCTCGCCGACCTGAGGTTCGCGTGGCGCGTCGCCAAGTTCGTCAAGTCCAATGCCATCGTCTTCGCCCGCGACGGCGCCACCCTCGGCGTCGGCGCAGGCCAGATGAGCCGCGTCTATGCGACGCGCCTCGCCGCGATGAAGGCGAGCGATGAGAAGCTCCCCATCGCCGGGGCAGTGATGGCGTCCGATGCGTTCCTCCCGTTCCGCGACAACCTCGATGTCGCCGCCGGCTACGGCATCCGTGCCGTGATCCAGCCGGGCGGCAGCAAGCGTGACGCGGAGGTCATCGCCGCCGCCGACGAGCACGGCATGGCCATGGTGTTCACCGGCGTGCGGCACTTCCGGCACTAGAGGGGGGGCCCCCACGAAATTGAGCATCTTGTTAAGCGACCCCTGCCGCTCATCGTGTAGCGCTCAATTTCGTGGGGTACCTGGATGAAGGTCCTGATCGTCGGCGGCGGCGGCCGCGAGCACGCGCTCGCCTGGAAGTGCGCCGCTGCGGCACGCGTCACCGAGGTGCTGGTGGCACCGGGCAACGCCGGAACCGCCACGGAGGCGAAGGTGCGCAACGTGAACGTCGCCTCCGAGGACATCACTGCCCTGGTGCAGCTGGCGCAGCGCGAACGCGTCGACCTCACCATCATCGGACCGGAAGCGCCGCTGGTCGCCGGGATCGTCGATGCCTTCGCAGACGGCGGACTGCGCTGCTTCGGGCCGCGGCGCAGCTGCGCACAGCTCGAGGGGTCGAAGGCCTTCGCCAAGGAGTTCCTGCGACGTCACCGCATTCCCACGGCGCGCGCCTGCACGTTCACGCGTGAGAGTTTCGACCGTGAGTGGCTGCGTGCCCAGCGCACGCCGCTGGTCGTGAAGGCGAGCGGCCTCGCCGCCGGCAAGGGCGTGTTGATCGCCGCGTCCACCGAGGAGGCGCTTGCGGCGGTGGACGCCATGTTCGCCGGCCGCTTCGGCGCCGCCGGCCGCGAGGTGGTGATCGAGGAGTTCCTGACGGGTGAGGAGGCGAGCTTCATCGTCGTTGCCGACGGCACCCACATCCTGCCGCTCGCCACCTCTCAGGATCACAAGCGGCTCGAGGACGGGGACTGCGGACCCAACACCGGCGGGATGGGCGCCTACTCGCCCGCCCCGGTCGTCACCCGCGCGCTGCACGAGCGCATCATGCGCGAGGTGATCGAGCCCACCGTCCGCGGCCTGGCCGGCGACGGCCTGCCGTACACCGGCTTCCTCTACGCCGGGCTGATGATCACCGCCGACGGCACACCCAACGTGCTCGAGTTCAACTGCCGTCTCGGCGATCCGGAGACTCAGCCCATCCTGATGCGCCTGCAGTCCGATCTCACCGTACTGTGTGAGGCGGCGCTCGTCGGACAGCTCGACACCGTGAGCGCCCAATGGGATGCACGCGCCGCGCTCGGGGTCGTCATGGCCGCGGCCGGCTACCCCGGACCGGTGCGCCAGGGCGACGAGATCGGCGGACTCGAACAGGCTGCGCGGCTGCCCGGCAAGATCTTCCACGCCGGCACCCGGCTCGAGTCCGGCCGCGTGCTGACCAGCGGCGGCCGGGTGTTGTGTGCAGTCGGACTCGGTGCGGACGTCGCCGCCGCGCAGCGCCAGGCGTATGCGCTCGCCGACCTGGTGCGCTGGCCCGGCGTGCAATACCGGCGCGACATCGGCTACCGGGCGGTGGCGCGCGCGCAGGGCGGCTGACGACTGCGACCCGCACGAGACCCATGCCGGACTTCGACCATCCCGCCCCCCACATCATCGAGCTCAGCGTCCGCCCGGAAGACATCGATGAATATGATCACGTCAACAATGCCGTCTACCTGACGTGGCTCGACCGCGCAGCGTGGTCGCATTCCGCCGCACTCGGTGTACCGCTCGAGCAGTGCCTCGCCCTGCGCCGTGGCATGGCCGCGCAGCGCGTTGAGATCGACTACCTGCGGGCAGCGATGGCCGGGGACCGCGTACTGACAGCCACCTGGATCGTGAGCGCCGACGGCCGGCTGCGCGCCGAACGGCGCTTCCAGATCAGGCGTCCGTCCGACGGCGCGACGCTCGCGCGAGCGCGCATCGACTACGTGTGCATCAATCTCGACACCGGTCGCGCGGCACGCATGCCCGACACGTTCGCGCGCGCCTACGTGGTGACCACGGCCCGTTGAGCGGCAGGCGCGGGTTCGACTGCTTCAGAAGCTGAAGCGCACGAATGCCTGCGGGCCGCTGATGCTCATGAAGACGTTCCCCGGCGACGAGGAGCCGCCGGTGCGCACCAGCGAGGTGCGGGTGGAGGTGTAACCCACTCCGGTGGCGAAGTTGGGAGTCCACCGGAACTGGGCATCCTCGTGCAGATCCGCCACCCAACCGCGGAAGTCGTGGAAGGTGGCCTTGAAGTAGGCATCGTGCGCGGTGAGGCTGAAGCGCCGCGAGACCCGCCAGGTCAGATCGAGCGGCAGGGCCGGCACCGCGCCCGAGGCCGTCTCGACCTGCTGCTGGCCGAGCATCGGGACCGCGAGCTGCGCGTGCATGTCGAGCGTGTAGACCGCCAGCCCGGTGCCGATCTCGAGCCGGTCGCTGCGATAGAAAGAGTAGGTGTAGGTGACGCTGAACATGCGCCAGTCGAGCGTGCTCAGCAGCTGCGAGCCCGCGGGGAACACCTGGTTGCCGAACACCACCGGGCTGGTCGGCAGCACGCTGCCGGAGCGATCCGTCTCGAAGTAGTCGAGGCGCACCTTGTTGCGCTCGCGCGCGCGCACCATGGCCTCCACCACCCCGTAAGCCGGCCGGGCGGCCAGGCCGAGATAGTGCTCGCCGCTGAGCTGCGTGCCGGTGGTCACCACCGACGGCGGCGTCGGGTCGGCCTGAATGTAGGTGCGCAGCTGCGGGTCGTAGAACGCCGCGGTCACGTAGAAGTGATCGGTGATGGGGCTCGCGGGCTGCTGCTTGGCGGGCGGCAGGGGCGCCCCCGACTGCGGATCACGGTCGGCCAGTGCGGCAGGAGCTCGCATCGCCACCAACACCACGACGACCGCCAGCCAGCTGCGCATGCGATTTCGGCTCCCAGCCCGCAGGGCGCGGGTGGCGTGGATCTTACTGAGCGGCCGCTACGGCGTGCCAGCGTCGCACCGCGGCGACGTGACTGGATTCGCAGATATGCACGGCGGCGGGGCGCCGCCGGCTGACAGTGGCGCCGCGGCGGCCGGTCAGCGCTTCATCGCCTCGAAGAATTCCCCGTTCGACTTGGTGTCCTTCATCTTGTCGAGCAGGAATTCGATGGCCGCCAGCTCGTCCATGGGATGCAGGAGCTTGCGCAGAATCCACATCTTGGCGAGCTCGCCCTGGTCGGTGATCAGCTCTTCCTTGCGGGTGCCGGAGCGGTTGATGTTGACCGCCGGGAAAACGCGCTTCTCGGAGATGCGCCGATCGAGGTGGATTTCGCTGTTGCCGGTACCCTTGAACTCCTCGTAGATGACGTCGTCCATCTTCGAGCCGGTGTCGATCAGTGCGGTAGCGAGGATCGTGAGGCTGCCGCCCTCCTCGATGTTGCGCGCCGCGCCGAAGAAGCGCTTCGGTCGCTGCAGCGCGTTGGCGTCCACGCCGCCGGTGAGCACCTTGCCGGAGGACGGCACCACGGTGTTGTAGGCGCGGGCGAGACGGGTGATCGAGTCGAGCAGGATCACCACGTCCTTCTTGTGCTCGACCAGGCGCTTGGCCTTCTCGATGACCATCTCGGCCACCTGCACGTGCCGGGCCGCGGGCTCATCGAAGGTGCTCGATACCACCTCGCCCTTCACCGTGCGCTGCATCTCGGTGACTTCCTCGGGCCGCTCGTCGATGAGCAACACGATGAGGTACACCTCCGGATGGTTGGCGGTGATGGAGGTCGCGATGTTCTGCAGCAGCATGGTCTTGCCCGCTTTCGGCGGGGAGACGATCAGGCCGCGCTGCCCCTTGCCGATGGGCGCCACCAGATCGATGGTGCGTGCGGTCAGGTCCTCGGTGGAGCCGTTCCCGCGCTCGAGCTTGAGCCGCTTGGTCGGATGGAAGGGCGTGAGGTTCTCGAACAGCACCTTGTTGCGCGAGCTCTCGGGCGAGTCGAAGTTGATCTCGCCGACCTTGAGCAGCGCGAAATAGCGCTCGCCGTCCTTGGGCGGACGAATGAGGCCGGAAATGGTGTCGCCGGTGCGCAGGTTGAAGCGCCGGATCTGGCTCGGGCTCACGTAGATGTCGTCGGGGCCGGCGAGGTAGGAGCCGTCGGCCGAGCGCAGAAAGCCGAAACCGTCCTGCAGTATCTCGAGCACGCCATCGCCGTAGATGTTCTCGCCGTTGCGCGCGTGCGCCTTGAGGATGGAGAAGATGATGTCCTGCTTGCGCGAGCGGGCCAGGTTCTCCAGCCCCATGGACTCGGCCATCTTCACCAGCTCGTGGATGGGCTTGGCCTTGAGCTCGGTCAGATTCATCGAGCTGCGCGACTGCGTCAGCTCCGCGGGGCTGATGATCTCCGAGTCATCGGCGTCGAACGCTTCCGGCTCGTGCATCATCTCGTCGGGGCGGCCGCCACCGTTGCCGCGCACGTCACGGTTGCCGTCACGGTTGCCGTGGCGCGGGCCCTTGTTGGGCCGGTTGCGGCCCTGGTTGCCGAGATAGCCTCTCACAGGTTGCTGTCCAGAAATGCCGAGAGTTGGGACTTGGATACGGCGCCGACCTTCTGCGCCTCCACCGTGCCGTTCTTGAACAGAATCAGCGTCGGAATGCCGCGGATGCCGAACTTGGGCGGCGTCTGCGGGTTCTCGTCGATGTTGATCTTCGCGACCTTGATGCGGTCCTGATACTCGCTCGCGATCTCATCGAGGATCGGGGCGATCATCTTGCAGGGACCGCACCACTCGGCCCAGAAGTCCAGCAGCACGGGCTTGTCGGACTTGAGGACGTCCTGTGCGAAAGTGGCATCGGTGGTGTGCACAATGTGCTGGCTACTCACGCGGTTCAACCTCCGTCAATGCAGAGCGTGAAAAAAGCGCCTTGGAAACACAGGTGAAATCCGCAACGGGTGTGGGGCCCTGAGATGCGCAAAGCGCTGCCCGACGCTCCGGTAAACGGTTACACTAAAACCTGTTGATAGAGTGTGAATCCTAAAGGGATCAACGACGGGCAAGGCAGGGCGGACCTGCCGGCCCGCTGTCTGAGTTACTTTGTAGCGCTTCCCGGTCCGTTTTTCAAGTCTGGAGTCCAATTTCTCCAATTACACCTCAGTCCGTTTGATGACCGCCCCACACTCCGATTCTGTCACCTTCGCCTCGCTCGGCCTCAGGCACGAGGTCATGGACGGTATACGGCAGGCCGGCTTCGTCACGTGCACTCCCATACAGGCGCAGGCGCTGCCGATCGCACTCACCGGCCGCGACATCGCCGGCCAGGCGCAGACCGGCACCGGCAAGACGGCGGCGTTCCTCGTGGCGCTCTACCAGGCGCTGCTCACCCGCCCGGCGGCGGCGGGACGCAGCCCGACCGCCATCCGCGCCCTCATCGTGGCGCCCACCCGCGAGCTGGCGGTGCAGATC
Source organism: Steroidobacteraceae bacterium (assembly GCA_036008385.1). Classification (GTDB taxonomy): domain Bacteria; phylum Pseudomonadota; class Gammaproteobacteria; order Steroidobacterales; family Steroidobacteraceae; genus 13-2-20CM-66-19. Next base: position 6,089 of record DASYNX010000035.1, read on the forward strand.
CATCACGACGCGCTCGTCCTCGGCGCGCACACCGGGCTGCGACACACGGTGGTATTCGGCGGCATCGACTACGAGAAGCAGCGCCAGCAGCTCAGCGAGGGGTGCGACGTGCTGATCGGCACTCCCGGCCGGCTGATCGACTACTTCAAGCAGCACGTGTTCGAGCTGAGGCACGCGCAGGTGCTGGTGCTCGACGAGGCCGACCGCATGTTCGATCTCGGCTTCATCGCCGATATCCGCTACATCCTGCGCCGCCTGCCCCACCCCGAGCGGCGCCAGTCGATGCTGTTCTCCGCCACGCTGTCGCAGCGCGTGCTCGAGCTCGCCTACGAGCACATGAACAACCCGGAGACCGTGCGCATCGAGCCTGACAAGATCACCGTCGATAGCGTGCGCCAGCTGATGTACTACCCCTCCATGGAGGAGAAGGTGCCGCTGCTCATCGGCCTGCTGCATCAGAGCGAGGCGGTGCGCACCATGGTTTTCGTCAACACCAAACGCATGGCGGAGCGGCTCGAGGGCATCCTCAAGGCGAACGGCTTTCAGGCCCAGGCGCTCTCCGGGGATGTGCCCCAGAACAAGCGGCTGCGCTTCCTGCGCGACTTCCACGACGGCAAGCTCGCCGTGCTCATCGCCACCGACGTCGCCTCGCGGGGACTGCACATCCCCGACGTCAGTCATGTCTTCAACTTCGACCTGCCGCAGGACGCGCCCGACTACGTGCACCGCATCGGCCGCACCGCCCGTGCCGGTGCTGAGGGCGACGCCATCAGTTTCGCCTGCGAGGAGTACGCCGTGTCGCTGCCGGACATCGAGAGTTATGTGGGGCACAAGATCCCGTTCGCCCCTATCGCGCCCGAGCTGCTCGCAAGCGGTGTGGTCGCCGCACCGCACTCCCGCCGGCCCCACCACCCCGGCGGTCGCCGCCACGGCGGCGGTGTGCGCGAGCGCCAGGGCGCGCGCAGCGGCGGCCGTGTCCACCGCGGCCGGGGCCGCTGACGGGCGGTCCGGAGGGGCACCCCTCGGGCCGTGGCGCGCGGCGTGCCGCTCGGCTAAGCTTCCAGCTGTTGGCGGCCGCCGCCAACAGCCCCGGGCCGTCCAGGCCATCCCTGCATGGCGGAAATCGAAGACAACGTCGACCGCGAGCTGTTCCGCAACCTGGAGAAGCTGCGGCAGCTGCGTATCGAGCATCGTGATCTCGATGAGGTCATTTCGCGCCTGTCGCTCGACCTGCACATCGATCAGCTGCAGCTCAAGCGACTGAAGAAGCGCAAGCTCCTGCTCAAGGACCAGATTGCCCGCCTCGAGAGCCAGTTGATCCCGGACCTGAACGCCTGATGGACAGCGCCGCCAGCGCCGCACGGGGCGCCCTCCTCGGGCTCAGCTCGCCGCCGGTGCTCGGCGCGGCGCTCGTCATCGTCATCGCCGTGATGGTGGCGCTCGTCGTCGCGCGCGTATTGCAGGCGCGGCGGGCCCGCGACCTGGCGGCGGACCTGCCGCTGGCGGCGCACTGGCTCGATCACACACTCGAAGGGGCGGTGGTCCTGGCGCCCATCCTGGCGGCCCTCGCCGTGCTGCTCGGCGCACGCGTGGTGTTCGGGGCGCTCGGAACACCCGCCGCAGTGCTCGACGGCGCACTGCGCGTCGTCGCTGCGCTGCTGCTGCTGCGCCTCGGAGTGTTCGTGCTTGGACTGCTGCTCGGGCCCGGCTCCTGGGTGCGCAGCCGCGGGTGGCGCATCACTCTCGTCCTGTGGGCGATCACCGCCGTCGTCATGCTCGGGTGGCTCGACGTGATCGAGGGCGGCCTCAACCGCGTCAGCCTGGTGCCGGGCAAGACACAGTTCAGTCTGTGGGCGCTGCTCAAGGGGCTGGTGATCGTCACCGCGTTCGTGATCGTGACCAGCCTGATCGCGCGCGCCATCGAGCGCCACGTGATGCGGCTCGAGCAGTTGGCGGTGTCCACCCGCGTCGGCGTCTCCAAGTTCACCTACTTCCTGCTGGTCGGACTCGGGGTGCTGCTCGGCATCAATGCCGCCGGCGTCGACGTCACCACGCTCAATGTGCTCACCGGCGCGATTGGCCTGGGCCTCGGCTTTGGCCTGCAGTCGGTCGCCAGCAATTTCGTGAGCGGCTTCGTGCTGCTGATGGACAAGTCCATCAAGCCCGGCGACGTCATCAGCTTCTCCGGCCACGACGCCAGCACCGGCAATTTCGGCTGGGTGCAGGAGCTGCGCGGCCGCTACGTAGTGGTCCGCGACCGCGACGGTGTCGACACGCTGGTGCCGAATCAGAACCTGATCACCACCGCATTCATCAACTGGAGCTACTCGGATCAGCGCGTGCGCCTCAAGCTGCCGGTCACGGTGAGCTACGACGATGACCCGGAGGTGGCGCTGCAGCTGCTGCTGCAGGCGACCGAGGACCACCCGCGCATCCTGCGCGATCCGCCGCCGGTGTCGCGCCTCATCAGCTTCGAGGACAACGGCATGCGGCTCGAGATCCGCTTCTGGATCGCCGACCCGGTGAACGGAGTCAACAACGTGCGCTCGGACGTGAACCGCGCCATCTGGCGCATCTTCCGTGCCCACGGCGTCACCATCCCGGTACCGCAGCAGGACACTCGCGTCCTCGAGGCACGGGTGCCGCGTGCGCGGGCCGGTCTCGTCCCGCAGGCGCCGCCCGCCGGATCGGACCGGGCCGCCGACTAGCTGCAGCCCGGCGTGCCGCTTCCCATCGCCGCTGACCTTGAGATTCCGGACAGCGAGCTGTCGCTGTCGTTCGTGCGCTCATCCGGACCCGGGGGCCAGAACGTCAACAAAGTCGCCACCGCGGCTCAGCTGCGCTTCGACCTGGCGGGGAGCAGCGTGCTCAGCGACGCGGTGAAAGCGCGCCTCAGCGCGCTCAGCGGACGGCGCCTCACCGCCGCGGGCGCGATCCTCATCATTGCGCGCAATCACCGGACCCAGGAGCACAACCGCCGCGAGGCCGAAGCACGGCTCGCGGATCTCATCCGCCGTGCGTTGAGTCCCCCGCGGCCGCGCAAGGCGACCCGACCCACGCGCGCGGCGCGCGAACGGCGCCTCGAGCACAAGACGCGCCAGCAGCGCACCAAACGCCTGCGCTCGCGGCCCGCCTGGGAGGACTGAGGGGTCAACACTATGTACGCGTCGGCACTGATACTCACGGCGCTGGGATTCGGCTATCTGGGCTAGACTCCCCGGGTGATCGGATCGACCGGCTGGGCTGGGAGGTGCTGCATGGCAACAGAAGGTCCCGTTGTGAAGACGGCGCGTCGAGCCACGACCTGGTACATCGTGGCCGCTATCCTGTTCATCGTGGTGGGACTGTTTGCGATCGCCGAGCCGGCGGTGGCGGGGCTCGGGGTTGCGATCCTAGTCGGCTGGCTGCTGATCTTTGGCGGCGTGGCCCACTTCATCGCCGCCTTTGAGGGCGGTGGTGCGCCGCGGGTCGCGTATCACGTAGTCGCCGCGATCATCTTCGTGATCGGCGGGCTGTACCTGGTGATGCACCCGCTCCTCGGGCTGGGCACCCTCACGCTGCTGCTCGCTGGTGTGATCCTCGCGGCCGGCGTCCTGGAGATCGTCGCGTACTTCCGGCACCGGACGCAGGCGGGGGCAGGCTGGATGCTGTTCAACGGCATCATCGCGCTGCTGCTCGGCGGGCTGATCTGGTTCCACTGGCCATCAAGCTCGGTGTGGGCCATCGGTACCCTGGTGGGCGTGAACCTGCTGCTGACCGGCTGGACGCGACTGATGCTCGGCATCGCCGGTCGCAGGCTCATCGGGCGCGTCACACAGTAGCCGCGCCGGCGCCGGCAGGGCCGTCAGGCTTGATCGTCTGCGCCGTTGTCGGCTGGATCAGCCACGCCGCCAGCGCTGGCAGCAGGATGATGGCGGCTAGCATGTTCACCAGGAACATGAAGGTGAGCATGATGCCGATATCGGCCTGGAACTTCAGCGGCGAGAACACCCAGGTGGCGACACCGATGGCGAGCGTGATGCCGGTGAAGATGATGCTCGCGCCGGTCACTCGCAGCGTGCGCTCGTAGGCCTCGCGCACCGACTGTCCCTGGTGCAGGAACTCCTGCATGCGGCTGAACAGATAGATGCCGTAGTCGACGCCGATGCCGGCGCCGAGAGCAACCATCGGCAGCGTCGAGACTTTGAGTCCGATGCCGACCAGCGCCATGACCGCGTACACCAGCACCGACACCAGCGCGAGCGGCACCACCACCACGATCGTGCCCACGAGCGATCGGAAGGTGATCAGGCACATGACGATCACAGCAAGGAATACACCGGCGAGGATCAGCAGCTCCTTCGCCTTGACCGTCTCGTTGGTGGCAGCCATCACGCCGACGTTGCCGGCGGCGAGGCGCACCTGCGCGCCGGCGAGGGGGTTTTCGCTGCGCCAGTGCTTCACCTGCGCCACCACGCGCTCGATGGTGCCGGCGCGATGGTCGGTGAGGAACATGATCACCGGCACAACGTCGCAGTTCTCGTTGAGCAGCCCGGTGCTGGTCTCGATGTAGCGCGTCGATTGCGTCAGCTGGGTCTGCTCGCGCGGGATGCTGCGCCACTTGAGGCTCCCCTCGTTCCAGCCGGCGATCGCGACCTTGGCGATGAACGGCAGCGTGATGACGTCCTGCACGCCTTGGACATTGCGCATGTGCCAGGCGAAGCGGTCGACGGCAGTCATCAGCGAGTGGCTGACGCACACCGGTTCCTGGGATTCGACGATGGCGGTCAGCACGTCGACGCCGATGCTGAACTTGGTGGTGATCACGTCGTTGTCGCGGTTGTAGCGCGAGTCGGGACGCAGCTCCGGCACGCCGGCCTGGGTGTCGCCGATCGGGGTCTCGCGCCCCTTCCACCAGCCGAGCACGGCGAGCCCGGCGGCGATCAGGATGATAGTGAAGGCCGGTCCGCGCTCGGTGATGCCCGACAGGTGCCGCCACAGCAGTGCGAGCCGCTGCTGGCGCCGCGCCACCCGGCCTTGATAACCGGCGTCGAAGTGCACGTACGAGACCAGTACTGGCAGCAGCACCAGGTCGGTGAGAATCACGATCGCGACACCGATGCTGGCGGTGATGGCCATCTCGCGGATCACCTGCACCGGAATGAGCAGAATGGTGACGAACCCGACGAGATCTGCGAGCAGCGCGATGATGGCCGGCGCCAGCAGCAGGCGGAAGGTGCGGCGCGCGGCTTCCATGCTGCCGAGGCCGGCGAGCGCCGCATCGCTCACCGCGCTGATCTTCTGCACGCCATGGCTCACGCCGATGGCGAAGATCAGAAACGGTACCAGGAGGCCTATGGGATCGATGCCATAGTGCAGCAGCACCAGCGCCCCGAGCTGCCAGACCACCGCGATCACCGAGCACAGCACCGGGACGAAGGCCACGCGCCACGACTGGCAGTAGAGGCGCACGGCGAGCAGCGTCAGCAGCAGCGTGATGATCGCAAACAGAACCACCGAGCCGGCGCCGTCGGCGATGTCACCCACCACCTTGGCAAAGCCGATCATGCGCACGTCGATTCCGTGATGCGGAAACGCCGCCGTCTCGACCCCACCGCTGGCGCTCGCCTGCAGGTTGATCGGCGTGGGCGCGGCGGCGCCGGTGGGGTGCTCGATCGGCTCGCGCACCCGGTGCTCGAGCTCGTGCGCCACCGCGATCGGATCCACCGGCCTGCCCTGCGCATCCTGGTCGAGCACCGTGGCGCTCACCAGGGCACCGGAGAAATCGTTGGCCACCAGGCGGCCGATGATGCCGGCCTTGCGGATGTTGTCGCGTACGCGCGCCATGTTCTCCGGCGTGGGAGTGAAGTCCGCCGGTATCACGTTGCCGGCCTCGATACCGTCCTCCACCACCTCGAGATAGCGCACGTTGGGTGTGAAGATCGACTGCACGCGGGTGCGGTCGATGCCGTCCATGACGATGACCTCGTCGGTCGCCTTGCGCAGCGCGGCGAAGTACTCGGGAGTGAACATGTTGCCGTCGCGGGCGATGAGCGCCACCAGCACACGATTGGCACCGCGGAACTCGGCGACCCTGGGGTCGAGGTAGGTGCGCATGTACTCGTGCTGCACCGGCAGGGTCTTGTTGAAGGAGGTGTCGATGCGCAGTCCGCGCACCGCGATCGCAGCGAGCAGCACCGTCCCGACGGCGAACACCACCAGGATGAGCGCGCGATGGCCGAAGATCAGCCGCTCGAGCCGGCTGACGAGCGCCGCTGGGGCGGCGGTGCCGCGGTGCGCGTCCGTCATGGCGTGCTCCCGCCGGTCGCCGGCGCCGCAACCAGGCTGATGAGCTTCGCGCCGTTCTCGCCGACCACCACGAGCTGTGCATCCCCCACGGCCACTGCCGCCGACAGCCCGCTGCGATCGGCCTGCTGCAGCAGCCGGAAGCTGCGCGCCCCGTCGCGGCTGACCAGCACGACGCCCGCGAGCCCGACGATCGCCACGGCGCCGTCCTTGAGACGTGCCGCGCCATCGAGCATGGCGACGGTGCCGGTCTCGATTCGCTGCCAGCTCATGCCGGCGTCCTCGGAGCGGTACAGGTTGCCACGCAGTCCGAAGGCGAGCAGTGCCGCACCGGGAGAACCGCCGGCGAGCGGCTGCACGCCGAAGAACGAGCCCTCGTAGGGCGAGGGCAGCGTCACCCAACTGGCGCCGTTATCGTCCGAGCGGTAGAGATGACCGGCTTCGCCGGCAATGTACAGCCGCCCGCCCCCAGCGGGCACGATGCGGTTCAGGTGGTAGCCGCCGGTCGCGGCTTCGTCCGGCGCGGCGGAGCTTGCGGCCGCAGCCCGCGTTCCGCCACCCCTCAAGCGACCGCGTGCCGGCGCGGCGGTCCCGGGCGGCGGCGCCGGAGTGAACTTGACCTCGTTCCAGCTCGCGCCACCGTCCGCACTGGTGAGGTAGGTGCTGTAAGCGCCGATCGCGATCACCTGGCCGGAAGTGCCGCACCACACATCGAGCAGCGGCCGCTCGGCTTCTGGTGCGTAATGGGTGAGTCTCCAGCTACGCCCCGCATCGACGGTGACCAGCGTCACCTCGTCGTGGCCGACGGCCACGCCGTGCTGTGCATCGAGGAAGCACACGCCCGTGAGCAGCGCCTGGGTCGGCACGGCGGCGGCCTGCGTCCAGCTCGCGCCCTTATCGTCGGAGAGCACGATGTCACCACGATCACCGACCGCCACCAGCCGCTGCCCGGCCGCGGCGATCGCAATGAGCAGCGAATGCGCCGCAAGCGGCGCGGCCTCAGCGGCTCGCGGCGCTGGCGGGGCATCTCCCGCCCACGAGCCCAGAGCGAGCAGACTCGCGAGCCAACCAGCGACAGCGGTAAGCCTGCGAAAAGGCGCAGCCGTAGCCTCCGGCGTTGGGTCCACGGCGGCCTCGACAACCCTGTCTGGCTCTCGCAGCCGCGCAGCTAACGGATACCGCGCCGCTCCAGCACGGCCGGCTGATAGTCGGCGGGCGTGCGCTTGATGCTGAAATCGTAGGAGTGCGGCTCCTCGCTCTGCAGCCCGAGCGCGAGGTAGCGCCCGTTCGACAGGTCCATCACCAGCTCCAGGTCGTCCCACAACGAGGGCAGGTTGTAGTAATTCATCGCGTGCCCCTCCTGCACCCGGTAGAGCTGGCCGCGCGTGTCGTAGCAGTCGATGACCAGGATCTGCCACGAGTCCTCGTCGACGTAAAGCGTGCGGCGGCTGTAGATGTGACTCACGCCTGGCCTGAGCGTGGAGTCGACCACCCAGACGCGGTGCAACTCGTAGCGCGCCAGATCCTGGTTGATGTGATTCTTGTGCAGCAGCTCGGAGTACTTGAGCTTGCCGTCCTGCAGGCGGTAGGCGTTGTAGGGGACGTACATCTCCTTCTTGCCGACGATCTTCCAGTCGTAGCGCTGCGGGCTGCCGTTGTACAGGTCGAACTGATCGGTGGTGCGCAGGTTGTCGGCGTTGGTGCCCGGATTGTCGAACGCCACATTAGGCGCGCGCCGCACGCGGCGCTGCCCCGGGTTGTAGACCCAGGCGCGGCGCGATTCCTTCGCCTGGTCGATGGTCTCCTGCACCAGCAGCACTTCGCCGGCGAGGCGCGCCGGCGCGGTAGTCTCCTGGGTGAAGAACAGCAGGATGTTGTTGAGCTGGTTTTCTTCGGTGAGCGCCGGGTCGTAGTACTGGAAATAGAACTCCTCCCTGAAATTCACCAGCGTGTAGCTGCCGCTGGCGGTCATCGGCGCCTGCCCGACCGTCAATGCCGCGGCGACGCCGCGCCAGCGCGTCACGTGGTTCCAGAAGACTTCCACGCCCGCCTGCGGGATCGGGAACGGCGTGCCGCCGATCGCACCGGTGAAGCCGTTGCCGTCGGGGACCAGCTTCGCGCTGGTGGCATTGCGCTTGGTGGCCTCGTAGACCCGCTGCGGTGAGGCGCCGCTGCGGTGCGTCGGATAGACCACCATCTTGTAGTCGGGGTAGGTCTTGAAGAGCGCCTTATGACCCTCGCTCAGCTTCGCCGCGTACTGACTCATGTTGGCCGCGGTGATGGTGAACAGCGGCTTGTCGTTGGCGTAGGGATCGGAGTAATGATCGGGCGAGTGGTAGTTGGGGAAGCCGGCTTCGGCCGGCGATTTCAGCCCACCGGTCCACGCCGGGATGCTGCCGTCG
>DASYNX010000036.1:0-21610 GCA_036008385.1 Steroidobacteraceae bacterium
ACTTGTCGTAGCGGTCGGCGAGCTGGCCGGCGACGCCGGAGAACAGCACAAACGGCAGGATGAACAGCCCGCTGGCGAGGTTCACCAGCAGCCGCGGATCGAGGCGCGCGTAGCTCGCCGTGTGATAGGTCGCGACCAGCAGCAGCAGGTTCTTCAGCAGATTGTCGTTGAACGCCCCGAGTGCCTGGGCGGCGAAGTACGGCAGGAAGCGCCGCTCGCGCAGCAGGCCGAACTGACCGGATTCGCCCGTGCTGTCCACCATCTCGCCCCGGCTTCGCGGACGTGTGACCCGACCCCGACACGCGGGTCCCCGCCGCAGCATTATCCACCACAACCTGGAGCGGAGCGGTTTCATGCCGCTGTCACTGTGGCGCGACGCCGGCTCCCCCGCGAGCGCGAGCAGCTCGAAATCCGCCTTCGCGATCCCGGGCGCGCCGATGACGCTCGTGCGCAGCCGCGCGCCGCGGGTGACCCTGCGGGCATCATGCCGCCGGCACTGCTATCATTTCGATCGATTGATTTTATGGTTTCGATAGATGCCATGTATGTGAGGCCGGGCAACCATGGAACTGAAGCTGAAGGACCTGCGCTACCTGGTGGCGGTGGCCGATCAGCGCCATTTCGGGCGGGCCGCGGCACGCTGCTTCGTCAGCCAGCCGACGCTCTCCGCCCAGCTCAAGAAGCTCGAGCAGGCGCTCGGTGTACAGCTCATCGAGCGTGCGCCCAACAACGTGTCGCTGACGCCGGCGGGAGAGGAAACTGTGGCGCGCGCGCGGCGCATCCTCGAGGCGAGCGACGAGGTCGTGACGCTGGCGCGCAGCCAGCGTGACCCGCTCGGCGGGCGGCTGCGCGTGGCGCTGCTGCCGACCATCGGCCCCTACCTGCTGCCGCGCGTGGCGCCGCTCCTGCGCAAGAGCCTGCCGCGCCTCGAGCTGCGGCTGTACGAGTATCAGACCGCGCCCATGCTCGAGAAGCTGCACGCCGGTGAGCTCGACCTCGGCGTCCTCGCGCTGCCGGTGGAGCTCGCCGGACTCGAGTCGCGCGAGTTGTACCGTGAGGCGTTCCTGCTGGCGCTGCCCGACCGTCACCGGCTCGCCGCCCACGACAGCGTGCGCGTGGCGGACCTCAAGGGCGAGACGCTGCTGCTGCTCGAGGACGGACATTGTCTGCGCGATCAGGCGCTCGAGGTCTGCAGCCGTGCCGGCGTGCGCGAGCAGCAGGACTTCCGCGCCACGAGCCTGGAGACGCTGCGCCAGATGGTGGCCACGGGTGCGGGTGTGACGCTGCTGCCCGAGCTCGCCGGGAGCGGCGCCTACCGCAGCGCGCGCGGCGTGGCGCTGCGGCCCTTCGCGCGGCCCGCGCCGCAGCGGCACATCGGCGCGGTGTGGCGCAAGAGCACTGCGCGGCGCGCAGCGATCGGGGCGCTGTGCAAGCTGATCGCGCAGCACGCGCTGTGAGCGCGCCGCTCGCCCCGCAGCCGCTCGCCGTCACCGCGCGCGACGGGCGCACGCTCGCCGGCCTGCTGCTCGAAGCGCAGCCGGCACGCGGTGCGGTGAGCATCAACGCCGCCACCGGCATCAAGCGCGAGTTCTATCTCAAGTTCGCCGGTTACTGCGCCGGGCGGGGCTACCACGTGCTGGTGTACGACTACCGCGGCATGGGCGCCTCGGCCGTCACGCCGCTCAGCGCCGAGCCCGCGCGCATGATCGACTGGGGGCGGCTTGACATGGCGGCCGCGCTCGACACCCTGGCCGCGCGCTTCCCGCAGCTGCCGCTGTTCACCTTCGGGCACAGTGTCGGCGGACAGCTGATCGGCTGCATGGACAACCAGGCGCGCGCCCGTGCCCACGTGATGATCGCGACCTCGACTGGCTACTGGCGCCGCCAGCGCGTCCCGCTCCGCTACCTGGCGCTGGTATTCTGGAAGCTCTACGGACCTCTGATGCTGCGGCTGCGCGGCTACGTGCCGCGCGGACTGGTCTGGAGCGGTGAGTCGTTGCCGCGCGGGGTGTTTCTACAGTTCCGCAGCTGGTGCCTGAATCCCGCGCCCTTCGGCAGCCGGCTCGATCCCGACATGCATGACAGCGAGTTCGCCGCCGTGCGCGCACCAATGCTCGCCTGGGGCTTCAGCGACGATCCCATCGCAACCCCGCCGGCGGTCGAGGCGCTGTTAGATTCCTACCCCAATGCGCAGATCGAGCGACGCTGGACCCGACCGGCGGACGTCGGCATGCGCGCCATCGGCCATCACGGCTTCTTCGCTGAGCGTCACCGCGATTCGCTGTGGCGCGCGGCGCTCGACTGGCTCGACGCGCGCTGCGCTTGAGGCGCCGGCGCCACCACCGGTAGTGGCGCGCGGTGGGCCCGGCGCGCCAGCGCGATCGCCGCCAGCACCACCACTCCGCCGGCGATCTGCACGGGCGCGAGGCGCTCATCGAGCAGCAGCCAGGCGTACACGGCGGCGGCGATCACCTGCACGTACAGCCCCACGGCGCTGAAGGTCGCGGGCAGATGCGCCAGCGCGTACGCGATCAGGCTCTGCCCGAGTACCTGCGCCGACAGCGCGCAGCCGATGAGCAGCCACCAGCCGTGCGCGGTCAGCGGCAGGAATCGCTGCGGCAGCGCGAGCGGCAGCAGCAGCAGCGTGAACACCAGCGTGGTCGCGAACATCACCGTGCCGGTGCCGTGACGGGTGCGCAGGCGCGCCACCGCGAGGATGTAGGCCGCGTAGAAGCACGCGGTGCCGAGCCCGAGCGCATCGCCGAGCAGCGCGTGGCTGCCGGCGCCGAGCTTGGGCGCGAGGATCAGCAGCATGCCGGCGAAGGCGAACGCGATCGCGGCGAGGAAACCGAGTCGCGGCCGCTCGCCCCACAGCGCCCAGGCAAACAGCGTCACCAGCATGGGCGCGCAGTTCGCCTCGAGCGTCGACGCGGCGATCGAGGTAAGCAGCAGTGACCAGTGCCACAGTGCCAGGTCGCCAGCGAAGAACACGCCGGCCCAGAACAACATTGGATCGCGCAGGCTCGCTCTCGGTGCGACGGCAGCCGCTGCGCTTACCACTGCGGCGGCGGACGCCGGACGGCGGCGCTCGATAAGCGCCCACAGTCCGAGCAGCGGCAGCGCGAGACAGCCGCGCCAGAAAGCGGTGGCGGTCGGTCCGGTCTCCGACAGGCGCACGAAAATACCGGCACTGCCGATTGCCAGCGCGCCGGAAAACAGCGCGATCAATGCAGGAATTTCGCCGGCGGCGGATCGGTCTGACATGGGCGCTCGCGCCGCAAGCATCATAGTCGGTCGCTTGCAACTGCGTCTGGCATAATTGCCGTGTCACCCGCGCCGCTGCACCGGACCCGAACGCTTGAGACCGCCCGCCGCGCTCGCCTGCCTCGCCCTGCTCGCCGTCGCCGGCACGGTGGCGCAGTCACCCGCGCTCACCGCGCAGGACGCCTGGATCCGCGCCACGCCCGGGAGCGACGTGGCCGCCGCCTATCTGACGCTGCGCAACACCGCTCAGCAGCCCGTGCTGGTCATCGGCGTGCGCACGCCCGTCGCCGCGCAGGCGATGATTCACGAGAGCACCCTCAGCAACGGGCAGTCCACCATGCGCCCGCACGAGCCGCTGCGTATCGAGGCCGGCGCGACGGTGCACCTCGCCCCCGGCGGGCTGCACATCATGCTGCACGGCCTGACGCGCCCGCTGAGTCCGGGCGATGAGGTGCCGCTCTCGCTGCTGCTCGGGGGCGGCGGGACACTCGCGGTCACGGCGCGCGTGCGCGCGCTCGGCGACGGCTGAGCCGCGCGCCGCGCGGGCGACCAGAGCGCGTGAGCTCCGGCAATTCAGTCCCCGATCACGTCACGCCCTATGACCGTTTTGCGTGGACCGATGCGCAGATCGCGCAGGCGCTGGCGAGCGGCGCGCAGCGACGCGAACTCAGCGCCTACTTCGGCACGAGCGAGTACCGCGCGCTCGCGGCGCTCGCGCGCCGCGCGAGCCGCGTGCGCGTGGCCGAGCGGCCGCTGCGCGTGCTGGTGGTGCCGGGGATCATGGGCTCGCAGCTGGGACTCCCGCGACCTGCACCGCTGCCGCACAACATCATCTGGCTCGATCCGCTCGACATCCAGCACGGGCGCCTCGCGGCGCTGCGTCTGCCGGCGCCGGTGCCGGTGGTCCCCCTCGGCGTGGTGCTGTTCTCGTACCTGCGGCTGGGACTGTACCTGCGTGCCCACGGCTTCGCCGCTGAGTTTCACGACTATGACTGGCGGCTACCGGTGATCGAGTCCGGCCGCGCGCTGGCGCAGCGGCTGCGCGCCGCGCGACCCGCGCGCATCGCCATCGTGGCGCACAGCATGGGAGGACTGGTGAGCCGCGCCGCGCTGGCGCTGCCGGACACCGGCCATGTCGAGCGGGTGGTGCTGCTCGGCACGCCCAACAGCGGCTCATTCGCCGCGGTCCAGGCGCTGCGCGGCACCTACGCCGTAGTGCGCAAGGTCGCCCGCCTGGCCGGCGGCACCTCCGCGGAGACTCTCGCGGCGCAGACCTTCAGCACCTTCCCGAGCCTGTACGACCTGTTGCCCTCGGGCGTCTGCGCCGGCCGTGCCGACCTGTTCGAGGGGCGCAACTGGCCCGCCACCGGCCCGCAGCCGCAGGCGGCGCTGCTGCAGGCGGCGCGCGCAGCGCATGAGCACCTCGCACCCGCGGACGAACGCTTCGCCGTCATCGCCGGCGTGGGTAAGGAGACGGTCACATCGGTCGTGCGCCGCGGCGATGATTTCCTCTACACCCTCACTCGCCATGGCGACGGCACCGTGCCGGTTGCCAGCGCCGAGCTGGCGGGCGCACGCAGCGCCTACGCACGCGTGGCACACAGCGACCTGACACGCGACCCGCAGGTGGCCGCGGCGGTCGTGGAGCTGCTCAGAGGCGGCGCCACCTCACGGCTGCCGGGCAAGTGGGCGAGCGCGAGTCGCGCGCGTGCACAAGTGAGCGACCGCGTGCTCCGGCGCAGTCACGCGCACAAGGTCGACTGGGCTGCGCTCAGCCCCGAGCAGCGGCGGCTGTTCCTCGAGAACCTCAACGAGCCGCCGCGCTTCACCCTGCGAACGCCCGGGCGATCGCCTCGCGCTGGCGCTCGTCCGGCAAGCGGCCGCGGCCGCCGGCGAGGTTATCGGTGAGGTGCGCGACCTTTCCGGTCGCGGGGATGATGCAGGTCACGGCGGGGTGGGCGGCGATGAACTTGAGCGCGAGCTGGCCCCAGCTCGTGGCGTCGACCTCCGCCGCCCACGCCGGCAGCGGCCGACCGTGCACTGCCTGGAACAGCGCGCCGTCCTCGAACGGCCGGTTCACCAGCACGGCCACGCCGCGCTCGGCGGCAAGCGGCAGCAGACGCTGCTCCGCAGCCCGCGTTGCCGGCGAGTAGTTGAACTGGACGAAGTCGAGCTTCTCGCGCGCGAGCACGCGCGCCAGATCGACGTGCGCGCTCACGGTGTAATGCGTCACGCCCACGTAGCGCACCCGGCCGGCCTCCTTCCAGGCGTACAGGGTGTGCAGCTGGGTGTCGAGATCGAGCAGGTTGTGGACCTGGATAAGATCGAGCCGCGCGCTCTCCAGCAGCTGCGCGGAGCGGGTCATCTGCTCGCTCCCGGAGCGCTCACCGCGCGTCCACACCTTGGTGGCGAGAAACGCCCGCCGGTGCATGTCGGGCGTCAGCAGCCCGCCCAGCACCCGCTCGGCGGTGGAATACATCGGCGAAGTGTCGATGAGCCGCGCACCGCCGGCGAAGAACCCCTCCAGCACCTCCCTGAGCGGTGCGCGCTCGGCGGCCGCCTCGCCGACCTCGAAGGGCCCCGAGGTGCCGAGGCCGATGACCGGCAGCTCCTCCCCGCTCGAGGGAATCCTGCGCTGGATCAGGGGCGCGGGCACGTCGGCGTCCGACAGAGCGGCCATGGTCATGACGGAGACTCCTGCGGCCAGCAGCTCACGGCGGTTCATGCGCGCCGGGCGAGCCAGCGCTCCACGGTCTCAACCGCGTGCGCATCGACCTTGATCGGGGCCGCGCTCGCCGGACTGGTCACTTCCAGCATGATGCCGTTGGGATCGGAGAAATACAGCGAGTGCTGCTGCGCGTGATCCTCCTCGCTGCAGGCAACGCCGTGGCGGTGCAGGCGCGCCTTCCATTCCTCCTGCTCGGCGCGAGACGCGACGGCGAAGGCGTAGTGCCGCACGTCCGGCGGCAGGCCGTCCGGCGGCGGACGCCGTGCGCCGCACAGCGCGCACAGCGCCAGCTGTTGCCCGCCGCCGAGACCGAAGAACATCATGAGCCACGGCTTGCCGCCCCAGTCATCGCCGCTCAGGGCATCCACCAGAGGCAGCTGCAGGACTTCGCTGTAGAAGCGATAGGTCTCGGCCGCATCGAACACCGGTAGCGCGAGGTGGTCGAAGCGCAGCGCGGTTGCAGGCATGGGGCAGCCTCCCGCGTTACACCAGCGCCGCGTCGGTCTCGATGACGCTCGCGGCACCGCTCTCGACCACGCGCGCCAGCGCCGCTGCGGTCGGCAGCACCTGGGCGGCGTAGAACGCCGCGGTGCGGATCTTGGCGGCGTAGAACTCCCGCTCGGCGCCGCCCGCGTGGCGCGCGGCGATCGCCGCCGACTTGGCCAGCAGCCACCCGCCGAGGACATAGCCACACAGCTTGAGATAGGGCACCGAGACCGCCATGCCCGCATCGGGGTGCGTCGCGAGTGCCTGCAGCAGCGCGCCGGTCGCCCCACGCAGCGCACCCGCGGCTTCGAGCGCCGCCTTGCGGATACCGTCCACCACCGGATCGCCGACGCTGAGGGCCGCGAGCTCGTGCTCGATGTCGGCGAGCAGTACGCTCATCGCGGCGCCGCGGTCGCGACCGATCTTGCGGCCGATCAGATCGTTCGACTGGATGCCGGTCGTACCCTCGTAGATGGTGGTGATGCGCACATCGCGCACGTACTGCGCAGCGCCGGTCTCCTCGATGAACCCCATGCCGCCGTGCACCTGCACGCCGATGGCGCACACCTCGTTGCCGCACTCCGTGCACCACCCCTTGACGATGGGCGTGAGCAGCTCACCGCGCGCGCGGGCAGCGCTGCGCGTGGGCTCGTCGGGGCTGTTAGCGGCGACATCGAACTGGAAGGCGGTATAGAGCGTGAGGGCGCGCGCGGCCTCGGTCAGGGACTTCATCGTCAGCAGCATCCGCTTGACATCCGGATGGTGGATGATCGGCGTCGGCCCGGCGGCGGCCGCCACCGGCGGGCGGCCCTGCACGCGCGTGCGCGCCCACTCCACGGCGCGCTGGAAGGCGCGCTCGCCCACCGAATAACCCTCACTCCCCACCGCGAGGCGCGCGCTGTTCATCATGATGAACATGTACTCGAGGCCGCGGCCGGGCTCGCCGATGAGTTCGCCCAATGCGCCGCCGTGCTCGCCGAATGCGAGCACGCAGGTCGGACTCGCATTGATGCCGAGCTTGTGCTCGATCGACAGGCAACGCACGTCGTTGCGTGCATCGAGCGAGCCGTCGGCGTTCACCAGCACCTTCGGCACGATGAACAGCGAGATGCCGCGCACGCCCGGCGGGGCGCCGTCGATGCGCGCCAGCACCATGTGAATGATGTTGGCCGTGAGGTCGTGATCGCCCCAGGTGATGAAGATCTTCTGGCCGAAGAGGCGATAGCGATCGCCATCGGGCACGGCACGGGTGCGCACCTGCCCGAGATCCGAGCCAGCCTGCGGCTCGGTGAGCACCATGGTGCCCGACCACTCGCCGCGCACCATCTTCGGCAGGTAGCTGCGCTTCTGCGCCGGGGATCCGGACAGCTCGAGCGCGTGGGCGGCGCCCTGAGTGAGCATCGGGCCGAGCTTGAAAGCGAGGTTTGCGGAACCCCAGAACTCCCCCACCGCGTTCACCAGCACCCGAGGCAGGTGCTGACCGCCGAACTCCGGCAGCCCGCCAAGTGCCGGCCAGCCGCCTTCGACGTACTTGCCGTACGCGTCACGGAAGCCGGGCGCGGCGACGACGCCGTCGGGAGTCCAGCGTGCCCCCTCGATGTCGCCCGGACGGTTGAGCGGCTCGAGCACCCCTTCGGCAAAGCGCGCGGCTTCCTCGAGCACCGACTGCGCCAGCTCGTTCGAATAATCCGCGAAGCCCGGGAAGGCGGCGAGGCTCTGCGCGCTGAGCAGCTCCTCGAGCACGAAACGCACTTCACGCAGCGGCGCACGGTACATGGTCGGTCCCTTTACGTCCCTAGTGTAGCGGTGGCAGCGCGCCGTCAGTGCGCGGTGACCTCGTGCGCGCGCGCCGGCGGCGCGCTGCCGCGCGTGGGAAGCGGCGCGGGCGGCGCGAGCGCCGGCACGATGTTCGCCGCCAGGAAGTCCACGAACTGCTGCGCCCGCGGGTCGGACTCGAGCGCGCTCGGGTAGAGCGCATAAAGTGCCGCCGCGGCCGGCACGGTCCATTCCGGCAGCACCGGCTTCAGCCGCGCGGTCGCGAGCCCCTGTCGGCACAGAAACTCGGGCAGCAGGCCGATGCCGAGACCGGCCGCCGTGGCCGCGTGCAGCACCGCCGGATCATCAACGGCGAGCTTCGGCGACAGCGGCACTTCGGCACGCTGTGCGCCGCGCGAGAGCTGCAGCCGAAACTCCGGCAGCTCCGCTGCCTCGGGCGTGAGCAGGTCGTGCGCCCGCAGGTCATCGGGTCGCTCGGGCGCGCCGCGCTGCTGCAGGTACGCGGGCGTGGCACACAGCAGGGCCGGCGGCGCGCCGAGCAGGCGCTGCGTCACACTGATATCGGCGGGCGGGCGGGTGCGGATCGCCACATCCCACGCGCCGTCGGCGAGCTGCTCGGCATCGAGCGTCACCTCGAGCGGCACGTGCGGAAACGCCTCGAGGAAGCGCGGCACGAGCGGTGATAACAGCACGCGCCCGTAGGTCGGGTCGGCCACCACGCGCAACGGCCGCGCCTCCGGCGACTGCAGCTTCGCGATGGCGCCGCGCGCAGCGTCGGTTTCCTCGCCGACGCGCCGTGCGTGCGGGTACAGCAGCCGCCCGGCCGAGGTGAGCCCGATGCGTCGCGTGGTGCGCTCGAGCACCCGCACGCCGAGCGTCTTCTCGAGGTCCGCCACGGCGCGGCTGACGGCCGCCTTCGGCACCCCGAGCGCGCGGGCCGCCGCGGAGAAGCCGTTGAGATCCACCACCTTGGCGAGCATGGCCAGTTGCGCAGGCGTCCAGATCATACTCATGGTGGCCTCAATCCTCCTTTGGAGGGGTTCAATTGTTTCACCAGGGAGGCAGGCGCGCTAGTGGTACACGGAATAGAATCTGCGCCCCTTCCGCACGACAACAAGGCAACCCCATGAAAGTCCCGATGTACGCGCTCTCGGCCGAGGTGTTTGTGAATGCGCTCGGCAATCTCTCCTGGATTCTGGAGAGGGCAGCGAGCAACGCCGCGCAGCGCAAGATCGATCCGGCGGTGCTGCTCGGCTCGCGCCTGGCGCCGGACATGCTGCCGCTGACGCGCCAGGTGCAGATCAGTTGCGACCTTGCGAAGAATTCCGTGGCGCGACTCGCCGCCGCCGAGCCCCCGCGCTTCGAGGACACCGAGACCTCCATCGAGCAGCTGCGCGCGCGCATCGCGCGCACCATCGACTTCCTCAAGAGCGTGCCGCCGGGCGCACTCGAAGGGTCGGAGACGCGCGACATCCGGGTGCCCGCCGGCGAGCGCACGCTCGAGTTCAAGGGGCTCGATTTCCTGCAGCGCTGGGCGATCCCCAACGTCTTCTTCCACTTCACTACCGCCTACGACATCCTGCGGCACAACGGCGTCGACCTCGGCAAACGCGACTTCCTCGGCGCCGGACGCGACCTCTGAACATAACAAAGGGCGACAGATTACTGTCGCCCTTTACTGACAGTCTTTACTAACAGAACGCGAGGGAAATCACGGCAGCGCGGCGCCCGCGCTGCCACGCTCTCCTCCACAGAGGCGGGCGATTGCGCCTGCCCGTGTACGGCCTCGAGGACGGGAAACTCCCTTGCTGCGACTGAAATCCACGCGCCCGCCTGCCCTCAAGCCTGTGCCGGCTGCACCGGCAGCTGCGGCACCCGCCGAGAACACCCCCCACACGGTCGAGTCCCTCGGACAGCAGTTGCGCAAGGTGCTGCCGACGCGCCGCCTGCACTCAGTCTCACTGTGTGACCACGAAGCCAACATCGTGTGGCTGAGCGAGGGCGCCCTCGGGCCCGACGAGCACGGCCTGGTCGTCGAAGCGCTCGCCGTGATGGCCGAGGACGTCTCGCTGCCGTGTCACGAGATGGGTCTCGAGGACGGCCGCCTGGCGCTGTTCCTCCCGGTGCGCGGCCCGTCTTCCGAGCTGGTCGGCATCGCCATGATCATCGCCGACGGCAAGTCCATCGGCGACGATACGCTCGAGCGCATGACCGCCGCCCCGGTGCGCGCGATCATGTTGCGCCTGGCGGTCCTGCTGAAGCCGAGCGACGCGGCCCCCGCTGGCGCGGCCGACCCCGCTGCGGACCCCGTATTCGCCGAGACCGAGGACATCCTCGCGGCACTCGATGAGGCCGCCGGCGCGCCGAAGCCGGCGCCGGAGCCGCCGCCCGCTCCCGCAACCGAGCTCATGTCACCCGAAGAGGTGAACGACATCCTCGAATTCGAGCTCTCGCCCGACGAGACGGCGTCCTTCCGCATCCCGGTGGTACAGCCCTCCGAGGAGCCGGCGCCTGCGCCCGCCAAAGCCGCGCTCGCGAAGGCTGCGCCGGCGAAAGCTGGGCCGGCGAAAACCGCGCCGGCCAAAGCGACGCCCGCACCACTCGCCGACCCGTCCTCGGAGATGATGCTGCTCGAGTTCGTGGATCCGCCGCCCGCATCTGCGCCGGCACCTGCGCCCGCGCCACGGCCCGTTGCTCGTACCCAGCCGGCCCCCACGGCCGCGCCGGCCCGCGTGGCCGCTCCCCCTGTTGCGGCGGCGCCTCCGCCGCCCGCTGCGCCGGCGGCACCTGCCGCGGCACGCCCGGCTGCCCGGACCCGGCCAACACCGCGGGCAACGCCCGCCGCCGCGCCCGCCGCGCCCGTCGTTGCACCCGCCGCACCCACCGCCCCGCGTGTGCTGGCGCCTGTGACTGCTGCGCCCGCCGCCCCGCCCGCTGCGCCCGCGCCTGGCGTTTCGGCGCCGACCGCAACGGCCGCGACGCCCACACTCACTGCAGTGAACGATCCGAATCTGCTGCTCGAGCTGCTGCCGTACGCCAAGCTGCGCGCCGGCGGCCAGACACGGCGTTTTCAGCTGCTCGCGCGCACATCAGCCCCGCAGCGCGATCCGGCCGCTCAGGATGCCCTGGTGCTGCAGCGTCTGCTCGGCTGGCTCGCCGCCCACCGCGGCTCGTGGAACTCACACCCCACCAGCTTCACCGTCAACCTGTCGATCGCCACGCTCGAGGACGAGCGCTTCCCGCAGAAGATCGCGGCGGCGCTCAACTCCCACGGCATCGCCGGCGATACCCTCGGTTTCGAGATCACCGAGGCGCTGTGCACGCAGCGCCGCGCGCAGGTCGAGCGCTTCATCGGCCACAGCGAGAAGGTCGGCAGCTGGATCGTAATTGACGACTTCTCCTTCGACGCCCAGGTGCTGCCGTTGCTGCGCTCGAAGGCGGTGCGGCTGGTGAAGATCGATCCGAAGCTGAGCTCCTCGGCCCTCAAGGACAAACTCGCCCAGGCCATGGTGGTCGCCACCGTCCAGGCGGCGAAGGTCCTCGGCATCCACTGCGGCGCCAAGAAGGTCGACTCTCAGGCGGCGCTGCAGTGGCTCACTGCCATCGGCTGCGACCTGGCACAGGGCGCCGCTCTCTCCCCGGTGCAGACGCTCGAATCGCTCGCCGGCTCGCCCGACCCCACCGGTCTCAACGCCGTCCTGCGTTAGACCAAAAAGCCCCCCAATCAAAGCCTTATAGCAGCGCCGGGAGGGCCGCAATGCGCCCTTCCGGCCCCTTCAGTGCGACGAAACGAGCCGCCGGCGCGCTCACGGAGGCGGCCAGCGGCGCAGCGGATGCCCTAAGCTTCCCCAAGCGTGGCCGGTGCTGACCGCAGCCCCGGCCGCCGCAGCCTATGAAGATACCGACGCTCGAACAATTTCGCTCCAACCGCAACGTGCTGTTCTGGAGCCTGCACGCCGTCGGCTGGGCCGCGTACGGCATCTCGCAGTACTTCGGCGCACTGCTCTACGAGAAGCCCTCGAGCTACGCGCGCGTCATCGCCGTGTCGGCGCTCGCGGGATTTCTGCTCTCGGCGCCCATGCGCTTCATCTATCGGCGGCTGTGGGGCCGCGCGCCCCGGACCATGATCATCGGGGTGCTGATCACCTCCTACGTCACCGGACTCGCGCTGCGCATCGTGATCAATTTCTCCTACAAGGTGTTCGTCGATCCGGACTGGCACGCGCAGACGCTATTCGAGCTGTTCGGCGGCGCACTGTCCTCGACCTATCTGCTGCTGTGCTGGAGCCTGCTGTACTTTGGCATCAAGTTCTACGAGTCGCAGCGCAGGCAGGAGCAGGGGATGCTCAAGGCGGTGGCGCTCGCGCAGGAGGCGCAGCTGAAGATGCTGCGCTACCAGCTGAATCCGCACTTCCTGTTCAACACGCTCAACGCCATCTCGACGCTCATCCTCGACAACCAGAACCGCAAGGCGAACCACGCCGTCACGCGGTTGTCAGAGTTCCTGCGCTACACCCTCGACCAGGACCCGATGAAGAAAGTGACCCTGCGCCAGGAGATCGAAGCGCTCAATCTGTATCTGGGCACGGAGCGCCTGCGCTTCGGCGAGCGGCTGCGCCTGGAGTACGCGGTCGAGGAGGCGGCGCTCGATGCGCTGGTGCCGAGCCTGCTGCTGCAGCCGCTGCTCGAGAACTCGCTGAAGTACGCGGTATCCGCGCGCGAGCAGGGCGGCATGGTGCGCATCGAGGGCCGCATCCGCGAGAGCCGGCTCGAGCTCTCGGTCATCGACGACGGCCCGGGCCTGCGCGAGGGCGCCCCGGCGGGCGAGCGGCGCGGCGTGGGTCTGCGCAACACCCAGGAGCGCCTCACGGTGTTGTATGGGGATAACTGCCGCTTCACGGTGTTGAATGCCCAGCCCGGCCTGCGGGTCGAGATGGCGCTGCCACTCGAGACCGCGGCGCCCGGAGCGGCGGCGCCGGCCGCAGCGCCGTCCGCGCGCGTCTCTGGCGGCGTGCGTGCATGAAGATCCGCACTCTGATCGTCGATGACGAAGTGCTGTCGCGACGCGGGGTGGAGATCCGCCTGCGCGTGGAAGGCGACTTCGAGATCGTGGCGCAATGTGCCAATGGGCGCGAGGCGCTGGCGGCGATCCAGCAGTACAAGCCGGACCTGATGTTCCTCGACATTCAGATGCCGGGCATGTCCGGATTCGAGGTGCTCGCACACCTGCCGCAGGAGTCGCTCCCGGTGATCGTGTTCGTCACCGCTTACGACCAGTACGCCATCCAGGCGTTCGAGGCACGCGCGATCGACTATCTGCTCAAGCCGATCGACGAGGCGCGCTTCGCCGACGCGCTCACGCGGGTGCGCGAGCACATGCGCGCGCGCAACGCCGCCGAGCAGCGCGACCGGCTGATGCAGGTCATCGCCGAAATCACCGGCTGCGGGGAGCTGGTGCTCGATGAGCTGCTGGAGCACGGGCGCAAGGCGATCGGCGGCGCACGCCCCGAGGTGCTGCCGATCCGCCAGGGACGCGACACGGTCCGCGTGCCCGTGAGCTCGATCGAGTGGATCGATGCCGCGGGCGATTACATGTGCATTCACGCCGGCGGCGACACGCACATTCTGCGCGGCACGATGAAGGAGCTCGAGCAGATTCTCGATCCGCGACTGTTCCAGCGCGTGCACCGCTCGACCATCGTCAACCTGCGTCTCGTCAGGAGCCTGCGCGCGCACATGAACGGCGAGTACTTCCTCACGCTCGAGGGCGGGCACGAGCTCAAGCTTTCGCGCACCTACCGCGACAAGGTCGAATATTTCCTCAGCGGATCGGCGGGCTGAACACCGTGACGCAGTTCGTGCCGGGAGTTTTCTTCCCGGCAACTGTGATGTGTGTCACGAACCCCGAATTCCCGCCGGCGATCTGTGAGCCATCGCGAGGCCATGCTGTCGGCGCGTTGCTTAGATATGTCTTCATATGGAAGCCGCGCCCCGCCCGCAGCTGGAGCCGCTCGCCGATCTGCCGGTCGATGAGCCGAAGGACGCCGTCACGAAGCGTACGGAGCCCCTGGCGGCGTCGGCTGCTGCGGCCACGCCCGCCCCGGCGGGTGCGGCAAACGCATCGGGCGCACGCACTGCAGCGCCCGCAGCGCCCCAGGGGCCGCAGTCACCCCCGTCCCCGGACACCGGGCAGACGGGCCTGAATTTCATCGATCCCGAGATGTTCCTTGCTCCGGGCGCGCAGCCGACCGCGGTACCGCTCAACGGAGCGGCTGCGGCCAAGGAGCCGGAGCCCGCGCTCGAGCTGGTGCTCGAGGATCCGGTCGTCGACGACATGCTCACCGCCCCTCCGCCGCCTCGGCCCGCGCCGGTCACACCGCCTGCGGCGCCAGCTGCCGCCGCGCCTGCGATCTCGCGCGAAGCGGAGGCCAGCGTACGCGCGGCGGCGCGTGTGCCGATCGCGAAGACCGCCTCACTCTCCGCCGCGGCCACCAAGCTCGCCGCCGCGGGCCAGCGCCCAGCGCCCAAGACTTCAAGCCGACCCGGCGCGGCGCCTGCCGTGCCGACCCGTCCGGCCGCGGCCACGGCGCCCGCGCCTTCGTCCAAGACGTCGGCGCAGCCGGTCAAGCCCACCGTGCCCAAGGCTGATGCGACCAACGGTGACGCTCCGAAGGCCGATGCTCCGAAAGCCGACACCTCGAAGGCGGACGCATCGAAGACCGATACACCCAAGGTCGATGCACCGAAGATCGACGCCCCGAGTCTTGCGAGCTGGGCGAGTGCCCGCGCGGCCGCAGCGAAATCCCAAGCAGCACCTGCCGGCGCGCCAGCGCCCGGGACCGTTGCCGCCGCTGCGGCGGTGAGGAGTACGCCGAAAGTTGCCGCGGCCGCGTCGGCCACCGCACCCGCCACGCTCCCGAGCGCCGGCTCGCCCGCCGCCGCGCAGCCGGCGGCGGCAGCGCCGACCATGGATCGGGACTCCATCGCCCGCAACCAGGTGGTGGAGCGCTACCTGTCGGGGCGCCTGCCGATCAAGGCCGCTACCGAGTTCGAGCGCTTCTGCCACGACCACCCGGAACTGCTCGACGAGATGGGCGTGCCGGAAAGAGTCAACGCGGGGCTGCGGCTGCTCGAGGCAGCCGGCAAGCCCGAGCCGTGGCAGGAAGGGCCGCGTCCGCTGTGGCAGCAACCCGTGGTCACGCTGGGACTCGGCATCGGAGTGTTGGTGCTCGCAGTGGCGCTCGCGATCGTCGCCGCCGGCAGCGCCAGCAAGAGCCGTCGCATCGGCGCCCTGCAGACGCAGGCCACCGAGCGGGCGCTTGACCCGGCCACGAGCACGCGCGAGATCCGCGTGATGCCGAGCCGCGCCGGCGCCTCCAACTCCCCGGCCATCACCATCGGCCTCCGCGGCGGCGCCCAGCTCGCGGACCTCAAGATCGACGAGTCACGCTCGCCGTATCACAACTTCCGCATCACCATCGACCGCGTTGATCAGGGCCGCGTGGCGATCATCAGCAACCTGGCCAAGGATTCCAACGGCCATCTGCGCATCGCCCTCAACAGCTCAGCGCTCGGCCCCGGCAACTACCAGCTCACGCTCGAAGGCCTCGACTGGCACGGCACGCCGCAGCCCGACTCCTGGGTCACGATCGGCATCGTGCACTGAGCACGCTCACGCCCGCAGCGTCGTCAGCGGTGGCTGATTGACGACGCTGCGCGTCGCCAGCCACCCGCCCACCGCCACCAGCACCGCCCCGCCCACCACTCCCTCGAGCCACGGCATGAGCTCGAAGACGTAGTGCAGCTCGAGCCAGTGGGTGGTCAGGAAATACGCCGCCACTGACGCACCGAGCGCGGCCAGCAGGCCCGACAGACCGCCGAGCGTTGCGAACTCCGCCAGCACCCCCTGCACGACGGTGGCGCGGCTCGCGCCCAGCGTGCGCAGCATGGCGCTCTCGTAGCGGCGCTCGTCGCGACTCGACTGCACCGCGGCCAACAGCACCGTGAGTCCGGCAAACAGCGTGAACACGAACACGCTCTGCACGGCGAGCGCCGCCTTGTCGAGTACGGCGCGCACCTGGGCGAGCAGCTCCTCGATGTCGAATATCGACACGCTGGGGAAGCGGTGCGCGAGCGCGGTCAGCGAGCGCGCCGCGCCGGGGGTGAAATAGGCGCTCGTCATGTAGGTGCCCGCGATCCCGTCCAGCACCCCGGGGGCGAACACGATGAAGAAGTTGGGCTGAAACGTGTCCCACTTGACCTTGCGGATGCTCGCCACCTGGACCTCGCGCGTCTCCCCGGCGATGTCGAACGTCAGCCGGTCGCCGACCTCAAGACCGAGCGACTCCTGGAACTCGCTCGCGAGCGACACCAGCGGCTTGCCGACATCCGCCGCCGTCCACCAGCGCCCGGCGATGATGCGGTTGTCGGGCCCGAGCTCATCGGTCCAGGTCAGATTCTGCTCGCGGGTCGCGAAGCCCTCCTCGCTGGCGCGTCCGGCGCGGGCGCCCTCGACGGGCCGTCCGTTGATGCCCGTGAGCCGGCCGCGGATCATCGGCAGCATGCGCGTGGTATGCGCGCCCTGAGACTCGAGGAACTGCGCGAACTCCTGACGCGACTGCGGCGGGATGTTGACGAAGAAGTAGTTGGGAAGATTCTGCGGCAGCGAGCGCTGCCAGTCGCCGTTGATGTCGGTGCGCAGGATCGCCAGCAGCAGCAGCACCATGATGCCGGTGCCGAACGCGACCAGCTGCACGACGCTCTCGGCGCGCCGCCGGCTCAAGTTCGCTACCCCGAAGCGCCAGGCCACTCCGACGCGACCACGCAGCCGCCCGGCAAGCGTCACGAGCAGCAACCCGGCGAGCGTCAGCACTACGACGAAGGCAGCGAGTCCGGCGGTGATATAGAGAAACATCCGGCCATCCGGCACCACCCAGTAAATGAGGAGCAGTACCACCGCCACCGCCGGTCCGAAGGCGAGCAGCACCAGGGGTGGCGGCGGGCCGACGTCGCGGCGCAGGACGCGCAGTGCCGGCACACGCGAGAGCTGCAGCAGTGGCGGCAGCGCGAACCCGGCGAGCACCGCGACCGCGGTCACGAAACCGATGGCGAGCGGCGTCGCACTCGCCCGCGGCACTTCGGTCACGCTCAGGAGTCCCCGCACCGTGCGCAGCAGCCACTCCTGTGCGAGGAAACCGAGCGCCGCGCCGGCGGCCGCCGCAGCGAGCGCGAGCGCGAGCAGCTGCACCACCGACAGTGCGAGCGTGAAGGCGCGCGTCGCCCCGAGAGTCTTCAGCAGCGCGACCGTATCGAGGTGCCGGTAGACGTAGCGCCGCGCCGCCATCGCCACGGCGATCGCGCACAGCAGTACGCTCACCAGGCTCGCCAGGCTCAGGAAGCGCCCGGCACGCTCCACGGCGTTGCGCACCTGGGGGCTTGCTTCGGTGATGTCGCGCAGCCGCTCGCCGGGCCGCTTGTGCGCGCTGAGCCACGCCTTGAAGTCATCGATGCGCGCGCGCTCCCCGGCGAACAGCCCGGCGTAGCTGACACGGCTACCGGGCTGGATCAGACGCGTCCGCGGCAGATCGGCCGCGTTCATGATGAGACTCGGCGCCAGGTCCGCGAACGTGCCCCCCTGATCGGGTCGCGAGATCAGGACGCGGGTGACCCGAAACTCGGCAGCGCCGATCGACAGCCGCGAGCCGACACGCCCGCCGACGGCGGCAAGCAGCTTCGAATCCGGCCACACCTCCCCGGGGCCGGGAACGCCCGACGCCGCGACGCCGGTGGCAAACGGCTCCGCGGCCACCAGCAGCCGCCCGCGCAGCGGGTAGCCGCTGGTCACGGCGACAACATGCGTGAGCTGGCTGGCATCCCCATTGAACACCACCGACAGCAGGCTGGTGCTGCGCGCGCTGCCAAGCCCGCGGCGCGCGGCTTCGGTGAAGTAGTCATCGCTCAGGGGCTGCGGCGAGCCGAGGCGGATGTCCGCCGCCAGCACGGCGGTCGCCTGCAGTGCCACCGCAGCGCCGATGCGGCCGACCAGAAACCCCACACCGGTGAGTGCGGCGACCGCCACGGTGAGCGCCAGCAGCAGCACACCGAGCTCGCCCGAGCGCCATTCGCGCGCCAGCGTGCGCAATGCGAGCTGCAGCGCCTTCACAGCGCGCGCCCGGCTTCCATGCGCACCACGCGCGCACAGCGCGCCGCGAGATCGCGATCATGCGTGACCAGCACCAGAGTGGTGTGCGCGTTGGCATTGAGCTCGAACAACAGCTCGCCCACCCGGGCCCCGGTGGCCGAATCGAGGTTGCCGGTCGGCTCATCCGCGAACAGCACCGCCGGACGGGTGACGAAGGCGCGTGCGATGGCCACGCGCTGCTGCTCGCCGCCCGAGAGCTGCCGCGGGTAATGCCCGGTGCGCGCCCGCAGGCCCACGCCCGCGAGCGTCTCCGCGGCCGTGCGCCGGGCGTCGCCGCGCGCTGCCAGCTCGAGAGGCAGCATCACGTTCTCGAGCGCGGTGAGCGCCGGGATGAGGTGAAACGACTGGAAAACGAAGCCCACCCGCTGGGCCCGCAGCCGTGCGCGGCCGTCCTCATCGAGGCGCGTGAGATCGTGACCCTCGAGCAGCACGCGCCCGTGCGTCGGCAGGTCGAGGCCTGCCAGCAGCGCGAGCAACGTCGACTTGCCCGCGCCCGAGGGGCCGCTCACCGCCACGGATTCGCCCGCCGCGATGGCGAGTGAAACGTCGTCGACGATGGTCAGCGGACCTTCCGGGCTGCTAACCTGCTTCGAGAGGTTTTCCGCTTTGAGAACGTGGCTGCGAGTCATCTGCTCCTGGACGCTGGGCGTAGGGTTGGTGTTCATCGCGCTCCAGAACGCGGTGGCCTCCCCCAGCACGATCCTGGTATTTGGCGACAGCCTGAGTGCCGCCCTCGGGATGCGCGCGGAGCAGGGTTGGGTCGCGCTGCTCACGCAGCGACTGCAGAGCCAAGGGTACGGATACGCCATCGTCAACGCCAGCGTGAGCGGGGAGACCAGCGCGGGCGGGCTCGAGCGGCTGCCGCGGGCACTCGAGCTGCATCAGCCGGGCCTCGTGATCCTCGAGCTCGGCGCCAACGACGGCTTACGGGGACTGCCGGTGAGCGCCATGCGCGACAACCTCGCTGCCATGGTGCGCCTGGCACACGCCGCCGGGGCACGCGTGCTGCTGGTCGGGATCCGCATCCCGCCCAACTACGGTCCGCGCTATACGGAGGAGTTCGCGCGCATCTTCCCCGAGCTGGCAAACCAATATCATCTGCCGCTCGTTCCCTTCCTGTTGGAGACAGTGGCGCTCGACCCTGCCCTGATGCAAGCGGACGGCATGCACCCCAATCCCGCAGGCGAGCCGCGGGTTCTCGATACGGTCTGGCCGCACCTCAAACCGCTCCTGAATAAGAATCCTCGGGGCGGGGGACGCTGATGGACAAGATCTGGCTGAGGTCGTATCCGGCGCATGTGCCTGCGGACATCGACGGTGCGGAGCTGCGCTCTCTGAAGCAGCTGCTCGAGCAGACCTGCGCCGAGCACGCCGATCTGGTCGCGTTCGTGCAGATGGACACCGATCTGACCTACCGGCGGCTCGATCAACTGACGCGTGCCTTCGCTGCGTGGCTGCAGCAGGCCGGCTTCCGCAAGGGCGATCGTATCGCGATCATGCTGCCGAACACCCTGCAGTATCCGGTCGCGATGTTCGGCGCGCTGCGCGCCGGACTCGTGGTCGTCAACACCAATCCGCTGTACACCGCCCACGAGCTGGAACACCAGCTGACCGACTCGGGAGCGACGGGGATCGTGGTGCTCGAGAACTTCGCCCATGTGGTGCAGCAGGTGCTGCCGCGCACCAGCGTCAAGCATGTGCTGGTCACCGCAGCCGGAGATCTCCTGAAGTTCCCGAAGTCTTTCCTGGTCAACTTCGTCGTGCGGCACGTGCGCAAGCAGGTGCCCGCCTGGAGTATCCCGGGCGCGCTGTCGCTGCGCGCGGCGCTCGCCCAGGGAACGAGGCTGCCGCTGGCGCCGGTGGATGTCGGTCCCGACGACCTCGCTTTCCTGCAATACACCGGCGGAACTACCGGTGTGGCCAAGGGTGCGATGCTGTCACACGGTAACGTCGCGACCAACGTGCTGCAGTCCGAGGCGTGGCTCGGGGGAAATTTCCACGAGGCGCCCGGCGTACTGATCACTGCCATCCCGCTCTATCACATATTCGCGCTGTCCGGGAACTGCATGCTGTTTGCCCGTCTCGGGTGGAAGGACGTGCTCATCATCAATCCGCGCGACATCCCGGCATTCGTCGCCGACTTGCGGAAGCATCCGTTCGACTACATCAGCGGCGTCAACACACTCTTCAACGCGCTGCTGCACGCGCCGGGCTTCGACAAGGTCGATTTCAGCCATCTCAAGGTCAGTCTCGGCGGAGGCATGGCGGTGCAGGAGGCCGTGGCAAAACGCTGGAAGGAAGTGACCGGCTGCACGCTGACGCAGGCGTGGGGCCTCACCGAGACCTCGCCCGCCGCGTGCATCAATCCCAACGACGAGCCATTCAACGGCTCGATCGGCCTGCCGATCCCCTCCACCGAGATCGCCATCAAAGACGACGCCGGCAATGATCTCGCCCTTGGATCGATCGGCGAGATCTGCGTACGCGGCCCGCAGGTGATGCGCGGTTACTGGAACCGACCCGACGAGACCGCCAAGGTGATGCTGCCGGGCGGCTGGCTGCGCACCGGTGACGTCGGCCGCATGGATCAGCGGGGTTTCGTGTACATCGAGGACCGCAAGAAAGACATGATCCTTGTGTCAGGATTCAACGTCTATCCGAACGAGGTGGAGGCAGCCGCCGTCACCTGCCCGGGTGTCCTCGAGGTCGCCGCGGTCGCGCAACGGGATGAGCACTCCGGCGAGGTCGTAGCGCTGTTCGTGGTCCGCAAAGACCCAGCGCTCACCGAGAAGGACGTTATCGACTGCTGCCGGGAAACGCTGGCGGGGTACAAGGTTCCGAAACACGTGTACTTCAGGACGGAACTTCCCAAGAGTAATGTTGGGAAGATATTGAGGAAAGCGCTAAGAGAAGAACTGCGGAATCCCTGAGGGCCCGCTCAGCCGAAAGCTAACTCGGCGGTCGCCTCCGCGACCAACCGTCGGAACGTTAAGAGCGTGAGCGCCAGTCCCGGCTCATGCTCCTCCACCGCTTCCGCCGATACCGGAGCCTGCACCGCTCCCGCCGATACCGGAGCCTGCGCCGCTCCCGCCGATACCGGAGCCTGCGCCGCTCCCGCCGATACCGGAGCCTGCACCGCTCCCGCCGATACCGGA
>DASYNX010000037.1:0-25561 GCA_036008385.1 Steroidobacteraceae bacterium
GGGCCCGATCCTCGGCCTGATTCTGACCGGCGCGGCACTGCGTGGACCAAGTACCACCACGACCGTGCTGCTGCTCGCCTACGCACTCGGCGCCGCCACCTCACTGGCAGTCGCGGCAGCCGCGAGCACGCGCGTGATCGCGGCGATGAAGCGCTCCTTTGCCGCAGGCGAGTGGCTGCGCCGGTTCCTAGGAGTCGCGGTACTCGTTGCGGTGGCGGCCATCGCCCTGGGGTGGGACACCGGCATCCTCACGCGCCTGTCGGTCAACAGCACCAACCATTTCGAGCAGGCGCTGCTCGAGCGCATCGGACCCAGGGACTCCCCGGGAGGGGCGATGGCGATGTCCGGAGCGATGAGTGGCACTACGAGCGGCGCCATGTCGGGCGCCATGTCCGGCGCCATGAACGGCAACGCCATGATGTCCGCGAGCGCACCGCCCGCGGGCGCTGCGCCCGTCGAAGGCGAGCTGCCGCCCTTGAGCGGCGCTGTCGCCTGGCTGAATTCCCCGCCGCTCACACCGCTGGCGCTGCGCGGCAAGGTGGTGCTGGTCGATTTCTGGACCTATTCCTGTATCAACTGCCTGCGCGCGCTGCCGTACGTGAAGAGCTGGTACGCGCGCTACGCCAGCCAGGGGCTGGTGGTGATCGGCGTACATGCGCCGGAGTTCGCCTTCGAGAAGAACCTCGACAACGTGAAGCGTGCGGTGCGCGACTTAGGTATTACCTACCCGGTGGCGCTCGACAACGACTACGCCATCTGGAGCGGCTTCAATAATCAATACTGGCCCGCGCACTACTTCATCGACGCGCAGGGCCGTATCCGCGGCCACCATTTCGGTGAGGGTGATTACGCCGGTTCCGAGCAGCTCATACGGCAGCTGCTCCTGGAAGCCGGCGCGGCTCAGCTCGCCCCCGTGGCCAGCGCAGTGCAGGCCAGCGGTGTTGAAGCGGCGGCCGATGAGGCGGACGTGAATTCCCCGGAAACCTATCTGGGCTACCAGCGCGCCGCGAACTTTGTCTCCCCGGGCGGTGCGGTGCGTGATGCCACGCACCGCTACACAGCGCCGGGCACGCTGCAGTTGAATCAGTGGGCATTGGCCGGCTCGTGGCAGGTAGAGGGCGAGCAGGTACTGGCAACCGCCGCGCACGCCAGCATCGTGTTCCGCTTCCGCGCGCGCGATTTGCACCTGGTGCTCGGCAGCACGCCCGGAGGTGCGCCGGTTCGCTTCCGCGTGAGCATCGACGGGCACGCCCCGGGAGCGGATCGCGGTATGGACGTGCAAGCCGATGGCAGCGGTGCGGTGAGCGAGCAGCGCCTCTATCAGCTCATCCGCCAGGCTCACCCCGAGGGCGAGCACACCTTCGCGATCGAATTCCTGGACGCCGGCGTGCAGGCGTACTCATTTACCTTTGGCTGACGGAGAATGGCCATGAGCTCCAACCGCAATTGCTTCTCACGCCGAGCGCTGCTCGCACGTGCTGTGTCCTGGGGCGCCCTCGCGGCGAGTCCGGCGCTCGTGCGCGCGGGTCTGTCGTCGGCTGCGCAGAGTGACACCGTCACCATCGAGGAGTTCTCTGCCGATGGCAAGAGCAAGGGCACCGTCAGTGTGGCGCGCGTGGTGAAGACCGATACGCAGTGGCGCCAGCAGCTGTCGCTCCTGGCCTATACGGTCACGCGCCACGAGGGGACCGAGCCCCCCTTCAGCGGCGCGTATGACAAGAATCACGCCGACGGGCTGTATGCCTGCATCTGCTGCGGCACGCCGCTGTTCGACTCGCGTACCAAGTTCGATTCCGGCACCGGCTGGCCGAGCTTCTGGCAGCCGATCTCCAGGCAGAACGTCATCCAGCGCGGTGACCGCACCCTCGGCATGGAGCGCACCGCGGTATCGTGCAAGCGCTGTGACGCGCACCTGGGTCACGTATTCGATGACGGGCCGCGGCCGACCGGGCTGCGCTACTGCATGAACTCGGTGGCCTTGAACTTTGCGCCACGCGCTTGAGACAGGCCGTCGAAGTAAGGAGGATCAGAGATGTCGCCTAAGAGAATGTTGAGTGCGCTCGCGGCGCTGGCGGTGGTCGGGGGCTTTGGCTGGATCGTCGCCACGCAGGGTGCCGAGCCGCCGGTCGTGTTGCCTGCGCCCACGCTCGACAACCCGAAAGCGCCCGGCCGCGTGCACACGGCGGTGTTCGCCGGTGGCTGCTTCTGGGGCCTGCAGGGGGTGTTCGAGCACGTGCGCGGCGTGCGCGGCGTGCTCGCCGGTTACTCCGGCGGGTCGGCGCGGACAGCGAACTACGGCGACGTCGGCGGCGGTCACACCGGTCACGCCGAGTCGGTGCAGGTGAGCTTCGACCCCGCCGAGGTGAGCTACGGCGAGCTCCTGCAGGTGTTCTTCTCGGTGGCGCACGATCCGACCGAGCTCGACCGCCAGGGTCCGGACGTCGGCACGCAGTACCGCTCGGTGATCTTCTACGCCGACGATACCCAGCAGCGCATCGCCGCGGGCTACATTGCGCAGCTCGGGCAGGCCAGGGTGTTCGGCCAGCCGATCGTCACGCACGTCGATGCGCTGAAGGGTTTTTACCCGGCGGAGGCCTACCATCAGGACTTCTATCTCAAGAACCCCCAGTACCCCTACATCGTGATCAACGATCTGCCCAAGATCCGTAATCTCAAGCAATTGTTCCCGGACTATTATCGCGACTCACCGGTGATGGTCGGCGCGCGCTAGCCAGCGTCCGTCACCTCGCCCCAGCGTGCTTCACATCGCGGTGCGGATCTGCCACAGCTCCGGGAAGAACTTCAGCTCCAGCGCCTTGGCGAGGTAGGAGACTCCACCGGTACCGCCGGTACCGGGCTTGTAGCCGATGATGCGCTCGACCGTCTTCAGGTGATGGCAGCGCCATAGCTGAAAGTTGTGATCGAGGTCGACGAGCCGCTCGGCGAGCTCGTACAGGTCCCAGCCCTTGTCCGCGTTGTGGTACACGCCCAGCCAGGCGCCCGCCACCTGCTTGCTGGCGCGGTAGGGTTCGCTGAAGTCCCGCGCCAGGTACTCCTCGGGTATGCCGTAGCCGCGGCGGCTGAGCAGCCGCAGCACCTCGTCGTACAGCGACGGTGCGGCGAGCGCGCGCGCCAGCGTCTCGTGGGCGTGCGCATCGCGCTTGTGCACGTTCAGCATCTCGGGGTTCTTGTTGCCGAACAGGAACTCGAGCAGGCGGTACTGCAGCGACTGGAACCCGGACGAGCGCCCGAGGGCGTTACGAAACGCGGAGTATTCGTGAGGGGTCAGCGTGGAGAGCACGTCCCACACCGAGATCAGCTGCGTCTGAGTGCGCGAGATGCGCGCCAGCATCTTCAGCGCCGGATCGAGGTCGTCGCGACGCACGCACTCGAGCGCGGCGGTGAGCTCGTGCAGCATCAGGCGCATCCACAGCTCCGACACCTGGTGCACGATGACGAACAGCATCTCGTTGTGCTGGTTGGACTGCGGCTTCTGCGCCGACAGCAGCTTGTCGAGCTGCAGGTACTCCCCGTAGGAGAGCGAGGCGCCGAGGTCCCAGTGCACCGCCTCGTCGGCGAGCTCGACGCGCTCGGACTTGTCGTACTCGCGGGTGCTCATGAGGCTGATGGTACACTCCCGGGCGGGCCGGTGCTGGCGCCGGGAGAGAGTTCAGCCAACCGCACCGTGACCACACCGATCATCGAAGTCCGGGACCTGGTCAAGCAGTATCCCGCCACCACCGCCGTGGCGGGCGTGTCGTTCACCGTGGCGCCGGGCATCTGCTTCGGCTTGCTCGGACCCAACGGCGCCGGCAAGACCACCACGGTGGAGATCATGGAAGGGATCCTGCCGCCCACTTCCGGCGAAGTACGCTATCGCGGCGAGCCGCTCGGCACGCGGTTTCGCGAGGAAGCCGGCATCCTGTTCCAGCGGACCGCATTGCAGGACTTTCTCACCGTGCGCCAGTGCATCGCGCTGTTTCGCGGCCTGTACTCCCACGGCCTGGACGTCGAAGAGGTGATCCGCCTGTGTGCACTCGAGAAGCTTGCCGGACGCGACAGCCGCAAGCTCTCCGGCGGACAGCAGCAGCGGCTGCTGCTCGCCATCGCGCTGGTGAACGATCCGGCGGTGCTGTTCCTCGATGAGCCGACCACCGGGCTCGATCCGCAGGCGCGCCGCAATTTCTGGGAGCTGGTCGAGTCGATCAAGGCGCAGCGCAAGACCATCGTCCTCACCACGCACTACATGGAGGAGGCGGAGCTGTTGTGCGAGGAGATCGTCATCCTCGACCGCGGTCGCATCGTGGCGCAGGGTCCGCCGCGGCGGCTGCTGCGCGAGCATTTCGCCGAAGTGCTGCTCGAGCTGCCGCGCCCGGAGTTTCCCGAGCAGGCGCGGCAGCTGCCGCTGCGGATCCTCGAGACCAGCGATCGGGTGGAGATCACCACCGATGACCTCGAGGAGACACTGCGCACGTTGCTGGCGGCGAAAGTTCCGCTGACCAACCTGCGCATCCGTCCTCCCAACCTCGAGGATCTGTTCCTCGAGCTCACCGGCCACGAGCTGCGTCCATGATCAGGCGCATGGCCTCGGTGCTGCACGCGCGCAACCTCGAATTCCTGCGCGACCGCGGCACGCTGGTCTTCACGCTGCTGCTGCCGGTGATGCTGGTGATCGGCATGGGCTTCGTGTTTGGCGGCCCGCAGCGGCCGCTGTTCAAGGTGGGAGTGCTCGCTGCGCAGCTCGACCGCCAGGCCCACCCCTTCCTGCGCGAGCGCTACGTCGAGTTCGTCCCGATGCCCGAGCAGGGCGAGGCGCTGCACAAGCTGACACATCAGCAGATCGACCTGCTGGTCGACCTGCGCCAGCCGCCCGCCTATTGGGTGAATACCGACTCGCCCAAGGGCTACATGGTCGAGAAGCTGTTGCTCGCCGCCGAGCCGGGCGCGCATCGCCAGCCGGTGACCGGTGCGGCGCTACGCTACGTCGACTGGCTGTTCCCCGGCATCCTCGGCATGAACATGATGTTCAGCTGCCTGTTCGGCGTTGGCTACGTGGTGCTGCGCTATCGCAAGAGCGGCTTCCTCAAGCGCCTGCACGCCACCCCGCTCAGCGCTTTCGAGTTCCTGAGCGCCCAGGTACTCTCGCGTCTCGGGCTCATCCTGTTCGTGACCATCATTCTGTATGCAGGCATCGGCGCCATCATCCGCTTTCGCAGCGCCGGCAGTCTCGCGCTGCTCATGCTGCTCGCCGTTCTCGGTGCCCTGTCGATGATCGCGCTCGGACTGACCGTCGCCGCGCGCTTCTCGAGCGAGGAGCTGGTGGGCGGCATCCTCAACCTGCTGACCTGGCCGATGATGCTGCTCTCGGGGATCTGGTTCTCGCTCGAAGGCGCACCGCGCTGGGTGCAGTGGGTGGCGCACGTCTTCCCGCTCACCCACGTGCTGGATGCCGCGCGCGCCGTGATGCTCGACGGTGCCGGCCTCGCGCAGATCGCGCCCAATCTGCTGTTCCTGGCAATCACCACGCTGGCATTCCTGGCGCTCGGCGCCTGGTCGTTCCGCTGGCGCATCGACTGAGCGACACCCACAGGGAGCCAACCGCTTGCGATTCTTCAGCGACAACACCAGCAGCGCCTGCCCCGAGATCCTCGCCGCCATCCAGGCGGCCAACCACGGTCTCGCGCGCGCCTACGGCGACGACGAGTGGACGCAGCGTCTCGACGCCGCGCTCGGGCAGTTCTTCGGCACCGAGGTGCGCGCCTTCGCCGTCACCACGGGCACCGCGGCGAATGCCCTTGCGCTCGCCACGCTGGCGCCTCCGTATGGGGCGATCTTTGCGCACCAGGAGGCGCACATCGCCTGCGACGAATGCGGTGCACCGGGATTTTTCTCCGGTGGCGCGCAGCTCGCGCTGCTGCCCGGCGAGCACGGCCGCATCGCCCCTGCGACCCTGGAGGCCGCGCTCACCAGCCACCGCGTCGACGTTCACACGGTGCAGCCGGCGGCGCTGTCGCTGACCCAGGCCACCGAGCTCGGTACCGCTTACCGCGCGCATGACATCGCGCAGCTCGCCTCCCTCGCCCATGCCCACGGCCTCAAGGTGCACGCCGACGGTGCGCGCTTCGCCAACGCGCTCGAGTTCCTCGGCTGTCAACCGGGGGACATCACCTGGCGGGCAGGCGTCGACGTGCTGTCCTTCGGTGCGACCAAGAACGGCGCGCTGGCAGCGGAGGCAGTGGTGTTCTTCGATCACGGGCTGGTGCGCGACTTCGAGCTGCGGCGCAAGCGCGCCGGACACCTGCAGTCGAAGTCGCGCTACGTCGCCGCACAGCTGCTCGGCTACCTCGACAGCGGCGTCTGGCAGCGCAACGCGCAGCGCACCAACCGCCTGGCGCAGCGCCTCGGCCGCGCCGCGGGCGCGGCGCTGCTGCACCCGGTGGAGGCCAACGAGGTGTTCCTCAAGCTCGGCGTGCCGCGCCGCGCGCAGCTGCGCGCGGCGGGCTTCGAGTTCTACGACTGGGGCGCCGAAAGTGCCGGCGAGGCGCGCCTGGTCGTTTCCTGGGACCAGCCGGAGGAGGACGTCGCGGCGCTGTGCGACGCGCTCCCGCGCCTGTAAGCGCCGCTCACTGCTCGCGCAGGCTGGTTGTCACCGGCAGCCGCGCGGCACGCAGCGCCGGCAGCAGACCGCCAACCATGCCGATGACCACCGCGATCACGAGTCCGCGGAGCACCAGCTGCGGCGTGACCTTGAAGTCGAACACCACCTGCGTGAAGTTCTGCCCGAGAGTGGCGACCGACATGTTGTTGAAGAGCGCGTAGGCGATCAGCGCGCCCAGGATCCCGCCGACCAGCGCGAGCAGCAGCGCCTCGATCATCACCGAGACCACCACCGGGAAGCCGCCGAAGCCGATGGCGCGTAGGGTCGCGATCTCCTTGCCGCGGGAGGCCACCGCCGCGTACATGCTGTTGAGCGCGGCGAAAATCGCGCCTAACGCCATGATGATGGTCACGATGCCCGCCAGCAGGCCGATAGTCCGCCGGAACTGCTTGGTCTGGCCGTTGAAGTAGTCCTGTTCGCCCACCACGTCGACGTTGACGCGCGGATCCGCGGCGAGCGCCGCCTTGAGCTTGTCGAAGCCACCGCTGCCATCGAGCGCGGCGAGAATGGAGCTCGAGCCGGTGCGCGCGAAGGTGGTGCGCGCGACGTTGATGTCGGTCCACAGCTCGCTGTCGTGCGCATCACCGGACTCGAATTCCCCGACCACGGTCCAGTCCGAGCCGCGCATGCGCACGGTCCTGCC
This sequence comes from Steroidobacteraceae bacterium, assembly GCA_036008385.1. GTDB lineage: Bacteria > Pseudomonadota > Gammaproteobacteria > Steroidobacterales > Steroidobacteraceae > 13-2-20CM-66-19. The sequence goes on from DASYNX010000037.1 coordinate 7,302, forward strand.
TATCTCCGCACCCTGGAACTGCCGCAGCACGCCCTTGCCGACGATCAGCTCGCGCAGCCCCAGGGTAAAGTTGCGGCCAGCCACGATTTTCAGCTGCGGACGCAGCGCGAACGCAGCAGGCTCGACGCCGCGCACGGTGATGTTGGCGCCATTGGCCTTGTCGTCCTTGCGCACCAGCTCCGCGATCACCACCATCTCCGCCGATGCTGCCGCCTTGCCGTCGGCGCCGGCGGCGATGCCGGGAGCCTGCTTGATGATGTCGGTCTGCTCTCGGTCGAGGCCGGAGTTGAGCTCGGTGTCCGAGCCGCCGCGCATGATGATGACGGCATCGCTGCGACCGGTGGCCTTGAGCGTGCTGGCGAAGCCGCCCGCCATGGCGAGCAGCGCGGTGAACACCGCCACGACGCCGGCAAGGCCGATGATGATGACCAGCGAGGTCGCCCAGCGCTGCGGGATGCTCTTGATGTTGATGCCGGTGATGGCGAGGGCCTGACCCAACATGCTGCGGTCTCCTGCAAATGCTTCAGCGCCCGGCGAGTGCGTCCACGATCCTGAGGCGGCGCGCGCGCAGCGCCGGCAGCAAGCCCACGAAGATGCTCATCAGCACGATCGCCGTGACGCCGATGAGCCAGACGCGGTAGTCGACGTACAGCTGGAACTGGTTACCGGTGGCCTGGGACACCTGGGCGCCGGCAAAAGTCGCGAGCGTCAGACCGACCAGCCCCCCGAACAGGCACAGCGCGAAGGCTTCCGCCAGCACGAAGCCGAGCACGCTGCCGTCGGAGAAGCCCAGGGTCTTGAGCACCGCAAGCTCGGGGATGCGCTCGCGCACGCTCTGCGCCATGGTGTTGCCGACCACCAGCAGCAGCGTGAAGAACACGGCGAACAGGATCCAGCGCACGATCAGGCCGATATCGCCGATCTGCTTGACGAAACCCACGTTGAACTCCTTCTCCGTCTGCGTCTTGGTCTCGTCGGGGGAGTTCTCGAACATCGAGTCGACGGTCTTGGCCACCTGTTCGGCGTGGCTGCTGTCGGTGAGCTTCAGGATGAAGAAGTTGGTGCGCCCCCTGCCGAACAGATTACCCTCGTCGAAGTAATCGTAACTGATGAAGGCCTGGTTGGTGCGCTTCTTCGCGTCGTCGTCCTTGCCGTCGAAGATCCCGACCAGATCGAACACCCAGGACTTGCTGCCGTTCTTCTGCGGGTAGATGTTGGAGGAGATCGGGATCTTCTCACCCACCTTCCAGCCGTACTGCTCGGCCATCTTCTTGCCCGCGATCACGCCAGTGCGGATCTTGGTGAACGCCTGCCACTGATCATCCGACATGACGTACTCGGGGTAGACGTCGCGCTGCCTCACAGGGTCGGCCGCGAACACGATGAGCTGGGTGTTTGTCTGCCACACGCCCCCGAACCACTGCCAGTATTGCACGCGCGCCACCCCGGGCACGGCCTCGAGCTTCGGCAGCATGCTGATCGGCAGTGGCTGTGTGAAGGACACGCGCGCCTGCGTGATCAGCCGCGTCGCGCCCACATAGTCGGTGCCGGCGCTGAACATCGAGTTGATCGACTGCAGCAGCCCGAACAGCAGGAACGCCATGATCACCGACAGCAGGGTGAGAATGGTGCGCGTGCGCTTGCGGAACAGATTCGCGATGACGAAGCCGCTGCGGGTCATGACGCTTCCTCCAGATCCTGGATCAGGCCGCCTGCTCGAGCAGCTGGCCTTTCTCCAGGTGCAGCGTGCGCTGCGCAAACTCCGCGGCCTTCGGATCGTGCGTGACCATGACGATGGTCTTGCCATGCTCGCGATTCAGCACCTGCAGCAGGCCGAGGATTTCCTCGGCCGTCTTGCGGTCGAGGTCACCGGTCGGTTCATCGCATACCAGCAGCTGTGGATCCGACACCAGCGCGCGCGCGATGGCCACGCGCTGCTCCTGACCGCCGGACAGTTCCTTCGGTTTGTGCTTGGCACGATCGGCCAGGCTGACCACCTCGAGCGCCACCGCGACATTCTTGCGGCGCTGCGCCGCGGACAGCTTCGTCAACAGCAGCGGCAACTCGACGTTGTCTTCCGCGCTCAGCACCGGCATCAGGTTGTAGAACTGGAATACAAAGCCGATATTGTGGGCCCGCCAGTGGGCAAGCTGGCCGCTCGGCAGCTGATCGATGCGCTGGCCGCCGACCACGATCTCGCCGGCGGTCGGCTGATCGAGTCCGCCGATGAGATTGAGGAGTGTGGTCTTGCCGGAACCGGAGGGGCCCATCAGCGCCACGAAGTCCCCCCGGGGAATCTCGAGCGTGAGCCCGTGCAGCACCTCGATCTTCTGCTTGCCGCGCTCGTAGACCTTGGTGACGCTGCGGGCCTGGACCATGGGCTCGGACATATCATTACCTCCTGACGGACGGGCGGCGCTCATGGCTTTACCTCGGTGACCGCGGCGTCGTCCCTGAGACCGGCGGGAGCGTCGACCACCACGGCTTCGCCGGCGCTCACCCCGGCGAGCACCAGGCGGGCATCACCGCTCGTGCCGCCGAGCGACACTGCGCGGCGCTGCGCCCGGTGGTCCTTGACGACGAACACGACGTCCTGCTCGCCGTCGCGGCGCACGGCGGCGCTCGGCACCAGCACGGCGCGCGAGCGGCGCACCGGCTGCGCCGGCTTCTTTCCTTCGAGGAACGACACGCGCGCGCCCATGTCGGGCACGATGCGATCGTCCTTGGCATCGAGACCGATGCGTACCTTGACGGTCGCCTTGGAGCGATCCGCGGTCGGGATGATGGCGATGACGTGCGAGGGGATGCGCCAGTCGGGATAGGCGTTCAGCACCGATTCGACCGGCTGCCCGGGTTGCACGCGGTTGATGTATGCCTCGTTGACGTCGACCTCGATCTCGAGCGAGTCCATGTCGACCAGTGTGCCGATACCGGTGCGCGTGAAGCCGCCGCCGGCCGACAGCGGCGAGATGATCTCCCCGACCTGGGCGGCCTTGGCGATCACGACGCCGTTGAACGGCGCGCGCACGGTGCAGTAATCGAGCTGCACCTGGGCCGAGCGCACGTTGGCCGCGGCAACGTCGATCTGCCTGCGCTGCGACTCGAGCTGCGCCTTCTGGGTGTCGACCTGGGTGCGCGCCTGCTCCACCGCCTGCTGCGACACCAGATTGCGCGTCACCAGGTCCTCGTCGCGCCGCACGTCGCGCTCGCTCTGCGCCAGCTGCGCCTGATCCTGCACCAGCAGCGCCTGCGCCGAGTGCAGTTGCGCCCGGGCCTGGGCCAGCGTGGCGCGCTGCGCGGTGTCGTCGAGTCGCCCGAGCACCTGTCCCTCCTTGACGTGATCGCCCTCCTCGATCAACACCTCGGCCACCGTGCCGGTGATCTGCGCCGAAACGGTGGCCTCGCGGCGCGCCGTGACATAGCCGGTGGCATCGAGCACCGAGGCGCTGTCCGCGCCGGCCGCGGCCGTCTGCTGCGCCAGCGCGGTACGCACCGGCACCGCCGCACGCGCCGACAACACGAACCACGCACCGACGGCCACCAGCACCACGGCTCCGAGGCCCGCGCCGATGAGCCAGGTGCGCCGTGCGGCGGCGCCGCTCGGCGGCGGCTCGCTGCGGTCGATGCGCAGCTGTCCCAGCAGCGCTTTCTTGTCCGTTTCCGAAGTCATCAGGTCCGTTCACCGCGACGGCGCGCACGATAACATCAGCTGGTGGGCATTGCCTCAGGTGCGACGCGCCAGTCGTCGCACCGGGCGGTTCCACCCCCAACACTGGTCACCCGGAGATGATCTTCGCCATCAGCCGGCGCGCCTGTGCAAACTGGGGTGCGATCAGCAGCGCATGCTCGAGCGCGTCGCGCGCGCCGATCGTGTCGCCGCGATCGAGCAGCTCGCGTCCCAGCAGTTGCCACGCCTCCGCCGCGCCCCAGCCGGGCAGCTGCTCGGCGCCGCTGCGCTCGGCCTCGAAAGCCGCCACCGCCGCGCGGACCTTCACGAGCGCGCGCTCCCGGTCGCCGCCCTTGGCGGAAGCCAGCTCGTATTCGCTCATCGCATCGACCAACAGCACGCGCGGGTTGCGCGCGGCGAGCTGCTGCGCCCGCTCGAGGTCCTTGCGCCCCCGCTGTCCGGCAATCGACGCGTGGCCGCCGCCGGTGCCGAACGGGGTGGCGAGGCAGGCGCAGCGCAGCGCCAGCGCGTCGGCGAATTCCGCCTGTACCTCGAGCGCCCCGTCCACCTCGCGCACGCAGCGCTGCGCCAGCGCCGCCGCCGAGGTTCCCGGTACGGATGGGGGGTTGCGTGCGGCGAGCGTCGCCAGGCGCCAGTCGAGCAGTCCGCCGTAATAGCCGCGCAGCCTGTCGCGCGCGTCCCCCGCGTCAATGAGCTCGGGGAGATGGCGCAGGGCGGCCGCGTCCTCGGTGTAATAGCCGTACTGGATACGGCTCTCGATGTCACGCCAGTTGTCTTCACTCTGCGCGAGCGCGCCGCTCACCGCGAGCCAGCCAGCCAGCAGCGCGCGGCGACGCCAGCGGATGCGGTTCAGTAGAATGCGCGCAGGCATGCCTGACCATAACACAGCCGCGTCGCCCGCCGCCTCCGCAGCCCCGGCGCTCATCGATATCGGCGTCAATCTCGCGCACGACAGCTACGATGCCGACCGCGATGCCGTGATCGCACACGCCCGTCACGCCGGCGTCATACAGATGGTGGTCACGGGCTCGACGCTCGCGAGCACGGCGCGCGCGATCGCGCTGGCGCGCGCGCAACCGGGCACTCTGTTTGCAACTGCCGGAGTTCACCCGCACCACGCCGGCGAGCTGAGCGCCGCGAGCCTTTCCGAGCTGGAAGAGCTCGCACGTCAGCCCGAGGTGGTGGCGTTGGGCGAATGCGGGCTCGATTACTTTCGCAATTTTGCACCGCACGCGGCGCAGCAACTGGCGTTCCAGCGCCAGCTCGAGCTGGCGCTGCGGGTGGGCAAGCCGGTGTTCCTGCACCAGCGCGATGCGCACGCGGAATTCACCGCCATACTGCGCGAGCATGCGGCGCACTGGCGCGGCGTCGCGCACTGCTTCACCGGCGGCGCCGCGGAGCTTGCCGGCTACCTCGAGCTCGGGCTGTCGATCGGCATCACCGGCTGGATCTGCGACGAGCGCCGCGGCTCGCACCTGGCCGCCCTGATGCCGCAGGTTCCCGCCGGTCGGCTGCTACTCGAGACCGACGCGCCGTACCTGCTGCCGCGCGACCTGAAGCCCAAACCTGCCTCGCGGCGCAACGAACCGGCGTATCTTCCGCATATCGCGGCCGCCGTGGCGCGCGCCCGCGGTGAGTCACTGGAGTCGCTGGCGCGCACCAGCACCGCGGCGGCGCGCGCGCTGTTTCAATTACCGGAGACCGGAACATGGATCTCGCCCGGCTGAGCCATTCGATCGACAGGACCTGGGACGACTCGATCATCGAGCGCCTCATCGCGTACGTGCGCATCCCGAACAAATCGCCGCTGTTCGACCCGCAGTGGGAGGCCCACGGCTACATGGAGAAGGCGGTGGAACTGATGGCTGACTGGTGCCGCGCCCAGCCGCTGCCCGGCGCGCGCGTCGAGGTTCGGCGCCTCGCCGGCCGCACACCGTTGCTGCTGGTGGACGTACCCGGCGAGCTGCCCGGCACGGCGCTGCTCTACGGGCACCTCGACAAACAGCCGGAATTCACCGGGTGGCTGCCGGGGCTCGGTCCCTGGGAGCCGGTGATCCGCGACGGGCGGCTGTACGGGCGGGGCGCGGCGGATGATGGCTACGCCGTTTTCAGCTCGCTCACCGCTATCGCGGCGCTCAAGCAGCAGCAGGTGCGGCTGCCGCGCTGCGTGGTGCTGATCGAAGCGTGCGAGGAAAGCGGCAGCGATGATCTGCCGGCGCACCTCGCCGCCCTTGGCGCAACGCTCGGCGAGCCGTCGCTGGTCGTGTGCCTCGATGCCGAGTGCGGTAACTATGACCAGCTGTGGGGCACGACGTCCCTGCGCGGCAATCTGGTCGGGACACTGCGGGTGCGGGTGCTGAGCGAGGGCGTGCACTCGGGTATGGCGACCGGGATCGCGCCGACGCCGTTCCGCATCCTGGAGCACTTGCTGGCGCGCATCGAAAACCCGGTCACCGGTGACCTGCTGCTCGATGAGCTGCACGTCAAGCTGCCGCGCGACCGGCGCGCGCAGGCCGGCGCCGCCGCACAGGTGCTCGGCGACGAGGTCGCCGGCAAGCTCCCGTGGGCGAAGGGCGTGCAGCCCGTGTCCAACGACCCGACTGAGCTCATCATCAACAGCACCTGGCGCGCGACGCTCGCGGTCACCGGCGCCGAGGGCCTGCCGCCGCTTGGGTCGGCCGGCAACGTGCTGCTGCCGGAGCTCGCGGTGAAACTGTCGCTGCGCCTGCCACCGACCTGCGATGCGGCGCGTGCCAGGGAGGCGGTGCGCGCGGTCCTCGAGCGCGATCCGCCCTACGGCGCGCAGGTGAGCTTCGAACCCGGGTCCGCGACCGGCGGCTGGAACGCTCCCGCGCTCGCGCCGTGGCTGGAGGAGTCGATCGGACGCGCCTCGCGCGAGATCTACGGACGCGCTGCCGTGCTGATGGGCTGCGGCGGGACCATACCGTTCATGGGGATGCTGGGGGAGCGCTTCCCCCAGACCCAGTTTCTGATCACCGGCGTGCTCGGACCGCATTCGAATGCGCATGGTCCGAACGAGTTCCTGCACATCGGTTATGCGAAGAAGCTCACCGCGTGCGTGTCGCTGGTGCTCGCCGATCACGCGCGCACGCTGGCGCCCGGGTGAGCGGGCGCTCTTATTTTCAGCGCATGTCGACCATGTAGCTCGGCTTCACCGCGCTCTTGAGACGCTGCCAGCCGTCGCCGAAGCGCCGCGCGCTGTCGGCGGGCGACTCGAAGTCGGCCGGCGGAAATTCCGCGCGCAGCGCATCGATCATGAGCGTCCACTTGGGCAACCCCTTGGGGAACTTGCCGCGACGCGTGAACACGATGCGCCCCTCGACCGGCACGTCGCCCGCCACCGCCTTCACCGCTGCAATACGGTCGTAGAGCGCACTTTGCGGGTTGGTGAAGGTGAAGCGCTGCGAGCCGTCCATCACGGTCCACTCCGCCATCTGGTCACCGCCGAAGATGTTGCCCTTGACGTCGCGCAGGTCGATCACCACCACGCCGCCCAGCGTGAGCAGCAGGAAATCGACGTGGAAGGAGCCGCCCATGCCGTCCGGCACCAGCGAATCGATCAGATGGTCGGCCGCACCCGCGGTGACCGCGGTGCGCAGTGCCTTGCGCGCCCGGTATTGGCGGTACCAGCGCCACGCCCACGCGGCCGCGAAGCCCAGTGCCGCCGCGATCGCGATCAGCCCCCAGGCCGTTGGCGGCAGGTTCCTCAACTCGTCCACGTTGTGCTCTCCCCCAGCAGCACCGCGCGCAGCGCCGCGGGCGTGGCTTCGATCTCCTCGCACTGCACCGGCCGCGCGAACAGCCGCGCCAGCATATCCGGCACCGGCACCTCGCGCCCGATGAGCGGCGCGACGATCTCGTGGAATTTCGCCGCGTGCGCGGTCGACACCAGTACCCAGCGGCTCGCCTGTCGGCGTTGCGGCGACAGCCGCGTCCAGGCCTCGGCCGCGGTCGCGGTGTGCGGACACCAGATCTGGCCGTACTGCCGGTAGCCGGCGCGAATGCGCGCGCGGATCTCGTCGTCCATCACGCTGCAGGCGCTGACCGCCGCGCGCAGCTCCTCGAGCTGCGGATAGAGCGCCCGCAGGCGCTCCATGTTGCTCGGGTTCCCGACATCCATGGCCGAGGCCAGTGTGGCGACGCTCGGCCGCGGCTGCCACACGCCGCTCGCGAGGAAATCCGGCACCGTGCGGTTGGCGTTGTGCGCGAGAATGACCTCGCAGATCGGCAGGCCCACCTCGCGCGCCCACAGACAGGCGAGCGCATTGCCGAGATTGCCGCTCGGTACGATGAAGGACGCGCGCTCGCGATGGCGGCGCCAGATGGCGAGGCTCGCCGCCGCGTAGTACACGCTCTGCGGCAGCAGGCGGCCGAGATTGATGCTGTTGGCGGACGAGAGCGCGCTGCGCAGCGCGAGCTCCGGGTCCACGAACGCCGCCTTCACCAGGCGCTGGCAGTCGTCGAACGTACCGCGCACGCGCAGCGATCTGACGTTGTCACCCCAGCAGGTGAGCTGGCGCTCCTGGGTGGGGGAGACCAGGCCCTTGGGAAAGAGGACCGCCACTTCAACGCCCGGCCGCCGGTGGAACGCCGCGGCGACCGCGCCGCCGGTATCGCCGGAGGTGGCGACCAGGATGGTGACCGTCTGCCCGGTGCCGGAACGCAGCCGGGCGAAGCAGGCGGCCAGAAAGCGTGCACCGAAGTCCTTGAATGCCGCCGTCGGACCATGGAACAGCTCGAGCACCGATAGCCGCTCGTCCGCCTCCAGTGGCACGAGCGGCGCGGGGAAATTCAGCGCCTCGTGCGCGATCGCCGGCAGCTCGGCGGCGAGCTGGTCCCCTGCCAGGAACGGCGCCAGGAGTCGTGCCGCGATGGCCGGCAGCTCGCTGAGGCCCGCGAAGTCCTCGGGCGACAGCCGCGGCCAGCTCTCCGGCACGTACAGCCCCCCGTCGGGAGCCAGCCCGCGCAGCACCGCAGCGCTGAAACCGCTCGTCGGCGCCTGTCCGCGCGAGCTGCTGAACGGGAATCCGCTGCTCACCGCCCGCTCACTCGATCACCCGCGCGCCGGCCGAGCGCACGTCGACCACCCATTCATCGGTCGCGAGCGAGTGGCGCGCGAATTCGCGCCGCATCGCCGCCCGCACTGCCGGCGCGGCCGACTCGAGCGTCCAGGCGAACATCGACGGCCCGGCGCCCGAAAGCGAGCATCCGAGCGCGCCCGCCTCCATGGCGCCGCGGCGCACCGCGTGGAAGCCGGGAATGAGCGCCGCGCGCTGCGGCTCGATGACCACGTCCTCGAGGGAAGCGCGGATCATGTCGAGATCGTCGGTGTAGCAGCCGGAGATGAAGCCGGCGAGGTTGGCTGTCTGCCAGACGAAGTCCGACAGCTCGACGCTGAGCTTGAGGATGGCGCGCGCCTTGGCGGTCGCGAGGAACATATGCGGATGGACGACTACGGCGCAGATGCCCGCCGGCACCGGAATCTGCTTCACGCGCGGATGGTCGATGCCGACGGTGAGCACCAGCCCCCCGAACAGCGACGGAGCGATGTTGTCGGCATGGCGCGCACCGCTCGCCACCGCCTCCCCGGCCATGGCGAAGCTCAGCAGCTCGAGCCGGGTCAGCGGCTGCGGCAGCAACGCGTTGGCGGCCACGACCGCCGCGACGGCGGAGGCCGCCGAGCCGCCGAGCCCCGAGCCGAGCGGGATTCCCTTGTCGATTTCCACCCGTAGACCGAAGTCCGGCTGTACCGCCTCCTGCAGCGCGAGCAGCGCGCGACCGGCAGTGTTGTCGGCTGCCGCGTGCGGCAGCTCGCCGGCGACCCCGCGCACGCTGCCGATCTCCACCCCCGGCGCGGCGCGGCGCGTGACCGTCACGCGATCCCCGAGCGCATCTATCGCAAAGCCGATGATGTCGAAGCCGATGGCCACGTTGCCGACGGAGGCCGGCGCGAAGGCGGTCGCCCGCTCGCGCACTGCCGTGCTCACAGCCGCGCCCCCAGGTACGCCGCCAGGCGCAGCAGGTCGGCGAACACGCCGCCGGCGGTGACCTCCGGTCCCGCACCCGGTCCCTGCACGATGAGCGGGTTGTGGCAGTAGCGGCGGGTGGCAAAGCGCACAATGTTGTCGGTGAGGGCGATGTTGGCAAAGGCGTGTTGCGCGTCGAGCTCCTGGAGCCCCACGGTCGCCTCACCCGCCGCCGTGAGCTTACCCGTATAGCGCAGCACCTTGCCGCGCGCGCGCGCGGCGTTGAGCCGAGTGGCGATCGCCGCGTCGTGCCGCGGCAGCTGCGCCATGAACTCCTCGATCGTGCCGCCGGCCAGCTCAGCCGGCACCAGGCTCTCCACGTGCACGTCCTTCAGCTCGAGCGGCAGCCCCATCTCGCGCCCGAGAATGATGAGCTTGCGCGCCACGTCCTGACCGGACAGATCGTCGCGCGGATCGGGTTCGGTGAAGCCGCGCTGGCGCGCCTCGTGCACGATCTGCGAGAACCCGCGGCGGCCGTCGTACGCATTGAACAGGAACGCGAGCGTGCCGGAGAAGATGCCCTCGATCCCGGTGATCTCGTCCCCGGTGTGAATGAGATCGCGCAGTGTCTCAACGATCGGCAGCCCCGCGCCGACGGTTGCCTCGTACAGGTAGTGCGAGGCGCCGGCGCGCCGCGCGCTCTGCAGCCGCTGGTAGTAGGCGAGCTCACCGCTGTTGGCTTTCTTGTTGGGGGTCACGACGTGGATACCCGCCGCGAGCCAGTCGGCGTAGTGCCCGGCCACCGCCGCGCTCGCCGTGCAGTCCACCAGTACGGTGTGCGGCAGGTAGTCGAGTCGCACGTGCTCGACCAGGCGCGCGAGGTCGGCGGTGCGCTGGCTCGCCCGGAAGCGCGCCTGCCAGTCGCTGACCGCCAGGCTCGTGTCCGCGAGCAGCATGCACTGCGAGCCCATGATGCCGCGCACGCGCATGTCGAGCCGGTACTGGCGGTGCAGCCGCTCGCTCTGCGCGGCGAGCTGATCGAGCAGCACCCGCCCGACAGTGCCCGGACCGATCACGCCGATTGAGAGTGTGTGCGGGGACAGGTACAGCCCGGCATGCACCGCGCGCAGGCCGCGGACGGCGCTGCGCCCCTCGACCACCACGCTGATGTTGCGCTCCGAGGCCCCCTGGGCGATCGCGCGCACGTTGACTCCGGAGGCGCCGAGCGCGGTGAACACCTTGGCGGCAATGCCCGGAGTCCCCTGCATGCCATCGCCCACCACCGCGAGGATCGCCTGGTCGGGGTCGATGTCGACGCTCTGGATCTGCCCCTCCTCGAGCTCGCGCTCGAAGGCGCGCTTCACCACCGCGGCGGCCCGCTCGGCCTGCTCCTGCGGGATCGCGCAGCAGATGGAGTGCTCGGAGCTGCCCTGGGAGATCAGGATGACTGAAATGCCCTCCTCGCGCAGGGCGCCGAACAGGCGGTGCGCCGTGCCCGGCACACCGATCATGCCGGTGCCTTCGAGATTCACCAGCGCCACGCGCTCGATGCTGGTGATACCCTTGACCGGCAGGGTTGAGTCGGGCTGCGCACAGATCAGGGTACCCACCTTCTCGGGCGCGAAGGTGTTGCGGATCCAGATGGGAATGCGGTTCCTGACGGCGGGCGCGATGGTCTGCGGGTGAATGACCTTGGCACCGAAGTAGGCGAGCTCCATCGCCTCGCTGTAGGAAAGCGAGTCGATCACCGTCGCATCGGGCACGCGCCGTGGATCGGCCGACAGCACACCGTCGACGTCGGTCCAGATCTGAATCTCGGTGGCATCGAGCAGCGCCCCGAAGATGGACGCGGAGAAATCGCTGCCGTTGCGGCCGAGCGTGGTCGGCACGCCGCGCCGGTCGACCGCGATGAAGCCGGTGATGATCAGGGTGCCGATGAACTCGGCCGGCACCTGCGCCTCGATGTTGGCGCGCGACTCGGGCCACTGGACGCCGGGTCCGAGCGGTCCCCATTCGACCACCACCACGCGGCGCGCATCGAGCCACGCCACCGGGCCGGAACGCCGCGCCCGCTCCTCGAAGAACGGCCGGAACAGCCGCGTCGACCAGACCTCCCCGTAGCCGCAGACCAGGTCGCTCACGCTGCGCGGCGACGGGCGCGGCAGCTGCAGCGAGCGCAGGATCTCATGCAAGTCGCGGCAATCGCTGTCGAACTGGGCGCGGTACTGGCGCGCGACACCGGCGCTCAGCAGCTCGTCGGCGATCGTCAGATGCCGGGCGCGCAGCTGCGCGATCTCGCCACTCACCCGCTCGTCGCGCCGCTCCGCGAGCGCCACCAGCCGCAGCAGCGCATCGGTCACCCCGCGGCAGGCCGACAACACCACACCCAGCCTGCCGGCGGGCGCGGATTCGAGTATGGCCGCCACTTTGCGGAAGCAGTCGGCGTCCGCGACGCTCGACCCCCCGAACTTGTGCACGACCCAGGGATCGGGCTTGACCATCGAAGGCGAGATTTCTTAAGGGTTATGAGAAGGCGGTGCGACTCTACGGCACCGTGCGGTGCGCGAGCAACGCCTGCCTATGCTTCAGGACGCGTGTCACGAACGCCTCGTTGCGCACGCCGAACACGAGCCGGCTGGCATAATCGCCGTGCGTGGAAGCGGTACTCGATCCCCTGCTGCCCCTGTTCGAGCGCGAGCGCGCTGCCGGCCGCGCGCTCGCTCTCGGCGTGCTGGTGCATACCGCGGGCTCCACCTACCGCAAACCCGGCGCGCTCATTCTGATTGCGGTCAACGGCGAATACGCCGGGCTCATCTCCGGGGGCTGCCTCGAGGGCGACCTGCGCGAGCATGCGCTGACGGTGATCGAGTCGGGCACGGCCCGGGTCGTGTCCTATGACATGCGCGGCGGCGAGGATCTGCTGTGGGGCCTCGGCCTCGGCTGTGAGGGAGCGATGCGGATCCTGCTGCTGCGGGTGGGTCCCGAGAACGGCTGGCAACCCCTCGCGCATCTTGCCGCCGCCCTCGCCTCGCACCACGCCACCGCGATTGGCGTGGTGGTCGAGTCCGCCGTGGCGGACCTGCCACCCGGGACGATCGCGCTGCCGGAATCCCGCGCACCGGAGGCCCTTGCGGTGGCGCAGGAGCACCTCGCACGGGTCGCGACGGCGGGACAGTCATGTTGGCTGGAGCAGCCCTCATGGAAGCTCTTCGTGCTGCCGTTGTGGCTGCCGCCGCGCATCCTGCTGCTCGGTGCAGGACCGGACGCGCTGCCCGTGGTCGATCTCGCCGCGCGGCTCAACTGGAGGGTGACGCTCGCGGATCATCGCGCCGCCTATGCCGTCGCGGCTCACTTCCCGAGCGCCGAGCGCGTGGTATTGGCGCGCCCCGAGGAGCTGCCTGCCGTCCTCGCCCTGGGCGGCTTCTCGGCCGCGGTCGTCATGAGTCATCACCTGCCCTCCGACCTGGCCTACCTGCGGGTCCTGGCGGCAACGAGCATTCCCTACGTCGGCTTGCTCGGGCCCGCCGTGCGGCGCGAACGGCTGCTGGCCGAACTCGGTGCCGACGCCGGCCGGCTCCGCGGACGGCTGCACGCGCCGGTCGGGCTGGCGCTCGGCGGGCGCACGCCGGAATCGATTGCACTTGGGATGGTCGCCCAGATACATGCTTTTGTATTCAAAGCGTTATAGAATGAATCTCTAGTGAATTATCGTACGGCAGGCTCACTTTCCATGAACGAGATCCAACTGCTGCGTACCCAGCTCGCCCGCGAGCGGGCGAATGCGGGCGCCGTCGCCAACGCCTGTGCGAGCGCGCTCGAACGCGTTTCGAGCCCGCTCGCTGCCGGCTCGCCGCTCGGAGAGTTCCAGCAGGCAAGTGTGGATTATCTCGTGTGCGTGCTCGCCTGGTTTGAAGAGCGCGATCAACGGCTGACCGACCTCGCACGCGCCTGGCCCGAGGCGCCCGTGCGGCGCGCGCTCGAAGATGCGCTGGCGCTCCCTGGCCGCAGCCGCGAAACGCTCGGTAAGCTCGAGGCGGCGTGCGCGCACACCACGGCGGCGGCGCGGGCTGACAGCGCTGCCGGCGACGGTGCACAGCGCCGCTGGCAGGAGTTTGCGCAGTATTTCAACCGCGTGTGGAGCGCACGGCGTGACGCCCTCGACGCGCTGCTCGCCGCCAACCGCCGCCCCGGCGACTGGCGTGCGGTTTGCGGTATCGACGCCGACTCGATTCTCGAGGAGCGCCGCCGCTACGGGCAGGTGTGCGCCCGGCTGCCCCCGGGTACGACGCTCGCCGCGCCGCCGCTTTCCGGGGCCTGACATGGCCGATGGACTGTATGCCGTCGTGCTGGCCGCCGGCGCCTCCACGCGCTTCGGCTCGGCAAAGCAGCTGGTCCGGGTCGCCGGGCGGCCGCTGTTGCACACCGCGGTCACGCGTGCCGCGGAAGTGACCGGCAACGCCCTCATCGTGGTGCTCGGCGCCGGCGCCGCGCAGCTCGCACCGCTGCTCAAGCACTCGCCCGGCTCCGTGATCGTGAACCGCGCCTGGCGCGAGGGCCTCGCGAGCTCGATTCGCGCCGCCATCGCGCGGTTGCCGCCGACCTGCACCGGCGTGCTGTTGCTGCTGGCGGATCAGGCGGCGGTCAGCGCCGACGATCTGCGGCGTCTGGTCGGCACCTGGCGCAAGCAGCCGCAGTGCATCGCCGCGGCACGCTATGCCGGCATCAGCGGCGCGCCGGCCATCTTTCCACGCAGCGCATTTCGCCAGCTGGCCGAATTGCGGGGCGACTCCGGAGCCCAGGAGCTGTTGCGGCGCAATCGCGATCGCGTCGTGCGGGTACCGATGCCGAGCGCCGCGGTCGACATCGACACGCCCGAGGACCTGCTCGCGCTGGAAGCGCCCCGGGTGCGCCCGCGGCGCCGCTAGCAGCTCTCGCCGCTCCCGCGGTCCGGGTGGGGAAAGTTGTCCGACTCGTCCTCGTCCGAGCGCGGTGCCAGGCAGGCGTAATCCTTCTCGAGCGTGATGCGCAGCACGCCCTGCGGCAGCGGTTGCTCGTGCGCCAGTGTCACCAGCTCGGTGCTGCACCATTGCCGGGCGGTGTCTGCGGGAACCCGAACTTCCACGACGCCCTCGCGGAAGTGCGCGCTGATCTCGCGCGCCGCCGCATCGCTTTTCAGCCGATAGACGAGATCCACACCGGCGGCGAACGGTACGCGCTCTTCGACGACGCTGTGAGCCTCGAGCGCGCGGATCTCACCCTGGGTAAGCCGCAGCCGCAGCGTCGCACCCTTGATCCTGAGCTTCATGCCCGGCCCCTCGCCGGCTGTCTTGCGGCGAGAATACGCTGCGCCTGCAGCAGGTGCGGGCGATCGATCATCTGTCCGTCGAGACTCGCCACGCCCGCCCCGGATGCGGCGGCGAACGCCGCCACGACACGCCGCGCGTGCTCGCGCTCGGCGTCGGTGGGCGCGAACGCACCATTGATCGCGGCGATCTGGTCCGGATGGATGGCGAGCTTGCCGCTGAAGCCGTCGCGGCGCGCGTCGATGAGCTCCCGTTCCAGCCCACGCGCATCGCGAAAGTCGGTATGCACGCCGTCGATCGCCTGCGCCCCGAGCGCGGCGGCCGCCAGCAGACACGTGGTGCGCGCCAGCTGGAAGGTGAAGGTGAGGACGCCCGTGGCATCACGCCGGGCGGCGGCACCCAGTGCGGTGCTCAGGTCCTCCGCACCCCAGGTGAGGCCGACAAGACGCGTCGTGACCTCGGACGAGCCGTCGAGGGCCACCGGGTATTGCGGCAGTGCCAGCAGTCCCCGCGGCGTCTCGGTGGCGATGACCAGTAGTCGCGTGCTCCCGGCCGCGCGGCCGAACCCCTTCTCGAGGGTCGTCAGATGCTGGGCCACGTCGATGATCTCATCTGCAGCGGACACCTTCGGCAGCACCACGCCGTCGGGGAGCGCCCCGGCGGCACACACTTCCGCGAGATCCGCACGCAGCAGCCCGCTCGCCGGGGCGTTCACCCGCACCCACAGCTGCGGCCCGGTGCCGTCGCGGCGCACGTGCAGCAGGCGGGCCACGCGCTCGCGCGCCGCGGTGAGCTGCGCTGCGGCCACCGAGTCCTCAAGGTCGAGAATCAGCGCGTCCGCATCGGTAGCGAGCGCCTTCTCCTGCTTGCGCTCGCTGTCACCCGGGACGAACAGCCACGAGCGCAGCGGCAGCACCGCGGCGGGCGACGCGGCGTGCGCCGCAGGAGGCGCGCTCATGCGACGTGCCTCTTGATCATGAGCGCCACGCGGCGGCAGGAAGCAACTTCCTCGTCGCGCTGGTTGAAGGCGTGATGCTCGAACACCACGATGCCGGAGTCCTTGCGCGAGTGGCTGTCGCGCTTGGACACTACGGTGCTCACCGCGCGCAGCGTATCGCCGATCAGCACCGGCCGCGGGAATTTCACCTCTTCCCAGCCGAGATTGCCGAGGGTGGTCCCGTAGGTCGTGTCATACACCGACAGCCCCACCATCAACCCGAGCGTGAACACGCTGTTGACGATCCGCTGGCCGTAGGGCGTTCCCTTGCAGTACTCCGCGTCCAGGTGGATGGCGGCCGGGTTCATGGTGAGCGCACTGAACAGCAGGTTATCGGTCTCGGTCACCGTGCGCCGCACCAGATGATCGAAGCGCTGCCCGACCTCGAACTGCTCGAAATAGAGTCCTGCCACGATCGTCTCCTCGGCTCGTGTGGCTAGTGTTGCACAGGCTCATAACCCCAGAAAGAGGTCGCCAAACCAACCGGTATTTAGCACTCCGCCGGGCCACGCCTATAGTCGATGGGCATGTACCGCTACGACGAGCTCGACCAGGCGTTTGTCGATCAGCGTGTGGCGGAATTCCGCGATCAGACGCGCCGCCATCTGGCGGGCGAGCTTTCCGAGGACGAGTTCCGACCGCTGCGGCTGCGCAACGGTCTGTACCTCCAGCGCCACGCGCCGATGCTGCGCATCGCGATCCCGTACGGCCTCCTGAGCTCGCCCCAGCTGCACAGGCTGGCAGCCATCGCGCGCCGCTACGACCGCGGCTACGGTCACTTCACGACCCGTCAGAACCTGCAGCTCAACTGGCCCGCGCTGGCGGACGCGCCCGAGATCCTCGCCGAGCTCGCGGCGGTGCAGATGCATGCCATCCAGACCAGCGGCAACTGTGTGCGCAACGTCACCGCCGATCACCTCGCCGGCATCGCTCCCGACGAGGTGGATGACCCGCGCCCGTACTGCGAGCTGATCCGCCAGTGGGCGACGCACCACCCGGAGTTCACCTACCTGCCGCGCAAATTCAAGATCGCCGTCACCGGCTCGCGGGAGGACCGCGCCGCCTCGGAGGTGCACGACATCGGCCTGCACCTGCAGCGCGACGCTCGCGGGGCTATCGGCTTCACGGTGCTGGTGGGCGGAGGGCTGGGTCGGGCGCCGGTGATCGGACAGGTGATCCGCGAGTTCCTGCCGCTCACCGAGCTGCTCGCCTACCTCGAGGCGATCCTGCGCATCTACAACCGCTTCGGCCGGCGCGACAACATCCACAAGGCGCGCATCAAGGTGCTGGTGAAGTCACTCGGCGCCGAACGCTTTCGCGGGCAGGTCGAGGCGGAATGGCGCGCGGCCCGGGAGCACGCGCCACAACTGCAGCCGGCGGAAGTCGAGCGCGTGCGCGCCCTCTTCAGGCCGCAGCCGTACGCCACGCTCACCGATATCGACCCGGCGGCAGGCCGCGAGCCGGCCTTTCAGGCCTGGTACCGCTACAACACGCGGCCCCATCGTGTGCCAGGCTACCGCGCCGTGCTGCTATCGCTCAAGGCACACGGGTGCGTCCCGGGCGACATGACCGCGGCACAGATGGAGGCGGTCGCCGATCTCGCCGAGCGCGTGAGCTTCGGCCTGGTGCGTACCACCCACACGCAGAACCTGCTGCTCGCCGACGTGCGCCAGTCGCAGCTCTACGACGTGTGGCGCACGCTCGCGCACCATGGGCTCGCCATGCCCAACATCGGCACGCTCACGGACATGATCGCCTGTCCCGGGCTCGACTTCTGCTCGCTCGCCAATGCCGGCACCATCGACGTCGCCCGCCAGATTCAGGAGCGCTTCGACGATCTCGACTACCTGTACGACCTGGGCGAGATCGAAATCAAGATGTCCGGCTGCATGAACGGCTGCGGTCACCACCACGTCGGTCACATCGGCGTGCTCGGTGT
This sequence comes from Steroidobacteraceae bacterium, assembly GCA_036008385.1. Classification (GTDB taxonomy): domain Bacteria; phylum Pseudomonadota; class Gammaproteobacteria; order Steroidobacterales; family Steroidobacteraceae; genus 13-2-20CM-66-19. Next base: position 25,216 of record DASYNX010000037.1, read on the forward strand.
CGATAAGCACGGCGAGGAGTGGTACCAGATCACTCTCGGCGGCTCGGCCAACGGCTTCACGGCGCTCGGGGAAGTGATCGGCCCGTCGGTGCCGAAGCACGAAGTCGCCGCCACCATCGAGCGCATCGTGGAGGTCTATCGGGCGCTGCGCAGCGAAGGCGAGCGCTTCATCGACACGCTGCGCCGGGTGGGACTGCGGCCTTTCAGGGAGCGCGCTTATGCGCTACATCCTGCGGCGGCGTGAGGTGGTCGCGGACAACTGGCGGCATCTCGCAGAGGTCGGCGCGGACGGGACAGCCCGCGCCATGGATGGTGCGACCGCGTATCACACCGCCGCTGCCGGCGG
>DASYNX010000038.1:0-15714 GCA_036008385.1 Steroidobacteraceae bacterium
GGCTGGGCGACCCCGCTCCTGCGATGTGGCCCCATCGTGCTCGACACGCGCGCGCAGACGATCCAGGTGGACGGCGCCCCGGTGGAGCTCACGACCTTCGAGTACCGCATCCTCGAGCACCTCATGCTGCGCGCCGGAGACGTCATCTCCAAGACCGAGCTGACCGAGCGCCTGTACGACCAGGACTTCGAGCGCGACAGCAATGTCATCGAGGTGCTGGTCGGGCGACTGCGGCGCAAGCTCGATCCGCAGGATCAGCTGCGGCCGATCGAGACACTGCGCGGGCGCGGCTATCGATTCGCCCTGCCGCGCGACTCGGCCGCCTAGCGGGCGGCGCGCCGGCTGCCACCGTGCACTCGCTCAGTCGGCGGCTGCTGGTCTCGGTTTCCGTTCCGCTCGCGCTGTTCTTCGGTTTGATGATGCTGGTGCTCGACACGGGCTTTCGTACCCTGTCGGAGCGCACGCTGCGCGAGGTGCTCGACTCGGAGATGGTGTCACTGATTGCCGCGGCGGAGCCGCAGCCCAACGGCGGCTATGCGCCGACGCCCCATACTCTCGACCCGCGGCTGACGCGGCCGCGCTCGGGTCTGTATGCGGAAATCCGCTCGCTGCAGCACCAGTGGCGCTCGCCTTCGACCGCCGGGCTGAATCCCGATTTCGGCACGCTGCTCACGGGCGGCGAGCGCCCTCTTACTTACGCCGATTTTGGTCACGACCGCGTGGCGATCGAAAGCCGCGCCATCCAGTTCGAAGACGACCCGAGCGGCGCCCATGCAATTACTTTCAGCGTGGCGGTGAGCCTGAGTCCCTATGAGGAGCAGCTGTGGCGCTTCCGGCAGGAGCTGGTGGGCTGGTTCATCGGCCTCATGGCGGTGCTGCTCGTCACCCTGGCGGCGCTGCTGCGCTGGGTGCTCACGCCCGTGCGGCGCATGGAACGCGAGATCCACGAGGTGGAGGAGGGGCGGAGCGAGGCGCTCGGCGGCGGCTATCCGCGCGAGCTGGCGGGTGTGGCGGGCAACCTGAATGCGCTGCTGCTCGGTGAGCGCAAGCGCGTTACCCGCTACCGCGACACCCTCGGCAATCTCGCGCACAGCCTCAAGACACCGCTCGCCGTGATGCGCTCGAGCCTGCCCGATGAGGCACGGGCCGCAACGGTGAGCGCCGAGATCGACCGCATGAGCGACATCATCGAGCATCAGCTGAAGCGCGCTGCGGCCTCGGGCGGCGCGTTGCTCGGACAGGCGCCGGTGGAGGTCGGGCAGGTGGCGACCGAGCTGCGTGCGGCATTGCTGCGCGTATATGGCGGCAAGGACCTCGCCATCGAGCTGGCGATCGCACCTGGGGCGCAGTTCATCGGTGACCGCGGGGATTTGACGGAGCTGCTCGGGAACCTGCTCGACAACGCCTGCAAGTGGTGTCGCAGCCGCGTACGGCTGACGGCCGCGTGCGCGGAGGCCGCCGGTGCGCGCGAGCGGCTGAGCCTCACGGTCGAGGATGACGGGCCCGGCATCTCCGCGCAGGACCGCGAGCGCGTGCTGCGGCGCGGAGTGCGGGCCGATGAGAATGTGCCGGGCCACGGCCTGGGGCTCGCCATGGTGCGCGACACCGTCGACCTCTACGGCGGCCACCTCGCGATCGATACGTCGCCGCTGGGAGGAGCGCGGATTTCGCTGCGGCTGCCGGGCCGCTAGGCGGCTGATATGGCCGGCGCGAATCAAGATGTCGAGGCGGAGAGGTGCGAGGGTCCTTTGGACGATAGTTCGCCATTCACCGAACTATCGCGTGGCCTGAAAAACGCGTAAAAAAACGCTGGCGGCTCAGCCACCTGCGCCTGCATTTCCTTCTTGTCAAGATAGTTAGGCGACTGACGAACTATCGCCGGAAAGGACTACTCTCCCTGCAGGTCTTGCCGGCCCTAGGACTCCACTTTGAACTCGATCCCCTGAGCCAGCGGCAGCTCACGGCTCCAGTTCACGGTGTTGGTCTGGCGGCGCATGTACGCCTTCCAGGCATCCGAGCCGGACTCGCGGCCTCCGCCGGTGTCCTTCTCACCGCCGAAGGCCCCGCCGATCTCCGCACCCGAGGTGCCGAGATTGATGTTGGCGATACCGCAATCACTGCCGCTCGCCGCCAGGAAGGCCTCGGCATTCTGCAGCCGGTCGGTGAACAGCGCCGACGACAGCCCGTGGGCCGCCGCGTTCTGCGCGGCGATCGCCTCGGCGAGCGATTCCACCGGGATCAGATACAGGACCGGCGCGAAGGTCTCGGTCTGCACAATGGGCCATTCATTGCGGGCACGGATGATGGTTGGCTCGACGAAGTTGCCCGGACGCTTGAGCGTGTTACCACCGTAAAGCAGCTCGCCGCCGGCTCGGCGCGCCTCGCTGACCGCGTCCTGGTACTGCTCCACCGCCTGACTGTCGATCAGCGGGCCCATCAGGGTGGCGTCGTCGAGCGGATCGCCGATGCGGACCTGGCCGTAGGCATGAATCAGGCGCTGCTCGAGCTCGGCGGCGATCGCGCGGTGCGCGAGCACGCGCCGCGTGCTGGTGCAGCGTTGACCAGCGGTACCGACAGAGCCGAACACGATCGCCGGAACCGCGAGATCCAGGTTGGCCGTCTCATCGACGATCACGGCGTTGTTGCCACCGAGCTCGAGGAGACTCTTGCCGAGGCGCGCTGCGACGCGCTCGCCGACCTTGCGCCCGATCTCGGTCGAGCCGGTAAAGGAGATGAGCGCGACACGCCGGTCGTCGACCAGTCGGCCCGCAAGCCCGGTGCCGTGATCGATGAACATCTGGAAGATGGCCGGCAGGTGTTGCTCTTCCATGACCCGGTTGCACAGGTGCTGAACGGCGAGCGCGGTGAGGGGCGTCTTGTGCGAGGGCTTCCATACGCAGGCGTTGCCGCAAATGGCGCCCAGGCAGGCGTTCCACGACCACACCGCCACCGGGAAGTTGAACGCCGAGATGATCCCGATGACCCCGAGCGGGTGCCATTGCTCGGACATGCGGTGCTGCGGACGCTCGGAATGCATACTGAGCCCGTACAGCATGCGCGACTGGCCCACCGCAAAGTCGCAGATGTCGATCATTTCCTGCACCTCGCCGAGCCCCTCGGCGAGGATCTTGCCGTTCTCGAGCGATACCAGCGTACCGAGGTCGCTCTTGCAGCGGCGCAGCTCCTCACCGAGCTGTCGCACCGCCTCGCCGCGCTTGGGCGCCGGCACCTCGCGCCAGGCCGCGGCGGCAGCAACCGCCGAGGTGAGGACATGCTCGTAGTCCTCGACGCTCGCCGGACGTACCTGCGCGAGCAGCGTACCGTCGGCGGGATTGCGGACGTTGAGCAGCGCGCCGTCGGTGGCGTTCGACCAGCCACGGAGTCCCGACCAGGCTCCCGGGTTGAGTGGTCCGAGACCGAGCCTCTTCAGTAATGCGTCTGTGTCCATGTTCATCCGTTAGCCGCTCTCTGGCGGCGCTGGTGACCTGCCTTGCCCGATACCACCACCTCGCCCGAGAGCTGCTTGCTCCCACCGGGTGCGTAGTAGCGCCCGAAACGGTTGGCGAGGATCTCGGTCAGACGAAACTGCTCCTGCGCCACGAAGCCGCCGTAGCGGCCCTTGTGCTCGAGCACCAGGTCGACGACCGCGGTGATACCGGCGGCGGTCGTTACCTGTATCGCCGACCACAGCCGGCCGGCGATGACCTGCGGGTAGATCTTGTTGACGTAATTCTCCTCGCGCAGCTGCCCGTCCTGTGTACCGGTGACCGCCGCATACACGATCACGACGTCCTGCAGCGTCTGCGGCACGGCGTTCTCGAGGATACGCTTGAGGGTCGCGCGATCGTGATTGAGCTTCAAGTCATTCAGCAGCAGGCGCATCTGCGTGCAGTGGCCCGGGTAGCGGATGGTCTTGTAGTTCATCGACTCGACGCTCGCGCCGTGGGTTTCGGCGAGCGACCCGAGTCCGCCGGAGGTGTTGAACGCCTCGTAGAGCGTGCCGTCGATCTCGATCTCCTCTAGCCCTTCGAGCGGTGCGACCTCGACCAGCCGGCCGTCGCTGACGGCCTGGCAGGGGTTGCCGTATTCGTTGATGAGCCCCTCGGTGGACCAGGTGAGGGAGTACTTGAGCACGTTGTTCGGGTGTTGGGGCAGGGCGCCGACGCGCAGCTTCACCGCGCGCAATTCCTCGAAGTGCGTAATGAGCTCGGCCGCGGCGATGCTGATGAAGCCGGGTGCCAGCCCGCACTGCGGCACGAACGCCTGCGCAGCGCCGGCGGCGATGGAGCGCACCGCGCGTGTCACCTCGACGTCCTCGGTCAGATCGAAATAGTGAGCGCGGGCGTTGCGCGCCGCCTCGGCGACGCCGACGTTGCAGTAGTAGGGCAGGCTCGAGATGACGGCGTCGACCGGATGCTCGGCGAGATGGCGGGCGAGCGCGCTCGTATTGGTCGCATCGAGTGCAAAGCCCGTCAGGTGACTCGCACCGTGCGCGCGAACCACCCCTTCGGCTGCCAGGCCGTCGAGGTCACCCAGTTGGACGCGGTAACTACCGGATTCGGCTAGCAATCCGGAAATCAGCGCGCCGATCTTGCCGGCCCCGAGAATCAGTACGCGGTGCATACACCCCTCGTGAAAGGCGCGCATTCTGCCCGCGAAGTCGCCTCGGCGCCAGTTGCCCGCCCCGGGTCGGCAGGCCTGCCCGGGCCCAACGGATCCCCTGCGGGTCGCATGCTAGGATCGATCCCATGCGAGCTCCCGAGACGACTTCCTGGCACAGCGCCAGCTGGCAGGCGAGGCCCGCCCAGCAGCAGCCGGTCTACGGCGACCCCAAGGCGCTCGAGCGCAGCGTGGCGCAGATCTCGCGGCTGCCCCCGATCGTCGTCTCCTGGGAGATCGAGGCGTTGCGCGGGCGGCTCGCGGCCGCGCAGCGCGGCGAGGCCTTCCTGCTGCAGGGAGGAGACTGCGCCGAGGTGTTCGCCGACTGCGAGTCCGACGTGCTCGCCAAGAAGCTCAAGATCCTTCTGCAGATGAGTCTCGTGCTGTTGCACGGGCTCAAGAAGCCCATCATCCGCGTCGGCCGCATGGCCGGTCAGTATGCCAAGCCGCGCTCGGCGGACACGGAGACGCGCGACGGCGTGACGCTGCCGAGCTATCGCGGCGACCTGGTGAACCGCCCGGAATTCACCACCGCGGCGCGCGCACCCGACCCCGAGCTGCTGCTGCGCGGCTACGAGCGCGCGGCACTGACGCTCAACTTCGTGCGCGCGCTGGTGGAGGGCGGCTTTGCCGACCTGCACCACCCGGAGTACTGGGACCTGGGGTTCGTGCACCAGGCGCCGCTCAAGCACGCCTACGAGCGCATCGTGAAATCGATCGGCGATGCGCTCGATTTCTTCGAAGGCATCAGCGGGCGCCCGGTCCATGAGGCGACGCTGGTGGATTTCTACGCGAGTCACGAAGGATTGCACCTGCTGTACGAGCAGGCGCAGACGCGTTTCATTCCGCGGCAGAACCGCTGGTACAACCTCTCAACGCATATGCCGTGGATCGGCGTGCGCACCGCCGCCCTCGATGGCGCACATGTCGAATACTTTCGCGGCATCAGTAATCCGATCGGCGTGAAGGTAGGATCGGCCATGGATGCCGCCTGGCTGCAGGGGCTCGTCAGCGCGCTCAACCCGCAGAACCAGCCGGGGCGCCTCACGCTCATCCATCGCTTCGGCGCGCGCGATGTCGCCGCGGCGCTCCCGAAAGCCATCGAGGCGGTGCGCCAGACGGGACAGACCGTGCTCTGGGTCTGCGACCCGATGCACGGCAACACGGAGACGACCACCGGCGGCGTCAAGACGCGGCGGTTCGAGAACATCCTGCGCGAGCTCGATCTGGCGTTTCGCATTCACGCCGACATGGGCTCGTATCTCGGCGGCGTGCACATCGAGCTTACCGGGGACGACGTCACCGAGTGCACCGGCGGCGCGCGCGGGCTGACCGACCAGGATCTGGCGCGGGCCTATCGATCGACGGTAGATCCGCGGCTCAACCATGAGCAGGCGCTCGAGCTCGCCATGCTGATCGCCGAGCGCAGCCAGAACCGCCGCGCCAACAGGCGGGCCGGAACGCCGGCCCCCTGAAGGGGCGCGGTGGCCTCATCCGGCACCGTCAAGCTGCCCCGGGCGCGGGCCGCTGCCGCCTACGATCCCGGTTGCACGCGGTGTCCGCGCCTGGCCGCTTTCCTCGCTGACACGCGCAGCCACCACCCGGACTACTGGGCGCGGCCGGTACCGTCCTTCGGGGCCACCCGGCCGCGGGTGCTGATCGTCGGGCTCGCCCCGGGCATGCACGGAGCGAACCGCACCGGCCGACCCTTCACCGGGGACCACGCCGGCATCCTGCTGTACCGCACGCTGTACGAGGCAGGGCTCGCGAGCGCTCCCCAATCGCAGTCGGCCGCCGACCGCCTGCGCCTGGTGAATGCCCGCATCGTCAATTCGGTCAAGTGCGTGCCGCCGGCCAACAAGCCGCTGCCGGCCGAGATCCGCTGCTGCAACGCCTTTCTCGCCGCGGAGCTCGAGCAGCTGCGCGAGGTGCGCGTCTACCTGGCCCTCGGGCGGGTGGCGCACGACGCCGTGCTGCTGGCGCTCGGGCTGGCACGCCGGGACTACCCGTTCGCGCACGGGCGCGAGCACGCGCTCGCCGGGACACGCTGGCTGATCGATTCGTATCATTGCAGCCGTTACAACACCGCCACGCGGCGCCTGACGGCGCCGATGTTCCGCACGGTCGTGGCGCGCGCCTGTGAGCGCGCGGATCTGCCCGGCCGTCGCTACCAGCCGCGTGCGTGAGAACGGGGCGGAAGCGTGTTCGATCACAAGGAATACATTGCATCGCTGCCGCGGCGCCCGGGCGTCTATCGCATGTTCGGTGCCGGGCAGGAGCTGCTGTACGTGGGCAAAGCGCGCAGTCTCAGGGACCGCGTCGCGACCTATTTCGCTGCGCGCAACGTCGATCCCAAGGTGCAGGCGCTGGTGGCGCAGATCGGCGCAATCGAAGTGACGGTGACCAACTCCGAGACCGAGGCGCTGCTGCTCGAGTACAACCTCATCAAGGCGCACAAGCCGCGCTTCAACATCGTGCTGCGCGACGACAAGAGCTTCCCGTACGTGCACCTGTACGTCGAGCACGACTTTCCCCGCCTGGAGTTCTACCGCGGCTCGCGCAGCGCACCGGGCCGCTATTTCGGCCCGTTTCCCAACGCGGGGGCGGTGCGCGACACGCTGAATCAGCTGCAGAAGCTGTTCCGCATCCGCAACTGCCGCGACAGCTTCTTTGCCAACCGCAGCCGGCCGTGCCTGCAGCATCAGATCGGGCGCTGCTCGGCGCCGTGCGTCGGGCTGATCACGCGCGAGGCGTACGCGCAGGACATCGCTGCCGCCGTCAAGGTCCTCGACGGCCGCAGCGACGAGGTCAACGCCGAACTGCAGGCGCGGATGGAGGAGGCGGGCAGCCGCCTGCAGTTCGAGCGCGCCGCGCAGCTGCGCGATCAGCTGGCGGCGCTCAAGCGCATCCAGGCGCAGCAGGTGGTGACTGCCGAGGGCGAGCGCGACGTCGATGTGTTCGCGATCACCGGGGAAGCGGGCGAGTACGCCATCAGCGTGATGCTGGTGCGCGGCGGCCGCAATCTCGGCACCTCGAGTTACTTTCCCCGCGCGGTGCTCGCCGAGCCGCACGAGGCGCTCGCCTCGTTCGTGATGCAGTACTACTCGGGCGCCGAGGCGCCAGGGGAGGTGCTGCTCGGCAGCCGCCTCGAGGAGGCGCCGGCACTGGCCGAGGCGCTCAGCAGCCGCGTCGGCCAGAGGATCGAGGTCCGGCAGCCCGTTCGCGGCCTTGGCCTGCGCTGGGTCGAGCTGGCGCAGGAGAACGCCGTGCAGGCGCTGCGCATGCGCTTCGCGCAGCGTGCTGGAATGGAGGAGATGCTGCTCGATCTCGCCCGCGAGCTCGACCTGCCCGAGCCGCCGCAGCGTCTGGAGTGCTATGACATCAGTCACACGGGAGGCGAGGGCACCGTCGCGGCGTGCGTGGTGTTCGGGCCCGAGGGGCCGCTCAAGAAGGAATACCGGCGCTTCAACATTCGCGGCGTGACGCCCGGGGATGACTACGCGGCGCTGCGCCAGGCGCTCGAGCGGCGCTACCGCCACGTGCGCGAAGGTGAGTTGCCGCCTCCCGACCTGCTGCTGATCGATGGCGGAATCGGTCAGATCAGCCAGGTGCACCAGGTGCTCGAGCAGCTCGGTTTCGCCGATCTGGCACTCATCGGCGTGGCCAAGGGCCCCGATCGCAGGCCCGGGCAGGAGCGGCTGTTCGTCTACGGCGCCAACACCCCGCTCACCCTGGCATCACACTCGCCCGCTGCGCGCCTCGTCCAGAGAATCCGCGACGAGGCGCATCGCTTTGCCATCACCGGGCACCGCCGCAGGCGCGCCCGCCGCTACAACGAGTCGGTCCTCGAGTCGGTCCCCGGGCTCGGGCCCGCCAAGCGCCGTGCGCTGCTCAAGCACTTCGGCGGACTGCAGGGCGTGATGCGCGCCGGTGTGGCCGATCTCACCCAGGTGAGCGGAATCGGCGCGGCGCTGGCGCGAAGTCTTTATGATCACCTTCATCCGGGGTCGTAGGCGGCGGTGATGCTCTGGAATCTGCCCAACACGCTCACATGGACGCGCATCGCGGCGATACCGCTGATCGTGCTGTTGTTCTACATGCCGTACCCGTGGGGGGACCCGGCAGCGGGCGTGCTGTTTGCGGCCGCGGGCGTTACCGATTCGCTCGACGGTTACTTCGCGCGGCGCCTGGGTCAGATCTCGCGGCTCGGGGCGTTTCTCGACCCGGTAGCCGATAAGCTGATCGTCGCGGTGGCGCTGGTGCTGCTGGTGAGCCGCGACCCGCGCGCGCTCATCGTGCTGACCGCGGCGATCATCGTCGGACGTGAGATCACGATCTCGGCGCTGCGCGAATGGATGGCCGAGATCGGCCACCGCCGCAAGGTCGCGGTATCGCGGCTCGGCAAGTACAAGACCATCCTGCAGATCGCCGGACTTGCGATGATGCTCTATCGCTTGCCGCTGCTCGGGCTGCCGACCTACACGTTCGGTGTCGTGCTCACCGAGGTCGCCGCCGCCGCGACGCTCGTTTCGATGGTGGTGTACCTGCGCGCCGCGTGGCCTGAGCTTAAACGTTAAGTATGTCGTTCAAGTTATTAATATTACAGGTTGTTATTTGTTTCTGATACTCTGAGTGCAAACCGATTCTGGTGTCGACCGGATCGCCTTGACTTAGACAGGGGTGTACATAGAATTCGGCCTCCCCCGGAAGCGGGAATAGCTCAGTTGGTAGAGCACGACCTTGCCAAGGTCGGGGTCGCGAGTTCGAGTCTCGTTTCCCGCTCCATCTCCCCGGGTCTCCTGCGCTCGCGGAATTCAGGAACCGGCACTGTCGGCCCGTACCCCGCCTCGGGCGCAGCCCACAATCAATTCAGTAACGCCTCGACGTCGTAAGGAGGAATGCCCGTGATGTCATTCGGTTGGGTCAGCGACTGGAGCTGGGCGATACCGATCATCGTCTTCAACCTCATCCTGCACGTCGTCGGCCTGGCGTATATCAGTACCAGCGTAGACCGTATCGCCGGGGAAAGAGATCAGCGTCATCCTCTGTACTATTTTGTTCTTGTCATGGGTGCCACCGTCACCCTGGCGACCGTTCTGCACGGGATCGAAGCCGGGGTGTGGGCGTTGGCATACACCCTGCTCGGAGCAGTGAAGGACTTCCACGCGGCGATGCTTTACTCGCTGAACGCGATCACCACCTACGGACACGAATCGACGACCCTCACGGCTCGATGGGGTCTCCTCGGATCGCTCGAGGCCCTCAATGGTGTGCTGCTTTTTGGCCTGACCACTGCCTTCCTCTACGGATACCTGCAGCGCGCCTGGCCGGTCGGCACCAAGCTCTGACCCAGTTCAGGGCTCGACCCGGACGATCGGCGTGTCCTCGGTCATCGCGCCGATCACCGCCGCATGCGCAAAGCCATGCCGCCGGAAAATCTCCAGCGCGGCCGGGACCGCCTCCGGCGCGCACGCGACCAGGAGGCCGCCCGAGGTTTGCGGATCACACAGCAGCGCCTGCTGCGCTGCTTCGAGCTGCGGCGCGAGGTGCACTTCGTCGCCGTACGAAGCCCAGTTGCGCGCCGAGGCGCCGGTGACCAAGCCCGCCCTGGCCATGGCCAGCGCATTCTGCAGCAGTGGCAACCGCGCCATGCTGATCCGCGCGCCGCGGCGCGACCCGCGGCACATCTCGAGCAGATGCCCGAGGAGCCCGAAGCCGGTGACGTCGGTCATGGCATGCACACCAGCGAGCTCGGCGAGCTCCGGTCCGGCGCGATTGAGTCGCGTCGTGGTATCGATCATCGCCTCATAATCCGCCGCGGCCAGCCGGTCTTTCTTGAGCGCGGCGGAGTAGATGCCTACACCGAGCGGCTTGCCGAGGATCAACGTATCCCCGGCGCGCGCGTCGCAGTTGCGCTTCAGGTGACGCGGATCAACGATACCGACCGCGGCGAGCCCGTAGATCGGCTCCACCGAGTCGATGCTGTGTCCCCCGGCGACCGGAATACCGGCTTCGGCGCAGATCGCTTCACCTCCGCGCAGAATCTCGCGGATGACCTCGAGCGGCAGGACGTTGACCGGCATGGCGAGCAGCGCCAGCGCCAGCAGCGGCCGGCCCCCCATGGCATACACATCGGCAAGTGCGTTGGCCGCCGCGATGCGCCCGAAATCGAACGGCTCATCGACGATCGGCATGAAGAAGTCGGCGGTCACCACGACGGCCTGGTTGTCGTTGAGCTGATAGACGGCGGCATCGTCGGCGGTTTCCCGCCCGACGAGAAGGGACGCGAACGGCGCTGCAGCCGGGGCGCCGCGGAGCAGATCCGCAAGCACGCCCGGTGAGATCTTGCAGCCGCAGCCGCCTCCGTGTGACAGCGAAGTCAGGCGCGGCGCGGCGGCGGACGGTGCAGCGGTCATAGCGTCACTTCCTAAAATGGCGGAAGGCAGCAGGAGTCGAACCTACCAGGAAGCGTCTGACGCCCCCTCCTGGGTTTGAAGCCCAGTCGCACCGCCGGGTACGGGTGCCTTCCGTTGATTTCATTCCGCGGGCCTCGCAGCGTCGCGGCGCGCCGGTGTCTCCGCCGCGCCGACGGAGCCGGAAGCGTATCGCGCCGAGGCTTGCCAGGCGCTGTCGGGACGCAGCACATGGGCGTCGCGGATGCGGCGCGTGTAGCCCACGCGATCGAAGAACTCGAGGATCTGAATCGCGCGCTTGCGGCCAAGTCCCACCGCATCGCGAAAGCGCGCCGCGCTGACCCCTCCCGGCTCGCGACTGCAGGCGCGGGCGATGGCGGCCAGCTCGCCGATTCTCTCGGGGTCGTAGAACAGGTCACGCACGACCTGGTAAACGCCACCCTGTGCGAGGTGCTTGCACAGCACCGCGCGCACCCGCTCCTCGGGCTCGTGCGCGGCCGCCGCCAGGTCGCGCACCCAGGGCGGATCGAAGCCACCGGCAGCGATCAGCGGCCGCAGCTTCTCGAGCAGCGTCTGATCGCTCTGAGATAACACCACCACGTGCCCGGGCAGGTGCAGCCACGCGCCGTTGACGAGCACACGCCGCTCGCCCGTAAGCTCATCGAGGAGCGCGCGCCACAGTGCGGCGGGGATGTCGGGGAAGCCGAGGCGCCGCAACCGACCCGCATCCGGGCCCGGCTCGTCGGGAACCTCGTCATGAAAGCGGCCCAGGGTGCTCATGATGCCTTCGCGCAATGACTGCCAGCGTGCGGCCGGCAGGACAAACTCCTCGTGGCCGGAACGGAGCGAGCGTGCCGTGGAGGGCAGCGGGAGCTGTTCCGGAGGGCGGCTCGTCAGGCGTGCCAGCTCGGCCATGCTAAAACCGTACGCGGCGTGCTCCAGTAACGGCGCCAGGCCTTCGCCGGCGAGCATCCGCTCGATCGCCGTCAGAATCGCGAGACGCCGGATCGATCGGCGTCGCCGCGCCGGGGCACAGGGATCGAGAACCGTCCCGCCACCGATCGTGTGTCGGCCCTGCGCGTCGCGCAGGATGAATCGGTCCCCCGGAACGGCGCAGACCGGCGCCTCGAACACCAGTTGCACCAGAGCACAGTCCCCGCGCGCCACAGCGGGTGCTTCCAGCATCACGACGTGCGCCACGCGGTGCGTGGTGCCCAGATGCACGTGCACCGGCGCCCATGGCTTGAGGCGCGCGTTGCTTGCGGCGAGCAACTCCACGCGGACATCGAAGCGCGTGCTGGCGACCAGGGCGCGCGGATCGGCGAGCCAGTCCCCGCGCGCCAGCGCGCTTTTCTCGATCCCGACGAGGCCGAGCGCGCAGCGCTGACCGGCACGGCCCGTGTCGACTGCGCGGTTCTGGGCGTGGATGCTGCGCACCCGCGCCGCACGGTCGGACGGCATCACGGCGAGCGTGTCGCCGACGCGCACGGTTCCGGAGAACACCGTGCCGGTCGCGACCGTGCCGTGCCCGGCGAGAGTGAAGACGCGATCGACCGCCAGCCGGAACAGGCCGTCGGCGCCGCGCGCCTGACCATCCGCGGCCACAGCGTGCAGATGCCGCCGCAGCGCGTCGGTGCCGGCGTCGCTCGCGGCGGTGGCGTCGAGCGCAAAGAGCGGCGCGTCAGCCAACGCAGTGGGCGCCAGCATGGCCCGCACCTGGCCCTGCACCTCGTTGAGTCGCTCGCGCTCGACGCGATCGATCTTGGTCACGGCGATGGCGCCCTGTGACACTCCGAGCAGCTCGAGGATCGCGATGTGCTCACGTGTCTGCGGCATCACGCCATCGTCGGCCGCAACCACCAGCAGCGCGAAGTCGATGCCGCAGGCGCCGGCGACCATGGTGTGCACCAGCCGCTCGTGGCCAGGCACGTCGATGAAGCCCAGTACCTCGCCGTTGGCGAGCGGAGTGTAGGCGTACCCAAGCTCTATCGATATGCCGCGCGCCTTTTCCTCCTTGAGCCGGTCGGTATCCACACCCGTCAGCGCACGCACCAGCGTGGTCTTGCCGTGATCGATATGACCGGCGGTGCCGATGATCATCGCGGTGACCCGCCGAGCTGCAATCCGCCGAGCTGCAACCCGCCGAGCTGCTGGACGAAGGCCGCCTCGTCAACGGGCTGCAGACAGCGCAGGTCCAGCCACAACGCCCGCTCGGCGAGGCGGGCGATCACGGGCCGCACCAGGGATCGCAGTGACTCATCGAGACGGGCGAGACTGCCGCCCCGTCCCCTGAGCACCCGAATGGCGAGTCCGTGACTCGGCAGCTGCGCGAGGGGCAGGGCGCCGCTGCCCACCTGACTGAAGAGAGTCGTTTCCTCCACCTGATAACGCTCGCCGAGCGTACGCTGCACGAGCGGTCGCAGGCGCGCGGCCTGGGCCTGGATCTGCCCGGCCGGCCGGGTGAGCAGGCGCAGGGTGGTGAGCTGATCGGCCAGGTGATCCGGGTCGCGATACAGGGCTAGCACCGCCTCGAGCGCGGCGAGCGTCAGCTTGCTCACGCGCAGCGCACGCTTGAGCGGATCGGCGCGCAGCCTGTGGATCAGATCGGCGCGTCCGACGAGCAGCCCTGCCTGGGGTCCACCGAGCAGCTTGTCGCCGCTGAATGCGACCAGGTCGGCGCCGGCAGTGATGGCCTCCTGTGCGGTGGGCTCGGCGGGCAACTGCCAGCGGCGCAGATCCACGAGCGAGCCGCTGCCGAGGTCCACGGCTACCGTCACACCGCGCGCGCGGCCGAGCCTGACGAGCTCGGTCAGCGGCACACTGGCGGTGAATCCGCAGATGGCGTAGTTGCTCGTGTGCACCTTGAGCAGGAGGGCGGTCCGCGCGTTGACGGCGTTGGCGTAGTCACTGAGGTGCGTGCGGTTCGTGGTGCCGACCTCCACCAGCTTCGCTCCGGCGCGCCGCATGATGTCCGGCAGCCGGAACGAGCCGCCGATCTCGATGAGCTCGCCGCGCGAAACGATCACCTCGCGCCGGTTTGCCAGCCCGCTCAGCATGAGCAGGATGGCGGCCGCATTGTTGTTCACGACGGTGGCGGCCTGCGCGCCGGTGAGCTCGCGTAACAGCTCCTCGATCACGCTGTCGCGCTCGCCGCGCCGCCCGGTCTGCAGGTCGAATTCGAGGTTCACCGGCGCCGTGAGGGCAGCCACCACCGCGCGCACCGCTCCTTCCGGCAGCAGCGCGCGGCCGAGGCCGGTGTGCAACACGGTGCCGGTGAGGTTGAAGACCGGCCGCAGCACCGGGCGCGTCGTCTGCACGAGACTCGCCTCCACGTCAGTGGCAATGGCGTCCTCGGCCAGGTGCGCGCGGTCGAGGCTCCCCGCGAGCGCGGCGCGCCGCAACTCCTGGAGCCTTCCGCGCACCGCGGCAGTGACCTGGGTGCGTCCATGCTGCGCCAGGAGTGTCTGGAAAGCCTGGGCGTTCAACAGCCGATCGACCGACGGGATCTCGGCCGCCGCGCCGGGCAGCGTTGCGGGTGTCTCACCTGTGGACATCGGTCTCGGGCCGCACGCGGCACCTCGAAGCGTTGTTCTGGGACCGTCAGGTGAGAAGGGTAGAGGATCTTGCGGCGGCTGTGCAGTAGCGGAGGATAATACTTCCGCCGGCGATCCTCGGCGCGTACGAACCCGGGCGCCCGGGCTCGGGTGGTCGTCGACGACTCTGTACCCTTTTGTTAGGCTAACGGCGCCGCGACAGAGCAAAGCTCGCCGGGTGCTGCGGTTGCGCCCGGTGTTCCCATGGCGGCGGGCTTCGCCTTTGGCTAGGTGGCAGAGTGGTCATGCAGCGGCCTGCAAAGCCGTCTACGCCGGTTCGATTCCGACCCTAGCCTCCAATCCCCTGTCCCGGGTTGTCTTCCCGCGACCTTCTGCGTCCCCAGGATTCACCTAAGTGATTGAATACATTATATACAGTCGTCAAAGGCTGTCTAAGGACGTCCTTGGGTGACCCGATTTGCGTGGGGGTAGGCGCTGGGGGTATTTTGACCTGTGGGGGTAGATCAGTGTTAGGTCGCCATGCTGAACGACACCAAGGTCCGCAGCGCTAAGAGTCGCGAGAAAGCCTTCAAGCTCTCCGACGAGCGCGGTTTGTTTCTCTTGGTAACTCCCACAGGCAGTCGACTCTGGCGGCTGAAGTACCGCCTCAACGGACGCGAGAAGCTGATCTCGCTGGGCGCGTACCCGGACGTGACACTCAAGCGCGCGCGAGAGAAGCGCGACGCCGCGCGGAGGCTCATCGCGGACGGCGTCGACCCGAGCGTGCAGCGAAAGGCGGAGCGCGCGGCGCTCGCGCAGTCCTTCGAGGGCGTGGCCAAGGAGTGGCTCGAGCTTCAGACCAAGTCCCTGGCGCCGGAAACGATCTCCATCCTCACCGCGCGGCTCGACAGCGGGCTGTACCCCTATATCGGCAGTCGTCCGATCGCGGCAATCACTGCTCAGGAGCTCCTTGGCGCGCTTCGCCGCATCGAGGCGCGCGGCCGGCACGAGACGGCCCATCGAGTTCGCGCCCTGGCCGGGCGGGTTTTCCGCTATGCGGTGGCCACGGGCCGGGCTCATCACGACGTTGCGGCGGACCTCAAGGGCGC
>DASYNX010000039.1:0-36137 GCA_036008385.1 Steroidobacteraceae bacterium
ACGTGATCGGGCGATTGAGGGGAGCGGCGGTCCAGTCCGCGAGGCCGGCAGGTTGCAGCGATACCGCCCCTTCGACATCGCTGAGGCGTGCGACCCGTCCCGGGGGATCGCCCTCGTCGGCGCGCGCCGCCGCGAGTGCGCCCCAGGCAAAGAGCGCCAGGGCGGCCAGGCCACCCGGTGCAGTCAACAGGCGTGTGTTCGAACCCATTCGCACCACGTGCCGCAGTAAACGCTCGAGCGCCGAGGCGGGTGACCTGCAGCCGGTTCCCAGTCTAAAGGCTTGTGCGCGTGAGCGTCCCGTTCCCGGTTCGCACGCCAGCGCGGTCGGCGTTCCGGGCAGGCGGGCCACGCCCTCGCCTCGGGCGGGGCGGTGATACCGGCAGATTAGCTACAATTTCGGGACAATCTGTTCCATCTGACCCGTATTATCACACATCGTCCCATGGATTAGGCTTCTTCCACTTCCCACTGGGGAACCGAGGAGAGGCCGATGAAGCTGCTGCACATCGATTCCAGTATCCAGGGTGAGGCATCCGCCAGCCGCGCGCTGACGGGCGAGATCGTGGCCCGCTGGACGGCCGCGCGTCCGGATGCGCGGGTCGTCTACCGGGACCTTGCCGCACAGGAGCTGCCGCATCTCTCGCGCGCAGCGCTCACGCGGGCGGACGAGCTCGAGGCCGCGCGCAATGCGGCTGTGCTCGAGGAGTTCCTCGCCGCCGACGTGGTCGTGATCGGCGCGCCGCTCTACAACTTCTCCGTGCCCTCGCAGCTGAAGGCCTGGATCGACCGCGTCACCGTGGCCGGCAAGACCTTCCGCTACACCGCGAGCGGCCCCGAGGGACTTGCCCGCGGCAAGACCGTGATCGTCGCCATCTCGCGCGGCGGCGTCTACGGACCGAACGCCCCCGAGTTCGGCGAGTCGTATCTCAGATTCCTGTTCAGTTTTCTCGGCATCGACACTGTCACCTTCGTGCGGGCCGAGGGCCTGAGGCTGTCCGCGCAGCAACGCGAGGCGGCCATGCAGGCTGCGCGTGCGGCCATCGTGGGCCCGGAGGCACTGGCCGCCTGACAGCCGCGGCATTTGATTGCGTGCGCGTCGACCCCATATCGAGGCATCCACTTTACTGAATGGAGACCGGACAGCCATGAATCCCAGCAACGTTGCCAGCCGCCCAGTGCGGCGTGTCGTGACCGGCATGGCGACCTCGGACGGCGCGGGCGTGAAGCTGCGCCGGGTGATCGGACAGCCGGCATTGCCCGATCTCGACCCCTTCCTCATGCTCGATGAGTTCGGCACCGACCGGGCGGAGGATTACATCGCGGGCTTTCCCGATCATCCGCATCGCGGCTTCGAGACCGTCACCTACATGCTCGATGGCCGCATGCGCCACCGCGACAACCACGGCAACGAGGGCGTGCTGGTGCCCGGCAGCGTGCAGTGGATGACCGCGGGGCGGGGACTCGTGCACTCGGAGATGCCCGAGCAGCAGGAGGGCCGCATGCGCGGCTTTCAGCTGTGGCTGAACCTCCCGGCGCGCGACAAGATGACCGCGCCGAAGTACCAGGAATTCGGGCCCGAGCGCATCCCGACGGCCGCTCCCGCAACCGGCGTCACCGCCAAGGTGATCGCCGGGCAGGTGGCCGGGGTCAAGGGACCCATATTCCAGCCGGCGACCGATCCGACCTATCTCGACCTCGGCATCGAGCCCGGTGCCACCTTCGTTCAGGCGCTGCCCCCCGACTACGCGGCGTTTCTGTACGTGTTCGAGGGCGCCATTCAGGTGGGCGCGGAGCCCGGCGCCACGCGCGTGAGCACGCACCAGCTCGCAGTGCTCGGAGAGGGCGAGGAGATCCGCCTCACGGGCGTCTCCGCCGGCGCTGACGGCAAGTCGGCGCGCGCCATCCTGGTCGCGGGACGCCCGCTGCGCGAGCCCGTCGCCAAGTACGGGCCGTTCGTGATGAACACGCGCGAGGAGTTGCAGCAGGCGTTCGAAGACTTCCAGGGCGGCAGGTTCTGACCGCGCAGAGAGGGGCCGCGCGCCGTGGCGCGGCCCCGCGCTACTTCGGCAGCGGGCGCGAGTCGAGCACCACGAAGCCCCGCCGCACGAAGATCTGTCGTGCGGCATCGCTGCTTAGGAATTCCGCGAAACGCGCACTCTCGGGACGCGCGACGGCAGTCAGCGCGAGCGGATAGGTAATCGCCGGGTGACTGTCCGCGGGGAAAACATCCACCACGCGCACGCGCGTCTCCGCCTGCGCGTCGGTGCGGTACACGATGCCGAGTGGCGCCTCGCCGTGCGCCACGTACTCGAGCGCCTCCCGCACGTTCTCGGCGCGCGCCAGGCGGTTCGCGACCTGCTCCCACACGTCAAAGTGCATCAGTGCCGCGCGCGCGTAGCGGCCCGCAGGCACCGAGTCGGGGTCGCCGGTCGCGAGCCGGCCGTTGCCGAGCGCTGCGGCCAGCTCGAAATGCGGCGCGATCTTCAGGCGCACCGGGCTGTCCGAGGGTGCGATGAGCACCAGCCCGTTACCGAGCAGGTCGCGCCGTGACCCCGGCTTGAGCAGCGCGCGCTGCTCGAGATAGTCCATCCACTCGCGATCGGCCGGGAAGAACACGTCCGCCGGAGCGCCGGCTTCGATCTGCTTCGCGAGCACCGAGCTCGCGGCGAACGAAGCCTTCATCGGGATGCCGGTGCGCGCGGTGAAGGCGTTGTCGGCCTCCGTGAGCGCCTCGCTGAGTGAGGCCGCGGCAAAAACGAGCAGCCCCGCCGCCCCGGGCTGCACCGCGGCTGCGCGGTTGTCGGCCGCAGTGGCTGGCGCGGCGCTCACCGGGCCGACGGCCGCAGCGCCCACAAGAGCCGCGAGCGCGGCCAGAGCCCGGAGACGGACGCATTGCCGTGAAGGACTTGTTGCCATACGCACTCTGCTCCGCTATGAGGATCTCGGTTGCTTGTCAAGAACTGCTGTCGCAGGCGTTGCAGTGGATCACGCTCTGATCCGGGCGGGGCGAACTGCTACCTGCGCCAGCGGCCAGCGCCATCGATGGCGCGCACAATGCTACGATGCCCAAGGTCTCAGACTGACCTTTCCGGGTGCCGATGGGCCATGGCAGGTCAGTTGCCGCTCGCTTGCACCTTCGCTATGGTCCGCCGCGCTCTGGCGACGCCCCGGTTTGTCCTGCTGTTTCCCGTCGCCCTCCTCTGCGCCGCGGGCGCTGCGGCCGCCTCAGCCGTCGGTGCCGACGATGCCACCGCGCTGACCGGAGCGACGGACGCGGCCACGACCAGCGCGGCGGTTGTCCTGTCCACTGCTCCCGCAAGCGCGGTCGCGGAGCAGGCGGATGTCGATTGGACGGCCCTTCACACCCCCGTCTACGCCCCGCCGCTCGAGACGCCGGGCGTCCCTCCGGATGCCGAGCTTGAAGCTTCGGGCGCCGTGTTCGGAAAGATCATCATCAACAATGAGAACATCTTCGATCTCAGCGATCCGAAGGACGACTACAAGCTGTTCCGGCTCGCCAACCGCCTGCACCACCGCACCCGCCCGAGCGTCATCCGCAAGCAGCTGCTGATTCGCGAGGGCGCGCCCTACTCGCGCCGCCTGATGGATGAGTCCGAGCGCATTCTGCGCGCCAACAGCTACTTCTACGACGCCTGGATTCGTTCGACCAGCTACCACGACGGCCAGGTCGACGTGCGCGTAACGACGCGCGACGTGTGGACGCTGAATCCGGGCTTCAACCTCTCGCGCTCCGGCGGCAGCACTTCCACCGGCGTGCAGCTGGAGGACATCAGCATCTTCGGCACCGGGATCGAGATCAAGCTCGCCCACTCGCACACCATCGATCGCACGACCAACGGGATTCTGGTCTTCGACCAGCATGCTTTCGGAGGCTCCACCCAGGTTGCGGTCAACTACGCCAATAACAGCGACGGACATACGCGTGAGTTCACGGTGCAGCAGCCGTTCTACACGTTGCAGCAGCCCTTCTACGCGCTCGATGCCCGCCGGGCGGCCGGAGTGGCCACGGTGAATGATCTGCAAACCGACTCGCTGTGGGACCTCGGCCAGATCACCGACCAGTTCTCGGACACCCATAAGGGTGCGCAGATCTTCTACGGCTGGTCGCCGGGGCTGCAGAACGGCTGGGTGCACCACTGGACCGCCGGCGTCACCTACGACGAGCACATTTTCGGCCCGGTGAGCACCTGGACCGGGGTGACCGACATTCCGCCCGACCGGCGCTTCCTGTACCCGTGGGTGCAGTTCGACGTACTGAGCGATGACTATCAGCGGATGTGGAACCACGACCAGATCGCGCGCACCGAGGACTTCTACCTCGGCAGCTCGCTCAGCGTGCGCGCCGGCTACGCCGACAGCGGCTTGGGTTCGAGCCAGAGCGCTCTCATCTTCCAGAGCACGGCGTCACGCGGCTTTCAGAAGGGCGCCTCGACGCTGCTGCTCGCCGGAGACTTCTCCGGCCGCCTCACCAACGGCGAGCTGCACAACGGCGTTGCCGATGCCAGCGTTCGCTATTACGTGGAGCAGAGCAGGAACTGGCTGTTCTTCACGACGGTCGCGGCCACCCAGGGCTGGCGGCTCGATCTCGACAACCAGATCCTGCTCGGCGGCGACAACGGCCTGCGCGGCTATCCGCTGCGCTATCAGGACGGCACGGGGCGCGCGCTGTTCACCGTGGAGCAGCGTTACTTCACAGACTGGTACGTGTTTCGGCTGTTCCGTGTCGGCGCGGCGGTGTTCTTCGACGCTGGCGACGTGTGGGGCAGCGTGCCGCTGGCGGCTGCGAACTACAGCTGGCTCAAGGATGCCGGTTTCGGCCTGCGTTTCGGCAATGCCCGCTCCGGCCTCGGCAACGTCGTGCATGTCGACGTCGCCTTGCCGCTCAATTCGGGCTTTAACGTGAAAACCGTGCAGCTGCTGATTGTGACGCACCAGAGCTTCTGAGGCGGCGCGGCGGACGCCGACACGCGCGGGGGGCTCAGGTCAGGCGCTTCGTCCCCGGGACGGGCGCGCCTGGCGCACCCGCTGCCGTCTTGGGGACGCCCGGTGCACCGGCCGGCGTCTTGGGCGCGCCCGGCGGTGGCGCACCCGTTGTCGTTCTGGGCACGCCTGGCGGTGCACCCGCCTGCGTCTTGGTTCCGTTGGCGGGGGGCGCCTGCGGCGGCATCACATCGACCGACAGCGTGAAGGTGCGCTTCTCTGTGCTGTGAAGTGCGCCGACGCTCACCACCTGGCGCGTCACCTCTTCCCCGCGGTCGTTACGGATCGAGATGACGACGAAGTACTCCCACGGATCTTCCAGAGGCGGGTGACGGATTATCCCCTCGACGCGCAGCGCCGACGTGGCCGCCACCTGGCGCTTCGCCGCTTCCTGGTCGAAGCGCAGGTGGTGCAGGCAACCCGGACAGATGCTCAGGCTCTCGAGAATCGTCGCCTTGCAGTGCGGGCACGTGCGCATCTTGCCCGGCGTTGCCGGGCGCGCAGCGAGACTCATGCGTTGCCGAAGCCCTTGGTCTCGGTCTTGACCCGGGTCTCACCGTCGTAGCCGAACTCGACCTGCCCGCGCATCCGCGAGCCGGCGGCCACAGTCAGGGACCCCGCCTTGACGTCACCGTTGATTACGCCGGTCTCGAGCAGCTCGACCCGCTTGGCGTTCTCGATATTGCCGATGAGCTCACCGCCCACGCTGACGACACTCGCCTTCACATGCCCCTCGAGCCGGGCGCCGGCGTCGAGGCTGACGTTACCGTCCACCTGCACATCGCCCTTGAAGCGGCCGGCGATGCGCACGTGTCCCGAGCCGATGATCTTTCCCTCGATCGTGAGCTCGGCAGCGATGAGCGATTCCTTCAGATCGTGGCGCGGGGCCGGAGCCGGACGCCGGGCAGGCTCGGCGCTGAGGGACGCCACGTTGGTCTTTTCCGGCTCCCGAGCGTGCACCGGCGCGGGGGCGACCCCGGGGCTGGTGGAGGCGGGGCCGGTTCCGGGGGCAGAGTCTTTCCAAAGCGCCATGGCTTGTCCCTGTAGTAGGTTGAACGGTAAAAGGTACCTGCCGATCTGTAGGCTAGCCAGTGTCTCCATGTGCAGACACGGAGCTCCCAAGCTAAGGTTCAAGTCCCCCCCAGACCGACTGAGGGCAAGTGTAGTCCGATGTCCAGCCATAATCATGCCGACCACTTCGCTGCTGCGCGCTTTGGTCCACCGTGCCCGGCTCGGAAGCGGTAAGCGCTTGAGCCCGAAAGTCGTCCACCTGATCGCCGCCGCCCGGCCGAACTTCATGAAGGCGGCGCCGCTCTTTCACGCGCTGGCCCGTGAGAGCTGGTCCGATGCGCGCATCGTGCACACTGGCCAGCACTACGACGCCACCATGTCGGACGCCTTCTTCCGCGACCTGCGTCTTCCCGAGCCCGCCCACCATCTGGGCGTCGGCAGCGGGTCGCACGCTGAGCAGACCGGCCGCACCATGATCGCCTACGAGGCCGTGTGCCAGGCCGAGCGCCCGGACGCGATCGTGGTCGTTGGCGACGTCAATGCCACGGCTGCCTGTGCCATGGTCGGAGCGAAGCTCTGGATTCCCGTGGTGCACCTGGAAGCGGGGCTGCGCAGCCGCGACCGGCGCATGCCTGAGGAGATCAATCGCCTGGTGACCGATGCAATCAGCGATCTGCTGTGGACGCCGTCCAGGGACGCCGACGCCAACCTGATCGCCGAAGGGATCCCGGCGGAGAAGATCGAATGCATCGGCAACATCATGATCGATTCGTTCGAGATGCTGCGTGCGAAGATTGAAGCAGCCGACAGCCGCCGGCGACTCGGCCTCACCGGTCCCTTTGCCGTCGTCACGCTGCACCGTCCGTCGAACGTCGACGACCGTGCGAGTCTCACCGAGCTCGCGCACACCCTGGTCCAACTGTCTGCCGATCTGATGGTGGTGTTCGCTGTCCACCCGCGCACCCGCAGGCGTCTCGAGGACTTTGGTCTGCTGGGCGCACTCGCGGCTGCCCCCGCGATCCGCGTCACCGAGCCCTTGAGCTACATCGAGTTCATGAGCCTCATCACCGGCTGTGCGATCGCCATTACTGATTCCGGCGGCGTGCAGGAAGAGACCACCTATCTGGGCGTGCCGTGTGTGACGCTGCGCGAGAATACGGAGCGGCCCATCACCCTCACGGAAGGGACCAATCGGCTGCTCAGGCCGCGGGATCTGGTGGCCGCCGCGCGCGAGGCGCTCGCCGGCAGCTGGCCGCGCGGACGGCGGCCGGCGCTGTGGGACGGGCGCGCGGCGCAGCGAGCGGCACAGAGCCTGCACAGAAGAATCTGAGGGCTCAGATCGCGCGAGCCGCAATTCATGAAGAGGCACGGTGAATCAGCGGCCATGGCCCGTGGATCGGCAGCCATAAGCCCCATCAGAGGGTGGATACTGCAGTCCCTTCCGCCCGACCGACGCTCACAATCTGATGTCCAGTCGCTGGCGTCGGCCCTCGAGGCTTTCATCGAGGGCCGCGACCTCGCCGCGCGTCTCGATGCGCTCACGGACCTGAGAGAATGGGTCGCGGGCCGCTCGGCTCACACTGCGGCCGGCGGTGTCACCCAATTAGAGACCCTGCTGACGCTCCTCGAATCGCACGGCGAGCTGCGCGCCGCTTTCCAGCAGGGCGTGCGGCAGATTCTCACCGAAACGCGGTCCGTCGAGCTGTTTGCCGAAGCGGGACTCCATCCGCGCGAGGGTCTGTGGTCGGAGGCAATGCGGCGGTTGATGGAGGGATTGCTGCCCTCGGCGCGAGCGGATACCGACCTCGCGAAGCTCGTGTTCCGGCTCTACCCGACCGATCGGGCGATCGAGCAACTCATCACGCTCGACGACCTGACCTTCGAGCGCATCGCGCACGTCATCACGCCGGTGAACGACGCGGGTGCCTGGGCCGGGCAGCGCGATGATCTGACGCAGGCGCTCTATCTGCTCAGCGTGCACGTGGCAGGGATCGGCCTTTCGCCGGATCTGCGCGCCCGCAGTCACCCCGGCAGCATCGAGGAATCCCCCTTCTACCGGCTGCAGCTGTCGACCCGTGAGCTGGTTCAGAAGGACGGGGCCGGGAAAGTGCTCGAGGGCTGGCGCGGCAATGTTCAGGGCTGTCGCAGCGAAATGGAATATGTGCACCAGCGGATGGAGGACACCGGCGTCAGCACCGCGCTGGTGTTCGACATGGGGACCATCGAGCGCGCGATCGCCCGCATGGAGAGCATTGCGGAGGTGCTGTTCGACGCCGAGCACCCGCAGTTGATCGCCGCGGTCAAGCGCTTGCTCGACGATGTGATGCACGCCCGGCGCAGCGACCTGAGCGTTCGGGCGCTGTTCCGTGAGAATTCCGCCCTGATCGCACGCAAGGTCGTGGAGCGCACCGGCAAGACCGGCGAGCACTACATCGCCAACTCGCGCAGCGAATACCGGGCGCTGTGGAGCGCTTCGCTCGGCGGCGGATTGCTGACCGTGCTGACGGCGGCCGTCAAGCTGCGCATCGGCGAAGCCAACTTTCCCCCGTTCGTCGCCGCGGTGGCGGCGGGGACGACCTATGCGGTGAGTTTCATCGTGCTGCAGCACCTGCACCTGGCGCTGGCGACCAAGCAGCCCTCGGTCACGGCGGCAGCCTTTGCCGGGATCGTGCGCGACACGCGCGGCCAGGCGCGGCTCGAGAAGCTGGCGGAGTTCATCAGCCGGATCACCAGCAGCCAGCTCGCGTCCGCGGCGGGCAACCTGCTGGCCGTGTGCGTCGGCAGCCTGGTATTCGCCCGGCTGTGGGCCTGGGTCTTCGCCCGCCCTTACCTCGAGGTCCACAGCGCCGCGTATGTCTATGCCGCGCTGAACCCCTTCGCCTCGGGCACGATGTTCTTCGCGGCGCTGACCGGCGTGATCCTGTGGATTTCAGCGCTCGCCGGAGGCTGGTTCGAGAACATTGCCACCTTCAACCACCTGCCGGCGGCCATCGCCCAGCATCCCATCGGCCGCAGGCTGGGGCGCGAGCGAATGAAGCGGCTCGCCGACTTCGTAGACGCGAATCTCTCCGGCTGGTCAGCCTCCATCGTGCTCGGATATCTCCTCGGCTTCGTCCCGGCGATCGGAGCATTCTTCGGCCTACCCCTCGATGTCCGCCACGTGACGCTCTCCACCGGCACGCTGGCGCTCGCGGCATCCAGCTTCGGGCGCGACTGGCTCTACCGCGGCTGGCTGATCCATTCCCTGATCGGCATCGCCGTGGTGTTCGTGCTCAACCTGGGGGTGAGTTTCTCCATTGCCGCGGCAGTGGCCTTCAGGGCCTATGGCGTTCCATGGGCGGACCAGGTCGGGTTGATCCGCTACACGGTCTGGAGCTTCCTGCGATCGCCGCTCCGGTTTCTCTTTCCGCCCGCCCGGGAGAAGGCCGGCTGAGGCCGCCGGTGGTTGCCCGCTGCAGCCTGAGGCTATTATCCAGGCGCGAGGCGTTTCAGGAGAGCCGGGTCATGCACAAACGCGACACGACAGTGCCTCCACAGGCCGGCACGCGGCGCCGGTTTCTGCGCCACGCCGGGGCAGCGCTGGCAACACTCCTGCCCGTTGGCCGGCTGCTCGCCCAGGGGCGTGAGTCGTTCCCGCCAAGCGATGTGCGCCACTATGGCATCGTTCCCAATGTGCCCGCGGCCGCCTCGGCCAACACCGCTGCGCTCAAGGCGCTGGTGAACCCCACGGGCAGCTTCACCGGACCGCTGCTCTTCCCGAACACCACCGGCTCGGATGTCTATTACTTCAACGACCTCATCGCGTTTCACGACGGAATCCGCCTCAACCTCGGCGGCTCGACGCTGAGCTTCTCCAAGAACGGTACCAAGGCGGACTCGGCCAGCGGCTTCATCCACGCCATCCGTGACTTTGCCATCGAGAACGGCTCGATCGTGACCAGCTACGTGTTCAACGGCGGCTATAACGCTGGCAACGTGCTCGCCTTTGGCGGCCGCGGCATGGATACCGCGTTTTTTCCCAACCTGTACGATCGCATGCTCCCGGCACCGATGGGGAACATCACCGTGCGCAATCTGAGCATCAGCGGTGGCGCGACCGGCGGATCCCCCCGCGGCATCTTCATGCTCGGCGGATTCGACGGCGTGACCATCGACAATGTCGCGATCGACGGGCAGAAGGGACTGACCGAGGGCATCTACTACGAGTTCGGCTGGGCGACGAACGAGCCCCGGGCACTGGACCGGCAGAGCTCGCACGCAAGGAACATCCGCATCACGCGCCTGACGGTCACCAACGTCAAGAACGAGGCCTTCGGGGCGAACGGCGCCTACGACATCCTCATCGACAGCCTGCGTACCAGCAACACCGAGTACGTCTGTGCAGTTGGTACGGGTGAGGCACTGTACTTTCGCCCGTGGGTCCCCTCGGGAACCACCGACAGGCGCCCGAGCTTCACCGTCCGCAACGTTGTCGCCGAATCGGTGCGCGCGCTGGGCTTCTCCGTCACCGGCGCCAGTAAGGTCTCGAGCACGTATCTGGACAACCCGCCCCATCACGACAACCCCAACGCGATCGGCCCGGATAAGCAGTCCGATCTGATCGATTTTGTTCTCGAGCACTTCACCCTGACCGGCACGCCGAAGAACTTCGGCATCGTGACCTCGGCCGCGAGCGCGCAGATCAGCGACGGGACCATCACGGGATTCAACCGCGGCATCGTCACGACCCAGGAATGCACGCGGTTCGCGATCGAGCGCGTGAAGATCTTCGACAGTGCCAACTTCGGGATCCTGATCGGTCAGGCTGTCTCGCTGCACACCCCGCCGCGGCTCTCGAGCGGCTCGATTCGCGACTGCGTAATTGCCGGCAGCGGTACTGCCGGTAAAAGCGCCGGGCTGGTGATCGCCACCACCCGGAGCTGCCTGATCGAGGGCTGCCGCTTTGGCTACGATCTCGGCATGGACGACAAGAGCGAGCAGACACAGACTCAGGCCGTGTTGGTCAATGCGGACGCCGCGGGCGTCGTCTGCCGCAGCAATAACGTCTCATCGACCGCCGGTGGCGCAGTCGCCTATGCTCTCGCCGGAGCCGGCGGGCGCAACTGCCGTATCGAGAGTCCGCGTGGCATTCAGACTCGCAGCGGAGCCTGGTAGTCAGCCGCCCGCGTCGATCAGCTGTAGCAGCTCTGCGGTTTTCTCCCGCATCAGCGCCTCGTCGCCGCGCGACTCGACGTTCAGGCGCACCAGCGGCTCGGTGTTTGAGCCGCGCAGATTGAAGCGCCACGCTTCGAACTCCATCGACAGCCCGTCGGTGAGGTCTACCGCCTGCGCCCGGGTCTGGTAGTGTCCCCGCACCCGCGCGAGGATCGATCTGGTATCGGTGGAAAGATGACGGTTGATCTCCCCGCTCGCCGGAAAGAGCCGCATTCGCTCCCCGACCAGGGCTGACAGCGGCACAGCGCGCTCACTCATCACCGCAAGTACCACCAGCCAGGGAATCATGCCACTGTCGCAGTAGGCAAACCTGCGAAAGTAATGGTGGGCGCTCATCTCCCCACCATAGACGGCATCCACCTCGCGCATCTTCTGCTTGATGAAAGCGTGCCCCGACTTGCATAGAACCGGGGTACCGCCGCAGCGGCGTACGACGTCGAGCGTATTCCAGGTGAGCCGCGGGTCGTGCACGATGCGCGCGCCCGGCTCCTGCTTCAGGAAAGTCTCGGCGAGGAGACCGACGAGGTAGTAACCCTCGATGAACTGACCACTCTCGTCGAAGAAGAAGCAGCGATCGTAGTCGCCATCCCAGGCGAGTCCGAGATCCGCGCCGGTGCGGCGCACGACATCAGCAGTGGCCGCGCGGTTTTCCTCCAGCATCGGGTTCGGCACGCCATTCGGGAACGTCCCGTCGGGCTGATGATTGATCTTCACGAACTCGAACGGCAGATGCGGCTCGAGCGCATCAATGATGAGCCCGGCGCCGCCGTTGCCGGGGTTCACGACCACCTTGAGCTCGCGCAGCGGCACTCCCTCGACATAGCCGAGCAGGTGCTCGAGGTACGCGGCGCGGACGTCGAGCCTGCGTTGCGTGCCGGGCTGCGCCGCCCGCGGCGGCAGCTGGCCGCTCTCGATGAGTCGGCGCATGTCCTGCAGTCCCGTGTCGGCACTGATGGGACGGGCCTCCTCGCGCACGAACTTCATGCCGTTGTAGTCGGGCGGATTGTGGCTCGCGGTGATCATGATGCCGCCGTCGAGCTTGTCGGCAAAGGTCGCAAAGTAGGCGCCCTCGGTCCCCCACAGACCGATGTCGAGCACGTCCACGCCCGTGTCCATGAGGCCGCGCTTTAGCGCCGCCGCAAGCTGCGGGCTCGAAAGGCGGATGTCGTAGCCGACGGCTACCCGGTGAGGCTTGACGAAGCCGGCGTAGGCGCGGCCGATATCGTAGGCGAGCGACTCGTTGATCTCGTCGGGAATGCGGCCGCGAACATCGTAGGCCTTGAAGGAATTGAGATTGCTCATTGAATCAGCATGTTATGGAAGTCCGCGCCGCCCTCTCAGGTCGTCGTTCCCTTGCGGCCGTAGACGTCCTCGAAGCGCACGATGTCGTCTTCGCCGAGATAGGACCCCGATTGCACCTCGATGACCTCGAGCAGGATCATTCCCGGATTCTCGATGCGGTGCTTGACACCGACCGGGATGTAGGTCGACTGGTTCTCCTCGAGAATAAACACCTCATCGCCACGGGTGATGCGTGCCGTGCCCGCCACCACCACCCAGTGCTCGGCGCGGCGGTGGTGCATCTGCAATGACAGCGCAGCACCGGGCTTGACCCTGAGCCGCTTCACCTGAAAGCGCGGTCCGCTCTCGACGCTGTCGTAGCTGCCCCACGGGCGGAACACCTCGCGGTGCAGCGAGTGCTCGTAGCGCCCGCGCTCCTTCAGGTGCAGCACGAGCTTGCGGACGTCCTGCACGCGGCTCTTCGGGGCGACCAGCACGGCGTCCTTGGTCTCGACCACCACGTGATCCTTGAGGCCCACAGCCGCGACCAGCCGGCTCTCGGAGTACAGATAGCTCCCCTGGGTGTCTTCGCTGATCACGTCGCCGCGGACCACGTTGCCGTGCGCGTCCGTTTCGCTCGCCTCGTGCAGCGCCGACCAGGAGCCGATGTCGCTCCAGCCGGCATCGAGCGGCACGACCACCGCATCCGCAGTCTTCTCCATCACCGCGTAGTCGATGGAGTCGGCCGGGCAGGCCTCGAAGCTCGCGGCTTCGATGCGGGTGAAATCCAGGTCCGCTCTGGCGCCGCGGAACGCCGCCTCGCAGATGCGCGCCATCTCGGGCTGGAAGCGCGCGAGCTCCTGCAGGTAGCGCCGCGCGCGGAACATGAACATGCCGCTGTTCCAGTAGTAGTCGCCGGACTTGACGAACGCCCGCGCGCGCTCGGCGTCCGGCTTCTCCACGAAGCGCGCGATGCGGAACGCTGCGCCCGCGGGCGCGCCGCGCTGGATGTAGCCGTAGCCGGTCTCGGGAGCGCTCGCGACTATGCCGAACGTGGCGAGGTGCCCGGCCTCTGCGGCACTGAGCGCCAGGCGCACCGCGCGCTGGAATGCCGGCACGTTGCGGATCACGTGATCGGCCGGCAGCACCAGCAGCACCGGGTCGGCCGCGTTCGCGTCCGCGGCGATTCCCTTGAGCGCGGCGTGTGCGGCGAGCGCGATCGCCGGCGCGGTGTTGCGTCCGAAAGGCTCGAGCACTGTCGCGCGCGGCGTGATGTGCAGCTGCCGCAGCTGCTCGGCCACGAGAAAGCGGTGCGCCTCGTTGCACACGATCACCGGCGCGGCGGCCGTGAGGCCTTCGAGCCGCAGCACCGTCTGCTGCAGCATGGTGCGCTCGCCGGTGAGCGGCAGCAGCTGCTTGGGATACAACTCGCGCGACAGCGGCCACAGCCGCGTGCCGGCGCCGCCGGAAAGAATGACAGCAGTGAGCATCGCCGAAGTCCCTGCGCAGCCGCTCAGGCCGCCACCAGCAGCTTGCCGCGGCCGACCCCATAGTAGGTGAAGCCGAAGCGGCCCACCATCGCCGGATCATAGAGATTGCGGCCGTCGAAGATGACCGGGAATTTGAGCAGCTCGCGCAGACGGTCGAAGTCGGGGCTGCGGAACTCCTGCCACTCGGTGACGATGGCGAGCGCATCGGCCCCCTGGGCGGCGTCGTAGGCGTTCTTCGCCAGTGCGACTCCCTTGACGCCGGCGTACAGGCGCTGCGCCTCGGCAGCCGCTACCGGATCATAGGCCTGCACCCGCGCGCCAGCCCTGAGCAGCAGATCGATGACGCTGCGCGAGGGCGCCTCACGCATGTCATCGGTGTTCGGCTTGAACGCCAGGCCCCACAGCGCGAGTGTGCGGCCCTTGAGCCCCTCGGCGAAATGCCGTTTCATCTTGTGAAACAGCACCTCTTTCTGGCGCGTGTTCACCTTCTCCACGGCATTCAGGATCTGCGGCTCGTGTCCCGCATCGTGCGCCGAGCGGATGAGCGCCTGCACGTCCTTCGGGAAGCACGAGCCACCGTAACCGGTGCCGGGATAAATGAAGCTGTAGCCGATGCGCGGGTCCGAGCCGATGCCGATGCGCACCTTCTCGATATCGGCGCCGACCCGTTCGGCGATGTTGGCCAGCTCGTTCATGAAGCTGATCTTGGTGGCGAGCATGGCGTTGGCGGCGTACTTGGTGAGCTCCGAGGAGCGGATGTCCATCACGATGAGGCGGTCGTGATTGCGGATGAAGGGTTCGTAGAGCGCACGCATCAGCTCGGTGGTGCGCGGATTGTCCGTGCCGATGACCACGCGATCCGGCTTCGTGAAATCGCCTATGGCCGCGCCCTCTTTCAGGAACTCCGGGTTGGACACGACGTCGAACTCGACCTTGGCGCCGCGGCCGGTGAGAGTGCGGTCGATCTCGGCGTGCACCTTGTCGGCCGTACCGACCGGCACGGTCGACTTGGTGATCACGATGCAGTAACGGCTCACGTGCGTGCCGATGGTGCGCGCGACGGCGAGCACGTGCCGCAGGTCCGCCGAGCCGTCTTCGCCCTGCGGCGTGCCGACGGCAATCACCTGGAACAGCCCGTGCTCGACGCCCCTGACGGCATCCGTGGTGAACTCGAGCCGTGCGGCCTCGGTGTTGCGCTTGATGAGCGCATCGAGCCCGGGCTCGTGGATGGGCACCTCGCCCCGGTTCAGACGCTCGATCTTGGCTGCGTCCACGTCGACGCAGACCACGTGATTGCCGGCGTCGGCCAGACAGGCACCGGTCACCAGACCCACATAGCCCGAGCCGAAGATAGTGACGCGCATGAGTTAAGTTCTTGAGTAGCAAGGAAGAAACTGAGCAAGCCTAAAGTAAGGCCGGGTCCGGCTCAAGCGCCGGCGGCGCAACATGCGGCGGCTGCTGAGGATTATCCGAGGGGGTTTTGTCCCTGGGTGGGCTTGCCCGCTTCCGAGAGACGCCGCTTGGCTGCGAAATCGGCGACCTTGGCGGCCGGTGCGTGCGGCAGCACGGCCTTATGCGTCCACACGTAGTCGCGGATGTCGACCTCCGCCTGATACTCGGCGACGGACTCGGCCAGAAGTGCCAGCGCCCGATGGCAGTCGAAGCTCGCGAGCGCGACCAGCAGGTCGTTGAGCACCTGCTGCATCTTCGGCCACGGCACGTGATGTTCGATCGCCCGCAGGATCATCGGGTGATCGGTGCCGGTCACGTTCGTGCCGATCAGCAGCTCCTCGAAGAGCTTCTCGGCGGTACGCAGACCCGTGTACTCGATCTCGATGTCGCCGTCGGGGTGGTCGGCGTCGCGCACGGTCAGCCCCATGAGATTCACCAGGCGGCGCGCCAGATCGTCGATGCGCACCGGTCTTCCCATATCAAGCACGAACACATCGCCGCCCTTGGCCATCGATCCGGCCTGCAGCACCAGCTGCGCAGCCTCGGGAATGGTCATGAAGTAGCGGATCACGTCGGGGTGGGTAACGGTGATCGGGCCGCCGCGTCGGATCTGCTCCTGGAACAGCGGTACGACCGAGCCCGAGGAGGCAAGCACGTTGCCGAAGCGCACGATGCAGAAGCGCGTGTGTGTCGAGCGCTCCCGCAGAGCCTGCAGCACCAGCTCCGCCAGGCGCTTGGTAGCGCCCATGACGTTCGCCGGATTCACGGCCTTGTCGGTCGAGATCAATACGAAGGTTTCAACACCTGTCTCGAGGGCGGCCTCCGCCGTATACCAGGTGCTGATCACATTGTTATGAATGCCCTCGACCACGTTGTGCTCGACGATCGGGACGTGCTTGTAGGCGGCCGCGTGGTAGACCGTCTGCACGCCGAAGGCGGACAACACCTCGCGCACGCGGTGGCGGTGATGGGCGTTACCCAGCAGCGGCACGATCTCGACCTCCAAGCGCTCGTGTGCAGCGACCTCC
This sequence comes from Steroidobacteraceae bacterium, assembly GCA_036008385.1. Lineage (GTDB taxonomy): Bacteria > Pseudomonadota > Gammaproteobacteria > Steroidobacterales > Steroidobacteraceae > 13-2-20CM-66-19. Next base: position 16,478 of record DASYNX010000039.1, read on the forward strand.
TCGAGCTCGCGCTGGATGTTGTACAGCGCCAGCTCCGACATCTCGAACAACACCAGGCGGCTTGGACTGAGCCGGACGATCTGGCGGCACAGCTCTGAGCCGATAGACCCGCCCGCGCCGGTCACCAACACACACTTGCCGCGGATGCACGAGCCGAACAGTTTGGGGCGCGGCGGTACCGGATCGCGGCCGAGCAGATCGCCGACATCCACATCGCACAGCTCACTGATCTGGGCCTTGCCGGAGATGAGATCGGACAGGTTGGGGAGGGACTGGACATGCACGCCGAGCGGCTCGAGTGCCGTGAGGATCTCGCGCCGCCGCCGCCGGGAGGCCGTGGGCATGGCGAGCAGTATGCGATCGATCCGCCGCAGCCTCACCAGATCCTGCAGGGAGTCCGAACCATACACGCGGATGCCGTTGATGTTGCTGCCCTGCAGGGATTTCTTGTCGTCGATGAAAGCCACGGGCTCGAAGTCAGGGCCGCCCAGCAGCGCCGAGCACACGCGCGCTCCCGCGTTCCCCGCTCCGTATATCGCGACGCGTGCCGCCGTGCCCCGGGCGCCCGAGCGTCTCAGGAACAGGTAGCGGGCCACAAAGCGGCTGCCCCCGACCCACGGCAGCGCCAACGCCCAATAAATGCCGAATGCCGACAGCGGAATCTGGTGACTGGCGATGAACCGGTCGAACGCCGCGAGAACGAGCACCGAGAGACTTACGCCCGCGATGACCGTGACCATGGCCTTCGGGCCCATGAAGCGGATGATGGCGCGGTACAGGCCAAACACAGAGAAGAAGAACAGCGCCGAGGCGACGGCGACCAGAAAGTACGCAAAGGTGCGGTCCAACGACGGATCGAGGCGATCGAACTTGAGCGCCAGGGCAGCCCACAGAGCGGTCGGAATCGCGACGGCATCGGCCGTCACCATGACGAAACGTTTGGCTACACGCGGGAGAGCGAGGACGGCGGCGGCAGCCGATCCTCCCCATGACGCAGGCCTTGCGGCTGCGTGTTTATCCCTCATGCCACCTCCACCCTTGGACCCGTCATCCCTCATCCGTAAGAGCACTGTCAGCGGGCCGGTCGCAAATTTTCTGTCGTCATTGTAAAGCAATCGGCCGGGGCCATCGCAAGCGTTACATTGCCTTACCGGGCATCTCGTGCCGCAGCATGAACCCGATAACGTACGGTACGGATGTGGGTTGACGCACTCCGACGCGCAGGACCAGCGAAGGCGATCACGCCTGGGTTTATGGCCGCGGAACGCTGGACTCCCTGCGGCCGGCGCCGCTTGCGACAGCAAGCACCGCAAGCGGGGCAAGAGCCATGATCACGCACGCGACCGCATAAACCGGCCGCCGCGCCGCCAACACCGCCCACGGCAACAACCACACGAGATTCACCGCCAGAACTGCCAGGGTGACCCTGCCATGATGCCGCCAGCGACGCGCCAGCCATTGATAGGCATGACTGCAATGAGCCTCGTGGACGCGCTCACTCCTGAGAGTCCGGCGCACCAGCGTAACCGTGGCGTCGACGAAGAATGCGCCACCGAGGATCAGCCATACCCACAGAGCAACTGGATTGTGGCGTGTGGCGGCTACGGCCAACACTACGATCACGTAGCCGAGGTAGCCCGAACCGACATCGCCGAGGAAGATCTTCGCCGGCGGCCAGTTCCACAGCAGGAATCCGCCGCAGGCGCCCGCAAACAGCAGGCCCGCGAAGCCAACGCCGCTGCTGTCCGCCATGAACGCGCTCAACAGTGCTCCCGCCAGGGCGACGAAGATCGCTTCCGAAGCAGCAATTCCGTCGATTCCGTCCATGAAGTTGAACAGATTGACCGCCCAGACTATCCCGAAAGCTCCAAATACGTACCCCGCCCAGCCCGAGGAGACGAGACGGGTCCCGACGCCCAGCGGCGGCAACCCGCCGAGCCATGCAAGGGCCCAGAGTGCGGCCGCAAAGTGGACGGTGAGCCTGACAGCTGCGGACAGCGAGCGACGGTCATCGGCGAGCCCGACCAGGGCCACGGCGAGACCGCCTCCTGTGATGGCGCACAGCAAATCCGGCTGCACCGCCCCGCGAAGCCCGAGAACCGCCAGGCCCACTGTCGTTACGAGGACAATCGCCACCCCGCCTCCTCGCGGCGTGGGTACGCCATGCGAGCTACGCGCATTGGGAACGTCGAGCACGCCGCCGCCAGCAGCGAGTTTCCGCGTGAGATGGGTCAGCAATGCCGAGGCAGCCAGAGCCGAGACAGAAATCAGCGCGACCAGAGGTTGCAGGGGTGCCGTCACCGTGGTTCGCCTCCCGTCGACCGGTACCAACTGACCGTTCGCGCCAGAGCCTCTTCCGCTGACAGTGGCGGTCCCCAGCCGAGCCGCTCGCGCGTCGCCGCGATGTCCACGGTGAGGGAAGCGCACAGCCTGAGCATCTCTGCTCCCTTGCCGGCCAGTGCGCCCGCCACACGCAGCAGCGACGGCGGAACGGACAGCAGCCGCGCCCGCCGGCCCATGAGGTGCGCGATCCGCCGCACCAATTCAGGTGTGGAGAGGTCCTCGCCGTCGGAGACCATCCAGGTCCCGTTGACCGCCGCCGGATGAACGAGCAGACGACTCAGCAGATCACACAGCGTCCATACGCTGACCAGGCTGCGCTGGTTCCTGACGGCGCCGAGCGGCAACAGCCGCTCGCGATCAATCCAGCGCAGCAGCCGCAGGAAGTTCGCACCTACCCCAACCCCATAGACCAGCGGCGCACGCACTACGGCGGCTGGCAGCGACGTACGCGCGACGATCTGCCACAATCGTTGCTCAGCGAGCCACTTCGAGCTGCCGTAGGCATCCTGCGGCTGCGGCTCATCACCTGCCGTGTAGGGGCGCCCGCCACGCCCTTCACCGTTGACCTTTACGCTGCTCAGGTAAACGAAGCGGCGTACGCCGCTGCGCGCGGACTCCGCTGCGAGCGCCTGTGTCGCGTCCGAGTTGGTTTCCACATAGAGTCTTGAGTTCGCCGGACTGTCGTAGAGCACATGCGTCCGCGCAGCGGCATGAATTACCAGGTCCACATTCTCGAGTGCCGGCCCCCAGCGGGTTGCGCCGCTGATGTCTCCGGTTACCGTTTTTTCTGCGATCCAGGCGGGCAGCGCGCGATCGGTGCGCAGCGCCGCCCGTACCAGATAACCCGCCGCGGCGAGATTCTCGCACAGCTGCCGTCCGACGAACCCTGTGGCTCCTGTGACCAGCACGCGTGTCATGCCCGCTTCCGTCAGCTGCCGCGGCGCGCCAGCGCGAGTACGTCGTCCGCCAGGGCTGCACTGATCTGCGAGCGCGCGTACTTTGCCACGAATTCAGGACGCGGGTGGTCTGCCAGTTCGAGTGACTCGAAGGCCCGCACCGCCGCCGCCGTGTCACACGGAGCGAACACCGCCGCATTGTCGATCTGCTCACGGATGAACTGCGCCGCGTAGCCCGCGACGCCGGCGAGCAGGGGCTTGCCGAGAGCCGCATACTCGAACACCTTCGAGGGCAACACTCTTTCGAACGCGGCATGTTGCCCGAGATGCAGCAGCAACACATCCGCCTCGTGATACGCCCGGATGAGCTCGTCCCGCGGCACCGGGGGGCGCAGCTCCACGTTGTCCACCCCGGCCCGCTGCAGCGCCTCTGCCAGCGCCTTGCGCCGCCCGCCGTCGCCGATCACCACGAAGCGGGCGCGACCACGCAGCGCAGCGCCGAGCGGCGGCAGTATCTGATGCAGCCCCTGGCCCTCGCCGATGTTGCCGGCATATACCACCGTGACCGCGCTCCGCTGCGGGGCGCGCCGCGCAGCCGGGGCGGCGGTCACGAATTCGTCGTCGATGCCGTTGGTGAACGCGGCGAACGAGTGCTGGCCGTAACGGCTGCGAAAATATTGCTCGAAACCCGGTGAGACGAGATTGACCCGATCCGCGCGCCCGATCGTCCATGACTCCAGCGGCGAGAATAGTGAGCGCGCGACGCCCGCAGCCACCGGCGGCAACACCTGCGTAATCGTGTCCACGAAGATGTCGCGGATATCGAGATAGAGCCGCGCGCGCTTGCGGCGCGCGATCCACGCTCCCAGCGCTGCGGTCATCAGGCGCGACGATGTCGCGTACACCAGGTCGTACTCGCGCTCTGCGACTGCTGCGATGGCGCCGCGTGCAAAGGCGGCGAAGGCGCGCGCCTGACCGCGAATGTCACTGTGGTGCGCCGGCAGCGGAATGCGGCGTACCACCAGCCCGGCGGCCGTCTCGGTGTGCGCCGCCTGGCGGGCGAAACTCGGGTAGCGATTCGGCGCCGTGGTCACCACATCGATCGCGGTACCGGGTGGTGCGCGCTCCTGCAGCGCCTTCACCAACGCAGTCGTGCGAAACGAGCCGGCGCTCAGGTCGGGGCGGTAGTAGAAACTGAGAACGAGAAGGCGCACGTTCTTCAGGTCCAGTCCACGTGCGTCGCAAGCGTGCTCCCGGCGAACCGGGCCACGACGCAGCGGTTCACCAGCGCAATTCCGAACTCCGGGTGCCAGTGAGAGGGGCGCACCTCGACGGCAGCGGCGCCCTCGAAAGTCATGCGCGCGCACGCGCCGTCTGCGCCAGTCAGCTCCACCACGCGCTCGCTCAGGACCCGCACGCCGACATCCGGATGAAGGTGGAAGTGCGCCGCGGCGGTACGGAATTGGCCGCTGATCCGATCCTCGATGTGCAGCGACTGCTCGTTCAGGCGCCACCGCCGCCAGTGTTCGTTCCGTCCCGGCAGCCGCCGGTAGCCATCGTGCCAGGCGTCGATCAGCGCGCCGTCGGCGGTCGCCCGCGCAGCCTCCAGATGCGCCCGTGCGCGTCGCGCTACGCGAAATCCTGCCCACACCTCGCTCGAATCCTGGTCGTCCACCACCACCGTGTTGTGTGCGGCCGTACCCCGTTGGCGCTGCCGCTCCAGGTCCCTCCCATAGCGTGAGGTGCCTGAGTTGACGAAGACCCGTCGCCCGAAGAGGCTCAGCTCAAAACTCAGCGTGTCGGCGTGTGCATGGCCCGGCTGGTGATCCGGTCCCACCGGTGCGCAATCGCACACCAGGTACACTGGTCTGGTAAGCGCGCGGATATAGCCGCTCGGCTCGAGCACCGTCACCGGTTCCTGCGGATTGGGGACCGCCTCGAGACCGAGACGCGCGGCGAATGCCTCGAGCGCCGCGGACGATGGCGCCACGTGGAAAGCGGCATCGTTGAAGAAGGCGATCTCGCCATCCGGGTGAGTCATCACCTTGAGCCAGCGCCGCATGCGCGCGATCACCGCGATCCACTCGGCCGGGGGTGTGCGTGCGTAGGCACGCACCAGGTTGAGCAGATCGAGCAGATCCTCCAGCACGGTCGCGTGATACATGGTGCTGCGCTCGAAGTGGCCTCCATCGGAGAGCAACTGCTCGCGCAGCTGGTGCTCGATGATGCTCATGCCGTGGGCGTACCAGCCCTCCGCTTCCGGCCCGGTGAAATACAATCCAGCGTGCACCAGCGCCTTCGCATTGACGAGCAGGTGGTTACCCAGCAGGTGATATTCCAGCCGGCCGCGCAGCCAGCGCGCCTGCACGGCCAGGCTCGCCCCGCATGCTGCGGGCAGCTCGTCACCGCGCAGTGTCCATTTCACCCAGTTTACGATACGGCGCGAGAGCGGAAAGGAATCCCAGGCGTCGCCCTGTCCCGGCGGATTCTCCCGCACCCAGCGCTCGAGCAGCGGCCGGTGCCAGATACCGCGGGCGGCTGCATCGCGGGCATTCAGGTCATCGAAGTAATGCAGGTTATAGATCCACAGCTTGTCGACGCCGACCGGTTGCCAGTCGGCGGCCGCGGAGCAGCCGCGCTCTACATTGAGAAAGCGAAATCGCTCGGCGGCCACCAGCGCAGGCACGCCTGCCACGGGCGCCTGGTAAGCGTCCGCGACGGCGCGTGCCGCCGGCGCCGGACGGGTGTCGGGCCGCGGGCGCTGCAACCCGTGCCACGCGTAAGCGATCACCTGCGTGGGTCGCAGATACTGCAGCGTATGCAGGTAACGCAGCACGGTACTCAACCGGGCGCAACCTCGGTCCGCGCAGCGGTCGCGGCCATCACTCGATCCCCAGCTCGAGCGCCAGCAATCCCTCATACTCGTGCAGAGCGGTCTCGCTCTTGCGCAGGGACGCGCCGGACGGCAGCGACAGCCAGAAGTCCCCGGGACCGCGCGCGCGCGCGAGGTTGCCCGTGGGCGCCGCGACGGCATGCAGCCCCTCTCGTCGGGACAGCGCCATCGCGCGCGGCATGTGGGCCGCGGAGGTGACCAACAGCACCGCGGCATCCCCGACCTGTGCGCGCAGCGCACGAATTTCCTCACCGGTGTCGTGTGGGGTATCGCTCATCAACACGGCAGCCGCGGACACACCGAGGGCGACCGCCGCGAGCGCATAGCCGCGCGCGATGGGAGGCTCACCGTGCATCGGACCGCCGGACACAATGAGTTGGGCAGCAGGCAACTGTCGCAGCAGCCGGACGCCCTCGGTCAGCCGCACGACGGCAACCGCATCGAGCGCCGCCGTCACCGGCAACCCGGCGCGCGGGCGGTAGCCGCTGCCCAACACGGCGACATACTGCGGGGCAGGCCGCAGTGCCGCCGCGTCGAGGACCGCTGGATAACGCGTCTCGAGCGGCTGCAACAGCGTGTCGGCTACCGGGCCGAGGGTCGCCGCCACAGCGAGTGTGGCACCGGCGATGATCAGTGCCCGGCCGACCCGTGGGCGTGCGGCCGCGCGCAGCAGCAGCCCGAGGCTGACCAGAATCAGCGCGAGCGGCAGCGGCAGCAGCCAGGCACCGAAGGCGAGCTTCAGGGTCGGCATGTCGCGCTCGAACGGTAGCGCCGCGCCGCCGCGCCGACCTCCACCGTGACGCGGCTGACCTCGAGGATCTCCTCGAGCGGGATCGGGGAGCTGCTGCCGGCGCGGATCGCCGCAATGAACGCGGCGACACAGGCGCTCTGACCTTTGTCCTGGCGCCACCCGCGCGTCTGCCTGAGGCCGCTCCAGCCGAAGCCACGCAGAGTGCGGAAGTTGTCGAGTTGCAGGATGCGCCCGCTCGCAAACGCCTCGATGCGCTCCTTCGCGAAAGATGCATGTCCGTTCGGAAAATAGTGCACGGTACCCATGGAGCCGTCCGCAAACGAAAGCGTGATGGTCGCAGGCGCATCATCCGCCTCGCTTGCGGCCGTGCCGACGGCTGCCAGGCCCCACTGAACGATGGCCGCGCCCGCGAGGAAGCGCAGCAGATCGATGAAATGGCAGCCTTCGCCGATGATCCGCCCACCACCGACCTCGGGGATCTGCGTCCAGTGCCGCGCGGCAACCGCACCGGCATTGACGGTCACGACGAAGGCTTTGGGACCCGGCACGCTTTGCAGCAGCGCCTTCATGCGCACGATCTGAGGGGCGAAGCGGCGGTTGAATCCCACCATCAGCAGCGGGCGTTGCGGCCCGGGTGCTTCCTTCAACACCGACTCGATCGCCTCGATCTCGGCGACCGTTATCCCTAGGGGTTTCTCGACGAATACGTGCTTACCCGCCGCAATCGCCTGCTGCACGAATGCCGCGTGAGTGTCATGTCGGGTCGCAACCACGACGGTGTTGACGCGCGGATCGGCAATAAGCGCCGCGGCATCGGTCGTCACCGTGGAGAACCCGTGGTTGCGCCCGAGGCGCGCCGCCGTAACGCCGCCTTGACTTGCGATGCCGAGGAGCCTGGCGCCGCTGCGCGCCAGCGCCGGGATCAGCACGCGGCCCGCGTAGTTACCCGCGCCCACGACCGCCACACTCGGTTCGCTCGGCGCGGGCACCGGCAGCGCTGCGAGCCGCAGTGTACGCACCGCGGGTGCGCCGGCCGAACGGCGCGGGTACTCGAGCAGGACTCCGAGGCAGGGCTCCTTCCCCGCGGCAAGCATGTCGTAGGCGCGCGGTGCCTCCGCCAGAGCGATGCGGTGGCTGATCAGCGGCGCTACATCGAGCTGGCGCGACGCCAGCAACTCGAGAACTGCCGCGAAATTACGCTGCTCGGTCCAGCGCACGAACCCGAACGGGTAGTCGCGGCCGCCCTGCTCGTAGTCAGGGTCGTAGCGGCCCGGTCCATAGGAGCAGGACACCTGAAAGGTCAGCTCCTTTTCATAGAAGTCGGCACGGTTGAGCTGCAGGCCGGCGACACCGATCAGCACGATCCGCCCGCGTTTGCGGCACATGCGCGCCGCCTGCGAGACGGGCTCGTCACTGCGGGTTGCCGCGGTGATCAGCACTGCGTCGGCGCCGCGGCCGCCGGTGAAGGCGGCCGCGGCGCTGAGCGGGTCTTCGCCCTCGGCGAGTTCGACGGTCGCCGCGCCAAAGCCGCGAGCCAGAGCGGTCCGCGCCGGATCGGGGTCGATACCCAGCACGCGGCAGCCGTTGGCCCGCAACAGCTGCACCGTCATCAGCCCGATCAGGCCAAGGCCGGTCACGACGAACGATTCACCGAGCGTAGGGGCGGCGAGCCGCACGCCCTGCAGGCCAATGGCTCCGATAACGGCAAAGGCGGCCGCATCATCCGACACGGCCGCGGGAATGCGCGCACACAGATTGACCGGTACCGCCACGACCTCCGCATGCGGTCCGTTGGAGACCACGCGGTCACCCGCGGCGAAACCCGGCGCGTCCACCGGGCCGTCGACCTCACCCACGTTGCAGTAACCGAGCGGTAGCGTCTGATCGAGCTTGCTGCGCACCGCCTCGACGGTCGCGGCAATGCCGTCCGTGCGTACCTTATCCATCACCTGACGCACGCGCTCGGGTTGCTGCCGGGCACGATCCACCCATCCGGCGCGCCCGAATTCGATCAGCATCCGCTCGGTACCGGCCGAAATGAGCGAGCAGCGTGTCAAGATCCGCAGGCTGCCCGGGGAAGCCCCGGGCTCCGGTACCTCAGCGAGCACCGTCTTGCCGCTACCCAACTCCTGCAGGACCTGCCTCATACGTCCTCTTGCCTCAGCGATCCACGAATCTGCGGCACCAGAGCTCGAAACACATCAGGGCGAAGATCGTATAGCTTCCGTCTATGGTACCGGCCCGGTCGGCAGCGACCAGGCGCTGAACAGCCGCCGGATCGAAAAACCCGCGGCGGCGGACCGCAGCGGCATCAAGTGTTTCATCGACCGTGGAGCGCAGCTCCCGGCGCAGCCAGCGCCGTAGCGGGGCACCGAAGCCCATCTTCGGGCGATAGATCACCTCGCGAGGCAGATACGGCTCCATGGCGCGCTTGAAAATCGCCTTGCCCACCCGGCCCTGCTGCTTCATGTTCGCAGGTACCTGCGTAGCGAACTGCACGACCTCCAGATCCAGGAGGGGAACACGGATCTCTACCCCGACCGCCATTCCCGCGCGATCGGTGTAGTTCAGGTTGTGATCCGCGAGAAAATGCCGCGTCTCCAGAAACAGCATCCTCTGCAGCGGATCCTTTTCCGCCTCGATCCGCTGCAGGCTCTCGAGCAGCGGTGCGGCAGTGTCGACTGCCTGCACCTCGCGCGCAAATTCGCGGGAATACAACGCCCGGCGCACCGCTTCGGTACTCCACCAGAAATACGACACCAGCCGGCGGTCCGGGTCCTCGCCGGCATACGCCAGCGCCTTGGCGGCGCGCCGCAGAGTTGGGTGGGACTGACCGCGCATCTGCCCGCCGGCGAGCGCAGCGGCGACCGATTGCACCGCGGCGCGCACGCTGCGCGGGAGCCAGGCCCAGCGGCGTTCGAGCGACAGCGCCCAGTGCCGCCGGTAGCCCCCGAAGAGATCGTCCCCCCCGGCGCCCGACAACAGCACGGGGATGCCCATCGCCCGGGCACGCTCGGCGATCATCAGGGCGTTGATCGGCGCCGGGTCTGCCTGCGGCTCGTCCAGCAGTTCCACCATCTCGCCGAGCCGGCTGATGGCATCCGGCTCGATCACGACCTCCTCGAGCGCGACGCCGAGGTGCGCCGCCACCCGTCGCGCGTACGGCAAGTCGGCGCCCATATCGTCGCTGCCGGCAGCATCCCCGTGCCCATCGCCGCGAAAGTCGACCGTGAAACAGGTGATCGGCCGATCCGGCAAGGCGCGCCGCATCATCGAGACGACCGCACTGGAGTCCAGGCCGCCAGAAAGGAAAGCACCCACCGGTACATCCGCGACCAGTTGCCTGCGGACCGCCGCGCCGACGCGGTCCGCCAGCTCGCGCGCCAGTGCCGGCTCGCCGCTGCGCGTATCGCCGCAGTAGGGAACCGTGTAATACGACCAGTGGCGCTGCACCCTGCCGGAGTGCACCAGCAGCGCCGTGCCCGGTTCCAGCTTGCGCACCGCCGCCAACATGGTGCGCGGCGCCGGGGTCCACAGATAGGCGAGCGTGTAGTGCAACGCCTGCGCATCGATTTCGCGCGACATTCCCACATCACATACCAGCGCCTTGATTTCGGAACCGAACAGGAATCCCTGCGCGGTGTGCGCGTAGTAGAGTGGCTTCACGCCGAGCTGGTCGCGAGCGATGAACAGACCGCCGCACGTCATGCCTTCCGGCCGCCCGGCGGGGCGCGCATCGTGTATCGCGAACGCGAATATTCCGTTCAGACTCGCGAGCATGCCGAAACCGTCACGCTCGTAGAGATGCAACAGCACTTCCGAGTCCGTCAGGGTGTGGAATCGATGTCCCGCCGCGACCAGCTCGTCGCGCAGCTCACGATAGTTGTAGATCTCGCCGTTGAAGATGAGCGTCAACCCGCGTTGCATCCCGCCGCCCGCGTCGGGTTCGACCGTCATCGGCTGCAGGCCGGCGGCCGACAGATCGATAATCGCGAGTCGTCGGTGTCCGAGACCCGTGAGAGGCTGGCCGGCGGTCTCCAGCATCACGGTTCCTGAGCCGTCCGGTCCGCGATGAGCGACCGCCTGCGTCATGCGACGCAGCAGTTCTGAGTTGAAATCACCCTGGAATCCGACGATGCCGCACATCGGCTTCAGTCAGCGGGCGCGGGCGCGCTCGCTGCCGCTCCCGCGGGCGGCGTTGTCGCCCGCAAGACGATGCCGTGCGCCGTGTACTCGGTGGTCACCGCCCGAAGATTCGCCCGCCGCGCCCATCGCCTGACCGTGCCGATGCGCACCGGGCGGTCGTAGCGTGGCGCGAGCATGTCGAAGGTATCCAGATACGACCATTCCTTCAGCATGTCGCCCTCGAGGCCGAGTGGGCTGTAGTCCGCAACCAGCAGGCGCCAGTTGACGGCGTAACCTTTGGGCAGTCGGCGGATCAGCGACGCCAGCGGCCACATGAAGTTCACCCAGGCGCACACCCGGCGGTACAGCCGGTCCGGGTTCATGCGCCGCGTAAACGGCCGCACGTAGTACTTGGTGTGCAGAAACGCGCGAAACAACGTGGCCTTGTAGATATCGGCGCACAGCATACCGCCGTCGCGCAGCACCCGCGGCAGGGCCGCAAAGGCCCGCGCCGGATCGGGCGTGTGTTGCAACATACCGAAGCAGAATACGCGGTCAAAGGTTCCCGAGCGGAACGGCATCGCAAAGACGTCGGCCTGAACGATGAGGACGTTGGCGCGGGCGCCGTTGGCCGCATAGTTCGCCTCCACGGCATAGCTGTAATCGAGCGAAACGACCATCGCGCCGGTGTTGGCTGCCTGTTCGGTGAACCTTCCGGACCCGCTACCCACTTCCAGGATCAGCTCGCCTCTCAGGTCCCGCGGCCAGCGGGTCTCGAAAACGAATCGCTGTTCCGACAACGGCAGGCCGCAATAGCTGTCGTATTGGGTGCGGGCATGCCGCGTCCATTCCAGGCCGAAGCCGGACGCGTAGTTGTCACGTGGCACGAAGCGGGGAATACCGCCGATGACTGGATACTCCTTCCCACAGGCAGTGCAGGTGAGCGTGCCCTCGGTAACCACGGCGAGCGCGCTCTGTGCTGACTGCCTGCAGCGCAGCTCACCGTGGCATTGCGGGCAGGCAAGCAGTGTCAAATGCCCGAGGTGCATGCTCGATCCCTGGCCCGGCCACGGGCCTGATTCATTTCACCGCCCGGATGAGCAGGAACAAGCCATGGGAGCCAGCATATTTTCGCAGCAGCGACTGCGGCCAGATCGCACGCGCCAGGGACAGGAGTGCGCCGCCATGACGCTGGCCGGCCGCGGAGTCGAGCAGGTCCGCGTGCGTCAGACAGATCCGCATGTTCACCGAGCTGAACGCGGCGAACAGCCGCCCGGCCTCGGCCAGCGAGTAGGCCTTGGTCCCCGGGCTCTCGAGATAGCGCGCGTAGACCTGCGTGAGCGTCAGCCACGGGCGCAGCCGCAGCAGGGCATACCGTATCCAGAGCATGTACCCGACCAGACTCCACTTGTGATAGATCATGATTCTCGCAACACCGCCCGGGCGCAGCACGCGATGCACCTCGGAAATCGCCCTGGGGGTGTCGGGCGAATGATGCAGGACTCCCCACGAATAGACCACGTCGAAGGCATCGGACGGGAACTCCAGGTTTTCCGCATCCCCGATCGACAGCGCTGAATTCAAGCCGAACAACGCGAGTCGGCGACGCGTGTGCGCGACCGCCCGCGCGGTCAGGTCGATGCCCGACAGCTGCGCTCCGGCTTGCGCAAATCTGCAGTGATCCGCGCCGAGACCGACTCCGATCTCCAGAACTCTCTTGCCCACTGCCGAGGAGAACTCCGCGAATTCCTCGATTACGGGCTCGAGCTGGTAACGCCGGCGCGCGTGCTCGAGATAGCCGTCGCGCTGCTGATTCTGCAGGTAGAGATCCTCACCACACGAGGCGCGGTCCCAGAATTCCTCCACCTGCTTCTTCCCGGTGTCCATGGCAGTGCCGCTCGCTACCGGGCGCGTCCGGAGAGGCGCCGTTCGCGTCCGGCTGCCACGGCACTCTCGATCTCCTGCATCAGTCGCCCGACCGCCTCTTCGAGCGCGAAGTCGCGAATGGCGATGCGATGGCCTTCGCGCGCCATGCGCTCGCGCAGTTGCCGGTCATCGAGCGTTTCGCCGAGGGCGCGGACCAGCGATGCGGCGTTGTGCGGCTCCACCAGCATGCCGCTGCGCCGATCGGTGATCAGCTCCGGGATGGCGCCGACGGCGCTCACCACCACCGCCAGCCCTGCCGCCATGGCCTCGACCATGGCGTTGGGGAGTCCTTCAGCCCACGACGGCAGCACCAGAACGTCGGCCCGGGCGAGCGCGGCGTGCAGCTCCGGCCCGCGCAGCCAGCCGTGAAAGTAAACCCGATCGTGCAAACCATGCCGTGCCACGAACGCCCGCGCTTCTGCAGATGCGTTGCCTTCGCCAGCCACGTCCAAAGCGAACCGTCGGCCGCCTGCGAGCTGCCGGCAGGCCTCGAGCAGCTCGAAGATACCCTTGTCGCGCTCGAGCCAGCCGAGAAACAACAGGCGCGTGGGCGAATCGCGCCGTGGTGCGCGTCGCGCGCCGATCTCCAGCAGCTCCCGGGTGGCGGTCCAGTTGCGTATCACCGCGACGTTAGCCGGCGCGAAGCCGAGCACATCGATCGCAAACCGCTGCCAGGCGTTGCTTTGACATACGATTCTGCGCGCACCGCGGAAGCACCAGGCAACCCACGTTCGCGTGAGCGCTGACTCCCGGCAGTCGTCCACCACGGACCAGCCGCGCGGGAACATCACAACCGGCACGCCACGCAGGCGCGCGTACCAGGCCATGGCGCCCTTTTCCACCACGCTCGCGCCCACCGCCACGAACAACAACACGGTGTCCGGGCGGCATCGTTCGAAGCGGCGGATGAAGCGCAGCAGCCGGCCCGCCGCCCGCAGCAGTCGCACGGCCAGTCCGGGCGGGGGATTGCTGATCTGGGTGCTGTCCACGAGGTCCAGATCCACGCGCTCCGGCAGACTGGATTTCAGCAGTGCCGCGCACGAGGTGACCATACCTCCCAGTACGCCGCCTCCGGGCGGCGGGAACGCCCCGACGAACAGCACGCGGGGCCGACTGCCCGTCGGCTCACGCGTCGACACTGCGGGCGCTCTCGCAATCACCGCCACGCCTCAGGGTTTGCTGGCGGTTTTTTTCTCAATGAGCGCCCGCAGTTCTCCGACGTTCTTGAGAGAGCCGCCCGCCTCACCGATCGTGAAGACAATCCTGAATTCCTTTTCGATGGCGTAGATCAGGTTGATATGCGACAGCGAGTCCCAGCCTGCGATGTCCGCGGAGGTCATGTCGTCGCGGACGCTGATCGTGTCGTCGTCGAATACGTCGCGGAATATGCGGGACATCCTGTCTGCGATTGAGTTGAGTTGCGTCACTTCAGGGAACCTCGACGGCTTGTATGGCAGTGCCCGGGTCGACGAGGCGAATGAAGGTCTCGACCGGCCGATAGGCCGCGACCTCCAGGGCCCATTGATCGCCCGTGGCCGACACGCGCGTAAACCCGAATTGCGCAAAGAAGTCGCGGACCATGGCGTTCTTTGCCGTGGGAATATATTCACCGATCACGCGCCGCAGTCCGAATCTTGCCGCCTGGGCAACCACATAGTTCATCAGGAACTGCTCCACCCCGCGCGCGAGTACCCGGCAGCTCATGAGCCAGTCACGGACCAGGAGCGCTTGCTCATCCCGCTCCAGCACCACCACGGATATCAGGCCGTGATCGCCCAACCGGTCCGCGAGCTTCGCGTAGAGCGGGATAAACGCCTGATCCTCGGCCAGGGCCGCACACTGCGCCTCGGACAGTCGCCGGGTGCAGAGATTGAACTGGTTGCTACGTTGCATCAGCTGGGCGATGCGCGGCATATGAAAGCGGTCGAAGCGCGCCAGTACCGCCTGCATGTCAAGCGAGCGCAGGTAGTCCTGCACCGAGGCAGACTGCGCCGCCACCACGCGGCGTTGCGCCTCGTGCTGGTAGAGCGCCGCCCGTTGCCGATCCTCGCTCGACAGGTACGCGGTCTCGAAGAGATTCAGCTCTGAGAGGAATGCAACGAATCTCGACGGATCCTCCGGCAGCTCCGGCACGATCACTTCGGGCAACAGCTCGCGCACCAGGTTGCGCTCGAACGGGCTGTCATCCAGGAACACCATCGAATCGAGCCCGATGCCGAGCTCGTCGCGGACGCGCCGAATGCCGCTTGCCTTGTCCTCCCAGTTCGCCACGAACACCGATATGTCGTCGCGCCGCAGCACCATGTCGGGATGCTCCAGAAAAGGCGCGAGTGCCGTCGTCGCCTCGTTCTTGCTGCACACCGCCAGCAGCACGCCACGCGCCCGCAGCTGCTTCAGGAACTGCTGCAGGCGAACATAGCTCTCGCCGGCACCGCCGCCGTGAGCGCTGAGTACGATACCGTCCAGCCCATCATCGCCTATGACCCCGCCCCACAGGGTGTTGTCGAGGTCGGTGACGACGCATTTCACGACGCCGCCGCGCAACGCCAGTAGTACGCTGACCATGTTGTTGGCGACCCGTGGCAGCTCTTCGAGCGAGCACGGCGCTTTCCACAGATCCCATGCACGCTCGTCGAAGAACCGGTCCCGTCCCACCCAGGAGGCGACGCCCTCAACGTCGTGGATGCGCACGCGCGCGCAGTCACGGGCAGCGGCGGCGATACCGGCATTCAGGACGGCGACCGAGGCGCGCAGCGAGCCGGGCACGCTGAGGCCGAAGTTGCCGTAAGGGGAATCCGGCGGCAGGGCGAACGTGCTCTGCAGAATCATCGCCTCGCAGTGAGACTGAACCGCAGCCCACACGCCCACGATACGTGCCAGGTGCTGGGCGGCGAAATCAGCCTGCTCATTGCCCTGGCATGCATGCGCCGCACGCAGCGCCTGTGCGCAATTGAGGACGATCACCGCATCCGGCGCGAAGCGGTACAGCCCCGAGTCCGGTGCGCAACTCTCGAGCTCGATGGCAGCGAACGGCGCTTCATAGACTTCCGCGCGCAGGCCGGCCTCGCCCAGCAACACCCGCAGCAGCAGCGCCAGCTGCTGAGTGGCGCAGTCCGCCAGGATTGCGATCCTGATCGTGGGGGCGGATTGCGGCAGACTCAGTCTGCGCGCCGCCTTCAGCAGGCGCTGGTAGTCGAGATCGGAGGCCGAATAGGTCGCCACTCAGCGTGCCTCGCACCATGCGTGGCGATCGGTCCAGATGCTGCGTGCCACCGCGTCCGCGGCCACGGGAGTCGTATGAAACGGATCCTGAAAGTTGCCCGCGTCGCGCGTAATTTCGTTGGCGACGTCGCAGTCGTAGGTCGCTGCGAGGGCGGTGACGGTCCCCTTGAAGTCGGCGTATTGCCGCTCCATCCCGAGCTGCGCGATGCGCCGACGCACGTCTTCGTGCTGCGGCGGGATGACGAACGCAAACATGATGTCGTGCGTCTTGCAGTAGTGCACGATCGCCGCGAGCTGCGTCAGCGTTTGTGTCGAGGCGGGATAAGAGGCTTTGCGACGCAAGAGCTCACCCAGTTGTTGCTGCCAGAAGGTCGCAGCATCGACGGTTGGCCGGTAGCTGACGGCATGGTGCAGAAACTGCGCCAGGATGTCATCCCAGGTGGCTTCCAGCACGTCGCCGCTGGCGAAAGACACCAGGGGGTTGTCCACCAGGCGCTCGGCCGCGCTCACGCGGTTGCGCGAGCTGTCGATGAACGAGTAGAAGCTGACCCCGAAGTAGACACTCTGCAATCTCGTGATGCGGGTTGCATACCAGAAGCTCGAAATGGACTCCGCCAGCGTGCCGCCGCCATAGGAGAGATTGCTGAAAGGCCGATGGGTGATGGCCTCGATATCGCCCAGCTTGAAGTGCGCCATCTGCGAATCACCGAGCAGGATGTTGGGCGCAGGGCTCCTGGTAAATGTCACGATCGCCTGCAGCGCCTGATTGACGCGTGCCGCGTTTTCGCTGCGCACGCTGTCGGCGACGATCGAAGACCTCGCGAACAAGCCGTAGGGGTCGATCAGATACACCGGCAGGCACACAACCAGCAACGCCGGCATCAGGAACAGAGCGAGACGCAGCCAGACCTGCCACAAGCGCCCGGCGCGCGCGCCGACGGGCTGCCCTGTCGTGGCAGCGACACGGGTTGCCGCGCCGGACGGAGGCGTCAGTTCGGGTGACATGCTCAAAACTGAACGTAGATGAAACGGCTACTCTGTTGGCTCGCAATTCCTACACAGAGCAGCGCCAGGTAATACGCGGCCCAGCGCACGGCGCGCGGCAGCTCAGTGAAGCGCGGCACCAAGGATAGCGGCAATCGCCCGCGCGCGCGCAGGTACAGCCCGCACTCCATCACCAGAAAAGCACATACAGCCGCGAAGGCGTAGGCGCAATGCCCGCGCCCGTAGCTGTAGAACAGGCCCGTGAGCGAGGCTCGTGGTGATCCCGTCAACAGGTTTCCGAAGAAGTACGCGATGTCCGGGAGCGTCTGCGCGCGAAAGCAGACCAGCGAGAATGCGATCATGTGAAAGACCAGCACCGGCCCAGTGACGGCCGCGACCCGCCCGACCCACGGACGGCGCTTGTAGGCACGCTGTCGGTACCGCAGGGTGAAGGCATCGGCGATCAGGAAGGCCGCGTTTATGAGCCCGAAGAGCAGCCAGCCGTAGCTTATGGCGTGCCACAGTCCGATCAACGCCATGTTCACTATGATGCTGATGGCCAGCCCTGCAGTGCCGAGGCTGCGTGTGGCCATGCGCAGCGGGGTGAATACGTAGTCGCCCAGCCAGCGAGTGAGGCTCATGTGCCAGCGCCGCCAGAACTCGCTGATGCTGGAGGCGAAGAACGGAAACGCGAAATTCTCCGGCGCACGGACGCCGAAAATGGCTGCGGTGCCGATGCCGATGTCCGTCAGCGCCGAGAAGTCGACGTACAGCTGCAGGGGAAACAGATAGGTCATGAGCCACAGCAGGTCGGGGTGTGCGGAGTGCCCGCTGGCGATGTAGTCGACGATGCCGCCGAGCTGATCCGCCACGGCAACCTTCTTGACAAGGCCCCAAAGGATACGGCGCAGGCCATAGACCATGAGCCCGGCGATCCGGCCGTTGTCGCTCTCCAGGCTGAACTCGCTGGCGCGCTGAATCGGGCCCGCCGGCAGCAGTGGAAAGAACGTGGCGAAGGCGGCAAATTCCGCCGGGTGCGCCCAGGCACGATAGCGCCTCCAGAAGACATCAATCAGATAGCCGATCAGCTTGAGCGTGTAGTAGGAAGCCCCGAATGCAGCCAGCATGCCGGGCAGCCAGGCGCGCCGCCCCTCCGGGGCCAGGTAGGGGAGCAGCTTGATCAGCACCAGGTGCGCGACGAGGACGGCAATGCCGAGGGTGAGCAGCATGCGGCGATTACGCGCCGGCGCTGCGCCGTCGAGGCAGCGGGCGAGGTAGAACGTGCCGGCCGTGGCGAGCAGCAGGGCAACCGCTGCAGCAGGCCCGTTCAGTGCGCAGAACAGCAGCGAGACGGCACACAGCAGCGCGGGCCGGGTTCGCGTCGCGCTGGCGTGAAACAACAGTGCTGCAATGCCGACAAACGCGGCGAATCCGAACGAGATGAGACTCATGACGCCTCACCGGCCCCGGCGTGGCGCCGCAGCCTGCTGCCCGCGATCACCGCGCTCGCCGGTGGCCTGTATGCAGGCGCCGTGCGGGTCAGCTGCGCTTGACGCCAATGCGCGCGGTCTCATCAATATACTGCAGAAACGGCCGCTCCCTGGCCGCGAAGTATTCATCTACCGCCTTGCGCGCACCACCCCAGTGGCCGTAGTCGTCGAGGATCAGCACCCCACCCGGGGTGAGCCTCGGGTAAAGCGCTTCCAGCTCCATTTTGGTTGACTCGTACCAATCCGTGTCGAGCCTGAGAACGGCTATCGTCTCCGGCAACTCCCCCGCTCCCGACAGGGTCTGTGCGACGTCACCCTTGATAAACCTGACTTGCTCGGTGAGCAGGCCGACGTTGGCAAAGTTCGCCTTGACTTCCTCAACCGGTGAATAACACCAGTCGTTGTGCTCAGCCCGTCTGCTCAGGCGAAACTTCACGTCCGCTGACTCGCCGCGGAAATTGACATCAGCCGCAGTGGGTTCAGACATCCCCGCAAAGGTATCGAACAGCCATACGGACCTGCCGCAGGCCAGGCTTCTGAAAACATCGGCCGCCAGGATGGAATTGCCACCCCGCCACACTCCACACTCCACGAAGTCGCCGGCGATCTTCCGCTCCGCGACGTATCGACATGCCATGATGTTGGCGAACAGTCGCTCATCGCTCGAGGTCGACAGCTTATTCTCACGGACATAGCGGAATATCTTGTGATCCGACTCCTGCAACTCCACCGGAAATCGCTTGTGACTCGCGCCGGCGGGGATGATCTTGAGGCCAACAAATGAGAGCAAGTTGTTCAAAAGCCTGCCAGGGTTCATTGTGACCCTCTCACGACCGGGCGCCCTTCGGCGGCAATGCCGGCGCCGCCCCGCTGCCAGAA
This sequence comes from Steroidobacteraceae bacterium, assembly GCA_036008385.1. GTDB lineage: Bacteria > Pseudomonadota > Gammaproteobacteria > Steroidobacterales > Steroidobacteraceae > 13-2-20CM-66-19. The sequence goes on from DASYNX010000039.1 coordinate 35,987, forward strand.
GTGGCACCGCGAATCCACCCGGATCAGGGGGTCGCCGATGCCGCGCTGCGAACGGAACTCGTCGACCGCGCGCCGGCAGTAGGTCCAGCTGTCCTCGCCATAGTCATCGACGATCACGTACCCGCCGGGTGACAGCCGGTCATAGAGATTG
>DASYNX010000040.1:0-1603 GCA_036008385.1 Steroidobacteraceae bacterium
TCACCCTCAGCCGCTCGCAAACGACCGCTCCCCACCCGGTCCGGTAGTTCAACGGTGGGATGGCGAATGACGGCTCAGGGGCATTCCTTGCCATCCGGTCGCCTGTCAACGAGCGTCGGCTTCGGGTCGAGGGACTAAACCGCTCTCGCGGTAGAAGGCTGCGCGTGAGCGTGTACCCGGGCGGATCAGTGGCGCAGTAACGGCATGGGGCGAGCTGTCTGAGGATTGGGTGTTCAACCCGAGCCCAGGGAGCACCCCCATGACCGATACCCCGATCAGTCCTCTCCGCCGCCGGATGATCGAAGACATGACTGTGCGCAAGTTCGCCGGCCGGACGCAGGAGGGTTACATCCGCGCCGTCAAAGGCTTCAGCACCTTCCTCGGGGCCTCGCCGGCCACGGCGAGTGCCGAGGATTTGCGCCGCTACCGGCTGCATCTGGTCGAAAGCGGCGTCGGCGCGCCGACCCTCAACCACAGCCTGACGGCGCTGCGGTTTCTCTTCCTGGTGACGCTGCGCAAGCCAGCCATCGTGCTCGACATGCCGTTTGTGCGGGAACCGCGGCGGCTGCCAGTCGTCCTGAGCCCGCAGGAGGTGGCGCGTCTGCTCGATGCGGCACCGGGCCTCAAGTACAAGGCGGCGCTCAGCATTGCCTACGGCGCCGGACTGCGGGCGTCCGAGGTCATCTCGCTGAAGATCGCCGACATCGACAGCGCCCGGATGGTCATTCGGGTCGAGCAGGGTAAGGGCCGCAAGGACCGCTACGTCATGCTGTCCGAGCACCTGCTCGAACTGCTGCGCGCGTGGTGGAAGGCGGGGCGCCCTCAGGGCTGGCTGTTTCCCGGGCAGAACCCAGTCAACCCGCTCACGCCGCGGCAGCTCAACCGGGCCTGCCATGCCGCGGCGCAGATGGCCGAGATCGACAAGCCCGTCTCACTGCACACGCTGCGGCACAGCTTCGCCACGCATCTGCTGGAGCAGAAGACCGACATCCGCGTGATCCAAGTGCTGCTGGGGCACAAGAAACTCGATACCACCGCGCTCTATACGCGCGTCGCCCTCAAGGCGCTCGGCCAAGTCACCAGCCCACTCGAACATCTCGTCGCGAGGATGCGGCCGCCCTCGTAAGACGCGGCTTGCCTTGCCGCGTCCGCCGCTCGAGGTCGCGGATATCTTCCGCGCCCACGGGCCGGCATGGCGCCGCGCCAACGCCGGCCACGTGAGCCTCGGCCAGTTGAAGGTCATGTCGGCCATCGAGAGCTGTCGCACAGCGGCTCTCAGCGGGCATGTCGCGCGCTGCCAGAAGTGCCGGTACACGCTCATCGCCTATAATTCCTGTCGCAACCGCCATTGTCCCAAGTGCCAAGGCCTGGCCGCCAAGGAATGGCTGGCCGAACGCGAGTCCGAGCTGCTGCCGGTCCCCTACTACCACGTGGTGTTCACGCTACCGGCCGCGATCGCCGACGTCGCCTACTACAATAAGACCGCGATATACGACATCCTGTTCAAGGCGACGGCTGAGACGCTCACCACCATCGCCGCCGATCCCAACCACCTCGGCGCCCGGATCGGCTTCACCGCCGTGCTGCACAGCTGGGGCTCGGC
>DASYNX010000041.1:0-1576 GCA_036008385.1 Steroidobacteraceae bacterium
CCGAGGAGATTGTGAGCTTCTGCCGCACGACATACGGCGTGAGCTTCCCCCTGAGCGAGAAGCTCGAGGTCAACGGTCCGCACCGGCACCCCGTGTACCAGTTCCTCACCGCCGCCACGACCGGACTGCCCGGGGATATCACCTGGAACTTCGAGAAGTTCCTCATCGGCCGTGACGGCACCGTGCTCAAGCGCTACCCGCCGACGACCAAGCCCGAAGACAAAGGTCTGCTGCAGGACATCGCGGACGCCCTCTAGGCGCGCGCGGGGCACTGCTAGCCAACCAAGCAGCGTCGATGGCGCAATTCGAGTTCGCTGTGCTGGGCGCCGGTGCCATGGGCTCGATCGTCGGCGCGCACCTCACGCGCGCCGGCCACAGCGTGGCGCTGCTCGCGCGCGCGGCGCGGGCGACGCAGCTCGAGGAACACGGCATCACGATCCGCGGCCTGGCCGAATTCACCACTGCGGTGCGCACCGTGCGCGAGCCGGCGCTGCTGCACAGTGCCGACACGCTCATCGTCGCGACCAAGACGCCCGGCACGCTGCAGGCGCTCGCCGCCCTGCGGCACGCAGACTTCGGGGTCACGCTGTCGATTCAGAACGGCCCGCTCAAGAACGAGATCCTGACCGAGGTGTTCGGGGCCGCGCGCGTACTTGGCGCACTCGCAGACACCAGCGGCGAGCTGTTAAGCGATGGCGCGGTACTCTTCACCCGCAACGTCAACATCCTGGTCGGCGAGCTCGGCGGGGGCGAGAGCGCGCGCGCGCAGCGCCTCGCACGCGCGCTCGACACCGCCGGCGTGCGCGCCGCGGCGACACCGGAGATCGTGACCCTGGAGTGGTCAAAATTCTGCTGCTGGGTGGGACTCATGGCGCTCGCGGTCAGCACGCGCGCGCTGACCTGGAAGTACCTGTCAGACCCTGACTCGGCATTGCTCCTGGTGCGGCTGGTGCGCGAGATGGGGCGCCTTGCGCAGGCGCTCGGCATCGGCTTGAGCGATCGGGCGATCCTGCCGACCGCGACGCTGTGCGCGGTGAACGAGGAGGAGGCCGTGGCGATCATCCTGCGCACCGGTGCGCAATACCGCCTCAGTGCCCCCGAGCATCGCATGTCGGCGCTGCAGGACGTGCAGGCCGGCCGGCCGCTCGAGGTCAATGAGACCCTCGGCTACGCCCTCGAGAAGGCGCGCGCGCTCAAGCTGGAACTGCCACTGCTCGAGTGCTTTACGCGGCTCATCGCCGCCATCGACCGCGTGCGCTAGCTAGGGGATCAGCGGCCGGCGCCGGCGGCAACCGCCGTACCGCCGCTCAGTCCGCGGTACTCGAGCAACGGCCCGATCTCCGGCGCACCGCCATAGAAGTCGCGGAACAGCACCTGCGGATCCTCGCTGCGCCCGCGTGAGAGCACCTTGGCACGCAGCACCTCACCGTTGGCACGCGTCAGGCCGCCGTGCGCATGGAACCACTGCCCGGTATCACGCGCCAGCACCTCGCTCCACAGGTAGGCGTAGTAGCCAGCCGAGTACCCGCCTTCGAAGATGTGCGAGAAGTAGCCCGAGTGATAGCGCGGCGGCACC
>DASYNX010000042.1:0-20455 GCA_036008385.1 Steroidobacteraceae bacterium
GCTTCAGGCCGTGACGCCTCGGGCCGTGACGCCTCGGGCCGTGATGCCTCGGGCCGTGATGCTTCAGGTCGTGACGCCTCGGGCCGTGACGCCTCGGGCCGTGATGCCTCGGGCCGTGATGCTTCAGGTCGTGACGCCTCGGGCCGTGACGCCTCGGGCCGTGATGCTTCAGGCCGCGACAACGCGAGCCAGAATTAACGCAGCATCTAGTAGCCCGTCGGCGTAGCACGTCGAGCGGCGACGAGCGCTGGACGGGAGTGAGCGGCCCGAGCATCGGCATCGGGCCGTTCGCTTTTGCTCTCGGCATTGAATAACAACAACACCAAGGGGGCTCGGCGGCCGCATCTGGCCGCGGTGCTGGCCATAGCGTGCGGGGCTGCGTCCGCGGCAGACCGCGCGTTCGTCGAGACCGAGGAGCTGCAGGTCGTATATTACGATCCGGGCGAGCGCTGGCTCGTGCCGCACGTCACTCAGAGCTTTCTCAGCGGCCTCGCCGACGAGAAGCGGCTGTTTGATTATGTGCCCGACGGCGGCGTCACCGTATGGCTGCGAGACTTCGGGGACATCGGCAACGCCAGCACTTACGGGGCACCCCGTAATCTCATCGCCGTCGACGTCGCTCCTGCCTACTCGCCCTACGAGACGTTCTCCTCGGCCGAGCGGTTCGAAGCGCTCGCAGTACACGAGCTCACGCATCTCGCCATGGACTATCGCGCCAGCCCGGAGGATGCGCGTTTCCGGCGCTTCTTCCACGGCAAGGTGGCGGTCAGCGCTGCGCATCCGGAGACACTGCTCTATAACTACCTGACTGCGCCGCGCGGCATCGCGCCCCGCTGGTACGCCGAAGGCGGAGCAGTCTTCATGGAGACGTGGATGACGGGCGGCATCGGCCGGGCGCAGGGCGGCTATGACGAGATGGTGTTCCGGGCAATGGTACAAGACGGCGCGAAGTTCTACGACCCGCTGGGACTCGTCTCCAAGGGGACCGTGATCGATTTCCAGACCGGTGCCAACGCTTATCTCTATGGCACCCGTTTCATGGACTACCTTGCGTTCACTTACGGCCCGCAACGGCTGCTCAGCTGGTGGCGACGCGATGCCGGCAGCCGGCGCTATTACGCCGATCAGTTCCAGAAGGTCTACGGTCTGCCACTCGATGAGTCCTGGCACCGGTGGGTCGACTTCGAGCACGAGTTCCAGCGCAAGAACCTTCAGGCAGTACGGGAGCATCCCGTAACCTCATATCACGATCTCACGACCCGGAACCTCGGCGCTGTATCGCGCAGCTTCCTGTCGCGGGATGGGTCCAAGCTATACACGGCCGTGAGGTACCCGGGCCAGGTCGCACACATCGTGTCGATCTCGCGCCACGACGGGAGTGTCACCGAGCTGCACGAGATCAAGGGCTCGAAGGGCTACACCGTCACCTCACTCGCCTTTGATCCGCGGACTGAGACTGTCTTCTACACGACGAACAACACGACCTACCGCAACCTGGAGGCTCTCGATCTGCGCACCGGCAAGGCACGCATGCTTTTCCCGGCCGCTCGGATCGGCGACATCGTCTACAACCCGGCCGATCGTTCGTTGTGGGGCCTGCGGTTGGTCAATGGAGTTGACGTGCTGGTACGGATCCCGTACCCCTACGACAAGTGGCACAGACTCTACATCTTCCCCGACAGCGAGCAGGCGTTCGACCTGGATCTGTCCCCAGATGGCGCCCTGGCGGTGGTGTCGGTCTCCGGTCCGGGTCCGCGCGTCGGTTCGCCGCAGGTGACCCAAGTGAGGGTGATACCCACCGACACGCTCGCCAGGGGCGATGCCAAACCAGTGCACACGCTCACGATGGGCGGGTCGGTACCGGAGGGGTTCGTGTTCTCGCCGGACGGCCGCTTCCTTTACGGCAGCAGCTTCTACACCGGCGTGTCGAACATCTACCGCTACGAACTCGCCACCGAGAAACTCGAGGCCATGAGCAACGCAGCCATAGGCTTTTTCCGGCCGCTGCCGCTCGAAGATGGCGAGCTCATCGTGCTGCGCTATTCGGCGAAGGGTTTCGTGCCGACTCTCATCGACGCCAAGGCAACCGAGGACCTGAGCGCGGTCACGTTCCTCGGCGAGCAGGTGGCGTCGAAATACCCGGAGGTGCAGAGCTGGGTCGCCGCCACCCCCGCATCGATTCCGTATGAATCCCAGATCGTGCGCCAGGGTCCCTACCGGCCCGCGCGCGAGCTGTCGCTCGATGCACTCATTCCAGTCATCGAGGGCTACCAGAACTCCAAAGCTCTCGGCGGCAACGCCCGCTTCAGCGACCCGCTGGGGCTCGACTGGGTCGATGTGGACACCAGCTACAGCCCGGACGAGAACCTGCCGTCCAAGCAACGGCTGCACGCCATGGTCACGGCGCACGTCCCCGAATGGACGGCCGGAGCCGCCTGGAACCGCGCCGACTTCTACGACCTCTTCGGTCCAACCAAGCGCAGCCTCGCGGGCTACAACGGCTACCTGGGCTACGACCATTTCCTGGTCTACGATCCGCCGCAGACCATGGATTTCGCCGCCAAGGTGGCCTTTTACGGAGATCTCGTGACGCTGCCGGGCGCACAGAACGTGCTATCACCGACGCAAACCCTGGCCACCGCGGACGCCGGCCTCACCTCTGTCGACACGCGCAGATCGCCCGGGGCGGTGGACGCCGAGACCGGACACAGCTGGTCGCTCAAGGCGCATACTGACGCCGCCCCCGGCGAATTCATCCCGCGCATCACCGGGACCTACGACGTCGGCTTCCCGCTGCCGCTCGACCATTCCTCGATCTGGCTGCGCACCGGCGCCGGCGTGTCGGCCGGCCCGCGCTACAATGTGCTGTCGAATTTCTATCTCGGCGGCTTCGGTAACAACTACGTCGACAGCGGCGCGAACGGCAGCGTGCAGCGCTACCGCGAACTGCTCAGCATGCCGGGCTTCGACATCGATGCGCTGCAGGGCAAGTCGCTGGTCAGGACAATGCTCGAATGGTGCCTGCCGCCGCTGCGCTTCGAGGCGCTCGGCTCCCCCGGCTTCTACGCGAGCTGGGCGCGGCCGGAGCTATTCGTCACCGCCCTCGAGACCGATTTCAACAACGCAGCGTATCGCCAGAACGCCTACGACGTGGGCGGGCAGGTAGACTTCCAACTGCAGGTCATGCATCGCTGGCCGATGATGCTGTCGATCGGTGCCGCGCGCGGCTTTTCCGGCGGCGGGTTCGCCACCACCGAGTTCATGCTGTCGCTGCAGGTGCTGTGACGGGCGTCGACGTCAGGGCGACGTCGCCGTGACCGTGGCGCTGCTGCTGCGCGCATCGATCGCGCTCGTGCCGGTGCTGCTGTTCCTCCTGGGTCTTGTGCAGCTCGACGCCTTCAAGCTGCTGCGCCTGCGCAGTGTCCTGGCGATGGTTGCGGCCGGCGGCCTCGCCGCCGGCGCCGGCTACTTCATCAACAACTACGGCTACGGGCACTTCAGCGGCGATTTCGCCACCTACTCGCGCTACGTGTCGCCGTGGATCGAGGAGGGCCTGAAAGCCGTGCTGCTCGTGCTCCTGATCCGCACGCGGCGGGTGGGACTGCCGGTGGACGCCGGCATCGCCGGCTTCGCCATCGGCAGCGGCTTTGCGCTGGTGGAGAATGTCTATTACCTCGCCTCGCGCCCGGATGCGACGCTCGCGGTGCAGGTCATCCGCGGCTTCGGTACCGCTATCATGCACGGCGGCGCCACGACGGTGCTGGCGATGATCTCGATCACGCTGTACGAGAAGCGCCCGCACGGGGGACTCTACCTGCTGCTGCCGGGGTTTCTGGCGGCGGTCGCGCTCCACAGCGGCTTCAACTACCTGCTGGTGCGACCGACGCTGGCGACGCTGGCGATGCTCATCGTGCTGCCGCTGATGATTTACCTCGTGTTCCAGCACAGCGAGCGCTCACTGCGCGCGTGGCTCGAATCCGACCTCGACTCCGACGTGCAGCTGCTGCAGTCGATCACCACCGGCACATTCCTCAACAGCAACGCCGGCCGCTACCTGCAGGCGCTGCGCGACCGCTTTCGCGGCGAGGACCTGGCGGACATGCTGTGCTGTCTGAGGCTGCACGGTGAGCTCGCGCTGCGTGCCAAGGGGGTGCTGCTGCTGCGCGAGAGCGGCATCGAAGAGCCGCCCATCGATGAGGAGACGCGCGACAAGCTGACCGAGCTTGCGCAGCTCAAAGGCGCCATTGGCAGGGCTGGTGTGCTCGCACTCCGTCCGCTCATGATGGCGACCGGCCGGCACATCTGGGAGCTGACGCTGCTCGGGCGTTGAGGCTGGCGCTGGAGCAGTTACGAAGGAGCAACGTCGTGAGTGCACTGTCGATCTCCTGGATCATCTTCGCGTGTCTGCTGGGCGGCGCCGTGGCGGGCGCGCTGCTGCGCGACGTGCTGCCCAAGCATCACCTCAGCGAGGACTCGAAGTACATCGTGGGACTCGGGACGGGCCTGCTCGCGACGCTCGCCGCGCTGGTCCTCGGGTTACTGATCGCCTCGGCCCAGAGCTCGTTCGAACTCAAGTCGGATGAGATCAAGCAGGGTGCCGCGAAGCTCATCCTGCTCGACCGCAACCTGCGGCACTACGGCGCCGACGCCGACGGCGTGCGCGCCGCGCTGCGCGGCATGACGGAGACCAGAAGACAGGTGCGCTGGCTCGAGAATGACCGGCCGACGCCGGTCACGTCGGCGGACGGAGCCGCGCGGGCCGCATCGGCAGACGGAGCCGCCGGTATCGAGGACGTTCAGCAGCGGCTCCTCGCGCTGGTACCGACCAGCGACGCGCAGCGCTGGCGGCGCACCCGCGCGCTCGATCTCGCCAGCGAGCTGGCGCAGATGCGCTGGCTCGTGATCGACCAGCACGGCTCGATACCGACCCCTTTCCTGGTGGCGCTGGAGCTCTGGCTCGTCGTCATCTTCGCCAGCATCGGCTTGTTCGCGCCGCGCAACGCCACCGCCGCTACCGTCGTTTTCCTCTGTGCCTTCTCGGTCGCGAGCTCGATCTTCCTGCTCCTCGAGCTCGACCGGCCCTTTGAGGGGCTGCTCAGGATCTCCGACCTGCCCCTGCGCGAGGCGATCGCCGAGATGAACCGCCCGTGATGCCCGACAGGCAAGCCTGGACGTTGCCGGCACAGCGCATGGACCTAAGTCCAATTGCGCGGGTCCCCGGGCGCAGATAGGTTTTTTGCACCATGTCGAGCCAAGCCCCATCTGCAATCCCCACCGAGCCGGTCTCCTCCGGCGCCGGGTCGCACGACACGCCCCCGCAGGAGCGCCAGTTGACGCGCCTGGTGCTTCAAATGGTCCGGCCCTACCGGGGTTGGCTGCTGATCGTGTTCATCGCCATGCTGGTCGAGATCGCGATGAGCCTGGCGGCGCCGTGGCCCCTCAAGCTCGTCCTCGACGACGCGCTCGGACACCACAAGCTGCCGGACTGGCTTGCCTGGGCCCATGACTGGGGCATCAGCCGCAACACACTCGGGGTCGCGCTGTTCGCGGGGATCTCGACCCTGTTGATCGCCATCATTGCGGCGATAGCGACCTACATCGACAACTACTACACCACCAGTGTCGGGCAGTGGGTGGCCAACGACCTGCGCATCCGCATCTGGGAACACCTGCACCGGCTCTCGCTGCGCTTCTACGACAGCGCGAAGACGGGGGCACTGATGTCCACCATCAGCACCGACGTGTCGACCGTGCAGAGTTTTGCTTCGTCGTCGACACTCGGCATCGTCGTTGACCTGCTTACGATCGTTTTCATGCTGGGCTTGATGTTGTGGCTCGATTGGGACTTTACGCTGATTGCGGTCGCCGTCACGCCCTTCCTGCTGATGTTCGTCGTGCGGTTCAAGAAGGCGGTCAAGGAGGTCACGCGGGTGGTGCGCGCCCGGCAGAGCGAGGTGGTCGCAGTGGTCCAGGAGGGTCTGGGATCGATACGAGCGGTGAAGGCATTCGGGCGGCAGGATCTCGAGGTGGCACACATGGAAGCGGCGAGCCATGCCACCGTCGAGGCGGCGCTCAAGGCGCGCCAGATCAAGTCGCTGCTGTCGCCCGTGGTCAGCGTGGTGGTCGCAGTCTGCACCGGCATCGTGCTGTGGAAGGGAACGTCGCTGATCGTCGCCGGGACGCTGACCGCAGGAGCGCTGACGGTGTACCTGGCTTACCTGACCAAGTTCTTCAAGCCGGTAAAGGACCTCGCGAGCATGACCAGCGTTATCGCACAGACGACGGTGGCGCTCGAGCGCATCCAGAAGATACTTTCCGCTGACGACATCATTCCCGAGCGCGCGGACGCAGTCGATCCTGGCCGGGCCAAGGGCGCGATCACACTCGAGCACGTCGCGTTCGGCTACGGCGATGACGCTGAAGTTTTGCGGGATGTCACCTTCAAAATCGAGCCGGGCCAGGTCGTGGGCGTCGTCGGGCCTACCGGCTCCGGCAAGTCAACCGTGCTGAGTCTGATTCCGCGGTTCTACGACCCGAAGTCCGGCCGCGTACTGATCGATGGTACCGACGTCGCGACCTACAAGCTGGCGGCGCTGCGGGCGCAGGTCGGTTTCGTGCTGCAGGAAACGGTGCTCTTCCGCGGGACGATCCGCGAGAACATCGCCTATGGGCGCCCCGGCGCGAGTGACGAAGAAGTGATTGCCGCCGCGAAACTCGCCAATGCGGACGAATTCATCACCCGCATGCCGCACGGCTACGACTCGATAGTGGGCGAGCGCGGCGACACGCTCTCGGGCGGCCAGCGCCAGCGAATCGGCATCGCCCGCGCAGTGATCCGCAACAGTCCGATCATGATCCTCGATGAGCCGACGGCGGCGCTCGACACCGAGTCCGAACGCCTGGTGATCGAGGGCCTCGAGCGGCTGATGAAGGGCCGTACGGTCATTATGATCGCGCATCGCTTGAGCACGCTGCGCGACGCCGACAAGATCATCGTGATCAAGGACGGGGTGGTGGCGGAAGAGGGCACCAACGACCAGCTGATCGCACGCGGCGGCGTGTATGCCGAGCTGCATCGCATTCAGTACGATACCCCGCCGGATAAGCCCGCCCCCGCCTCATGAGCGAGTTGGCGCCCCGCTGCCGCTCGATTGGCCCGACGCTTTAGGGAGTTCCTGCCATGTCACACACGCTGATCGTCCTGCCGGACGACACCGCCAAGCCGATCCTGGATGCCATCAACGGCGCCAAACACACCCTCAACATCCGTATGTTCCTGTTTACCGATCCGGCGCTGCTCGATGCGGTGGCCGGCGCCAAGCGCCGCGGCGTGAAGGTGCGGGTCATGTTGAATCCGGCCCGCCGCAGCGGTGAGTCCGAGAACGAGGAGTCAAGGCATACGCTGACCAAAGCCGGCATCGAGGTGCGTGATAGCAGCCCGAAGTTCCCGGTCACCCACCAGAAGTCCATGGTGATCGACAATGCCACCGGTTTCGTCGAGTCGCTCAACTGGGAGACGCGCGACCTCACCGAGACGCGCGACTATGCGGTGATCACCACCAAGGAGCTCGAAGTCGAGGAGATGGTGAAGTGCTTCGATGCCGACTGGGCACAGAAGACCTTCAAGCCCAACCCGGAATCGAAGCTCATCTGGTGCCCCGACAACGGACGCCAGCGCATTGCGGACTTCGTCGACTCGGCCAGGGACACGCTGTGGCTGCAGAACGAGCGCTACCAGGACACGGTCATCATCGAGCGGCTGGTGCAGGCGGCCAGGCGGGGCGTCAAAGTGCACATCATGGCGCGGCCCCCGCATACGCTGAAGGAGGGGAAGCTGATCGAAGGGGTGGGGGGGATGCGCATCATGCACGATGTCGGCGCCAAGATTCACCGGCTGAAGCATCTCAAGCTCCACGGCAAGATGCTGCTCGCCGACCAGCAGCGAGCGATCGTCGGCTCGATCAATCTCACGCCCGGCAGCTTCGATGAGCGCCGCGAGCTCGCCGTCGAGACCGACGCCCACCATGTCGTGAAGCGCCTCGTGAAGATGACCCACCACGACTGGGAGCATTCAGAGCCGGTGGACTTGAGCGACGAAGGCATCCGCGCCGACATGGAGAAGCATCACGCCAAAGGCGAGGAGCTCCTCGCCGTCGCCGCACGCGCGGACAAGAAAGAGCACCCGAAGCACTGACGGGTCGGTGGCTGGCGGCCGAAGCCGCACCGCATCAGGTATCCGGCGCTGCGCCGGCGTCAGTCCTTTGCCCGCAGCTCGAAATGATCCGGCTCGCTCCAGGAGTTGCCGGAGGGATCCGCCGCCTCGAAGCGCACCATGGTGCCGGAGAGGCTCCCGCTCTCCAGCGTGAAGCGCACGAAGTGATAGTTCACCGAGGTGCGGAGTTTGGATTTCTCGCCAAACATGCGCACGGCGGGAACCGGCTTGGCGCCGCCGCCGCCGCTCACGAGGTAGGTGACTCCGTCGCGCACGTAGCGCTCGTAGTTGTGCACGTGGCTGCCGATGACCACCACCCGCTCGCGCAATGAGGCGGCGTGCTTCGCGAAGTAGTGAGCGACCTCCTTCTCATCCAGCATCGACGGATAGAAGGGGTCGCGCACCGGCGGGTAGTGCAGCACCACCATGATGAACCTGATACCCGGCCCGGCCGCGGCGATTTGCCGCTCGAACCAGACGCGCTGCTCGCTGCCGCTCTTGAATGCCGAATCGGAATCGAGCAGCAACGCGAGCAGCGTCGAGCCGACGGTCACCGAATACCATCGGTAGGGGCGCAGCTCGCCGAACGTGTGCCACCAGTTCTCGAGACACGGCTGCGGCTCCTCGTAGCCGCAGGTCCTGAACTCGTGATTGCCGAGCGAGGGGAAAACCGGAATCTTCTGCTTCGCCCACGCCGCGGTCTCGGTCTTGAAGACCTCGAAGTCGCTTGGATCGCTGCCCTGGAAGACGAGGTCCCCGCCGATGAAGATCGCCGCGGGGTTCTCGCGGGCGATCCGGTCCACCAGTGCGCGCCGCGCGAAGACATTCGCGACGCCGTCCTGGCGCTGCGTGAAGCGCGTATCCCCGAGCGTGATGAACATCAGCGGACCGCCCCCGGCGGGCGCGGGTACCTCGAAGTGCGGCGGCTCGTCGGCCGATGCAGTGCCAACGAGTGCCGCGGCGGCGAACAGGCCGAGCGCGAGCAACCCCGGCACGAGCGTCCTCGACACGAGCACGCTCGAGACCGCAGTGTCTTGCGCCGAAACAGCGCCGCTCACCGGTCCAATTCCGGGTAGTGGCGCAGCAGATCCTCGTTGTTGAAGGGTTGCCGGCGTTCCGAGGCGACGTAGCGCGCGATGCGCGGTCGTGCGAGCACTGCATCGTGCAGCGCGCGCAGCCGCGGCCGCTGGCGCAGCACCTTGGCGCTCGCGAGTGGGAAGGCGTAGCGCAGACCCGTGATCACCTGCGCCATCGACAGGTCGGCGTAGGTGAGCCGTGCACCGACCATCCATGGCCCGCGTGCGCGGTTGCACTCGATCACGCGCTCGAAGTAGCCCATGAATTTTGGCAGGCGCACGGCGAGGAAGTCCCTGGTACGCCGCCGGGCTTCGCGCTTCTGCTCCTCGTAGGCGTAGCCGTCGCCGAGCGGGTGATGCGTGTGGAAGATCTCGACGTACAGATCGAGGATGGTGAGCTCGAGCTGATGCGTCCAGAGCCTCCCGGGCTCATCGGCCGGCGCCAGTCTCAGCCGGCGGCCGAGGAACAGCAGGATGTTGGGTGTCTGCGCGATCAGCTGCCGGCCAGCTTTGAGGATCGGCGGCGCAAAGGGCGGACGCCGCAGGCCGCGCGTGGCGAGCAGCTGCACGATGGCCGGCGCGCCGCCGCCTTGGGCGCGCGGCAGCAGGCCGACATCGCGGTAGCGCGCGCCCGCTTCCTCGAGCGCGTGCCTTATGAACTCGCCGCGTCCCTGGATGCCAGGCCAGTAATAGAGCTCGTAGGTCATCTGAAGTCCCGCTCTGCGTCAGGCTATGCTAGCCGAGTTGCGGGTTTGAGGACGGCAGCCGCAAAGGGCCCTGCGCGCCCCGCCCGGGGCATCCATTCCCCGGGCGGGGCCGGACCTCCGCTATCCTGCTGTACGCTCGTACTCCGGTGGCAGCGCAAACGGGGGGCGCGCTCGCTGCCTACCGGCGTGCGCACGGCGGGCGGGCAGCGCCGGCGCAGTTCAGACATTAGAGGCCACCCGCTACAGTACGTTGTAAGGAAGATGACAAAGGCGTGTCAGCTGTGATGGCGATGTTCCCGCGCGTCTGGATTTGTTAGCGACTGGAGTGCACTCTGCCGTCCCCGCGCGCGCTCTCAAGCCCTGCTCGCCAAGTCCTTCTCGTGTGTGTGCTCGCCGGGAGCCTGTGCCGCACCGCCGCCGGCGACCCCGAGCCGGGCTGGCTCGATACCGTGGTCGTTACGGCAACCCGCGTGCCGGAGCCGGTCGATCGCGTGCCGGCCGCGATCTCGGTCGTCTCCGGAGAGGAGCTGCGCCTGCGCGGCGCATCCGACATGGCGGCAGCGCTCGCACTGGTGCCGGGCGTCGAGGCGCCGTCGGGGGGCGATGCGGGACCATCGAGCGCGGTGCCTTCCTTCTGGGGCCTGCACGAGTTCGATGCCTTTCTGCTCGTGGTCGACGGTGTGCCGTGGGGTGGGGCGTTCAACCCGGCGATCACCACGCTCGATTTCACCGACACGCAGCGCATCGAGGTGCTGAAGGGCGCCGCTCCGGTGATGTACGGCGCCACCTCGTTCGTCGGCGTCGTGAACGTCATGCATTATCCAGCCGGTCAGGCCGCCGACGAGGCGGAGCTCGCGTACGGCACCTACGGCTCGGTGCGCGGATCGGCCTCGATGGTGCTGCCCGGATCGGCCCGCTATCAGCAATCGCTGGTGCTCGACGGCTCGAGTCTCGGATTCGCTGATGGACGCGAGAACGCCGCCGGCGGTCGGGCGTTCTACCGCGGCGCGCTGGAATTGGGAGCGGGGACGCTGCATATCGATGCGGACGTGAACATCGTGCGCGACGCGCCGCCGAGTCCCGTGATCCGCAGCGGTGCGAATCTCACCGACCTCACGCCTCTCAACGCCAACTTCAATCCCGCCAACGCGTGCATCAACGAGGACAAGTACCACCTCGCGCTCGGCTTCACGCAACCGACCGCGTGGGGCACATGGGACACGCTCGCCTCCTACGCCTGGTCGACGGTGACGTACATCGCCGGCTTCCTGCAACCGGATCTCACCGGTACCGCCGATACTCAGGATCAGAGCCGCTCCATCGAGGACGGCTACCTCGACAGCCATCTCACCAGCACCCTCGGGGGCGAGACCACCCTGGTTGTCGGCATGGATGCGCTCTATGGGCGCGGCGTGCAATCGACGCTCAACGGCAACAGCGCTTACACCGTGCCGCTCAACGGGCTCGTGGTGCCGCCGCCGACCTGGGCACTGCCCGTCAACGAGATCGGCACACTCGATGACAAGCGCGTGTTCACCGGTCAGTACGCACAGCTCGACTGGCAGCCGACGCCGCGCTGGGACGTGATCGCGGGCGTGCGGCTCAACGAGACCTACGAGCGCAAGGTCTCGAGCGACCTCACATTGCCCCCACCGCAGTACCAGTCGGCGGACGTGAGTCAGCGCATCAACCGCCCCACCGAGACCCTCGGCGCGAGCTATCGGCTCTGGGCGGCCGGTCGCGACGAGACGGTGCTCTATGCCGACTTTCGCAACGCCTTCAAACCCGCCGCGGTCGACTTCGGCCCCGACTACACGCCCGCGCTCCTGCAACCGGAGGAGGCGCAGAGCTACGAAGCGGGTGTCAAGGGCGCGGCCGCGGGCGGACGCCTGAGCTATCAGGCGGAGGCGTTTCTCCTCAACTTCACCAATCTCGTCGTGCCCACCAGCTCCGGCGCGCTCGCCAACGCCGGCGGCGAGCGGCTCAAGGGGATCGATGCTGAAGCGCGCTACCAGCTCACCCCGGCGCTTGCGGTGGTCGCGAACGCCGCCTACCACGATGCGACCTACACGCAGTATCTGTTCTTCAACGGCAGCGCCAACGTCGAGGTCGCCGGCAACCAGCTGCCGCTCTCGCCGTATGTGCTGGCCGCCGCCGCCGTTCTCTACACGCCGCCGCATGGCTTCAATGCCACGGCGGTCACCCGCTACGTCGGGCGCCGCTATCTCGACGAAGAGAACATGGCACCGGTGGGCGGATACACCACCTTCGATGCCACGGTCGGGTACGCCTTCGGTGCGCTCAGCGTCGGGGTCGCCGGCACCAACCTCAGCAACCAGCGGCCGCCGGTCACGGCCAGCGAGTTCGGCAGCGAGTCGTTCTATCTGCTGCCGGCGCGCATGCTGTGGCTGCGCATGGGCTACAGCTGGCGCTGAGGCCTGGCCGGGCTAAGCGTCGCGCAGCTCCACCCAGGTCGGCGCGTGATCGCTGGCCTTTTCCCAGCCGCGCACGGCCCGGTCGACACCCGCGTCCGTGAGTCGGCCGGCGACCGCGGGGTTCAGCAGCAGGTGATCGATGCGCAGCCCGGCATCGCGTTGATAGGCATTACGAAAGTAATCCCAGAACGTGTAGATCACCTTGTCGGGATGCACCGCGCGTATCGCATCCGCCCATCCCTGGCCGGTGAGGCGTGCGAACGCTTCACGCACCTCGACGCGAAACAGCGCGTCATCGACCCAGCGCTCCGGCTTGTAGACATCCCGTTCGGTCGGGATGACGTTGTAGTCACCGGCGAGCACCACCGGGGAGTGCTTGGCGACGAGCTCGGCGGCGTGTTTGATCAGACGCTCGAGCCAGCGCAGCTTGTAATCGAACTTAGGCCCCGGCGCCGGATTGCCGTTGGGCAGATAGAGGCAGCCAATCAGAAGACCGTGCACGGTGGCCTCGATGTAGCGGCTGTTGACGTCCTCCGTGTCCCCCGGCAGGGCGCGCCGGATCTCGACCGGCTCGGTGCCGCGCGCGAGGATCGCGACGCCGTTCCAGCTCTTCTGTCCGTGCCAGATGACGCCGTAGCCAGCTTCGCGGACCGCGCTCTCGGGGAACTTCTCCTGCGGTGCCTTCAGCTCCTGCAGACAGACGACGTCCGGCCCGGCCTCGGCGAGCCAGCGCAGCAGGCTGGGAAGGCGCGCGCCAATGCCGTTGACGTTGTAGGTGACGATTCTCATGAGTCGCACGCGCGCGGACCGGCGGCTATGCACATCGTAGCCCGGCACGCGGCTCACTGCATCGCTGCCGGCACCGCAACGCCGGCCGGCGACAGCCGCCCGGTAATCTCGAGGGCTTTCAGCAATTTAGCGCCGCACGAAAATATCACGTGCGGCGTGTCGATTTCCGCTCGTCCCGATCGTCGTATGGATATGCACGGCAACAGCGGTCAGGAGAATCTCTCATGCGGGTGATGGTGATGGTGAAAGCAACTGAGCAGTCGGAGTCGGGCGCGATGCCGGGTCGCGAGACGCTCGAGGAAATGGGCCGCTTCAACGAGGAGCTGTTGAAGGCTGGAGTGATGCTGTCGGCGGAGGGGTTGCACGCCAGCTCGCGCGGCGTGCGCGTCAAATTCCGCGGCGGCAAGAGCGCCGTCACCGACGGGCCGTTCACCGAGAGCAAGGAGCTCATCGCGGGCTTCTGGCTCTGGCAGGTGAAGTCGCTCGAGGAGGCGATCGAGT
The DNA here is from genome assembly GCA_036008385.1 of Steroidobacteraceae bacterium. Lineage (GTDB taxonomy): Bacteria > Pseudomonadota > Gammaproteobacteria > Steroidobacterales > Steroidobacteraceae > 13-2-20CM-66-19. The sequence continues at coordinate 13,721 of DASYNX010000042.1, forward strand.
GGATCCGCCGCTCACCCTTCAAGAAAGGCGACGAGGAGGTAGAGATCCGCCCGGTGCTGGAAGCAGAAGACTTCGGCGAGAGCCTGACCCCGGAGATTCGGGCGCGGGAAGCGAGTCAGCGCGAGCGCCTCGGCGAGCGGAGGAGTTGAGCCATGCAGACCCACACACACCTGCACTTCAACGGTAACTGCGGTGAAGCCTTCCGGTTCTATGCCGAGACGCTCGGCGGCCGGATCGTGTTCGCCATGACCTACGGTGAGGCGCCGGGCGCGGAGCACGCCCCGCCCGCGATGCGCAACCAGATCATTCACGCGCGACTCGATTTCGGCAATCAGTTCCTGCTCGGCTGCGACGCCCCGGGGGATCGCTACCACGCGCCGCAGGGGTTTAACGTGATGGCCGCGGTCGAGCAGCCGGCGGAGGCCGAGCGTATTTTCAACACGCTGGCTGTCGGTGGCACGGTGACGATGGCGGTGCAGGAGACCTTCTGGGCGCACCGCTTCGGGATGTGCACTGATCGCTTCGGCATTCCCTGGATGGTCAACTGCGCGAAGCCTCTGGACTCGGGCCAGCCCGCCGGCGGGCACGCCTGAACCCGCAGTCGCTCTGTCGCTCTGCGCGCACACCCTGGCGCCCGTGACTTGCGCACCACGGCTCGCGATGGTGTCATCCGTGGTCATGACGGCTACGGATGCCCATCGCGCCATCGACGCTGTATGGAGGATCGAGTCTCCGCGACTCATCGCCGGACTCGCACGGCTGGTGCGCGATGTGGGGGTCGCGGAAGAGCTGGCGCAGGATGCGCTGGTGGTGGCGCTCGAGCAGTGGCCGCGTTCGGGCATTCCCGACAATCCCGGGGCGTGGCTCATGGCAACCGCCAGGAACCGCGCTTTCGATCACCTGCGCCGCCAGCGCATGCTGGCGCGCCGCCACGAGGCGCTCGGGCGCGAGCTTGAGATGGAGCGGGAAGCCAACGGCGGCGACACGCCTGAAGCGAGCGCCGACGACGAGATCGGCGATGACCTGCTGCGGCTGATGTTCGCCGCGTGTCATCCGCTGCTCTCGACCGAGGCGCGCGCCGCACTGACACTCAAGCTCCTCGCCGGACTCACCACGGCGGAGATCGCCCGAGCGTTCCTGGTGCCGGAAGCGACCATCGCGCAGCGGATCGTGCGGGCCAAGCGCGCACTTGCGGCGGCACACGTGCCGTTCGAGATCCCGCGCCGCGCCGAGCTCGCGCAGCGCCTGTCCTCGGTACTCGAGGTCATCTACCTGGTGTTCAACGAGGGCTATTCCGCGACCGCGGGCGAGGACTGGATGCGTCCGGCGCTGTGCGAGGAGGCACTGCGCCTCGGGCGCATTCTCGCCGAGCTCGCGCCGGGGGAATCGGAGGTGCACGGGCTGGTGGCGCTGATGGAAATCCAGGCCTCGCGGCTGCGCGCGCGGGTAGGATCCAGGGGCGAGCCGATCCTCCTCATCGATCAGAGTCGCGCGCTCTGGGACCGGCTCCTCATTCAGCGCGGGCTGCGCGCGCTCGCCCGCGGTGAGGCGCTCGGGGAAACGCGCGGCCCGTACCTGCTGCAGGCGGCGATCGCCGCCTGCCACGCGCGCGCCACGACCGCGGCCGATACCGATTGGATCTTCATTACCGCGCTCTACGACGAGCTCGCGCGCTGCCTGCCCTCGCCGGTCGTGGAGCTGAATCGTGCCGTCGCGGTCGCCATGGCCTATGGCCCTGCGGCGGGACTCGAGCTGGCCGACCGGCTCGCGACGCAGGGCGCGCTCGCCTCCTATCACCTGCTGCCGAGCGTGCGCGGCGACCTGCTCGTCAGGCTCGGCCGTTACGATGAGGCGCACGGCGAGTTCGAGCGCGCGGCGACCCTGACTCGGAACGTGCGCGAGAGCCGGCTGCTGCGCGATCGCGCCGCGGCCTGTCTGCGCGGGGAGAACTGATGTCGTACCTGCTGCTGATCGTGGAGCCCGCCGGCGAACGCCGGACCCGCTCGGTGCAAGAGCGCCGCGGCGCGTACGAGCGCATGCTCGACTACACCCAGCGCCTCAAGACGCAGGGCGTGCTGCTCGCGAGCAACTCACTGCGTACCGACAGCGTACGCCTCAACGTGCGCGCCGGACGCCAGAGCGTCGTCGACGGACCGTTCACCGAGTCGAAGGAGATCGTCGGCGGCTTCTTCCTGCTCGATTGCCCGACGCGCGAGCAGGCGCTGCGGTTTGCCGGGGACTGTCCGGCCGCCGAATGGGCCACGATCGAGGTGCGCGAGACCGGCCCCTGCCACGAGTGACTCCGGTGGAAGCCGCGGCTGCGGCGGCTAGCGCGCAGCCCGCGGGCTCACATCTGCGGAGTCCAGGAGCTGCACCAGCCGGCCGCCTTGACGTCCTTGCCGGGAAAGAGCTGACACGGTCCCTGCGCCGAGCCGCTCGCGCCCTGGTAAAGGCCGCAGTTGGCACAGTTGTTTCCGGGCGTCGCACCCTTGGCGTCCTTAACGTCCTCGACGTATTTCACCGCCTGCGCTTCCGGTGCGCTGACTGACAGGAGCGGCGCGGCCGCGAGCGCCGGGCGGACCAGCGGCCCCGCGAGCGGGGCGAGCGACGCACCGAGCGCGAGGCGTTGCAACAGGCGACGGCGTGAGAGCGATGTGGGTTGGTTCATGGGTGCTACCGCGGTTGGAAACATACGCCGCCCGGCGCGCGGGCTCAATTCGCAGTGCACCAGAGGGCGCGCGGCGCGCTCAGCTCGAGGACTGAGCGAAGGTCTCCATCATGAGACCGGTACCGCCACGCGAGACATGGGCGACCACGGCCGTGCGCCGATGCAGCTTGGTGATGGTGCCGAGACTGATGGCGAAGGACAGCACCACCTGCTGGCCCTTGCGCAGTCCGAGGTTGGAGGTCTCGATGAATACGCCGGTTGCGCTGAGATTCACAGCCTTACAGAGCTTGCGTCGACCGCCCGGCACCGTGATGTAGACGATGGTGCGCGCTCGATGCCTTGTGTGCAGCCGGCGTTCCACTGCTGACCTTCGTCGGTGCTTTTGTTCTGCTTTCCCCGTCCCAGGCCCATTATGCCTCGATCAGCGCAGCCTGCCGCGCCCCAGTGAACTTAATACTCTGGTCCGCCGCGGCCCCTTCCGCACCGCCGCGCTCAGCTGCTCCCCAGGAACGCGCGGATCTCGCGTCCGAAAGTCGCGAGGTCGACGAGAAAGGCGTCGTGTCCTTCGATGCAGTCGAGCGGCGCGAAGCGGGTGGCGACGCCCGCGGCCTCGAGGAGTGCTGCCACGCTCTGCTGCTCGGTCACCGAGAACAGCAGGTCCGTGCGCACGCCGATGACGAGCGCGCGCTCGAGTCCCGACCGGCGGAGCACGGCCACTGGCTCGCCGTGGGCCGCGAGGTCGAAACGGTCCATGGAGCGTGAGATATAGAGGTAACAATTGGCATCGAAAGCGCTGACAAAGCGCTGCGCCAGGGTCTCGAGGTACCCCTGGACGGCGAACTCCGAGGCGAACGGACCGCCGGGCTGCATATCGGCGCGGATCGGCTCGCGGCCAAAGCGCTGCTGCCATTCGGCGGCCGAGCGGTAGGTGACGGTGCCGAGCTTGCGGGCGATGCGCTGCCCGGTGACCGGCGGACGGTCGGCGGTGTAGGCGCCCCCCGCCCAGGCCGGATCCGAGGTGATCGCCTCGCGCTGGATCGAGCGCAGCGCGATCGCGAAAGGCGCCGCCGCGGCCGTGCCCGAGATGCACACCAGCTGCCGGGCGGCCTGCGGGAACTGGGCCGCGTACGCCAGCACCACCATGCCGCCGAGCGAAGGGCCCATGACGGTGTCGAGCCGCGCGATGCCGAGCGAGCGTGCGGTCTCGAAGCCGGCGCGGGCGATGTCCTCGACGGAAAGGTCGGGGAAAGTGAGGCGGTAGGGCTGGCCCGTGGCCGGATCGATGGAGGCGGGCCCGGTGGAGCCGAAGCAGCTGCCGAGCGAATTGACACAGATGACGAAAAAGCGCTCGGTGTCGATGGCGAGCTTCGGTCCCACCATCCCTTCCCACCACCCGGGGCTCGGGTCCCGGGGCGAGGCGGCGGCATGAGCGGGCGGCGACAGCCCGGTGAAGAGCAGGAGTGCGTTATCGCGCGCGGTGCTGAGTGTGCCCCAGGTTTCGTAGGCGATGCGCGCGCCGTGCAGCACGCCGCGGCGCCACATGGGGAAAGGATCGGGCATCGCGGCGAACTGGCGCGCGTCCATGGGTGGAGTTAAGCGCTGGCTGGGGTCTTTCGGGCTCTCTCAGGGCTCCGGATCGCTGCCCTCGGGGATCCCCTCGAACAGCACCGTCGAGAGATAGCGTTCCCCGGTATCCGGGAGCATCGCGAGGATGACCGATCCCTCCGGCGCCTCGGCGGCGACCCTGAGCGCGGCGGCGAACGTCGCGCCTGAGGAGATCCCGCAGAAAATCCCCTCGCTGCGCGCCAGCGCGCGGGCGTTGTCCACCGCTTCGACGTCCGTCACGGGCACGATGCGGTGGCCCACCTCCCGATCGAGCACTTTGGGTATGAAGTCCGGCGTCCAGCCCTGGATTTTGTGGGGCGCCCATGGCTTGCCCGAGAGCAGCGCCGCGCCCGCGGGCTCGGAGACGACGATCTGCACCTCCGGGCGCGCGAGCCGGATCATCTGGCCAGCGCCGGTGAGGGTGCCGCCGGTTCCCCACCCGGTGACGAAGAAATCGAGTCGCCGCCCGACGAAGTCCTGCAGGATCTCGGGCCCGGTGGTGTTGCGGTGATAGGCGGGATTGGCCTCGTTGTCGAACTGCCGCGCGAGAAACCAGCCGTGCCGGCGCGCGAGCTCCTCGGCCTTGCGTACCATGCCGCTGCCGCGCTCGGGCCCCGGCGTCAGGATCACTTTCGCGCCGAGCAGCCGCATGATCTTGCGCCGCTCGACCGAGAACGTCTCGCTCATGACGGCGACGAACGGGTAGCCCTTGGCCGCGCACACCATGGCGAGGGCGATGCCGGTGTTCCCGGAGGTGGCTTCCACCACCGTCTGGCCGGGCTTGAGCGTACCGCGGCGCTCGGCGTCCTCGATGATAGCGATTGCGAGGCGGTCCTTGACCGAGGCGAGCGGGTTGAAGAACTCGCACTTCACGTACATCGTGACGTGCGGGGGCGAGAGGCGCTGGATGCGCACGACCGGGGTCCTCCCGATCGTGCCGAGAATGCTGTCGTAGAGCATGATGTCCTTCTACGCTTCCCGCGGTTGCGGCCACAAGGAGGCGGGGGTCTTGGGTAAGACTTTGTCGTTATGATCCCATGATCAGACTGCAAAAGCTGCTCGCCGGGGCGGGCCTCGCCTCGCGCCGCACGGTCGAGGAGTGGATCCGCAGCGGGCGTGTCACCGTGGCCGGGCGCATCGCGCAGCCCGGCGATCGCGCGAGCCACAGCGATGAAGTGCGCCTCGACGGCAGGAAGCTCGAGCTCGGGAGCGGGACGGCTGCCGCGGAGCTACTCCTTTATTACAAGCCCGTGGGCGAGGTGACCACGCGCCGTGACCCGCAGCGCCGCCCCACGGTATTCGACCGGCTGCCGAGGCCTGCCCAGGGGGGGCGGTGGATCAGCGTCGGGCGACTCGACGTGAACACCTCGGGTCTCCTCCTCCTCACCACCGACGGAGAGCTGGCCCACCGGCTGATGCACCCCTCGGGCGGAATCGAGCGCGAGTACCTGGTGCGGGTGCGTGGGCGGCCGGGGCCTGAGGCGCTGAGGCAGCTGCGCGAGGGTGTTCCCCTCGAGGACGGCCCGGCGCATTTCGATTCGATCAGCGCCGCGCCGGCCGCCGCCCGGTCCGGCAGCCACAGTGCTTTCCGCGTGGTACTGCGCGAGGGTCGCAAGCGCGAGGTCCGGCGCCTGTGGCAGGCGCTAGGTCTGGAGGTCAGCCGGCTGCTGCGCATCCGCTACGGTCCCATCGAGCTGCCCCGGGACCTGCACCCAGGAGGTGCACGGGCGGCGGGGCCACAGGAGCTCGAGGCGCTGCGTGCGTCGCTCCCGCGGGGCGGCGGCCACCGGGCCGGGAACGGCGGCCCGGCCGCCGGACGGGGGTCAGCTCAGCCTGGCGGGGGAGCTCCGGCAAGCAAATAACGGGCCAAGGCGCATTGACACCCCGCGGGGGCGAAATCACAATACGCGGCTCGTTTTGCGGAGGGGTACCCAAGCGGCCAACGGGAGCAGACTGTAAATCTGCCGGCTTACGCCTTCGAAGGTTCGAATCCTTCCCCCTCCACCACCCGGGGACGGACGGATCGGCGGAGGAGCGGCCGGCAGATCGGCGCCATCAGCGCGGGTGTAGTTCAATGGCAGAACCTCAGCCTTCCAAGCTGATGACGTGGGTTCGATTCCCACTACCCGCTCCACGTTAGTCCGCTGCGTCAGCCGACATAGAGCCCATGTAGCTCAGTTGGTAGAGCACGTCCTTGGTAAGGACGAGGTCACCGGTTCAATCCCGGTCGTGGGCTCCAGTCGACCGGGTAGTGTTGAGTTGAGAGTTGGTTTGACGGGATATCGGCGGCGCGCGAGGCGCGGCGCCCATTGAGGATACTTCCATGTCCAAAGAGAAATTCGAGCGCACCAAGCCGCACGTGAATGTTGGGACGATTGGTCACGTGGACCATGGGAAGACGACGCTGACGGCGGCGCTGACGAAGGTGATGGCTGAGACCTACGGCGGGACGTTTGTGGCGT
>DASYNX010000043.1:0-1652 GCA_036008385.1 Steroidobacteraceae bacterium
CGATGCGGCGACGGAAGCCGCGCGGCAACGGCTGCGGCCGATTCTCATGACCTCCTTTGCCTTCATCCTCGGCGTCGCGCCGCTCGTGATCGCTTCCGGTGCCGGATCGGGCGGCCAGAACGCCATCGGCACGGGCGTCGCGGGCGGAATGATCACCGCCACGGTGCTCGCGATCTTCCTGGTCCCCGCGTTCTTCGTCGCGGTGCTGCGCCTGGTCGAATCCCTGCGGCGCGGCGGCGAGGTGCCCGATCTGCCGGCGGCGCAGGCCGCAGGGGAGTAAGCCCATGAAGCATGTCGTCACTGTGTGCTTCGCCGCCGCGGCGCTCAGCGCCTGCACGCTTATGCCCCACTACCAACGGCCGCAGTCGCCGGTGCCGGACCGATGGCCGGCCCACGCCGGCGACGCAGCTGCAGCTGCCCCCGCCAGCGTCGCCGCCGATCAGATCGGCTGGCGGGACTTCTTCACCGATCCACGCCTTCAGCGCCTCGCGGAGATCGCGCTCGAGAACAACCGCAATCTGCGCATCGCCGTGCTGAACGTATCGGCCTCGGAGGCACAGTTCCGCATACAGCGTGGCAATCTCTTCCCAGCGATTTCCGCCACCGGCTCGGGACTTGCCGAGCGGCTGCCGGCGAATGGCGCGCTGCCGCTCGGGGGCGTCGGCGGCTCGGGCGGCAGCAGCACCGCGGTGCCCAGCGGGAGCGCAGCCACCACCTTTCACTACTACACCGCCGGAATCGGGTTCACCAATTACGAGCTCGACCTGTTTGGTCGCCAGCGTAGCCTTACGACGCAATCGTTCGAACAGTATCTCGCGCAAAGCGAGGCCCAACGCAGCACGCAGATCAGCCTCGTTGCCGAGGTGGCAACGGACTATTTCACAGTACTCGCCGACGACGCACTCGTGAAGCTCACGCAGCAGACGCTCGAGAACGAAATCGAGTCGTACGAGCTCACCATGGCGATGTACCAGCGCGACACTACGACGCTCCTGAGCCTGCGCCAGGCGGAGAGCGCGGTCGAGGCCGCACGCGCGAGCCTCGCGCAATACCAGCGGCAGCTCGCGCTCGCCACCCACGCACTCACCCTCGTGCTCGGGCAGCAGATTCCGGCGGATCTTCCGCCCGCCGAGGACATGAGCACCGAGGGACTGCTCGCGCAGGTGCCGGAAGGCCTGCCCTCGAACCTGCTCACACATCGACCGGATATCCTCAGCGCCGAGCACAGCCTGCGCGCCGCGAACGCCAACATCGGCGCGGCGCGCGCGGCGTTCTTCCCCAGCATCCAGCTGACTGCATCCGGCGGCACGGCGAGCAACCGGTTGAAGGATCTGTTCGGCAGCAGCACGGGAGCGTGGAGCTTCGCGCCAACGATCACTCTGCCGATCTTCACGGGAGGTCGGAACCGCGCGAATCTCGACCTGGCGCACATCGAGAAGAATGTGGCCGTCGCGCAATACGAGCTCACCATTCAGACAGCCTTCCGCGAGGTCTCGGACGCGCTGAGCGCCCGCGGGACCTACATCGACCAGCGCCGCGCACAGGAAGCCCTGGCGGCGGCCGACGCCGACGCCTACCGGCTCGCGCAGATGCGCTTCCGATCCGGAGTCGACAACTACCTGGCTACCCTCGACGCCCAGCGTTCGCTCTAC
>DASYNX010000044.1:0-2016 GCA_036008385.1 Steroidobacteraceae bacterium
GCACTTCACCGGCCGGCCGCAGGCGGGCGACTTCAACCGCTACCTCGACTACATGAACGCCCAGCTCGCCGAGCTCCTGGGCGGGGACTATGGCGCCATCGGCGGGATCTGGTTCGACGGCATGTGGGACAAGCCCGACGCCGACTGGAAGCTCGAACGCACCTACGGGCTCATCCATCGCCTGCAGCCGGCCGCGCTCGTCGGCAATAATCACCACCGCACGCCCTTTGCCGGTGAGGACTTCCAGATGTTCGAGCAGGACCTGCCGGGCGAGAACTCGGCGGGCTTCAACAAGGCGGGCATCTCGGATCTGCCGCTCGAGACCTGCGAGACCATCAATCACTCCTGGGGCTACACCCGCAACGACAAGGACTTCAAGAGCGCCGCGCAGCTGATCCATCTGCTGGTGCGGGCTGCGGGCGCCAATGCCAACTTCCTGCTCAACATCGGCCCGACCGCCGAAGGCAAGGTGCAGCCGGAGTTCGTGGAGCGGCTGCAGGCAATCGGTGCGTGGCTGGGCACCCATGGCGATACGGTCTACGGCACGCGCGCCGGGCCCATCTCCCCGCGCAGCTGGGGCGTCACTACCGCCAAGGGCAATCGGATCTACGTGCACATCCTGGCCTGGCAGGAGCCCTACCTGGTGTTACCGCCGGTCGGCGGCCTCAAGGCCGCGTGGGACTTTGACAGCCACCAGCAGGTCGAGCTCACGGACTTTCGCGGCCAGACGCTGCTCGCCGTGCCGCCCCCCGCGGCCGGCAGCATCGACCGCATCGTGGTGCTCGAGCGGTAGCGGGTTCCGGATGACTGCGGCGCAAATCATCGTGCAGGGCGTGCAGGTCTCGCCGCTCGGCTTCGGCGGCGCCCCAATCGGCAACCTCTACCAGAAGGTGACCGAGGAGGAGGCGCAGGCAGCCCTCGCAACAGCGCTTGGGCAAGGTATCCGCTACTTTGATACCGCGCCCTTCTACGGGCATGGCCTGAGCGAGCAGCGCATGGGACGCGCGCTCGCCGGCCAGCCGCGCGACAGTTACGTGCTCTCGACCAAGGTCGGGCGGCTCGTGAGTCGCGAGCCGCGTGGCGCGCGCGCGGCAGGGGACCGGTTTGCGGTCGATGGCACTCGCGCTGTCTTCGATTACAGCCGCGACGGCGTGGAGCGCTCTTTCGAGGCGAGTCTCGAGCGCCTCGGCGTGAGCCGCATCGACATCCTCTTTCTTCACGACATCGGCAGACTCACCCACGGCGCACGCCATGCGGAGGTGCTGCGGCTGGCTCTGGACGAGACGCTGCCGGCCATGTCTCGGCTGCGCGAGTCGGGCGCGGTGAAGGCGATCGGCATCGGCGTCAACGAAGAGGAGGTCGTCCTCGAGGTGCTGCCACGCTTCCCGCTCGACTGCGTCATGCTCGCCGGGCGCTACACGCTCCTCGAGCAGCGGCACTCCGCTGAGCTCATGGCGTACGCACAGGCGCACAGCGTGAAGGTGCTGGTGGCGGGCGCCTACAACTCGGGGCTCTTAGCGCCCGCGAGCGCGCCGGGAGCCACCTACGACTACGCGCCGGTCGATGCCGTCACCCTGGCGCGGGCGCGCAGTCTCTACGCGGAGTGCGCGTGCGAGGGCGTGGATGTAGGCGCCGCGGCCCTGCAGTTTCCGCTGGCGCACCCGGCGGTCGCAGGCGTGGTCGCAGGCCTGCGCAGCCGCGATGAAGTCATGAGCGCCGTGACCCGCGTGCGCGCCCAGCTCCCGGCCGCGCTGTGGCGGCGTCTCGAGGGCTCAGGCCTCCTGCCCCCGGGTGGGTACGTGCCCGGTGAAGCCTCATGATCATCGACGCCCACCAGCACTTCTGGCAGCTGTCACGCGGCGACTACGGGTGGCTCAGGCCCGAGGCAGGCGCTCTCTATCGCGATTACCTGCCGGCCGATCTCGCGCCAATTCTCAAGGAACACGACGTGGGCGCGACCGTGCTCGTGCAGGCGGCGCCGACCGAGGCTGAGACCCACTTTCTCCTCGGGCTCGC
>DASYNX010000045.1:0-14234 GCA_036008385.1 Steroidobacteraceae bacterium
GAAGCTGCACTCGGTGTACAGCGATCGGGTGGTCATCGACCGCGACGGACAGCTTGAATCGCTCGCCCTGCCCCACCAGATGAGTGCCACCGCGCCGCTGCCCTCGAGCGCGCAGTTTCAGAGCGCGGAGAACCCGGTCGAGCGCATGCGCCGCATGATCAGCGAGCAACCCGGGCTCATCGGGGACGTGATTCGGCCGCAGCCGGTCATGGATCACGGCCACCTGAACGGTTTCCGGGTGTACCCGGGTCGCAATCGCGCCGCCTTCAACACGCTCGGGCTGCACGCCGGTGACCAAGTGACGGCGATCAATGGAACGCCGCTCGATGATCGTGATCGAAGTGAGCAGATCCTGCGCACGCTCTCGAGCGCCAGTGAGGCGCGCGTCACAGTCATTCGCGGCGGGCAGCAGCAGGATTTGCTACTGAATCTCGCCCAGGTGGCGCAGGAAGCGGACAGCGTGGCCGCCCAGGCTCAAGCGGCCCCGGGTGGCGCTCCTGCGGGTGCCATGCCTCTGGGCGGCAATGGGAGCGTACCAGCGGGCGGCCCCGTCGGCGGACCACCGCCCGGCGGCGGGCTGCCGCAAGAGGACACGCCGACGGGTCAGGCGCCGCCGACGAACGAGGGCAGCACTGGCCGGTAGATGAGCCGACGCGTTTAGCGGGGGGAATTTTGCGAAAGACAGGTTTACGTTCGTTCATCGTGCGCACGTTCGCGGTGCTCTTGGCGGCCTCGCTCGCCTCGGCACAGCAGGTGCAGCGCATCACCCCGAACTTCAAGGACGCGGATATCACCCAGATCGCCGAGGCGGTCAGCGCCGCCACGGGCAAGAATTTCATCATCGACCCGCGCGTGCGCGCGCAGGTGACGATGCTGTCCTCCACTCCGATGTCGCCCGGCGCGTTTTACGAGGCGTTCCTGTCCATCCTGCAGGTGTATGGCTTCATCGCCGTTCCGGCAGGCAACGTCGTCAAGATCCTGCCCGATACCAACGCGCGCCAGATCCCGGCGACCGATCTGCCCGATCACGTGAGCGCGACGTCGGATGAGATCGTGACCCAGGTGCTCGACGTCAGGAACGTGAACGCAGCGCAGCTCGTGCCGATCCTGCGGCCGATGATTCCGCAGTACGGACACCTGGCCGCCTATCCGGCGGGCAACATCCTCATCATCACCGATCACGCCAGCAACGTGAATCGCATGATGCGCATCATCCGGCGCATCGATCAGGTCGGTAACCAGGACGTGGAGATCGTGCCGCTCACCCACGCCGGCGCGTCCGAGATCGTGCGCGTGGTGAACTCGCTCTACGCCGGCGCGGCTGCCGAAGGCGGAGCGATCAAGGTGGTCGCCGATGAGCGCTCCAACAGCGTGCTGATCGGCGGCGACCAGGCGCAGCGGCTGCGGCTGCGCGCGCTCATCGCGCACCTCGATACCCCGCTCGAGGCCGGCGGCGATACGCGCGTACGCTACCTGCATTACGCCAACGCGGAGAAGATCGCGCCGAAGCTCAAGGAGCAGATGACCGGCATCGCCCAGGCGGCGGCCGGTGCGGCCGGTGCCCCCGGCGCCGCCGGTGCCGCGGGCGCGGCGGGGGGGGCTGAAAAAGGCGCCATGGTGTGGGCGGACCCCACCAACAACGCGCTGGTGATCACCGCGCCGCCGAAGATGATGCGCGCGGTCATGGACATCATCGACAAGCTCGACATCCGCCGCCCGCAGGTGCTGGTCGAGGCCATCCTCGCCGAGGTGGACGTCAGCAAGGAAGCCGACCTCGGCGTCAACTGGGCGGCGTTCAACAACGGCAACACCAACGTTCCGGTCGGCGCCTTCGTGGCTCCGGTGAGCGGCACGAGCATCGTCGATCTCGCCCAGGCGATCCAGAACACCGGCAACATCACGACGCCGCTGCTGCAGGGCACCACCATCGGCATCGGCCGCATCGCCGGCGCCGGCGTGAATTTCGTCGCCGTGCTGCGCGCGCTGCGGGCGGATACCAACACCAACATCGTCTCGACGCCCTCGGCCGTGACCATGGATAACCAGGAGGCGGAGCTGAAGGTCACGCAGGAGGTGCCGTTCATCACCGGGCAGTTCACCAACACCACCGCCAGCACCGGTGGCTCCGTGAACCCCTTCCAGACGATCCAGCGCGAGGACGTCGGCACCATTCTCAAGGTGACGCCGACCATCTCGGCCGAGGGCAATCAGTTGACGCTGAAGCTCGCGATCGAGAGCTCGAGCCTCGGAACCAAGCCGGCCGGCGCCGTCGACCTGGTGACCAACAAGCGCACCATTACCACCACGGTGCTCATCGAGGACGGCGGCGTGGTGGTGCTCGGCGGACTCATCGAGCACGACCGCACCGGCGGCGAGACGCGCGTGCCGTTCCTCGGCAGCATTCCGATCATCGGCAACCTCTTCAAGGTGCGCAACACCACCGCGACCAAGAACAACCTGATGGTATTCATCCGTCCGAAGATCCTGCGCGATCAGGCACAGGCTGCCTTCGAGACGGAGCAGAAATACAACTACCTGCTCGACGAGCAGAAGGGTCAGGGCGGATACGAGAACGCCTTCCCGAAGCTGCTGCCGAACACCCCGCAGCCGAAGCTGCCGCCCCTGCCGCCGCCCCCGCCACCGGGCACCGGCGCGGCCGCACCGAAGACCGGCAGCGGCGGCACGGCCGCAGCAGCCGCGCCGCCCGCGACGCCCGCGACCCCTGCGGCGACCGCGCCGGCCGCAGCCGGGGTCGCCGCACCACCGGGCTCGCCGGCGCCGGACACCAACGCCGCCCAGCCGGCGCCGCCGCCGGCCGCCGCGCCCCCGCCGCAGGGCAATCCATGAGCAGCAACGGCACGGGCATCGCGATCGGCGCGCCGCGCACGGCCGCCGACGGGCCACGGCGGCTGTCGTTTGCCTTCGCCAAGCGTCACGGCGTGCTGGTCAACCGCGTGGTCGACGGCGTGGCGGAGTGCACCTACCGCGATACCGCCTCGCCGCAGGCGCTCGCCGAGGTGCGCCGCTACCTGCGCCGCTCGGTGCGGCTCGAGCGCGTTCCGGACGAACAGTTCGATGAGCTGCTGCGCCAGGCGTACGAGGCGGGCTCCGATGCCATGCAGGCGGTCGAGGGGCTCGACGAGACCACCGATCTCGCGCACCTTGCGCAGGAGCTGCCCGAGCAGGCCGACCTGCTCGACAGCGAGGACGATGCACCGATCATCCGTCTGATCAACGCCGTGCTCACCCAGGCGGTCAAGGAGAACGCCTCCGACATCCACATCGAGCCGTTCGAGAACCGTCTGGTGATCCGCTTCAGGGTCGACGGCGTGCTGCGCGAGGTGCTGCAGTCGAAGCGCGCGGTGGCACCGTTGGTCGTGTCGCGCGTCAAGGTCATGTCGCGTCTCGACATCGCCGAGAAGCGCCTGCCGCAGGACGGACGCATCAGCCTCAAGATCGCCGGACGCGCGGTCGACGTGCGCGTCTCGACCATCCCCTCCGGGCACGGCGAGCGCGTGGTGCTGCGTATCCTCGATAAGCAGGCCGGCAAGCTCGACCTGAACTCCCTCGGCATGGATCCGCGCACCCAGAGCGCGGTCGACGAGCTGATTCACAAGCCGCACGGCATTCTGCTGGTCACCGGGCCGACCGGCTCGGGCAAGACGACCACGCTGTACGCCGCGCTCGAGCGCCTCAACGACAACACCCAGAACATCATGACCGTGGAAGACCCGATCGAGTATTACATCGACGGGATCGGCCAGACCCAGGTCAACACCAAGGTCGAGATGACCTTTGCGCGCGGCTTGCGCGCGATCCTGCGCCAGGATCCGGACGTGGTACTGATCGGCGAGATCCGTGACCTCGAGACCGCGCAGATCGCCGTGCAGGCGAGCCTCACGGGTCACCTGGTGCTCTCGACGCTGCACACCAACACCGCCGCCGGTGCGATCACGCGCCTGCGCGACATGGGGATCGAGCCGTTCCTGCTCTCCTCGAGCCTGATCGGCGTGCTGGCGCAGCGGCTGGTGCGGGTGCTGAACCCCGACACCAAGCAGCCGTTCCGGGCCGGCGAGTACGAGCGGCGGCTCCTCAATCTGGAGCCGGACGATCCCTCCCCGACGCTCTATCGGCCCGGGCGCGACCACACCGGCGGCTATCGCGGCCGCACCGGAATCTACGAGCTGATCATCGTCGATGACGCCATGCGGACCATGGTCCACGACGGCGTCTCCGAGCAGGAGATCGACCGGCACGCGCGTCTCAGCACGCCCTCGATCCGCGACGACGGGCGCGCCCGCGTGCTGAGCGGCGAGACCACCATCGAGGAAGTGCTGCGGGTCACGCGCGAGGATTGAGCTGCTTGGGCGCGTTCGAATACACCGCCCTCGACTCCGCCGGCAAGGAACGCAAGGGCATCCTCGAAGGCGACACGCCGCGCCACATCCGCCAGCTGCTGCGCGAGCAGCAGCTGCTGCCGGTGTCGGTCGCGGAAGTCGCGCAGCGGGAGGCGAAGCGCCAGCGCTCCTTCAGCCTCGCGCGGCGCGTCTCCGCTGCAGACCTGGCGCTGTTCACCCGCCAGCTCGCTACGCTGGTGCGCGCGGGTCTGCCGCTCGAGGAGTCGCTGCTGGCGGTCTCGCAGCAGACCGAGAAACCGCGGGTGCAGAGCATCGTGCTCGGCGTGCGTGCCCGCGTCATGGAAGGCCACACCCTCGCCGACGGCTTCGCCGAGTTCCCGCGCGTCTTCCCCGAGATCTATCGCGCCACCGTCGCCGCCGGCGAGCAATCCGGCCACCTCGACAACGTGCTCGAGCGGCTCGCGGACTACACCGAGGGGCGCGATCAGCTGCGCCAGAAGGTGCTCGCCGCGCTGCTCTATCCGATCGTGCTCACGGTGCTGTGCTTCGGCATCGTGTCGGCTTTGCTGGTCTACGTCGTGCCGCAGGTGGTGTCGGTCTTCCAGGCGAGCAAAGCCAAGCTCCCCATCATCACGCGCATGCTCATCGCCACCAGTGGCTTCTTCCGCTCCTACGGCATCTACCTGATCGTCGCCGTAATCGTAGCGGTGGTGCTGTTCCGGCGCTGGCTGCGCAATCCCGCGGCCCGGCGCCGGTTCCACCGCTTCCAGCTGCGTCTGCCGCTGGCCGGCAAGCTGGTGCGCGGCTTCAACACCGCGCGTTTCACGCGCACCTTCAGCATTCTCTCGGCGAGCGCCGTCCCGGTGCTCGAGGCCATGCGCATTGCCGGCGAGGTGGTCACCAATCTTCCGATGCGCGATGCGGTCACGGACGCGGCCGCGCGGGTACGCGAGGGCGCACCCATCGGGCGCTCGCTGGCCGCCAGCCGCATGTTCCCGCCCATGACCATTCATCTCATCTCAAGCGGTGAGTCGAGCGGACAGCTCGAGAGCATGCTCGAGCGGGCCGCCATCAGCCAGGAGCGCGAGCTCGACGGCCTGCTCGGGGCTCTGGTGGGGCTGCTGGGGCCGCTGCTGATCGTGGTCATGGGCCTGTTCGTGATGGGCATCGTCTTCGCAATGCTGCTGCCCATTTTCGAGATCAATCAGCTGATTCATTGATTTACAGCCGCCTGCGGTGGTGAAACCGGCACCGCTTCACAAACCGCGCGGGCGACATTGCAGTTGTCAGGGGATCTGATTTAAGTTCGCGCCGTCCAATTCCCGCACGACTCAGGTTCCGCATGAGCGAGAAGCCGGAATCAGACGAATTCGAGGACGAGGAAGCCGACGAGCCTGTCATCGAGGACGGCGACGTCGATCTCGATCAGGTCATCAAGGACCTCGACCTGGCCAAGCGCCGTGGGCAGAAGACGGGCGATCCGGCGTGGCGCCGGCTCGAGCGGCTGCTCGAGGAAAAGCACACCGCCGAGCTCACCAGCGACTTCGAGGACTACGAGATTGGCGAACCGGGCGACGCTGCGCGCAAGCCGCGGCGCAAGCCACGCTAGGCGCCCGCGCCTCGCGCAGCGGCGGCGATGTCCGTCCCGCTCGCCGCAGGCGGCGCGCCGATCAGCTGACTAAAGGCGTCAGCGGGCACCGCCCGGCTCATGAGAAAACCCTGCACCAGGTCGCACCCTGCGGTACGCAGGAACTGCAGCTGCTCGAGCGTCTCGACCCCCTCCGCCACCAGCTTCAGGCTGAGGTTGTGCCCCAGCGCGATGATGGCACGCACGATCGCCGTATCATCCAGATCGTCGCTGATGTCGTTGACGAAGGTACGATCGACTTTGAGGGTGTCCAGGGGGAAGCGCTTGAGGTAGCTCAGCGAGCAGTACCCCGTGCCAAAATCATCCACCGCGAGCGCGAAGCCGAATTCCTTCAGCGCCTGCAGCGAGCGCTGCCCGCTCTCCACGTCCTGCATCAGGACACCTTCGGTGAGCTCGAGCTCGAACAGTGAAGCCGGCAGGTGCGCCTCCTCGACCACCCGCGAGAGGTGCAGCAGCACGTCCTGGCGCAGAAAATCGCGCCCTGACACGTTCACCGCGATCGACGGCGGGCAGCGCCCCGCGGCACGCCAGCGGAGCAGGTCGCGGCATACCTGCTGCAGCGTCCAGCGGCCGATGTCGCCGATCAGCCCGGTCTCCTCCGCCACCGCTACGAAGTCGCAGGTGGCAATCTGCCCGCGCTGCGGGTGAAACCAGCGCAACAGCGCCTCCCCGCCGGCCACACGCAGGCTATGGGCGTCGTACTGCGGCTGGTAGTACACCTCGAGCTGCTGGTTATCGAAGGCGCGGCGCAGCTCCATCTCCAGCGACAGGCGCTTCACCGCGCGTGCATTGACCGCGCTGGTGTAGAGGCGGAACTGGTTGCGGCCGCTCGCCTTGGCCTCGTACATCGCCAGATCGGCGTTCTTGAGCAGCGCCTGCGCGTCCTGCCCATGTTCGGGGAACAGCGCGATGCCGATGCTGGCTGTCACCACCAACTCGTAGCCCCCCTGGACGAAGGGCGTGCCGAGTGCGGCCTGCACCCGCTGTGCCGCCTGCTCCGCCTCGGCGACGCCGGCGCGGCCGGTGAGCACCACGATGAACTCGTCCCCGCCCACCCGGGCGAGCTGGGCGTCGGCCCCGGCATAGGCGAGCGCCGAGCTCAGCCGCGCCGCGACCTGGCGCAGCAGTGCGTCCCCGGTCTCGTGGCCGAGGGTGTCGTTGATGCGCTTGAACTGGTCGAGGTCCACGAACAGCAGCGCCACGCTGCGCTCGCGCTGCCCCGCCTCGCTGAGCGAGCGCGACAGGTACTCGCCGATCCACTCGCGGTTGGGAAGGGCGGTGAGCGTGTCGAAGTAGGCCAGGCGCTGGATGTGCGCCTGGGCGCGCGCCCCGCGCAGCACGTAGCGGATGCGGTGCGCCAGCAGCGCCCAGTTGATCGGCTTCACCACGAAGTCGGTCGCCCCGGCGTCGTACGCCAGGTTGATCGAGCCGGCGTCGTCGAACCCGGTCACCATGACGATCGGGACTTCGCGGCCGTTGGGGAGCGCGCGAATGCCGCTGCAGGCCTGGTAGCCGTTGCCATCGGGCATCTCGACATCGAGCAGCACCAGATCCGGCATGCGTGCGGCGCACGCGGCCACCGCCGCGTCGCCGCCGGCGACCGCCTCAGCCTCGAAGCCGGCGCTCTCGAGCATCGCGGTGGCGATCTCGCGCAGCGTACCGTCGTCGTCGGCGACCACCACCCGGATGCGCGGCGCGCTCACGCGGATCTCCGCAGCTCGCCGCGCAGCTCCTCGCCGACGCGCGCGTACAGGTTGCGCAGCTGCGCCAGCAACGCGCGCGCCGGCAACAGGTCGCCGGCGCGCGCGCAGCTCTCCAGCTCGCGGCACACGTTCATGAGTCCGAGCGCGCCTACGTGCCCGTTGCACGAGCGCCAGGCATGCGCCGCACGCGCGAGCTCCGCGGCCTGGCCCAACTCGATCGCCCGCTCGATCGCGGCGAGCAGCCGCTCCGAGTCGGACAGATAGGCGGCCGCGACCCGGCTCAGCATGTCCTGCGACCCGCGCGCCGGCAGGGCCCGCAGGGCGTCGAGTGTGCCGCGATCGAGGAGTAGCTCCCGCGCCGGATCGACCGTGGCAGGCGGCACGGCTGCAGCGGGAGTCGCTGCCCCCGTGACTCCCTCCGCGGCGCCCGGTTGCGGCTCCGGGAGCCAGCGCCGCAGCATCGCCCGCAGCGCTTCGCGCGTGAAAGGCTTCGCCAGGTGATCGTCCATGCCGGCCGCGAGGCAGGCGGCGCGCCCCTCGGAGGTCGCATCGGCAGTGAGCGCTATCACGGGGAGCCGCCGGCCCGCAGCCCCACGGCGGCGCAGCTCGCGGGTCGCCGAGAACCCGTCCATCACCGGCATCTCGCAATCCATCAGCACCAGGTCAAATGACTCGCGTCGCAGTCGCTCGAGCGCCTCCGCACCGTTGGTCGCGGTGTCCACCGTGACGCCGAGCGAGCTCAGCATTCCGTGCGCCACCTCGCGGTTGAGCGGCTGATCCTCGACCACCAGCACACGGCCTGAGAGCCGCGGGTGCGGCGCCCGCCCCGCGGCACCATGGGCCCCTTCGCGCTCGGGCGCCGCCGGGCGCCCGGTGAGTGCCGCGTGCAGCTGCGCGAGGCGCAGCGGCTTGGTCACCTCGGCGTCGAAGCACTGGTGCTCACCCTCCTCCACCACCGGCTTCAAGCTCGCGAAGCCCACCAGGCGGATGACGCGCGGGCGCGCGGCGCCGAGGCTCTGCAGGGGCTGCAGCACCTGCTGGGCATCGCCGTCGGGGAGCGGGTCGTCGATGATCACCGCCTCGTAGGCCGCGCCGCGCAGTTCCGCCAGCGTCGTCTCAAGCGACTCGGCAAGGGTCGGACGCGCGCCCCAGGCGCGCAGCGCATTGACCATGAGGAGGCGCGCGGCGGCGTTGTCGTCCGCAACCAGAACGCGCATACCGTCGAAGCGCGCCGGCGGTACGGTGCGCCCACGCTGTGTGGCGCTCACCGGCAGGGTAAGCTCGAAGGAAAACGTCGAGCCCGCTCCGAGCGCGCTCACCACCGTGAGCTTGCTGCCCATCAGCTCGACGATCTGCCTCGAGATCGCAAGGCCCAGGCCCGTGCCGCCGAAGCGCCGCGTGGTCGAAGCATCTTCCTGGGCGAACTCCTCGAAGATCTTCCCCTGGTTCTCGGGGGCGATGCCTATACCCGTGTCGGCGACCTCGAGCCGCACCCGCAGCGCACTGGCTGTGTCGTGGTGGTTGGTCGGGCCGCCCGCAGGTGCTGCCCCGTGCGTCACCCCGAGGGGCACGGCGCGCAACGTGACCTCGCCGCGCTCTGTGAACTTGACCGCGTTGCCGCCGAGGTTGGTCAGCACCTGACGCAGCCGCCCCGCGTCAACCCGCACGCGCGGCAGCGGCTCGAGGGGCGGGTCGATCAGCAGCTCGATGCCCTTGCCGCTCGCGCGCGGTGCCAACACTTCCGCGGTCTGCTCGATGAGCTCGGTGAGATCGCAATCGGTCGGATCGAGCTGCAGGCGGCCGGCCTCGATCTTGGAGAGGTCGAGCACGTCATCGACGATCGCCAGCAGCGAGTCGGCCGAGCGGTGAATGCCTTCGGCGAAGCGCCGCTGCGCCCCGTCGAGCCGCGTGTCGAGCAGCAGGCTGGTCATGCCGAGCACGCCGTTCATCGGCGTGCGCAGCTCGTGGCTCATGCGCGCCACGAAGTCGCTCTTGGCGCGCGACAGCACCTGCAACTGGGCGTTGCGCTCCTGCAGCTCGTGGGTGCGCTGCTGCACCGTCTGCTCGAGCGTGCGGCTGTAGCGCAGGGCGCGCTCGCGGCGGGCGCTGTGCGCGCGCCACGCCCAAGCGAGCAGCAGCAGCAGCGCCGCCACGTAGGCGATGCGGGCCCAGACGGTATTCCACGGCGCCGGTGCCACGTGCACCGGGATGGTGAGCTCGTCGGTGCTCCAGGCTCCGTGGGCGCTCGCGGCGCGCACCCGCAGGACGTAATTACCCGCAGCGAGGTTGGTGTAGGTAGCGCGGTGCAGTGCTCCGGCATCGATCCAGTCGGAGTCGAATCCGTCCAGGCGGTAGGAATAGCGGTTGTTGGCCGGGGAAGTGAAATCCAGCGCGGCGAACTCGAAGCTCACCAGCTTGTCGTCGTAAGCGAGCCTGAGCGGCCGCCCGGGCCCGGGCAGCTCGCTCTCGGGCAGTGGCTTGTTGAGGCGCGCCGTCGAGGTCAGCACCACGCGCGGCGGCGGGGCGCTGAAGTTCACGGCCGCGGGTGCGAACGCGTTGAAGCCGTTGTTGCCGCCGAAGAACAGATCCCCGTCGCGGTCCTGGTAGTGCGCGCCGGAGGTGAATTCCTCGCCCTGCAACCCGTGCCACTCGTGGTAGATCTTCACCGCGCGTGTGCCCGGGTCGAGCCGCACCAGGCCGTTATTGGTGCTCAGCCAGATGTTGCCCGCGCCGTCGGACTCGATGCCGTACACCGCGCGGTACGGCAGCACCCCGGCGTAGTTCTCGAAGCGCACCGACCCGGGTGCGGCAGAGCTGCCGACGACGCGATCCAGGCCGCCACTTGCGGTACCAACCCACACCTCGCCGTACCGGTCCACGTGCAACGCGAACACCGCATCGTCGGAGAGGCTGGCGCGATCCCGGTCGTCGCGCCCGAAATGGTAGAAGCGACCGCTGGAGCGCTCGAGCAGGTTGAGGCCGCCACCCACCGTGCCGATCCAGAGATTCCCGAACGCGTCCTCGGCGATGGCGCTCGCGTGCGCATCGCTCAGGCCGTTGGGGGCCTGCGGCCCCGACGGATAGCGGGTGAGCCGGCCACCGGGTGCGATGCTGGCGAGGCCGCCGCCGAAGGTGCCGACCCAGATGTTTCCGAGCCGATCCTGGTAAAGGGCCATCACGCCGTCGGCCGACAGGGACTGGCTGTCGCTGGCGGAACTGCGCCAGACGCGCACCGCACCACTCGCCAGATCCACCTGGTCGAGCCCGCCGGTCATGGTCCCGACCCAGAGTGTCCCGCGCCGGTCGTAGAGCAGCGCCATCACCCGATCGTCGCTCAGGCGGGGCGCCGGCGTCGTCGTTCCGAAGTGGCGCTCAGTGCCGCTGCGCGTGTCGATCTCGATGAGGCCGGCACCGATCGTGCCCACCCACACGCGGCCGGCGCCGTCGTCCGCAAACGCCCCCACCTGAGTGTCGCGGAACGCGGCGCTGTGGTAATGGCCGAGCAGCCAGCTCTCGGGATTCCAGTGGCTCGCGCCGCCCGAGCGAGTGCCCACCCACAGCACGCCCCCGCGGTCCTGGTAGAGCGCCATGATGTTGCTGTCGCGCAGACTGTTCGGATTGTCGGCATCGTTGCCGTAGTGCACGAAGCCCTCCGAGGCCCGGTCGAACAGGTTCAGCCCGTCGGAGGTCGCGACCCACAGGCGCTGCGCGTTGTCCTCGAGAACCGCGGTGACGCGGTCCTGGCTGAGCGAGCGCGGGTTGGCGGGATCGTGCCGGAACGCCGTCACGCGGCCGCTGCCGGGCTCGAGACGGTCGAGTCCGCCGCGGCGCGTGCCGATCCACAACGCACCGGTGTGATCCTCGGCGATCACGCGCACCTGCAGATCGGTGAGGCCCGCCCCGTTGGCGCTGAGGCCGTAGTTGACGAAGCCGCCGGTCGCCGGATCGTAGCGGCTCACGCCGCCATCGGTGCCGATCCAGATGCGCCCGGTGCGATCGCGGTACAACGCGGACACGATGTCGGACGGCAGTGAGCGCGGATCGCCGTCGCGATGGCGGAAGTGGCGGGCCGACCCGCTGGCGGGGTTGAGCAGATCGAGACCGCGATCTAACGTGCCGACCCAGATGCTTCCGGACACGTCGATGAGCAGCGTGCGCACCTGATCGCTCGCGAGCGAGTCGGGGCGTGCGGCCTCGTGTCGGAAGAGTTGGAACTCATCGTCACGGCGCTGCCAGCGCGCGACACCCCCGCCGACGGTCGCCAGCCACAGATCCGAGTTCGAATCCTCGGCGATCGTCCAGATGTAATCGCTCGCCAGCGCATGCGGGTTGCCGCGCTCACGGTGGTAGACGCGCACCGAATTGCCGTCGTAGCGGTCGAGGCCGCTCTCGGTGGCGAGCCAGAGATACCCCTGTGAGTCCTGCAGGAAGCCCTCGACGGTGCTCTGCGAGAGCCCGTCGCGCATCGTCAGGTGCTCGAAATACAGCGGCCGCACGGGCGGAACCGGCACGGCGGCGGACGACGGCGCAACCGCAGCGGCGAACAGGACACCGGTCAGGAGGACGCGCAGGAGCTGCCGGGTTCGCATGGCGCGCGCCTCAGCGCCGCCCGCCGCAGCTGCCGCAGATGCTGTTCACGCCGCTACTGCTGTGCCGGGACATCGATGCCGGAGTAGCCACTGCTCCAGGCGTAGCCGCTGCTCCAGGGGTAGCCGCTGCTCCAGGCGTAACCGCTGCTCCAGGCATAACCGCTGCTCCAGGCATAACCGCTCGCCGATGAGTAGCTGCCGTTCCACAGGAACCCGTCACCCAGGGCCTCGACCCCCCACAGGAGCTGTCCCAGCACCGGTCCGACCAGCGGCAGCTGCGACGCGGTGGAGGCCAGGTCCCCGATCAGGCTACCCAGACCACCGAGCAACCCCTGCGAGGAGCTGCCCTGGGTCGTGGCCATGATGTAGTACTCGCCGGTCGAGGGGTTGTAGTTGGCTCGTCCGCCGAAGTGCTGCCGGCCCTGCAGGTCGGCGAGCACGTTCAGCCCCTGGTTGGCGCAGCCGCTCGCAGTGCTGTACACCGCGTCGCGAGCGTTGACCAGCCCGGCGCCCTGCTGGAACACGGTGTAGGCGAGCGTGCCGTTGGAATTAACCGCCGGATGGGCGCCGCTCATGAGCCGGCACTTCACTTGGTCCGGAGTAAGCGAGGGGCTCACCTCGAGCATGAGAGCGACCACGCCGCTGGTAACCGCGGCCGCCATCGAAGTGCCCGACATCGTGAAGTCGTCGTAGGGCATGTGCACCCATTGCGGGAACTCCTCGGCGAGCGTCCCGTCGTTGGGTGCGTAGGCGAGGATGTGTCCGCCCATGGCCACGACCTCGGGCTTCACGAAGCCCTCGTAGGTCGGGCCGGCGGATGAGAACGCGGCGAGCTTGTACTGGCTCGGTTGCAGCGGATAGTAGTTGTCGGTGACCGCGCCTACGGTGATGACATACGGCACGTTGCCCGGCACGCCAATGGTCATCGGTGCGGGGCCCCGGTTGCCCGCCGCCACCACCACCACGATGCCCGCGTTCCACGCGCTCATCACCGCCTGGTTGAGTGGGTCCTGCCAGTAGAACGACTGCGGCGGCGCGCTGAGCGACAGGTTCATCACGCGGATGTTGTAGCGGGCCTGGTTCATCAGGACCCACTGGATGCCGGCGATCACGTTCGAGTAGGTACCTTCGCCGTTCTGATCCAGCACTCGCACCGCCACCAGGTTTACTCCCGGTGCCACGCCCTGGAAGTTACCGGTGGTTGCCACGCCGCTGCTGGCAATGATCGATGAGACGTGCGTGCCGTGACCGAACAGGTCGTTGATGTTGGCACTGTTGGCCGCGACCGAGGAAGTGAGTGCACCGAGCAGCTGCTGCGGCGCGGGCTGCGCACTCGCCGCCAGCACGTCGTATTGCGCGAGGATGCGGCTGCGCGTTTGACCCGGGGCGCTCTGATCCGGCCCGTGCTGGCTCCAAAGGCCCGAGTCGACCACCGCCACCGTCACGCCGGTTCCGGTGATGCCGCCGACCTGCAGCCCCTGCGCGCCGGTCTCGCTCGGGTAATAGGTCTCGGGGAGCCTGCCGGGAGCCGAGCTCGCGTTGACTTTGGAGTCCGCGTACATCTGGAGGCCCGGCACGTCGGCGTTGCGCAGCGCGGCCAGCTCCTCATCGTCGAGCAGCGCGCTCACCGCGCGGATCACGGACAGATCTCCGGTAACCTTGCCGCCGGCGCGCGTGACGGCGCTGGCGGCCTCGCCCGCGCTCGCCGCCTGCACGATGTAACTGCGCAGCCCTTCAGAAGCGCTGTGCGGCTGCTGCGCGGCAGGTGCGGTCGGTGCCGCTATCGCACTCACGCGGGGTGCAGGCTGGCGCGCGCCCGGAACGGCTGTCGTGGTGGACGGATCGCCCAACAGATAAACCAACAGCGCCAGCAAAACGCTCACGGAGCTCGCTGCCAGCAGCCAACGTCTCGTTCGGGCCTTCATCGTCATGATTC
>DASYNX010000046.1:0-11734 GCA_036008385.1 Steroidobacteraceae bacterium
AGCAAGCGGGTCACGGCGGCCAGGTCCATGTCCGCACGGCCGTTGCGCCAGTAGTCGCACGTTACGCACCGTGAGTTGCAGCGTTCCGTCAGGTACAGCGTCACCAACGGCAGGCGCCGCAGCTGCGTATCGGAGCGCACAGACTGAGCCAACAACACCGACCTCTTTCGCCGGAGACAGACTCGGTTCCGGCCGGCCACCACCGGTACGACCACCCTAACGGTAAGTTATCGCCGCCGCCGCGACGGTTCAATGGCTCGGCAGCCAGGAACGCCAACTTGCGTGGCACCCCGCGAAGGGCCGGGCGGGCGCCAGAGACCTGGCGCTGGCCACCCTGCTTACCCGCAGACGCGTCTGCTGGCCGTTGCCTGCGCGTCCCAGTGTCACTTGAGGGAGCCTGCGTGCTCCAGGCCTCGCAAGGCAGGTCGCCCTCGATACCCAGGAAGCGCAGCGGTGGCCGTTGGCATCGAGTCCCGCGCCATTGCCGGCACTGCCGCCGCCTAGGACCCCCCCGCAATACCCATTGTTGAATGTTGGTTTCCGTTCCGCTACCCGAACCGCGGCCACGAACAGGTCGATGCGGGCCACTGGTTAGTGGAGCGGTGTTCCCCGGGAAACGATGGGTGTTCCCGGCGGCGCGCGCGAGCGAACCGTCACGCGTGCCGCTGCCACCCACCGGCAGGCTAGCACGAGGGTCTCATCATGCGACAGACACGCCATGGCGAATTTGCCCTGCGCGCCGCCAGCGGCTGCGTGGCGGGGGCTCTCGCCGCGTTCCTCGTCTCCTGCGGCGGCGGAGGCGGTTACGGGGGCGGCGGTATGAGCCGATCAACGAACATGGCGTGCGGCGGAGGGTATGGCGGGAGCGTGACCTGCCCTGCGCCGACCGTCACGTTGACCGCCCCGGCACCGGGAGCGACCGTGAGCGGAACGGTTACCCTGACGGCGACTGCAAGTGCTTCCTCGACCTACGCTCTCACGGTCACAAGCGTCGAATTCATGATCGACGCTAAGGCCGTGGGAACGGCGATGAGCTCACCGTACTCGGTCATGTGGAACAGCACGACCGTGGCCAAAGGCAGCTACTCGCTCACCGCCAAGGTGACCGACAGCGCGGGCGGCACCTCGACCACGCCACCCATTATGATCAACACGACGGGCATGGCAGCCGCCGCCGTTGCCATGACGCCGGCGCAGTTGTTCCCGGTGCCGATGTCCGGCGCCTCGGGCATGGCCGAAGTGACCGTGGAGCCCGAAACCGGTGCCATGCACGGCAAAGTGAAGGTTGCGGGAATGGCTGCGACCGCGGTCACTCTCAACGAGGGCTTCGCCGGGGCGACCGGACCGACGGTCGTGCGGCTCTCACCGAGCGCCGCCAACGCCACCGAGTGGTCCGTTCCGGCCGGGGCGCTCCTCACGGCGGAACAGCTGCGCTCGCTGGCGCAGGGCAAGCTCTACGTGATCGCCGCCTCTGCGGCCCATCCGCGGGGGGAGATCCGCGGGCAGATCACGCCCGCGAATGTCGTGGTGACGTTCTCGGCGATGGCCCTGGTGAGGGAGGCGCAGGGCGTCGCCGTCGGCGCTACCGGCGTCATCGCCACGACGTTCGATCGCAGCGCCCACACGCTCAGCATTCACGTTAACTCCACGGGCGTGGAGGAGGCGGACGCGGCAGAGGTGGACAGTACCGGTACCGGAGTCGCGGTACTGGACAAGGACAGCCTCGACATGGGGCACTGGTCAACCGAGCTCACGCCCGTCGGCGCGGCGGAGATTGCCAACTTCGAGGCGGGACGGTGGCACGCAACTATCGCGACCGCGGTGGATGCGGGCGGTGCGCTGCGCGGACAGATCAACGCACCGGGTAACTGACCGAGTCACTCCTGGCCGGCCCGCAGGGATGTGCGGACCGGCCAGGCGCGTGAGAGGCGCGAGCGGCGCTCAGGCGCGGCGGCGCTGCTGGTAGACCGACTTCCTGAGCTTCCAGCGCTTGTGGGACCACGGCCAGTCGGGCGGCGCGGCGCGTATCTGCTCTTCCACGCGACGCACGTAGCGCTCGGTGAGGGCACCGGGGGGCAGCGCCTCGGCGGCGCCCGCGAGCGGCTGGAACTCCATCTCGTAGTAGCCGCGACCGGTGCGCCGCATGGCGAGAAAGAACACCGGGAAGTGCGTGACGCGCGCGATCTCCTCGGGGCCCATAAAGAAGGCCGTGTCGCGGTTGAGAAAGCGTGTCCAGTGCTTGTGCTCGCTCGTGGTTGGCTCCTGGTCCGCCACGATTGCGATGGTACGTACTACGCCGCGCCGCTGGAGGATGTCCGCCAGCAGCTCCTTGGCCGGCACCAGGCGGCTGCCGAAGCGTGTGCGCACCTTCTTCATCTCGCGCTCGGCCCAGTTGTCCACCAGCGGCTTGTAGGCCGCATCGAGCGGATAGCCGAGCTCGAGCGACAGCGCGAGCAGCATCCATTCCCAGTTGCACTGGTGCGCGGCCACCAGCAGCACCGACTGCCCCTGCGCGAGCAGTGCGCGCGGCGCCTCGAGGTTCACGACGCGCACCCGCCGGCGGATTTCCGCCGCCGGAATGCTCACGGACTTTATGACCTCGACCAGCATCTGCGCGAAGCCGAGGTAGTAGCTGCGGATGACCGCGCGCAACTGGGATTGGTTGAATTGCGGAAACGCCGTGGAGAGGTTCTCGCGCACCACGTGCTCGCGGTAGTGGAATACGCGGAAGGCCAGCCAGCCGAGCAGGTCGGCGAGGCGATACAGCGCGCCGAGCGGCACGCGCGCCAGCAGGCGCGCCCACCAGGCGAAGCCCGCGCTGGACTCAGCGCTTGCGGGGACGGTGTCGGCGTTGTCCGGCGTGAGCCCGGTGAGCATCCAGCTAGTTTAGCGGACGCGGTTGGGGCGCCGCAGCCGGTGGCGGCTGCGCGGTCAGCACCCGTCCAAACCTCGGCGCGAGCCAGCGCTCGATGTCGTCGACGAGTGTGAACGCAGCGGGCACGATGACCAGCGTGAGCGCGGTCGAAGTGATGAGCCCGCCGATGACCGCGACCGCCATCGGTTGGCGGAAAGACGTGTCGCCGCCCAGCCCGATGGCCACCGGCATCATGCCGGCGATCATCGCCACGGTCGTCATGACAATGGGGCGCGCGCGCTTGTGGCCCGCCTCCAGGATCGCCGTCAGCCGATCCTTGCCGGCGCGCATCTCCTCGATGGCGAAGTCCACCAGCAGGATCGCGTTCTTGGCGACGATGCCCATGAGCATCAGGAAGCCGATCATGGCACCGAGCGACAAGGCGTTGCCGGTGACCATGAGAGCCGCAACCGCTCCGCCAAACGACAACAGCAGCGACCCCAGAATGGTGATCGGCTGCAGTACGCGTGCAAACAGCAGCACGAGCACCGCAAAGACCATGAGGATGCCCGTGACCATGGCGATCAGGAAGTTCGTGATCAGCTCGGCCATGTACTTGGCATCGCCCACATCGACCTGGTGCACGCCGGGCGGCAGGTTCTTGAGTGCCGGCAGCGCCTTGATCTTGTCCATGGCAGGGCCGAACTTGACGCCGTTGAGGTCCGCCACGATCGAAAGTCGCCGCGCCTGGTTGTAGCGCCGCACGCGGGTGGGGCCCTGGCCGAAGGTGATGTCGGCGACCGCCTTGAGCGGTACCGCGCTGCCGCCGGCGGTGGGCACGGGGAGATTTTCCAGCGTCGAGAGGTCATGGCGGGTGCTTTCGGCGAGACTCACGCGGATCGGCACCTGGCGATCGGCGAGGGAGAACTTGGCGCTGTTCTGATCGAGCTCTCCCATTGTCGCGATGCGGATCGTCTCGCTGAGCGATGCGACCGTGACGCCGAGCTGCGAGGCCAGATCGAGGTGCGGCGTGATGAGGATCTCCGGACGCGGCATGTCGCCGTCGATGCCCGCATCGCGCAGGATCGGCAGCTGGCGCATCTCCTCCACCAGCTTGCGCGCGCTCGCCTCGACCAGCTGCGGATTATCGCCCGTGATATAGAGGTTCACGTCGCGCCCGTTGCCGTTGCGGTTGAAGTGGATGCGGGCGTCGGGGATGACGGCCAGGTCCTTGATGACCCGGTCCTCCCATTGCCGTTGCGTCATCTTGCGCTGGTTCGGCTTGACCAGCGTGATGTCCAGGTTTGCAGTGCGCACTTCACCGAATTCATCTCCGCCGATGACTTCGACCACCGACTCCACCTCGGGCTGATGCGCGATGATGCGATACGCGGCCGCGGACACCGCCGCGGTGTCCTCGAGGCGCGCGCCCGCCGGCAGCTCGACGTTCAGCTGCGTCCAGCTGTCGTCGGATGCGGGGATGAACTCCGTGGGGACCATCATGAGGCCCACGATGGACAGGGCGAAGAAGGCGGCGCCGGCACCGAGCGTCTTCCAGCGATGGCGGGTGCTCCAGCGCAGCACGCGCTGATACCACGCCATGATCGGGCCATCGGTGTGCGAGGCGATCATGTCGGATTTGAGCGTGTAGGCGGCCAGCACCGGCGTGATGAGCCGCGCCACCAGGAGCGAGAAGAACACCGCCGCGGCGACCGTGAGACCGAACTGCTTGAAGTACTGTCCGGTGATGCCGCCCATGAAACTCACCGGCAGGAATACGGCAATGATGGTCGCGGAGCAGGCCACCACGGCAAGACCGATCTCATCGGCGGCGTCCAATGCGGCCTGGAAGCCGCTCTTGCCCATGCGCATATGGCGCACGATGTTCTCGATCTCCACGATCGCATCATCGACCAGCACGCCTGCGACCAGCGACAGCGCCAGCAGGCTGATCGAGTTGAGCGTGAAGTCCATCCATTGCATGAAGGCGAATGCCGGGATCGCCGACAGTGGTATGGCGAGTGCCGAGATCAGCGTGGCGCGCACGTTTCGCAGGAACAGGAACACGACCAGGACCGCGAGAATCGACCCCTCCACCAGTGCACTCATGGCGGAGTGGTAGGTCGCCTTGGTGTAGTCGACCGACGTGTAGACCTGCGTGATCGTGACGTTTGGATTTTGCTTCTTGATCTTGGCGAGTTCCTGCTCCACCGCGCTCAGTACGTTGACGTCGGAGGTGCCCTTGGCTTTGAATACGCTGAAGATGGTCGCCGGCCGGCCGTTCAGGCGCGCCATGGCGCGGATCTCACCCACGCTGTCCTTGACGTCCGCCAGATCCGACAGCCGCGCAAACCGCCCGCCCGGCAGCATGATCTGCGTGTCGCCGAGGGCCCTGGCGGTATGCGCTTCCCCGAGTACGCGGATCGCCTGCTCGCCGCCCCCCAGTTGCGCGCGCCCGCCCGGAGAATCGAGGTTCAGGGTGCGCAGTTGCAGGTTGACCTGAGCCGCGGTGACGCCGAGCGCCTGCATGCGCGCCGGGTCGAGCTCCACGCGGATCTCACGGCTGACGCCGCCGCCGCGTGTGACCTGGGACACACCCAGCACGGCAAGCAGGCGCTTGCTGATGGTGTTGTCCACGAACCAGGACAGATCCTCGTCGGACAGCACGCTCGAGCTCACCGCGTAGGCGACGATCTCGTTGCCGTCAATATCGAGCCGCGTGACGGTCGGTTCCTGGATCCCCTGAGGCAGATCGACCCGCACCTTGGCGACGGCATCGCGCACGTCGGCCACCGCGCGGTCGATGGGTGTGCCAATGTTGAACTGGACGAAGACGCGCGACTGCCCCTCGATGGCGAGCGAAACGATGTTGTCGATGTTGCCCACACCGGCGACCGCGCCCTCGACCTTCTGCATGATCTGGGTCTCGATCTCCTGTGGCGACGCGCCGGGCTGGAAGACCTGCACCAGCACCACCGGGAAGGTGACATCCGGGTTGAGTGTCACCGGCAGACGCATGAACGCGACCGACCCCATGAAGAGCAGCACAACGAACAGCACGACCGGCGACACCGGGTGGCGGATCGCCCAGGCGGAAATGTTCTTCATGATCGGGGACTCTCAGGTCTTGCCCGCTGCCGGCGCTGTGCCGGCCGCAGGCGGTGCGACGTTGACCGTCTCACCATCGCGCAGGAAGCCGCCGGCGGTGGCCACCACGCGCTCGTTGCCGGTCAGGCCCTCGGCGACGATCACGCCCGTCTCGGTCGTGCCGGAGACGCGCACCGCGCGCCGCTCGACGCGGCTGCCCGAGTTCACGACCAGTACGTAGCTGCCGTTGGCATCCGCCATCACGGCGGTCTGCGGCAGCACCGGGCGCTGCGCCTTGTCGATCGTCACCACGGCGCGCGCGAACGCACCCGGACGCAGCGCCGGGTCGGGCTGCAACGTGATGCGGATGTCGCCGAGACGCGTCGCCGGATCGATGATGGCTCCGAGCAGACGCACCCGGCCGGTGAACGGGCGCGCAATCCCGGTCAGGTACACCGTCGCCGCCTGGCCGGTTTTCACCTGGGCGAGGTCCTGCTCGGCGATCTGCCCGCGCATCTCGACCTCCCCGCCGCTCTCGACGCGGAACAGGGCATCGCCGCCCGGATTGGCGATCTGACCGACTTCGGCCTTGCGCGTGAGCACCTTGCCGTCCACGGGCGCAGTAATGCGCGTGCGCGCCAGACGCGCCTGCGCTTCGGCCAGCTGGGCGGCGACCACCTTGACGTTGGCCGCATCGGTCACCGCGGTGGCGCGGCGCTTCTCGATGTCTTCCGCCGACAGCGCCCCGGCGGCCTCCACCCCTTGGGCGCGGCGGTACTCGGCCGCCGAGAGCGCTGCCTGGGCGCGCGCCTGCTCGAGTGAAGCCTCCAACCGGTTGACCTGCTGCACGATCACCGAGTCGTCGATTCGCGCCAGCACCTGACCGCGCTTGACCGCATCACCGGCCTCGACATACACGGCGACGATCCGCCCGGTGTCGCCCTCGTTGGCGATCGGCATGTCATAACGCGCCGCAATCGCCCCGGTAAAGCTCACGCTCGAAGTTACGGCCTGCTCGCCCGGGACGATCACGGTCACCAGCGGTACGCCGCCGCGATCTGCGAGGGATTCACGGGGCTTTCCGCCCCCCGCCATCAACCGCCAGGCGACGACCGCGAGGAGCGCGAGCGCCACGATTGCGCCCACGGTCCACTTCCAACGCGTGGCCGTACGCGTGGACGACCGAACGGGCGGCGTCAGCACCAGCGGGGGCTCGGCACCCGGTGCGCGCTCGAAGGACCGATCCCGGCCGATCCAGGTGACTTGCTCGTCCTCGCTCTCGATCGACTTCTTGACCTGTTCCGGGTTCGTGCCCACGGAGATTTCCTTTTGCGGCCCGAGGTTTGACTCCGCAGGCCTCCCTGAAGTTTAAGCCTCCCGGCGGCGAATCCGGCGCCAGAAGCGCCAGGGGGACGCCGGCGGGCGATGGGCCGAGACCGCGAGCGGGTAAAAGCGGTGCCGGGAACCGTCGCCGCTGACTCCAAATCTGCTGCCTATAACGGCGCTCGCGCCAATGTAACGAAACTAGTTACTCTACCCTAGCCCTCGTGAATCGTAACCTCCGGCGCGCCGGTGCAGTGTTCGAATGGAGTTCCTTCCGCGGGCTCTGAAAATGAAGCGGGCCACTTCTCATCAGTATTCCAAGAGCATCGAGCGCGGCTCAGTTATCTCGACGCACCAGGCCAAGTCAATGCCGCATACGAGCCCGCGGCGTGGGGTGTTGGCGAAGTGGTGCCGGGAATAGGAGCCGTTACCCCAGGATCCACGGCCTCAACGGTTCCCTGCCAGGATAACGAACGCACAGCATTCCCTAACGGTTCCTGGGTACGGGAGTCTATCAGCGCTCAATCGAATCGTCCGGCGCGTCGGCACCGAAGGCAAACATCAACTCTACGGATGGGTCCCGGAACGTTTGCCTCCGCCCAGTTCGGTGGAGCGCGAAGGACAACGCCAGTAGTCATTCGCGCGCCCTGACAGCCGGCGAGGCCGCTCGCAGTGGAATCTGCAGGATCTGCAGACTCTTGTAGTCCTCAAGATGCTTCAATGCCCCTGACGCCGTCGCCGCTGCGACGATCGGTTTCAAACGCGGATAGACCCAAGCCTCTCTGTAGAGCGCTAGCAAGCCTGCAGGCTTGAGCTTTGAGCGAAAAAGGTCGAACACAGCGCTGTCGCTCAGCACATGACCTGAACTGGTCGTGCTACCAAACGCCCCGAGGTGGAATAGCGTCACCAGGTCGAAGTCCGGCAGCGATGCAGCGTGCAGACCGTGGACGTCGGCGAAGAGTACCTTGTAGTTCTGTCCAAGGACCGGGTCGCGGATGACGAGCTTCAGATAGCGCCTGATCTCCTTGGGCGACACGGTCACTCCGAGAATCACATTCTCCAGGCCGTCAATTTGGTTGCGCAACCCGACGATATGGTGACCGCCGGTCCCGAGGTGGAAAACCGACTTCAAGCGAAAGTTTCGTTCCTTCAGATAGTCGCAAAGATCCAGGTCGCACGGGCACATTTTCGCGCGCAACGGCCAGCTATGAGCGACGACGCGCATGCGCCCGGGCTGCAAGCCACGAAGTAGCGACTCCTTGGCCTCGCCCGCGCGCACGTACGCGCGCCACATCCGAGCTCTGAGTTGCGCGCCGCGCGTGCGAAGAGTCATGGGCGGGACGGAGCTTGGGGGGGAGTGGTGCCGGGAATAGGACTCGAACCTACGACCCGCGCATTACGAATGCGCTGCTCTACCAACTGAGCTATCCCGGCTCGGCCACGGAAGGCCGCGCATTCTACATTTTTTTGCGCAGGCGGATCACCAGATCGATGCCGGCCACCTCCGTCCCCGGCGGGGGTGGGGGCAGGCGGCTGAACTCCACTGCCGGAACGGGCACATCGATCAGCGCGCCGGTCGTCAGGTCGTGGAAGTGGTAGTGCGGGTCGACGTTCGAATCGAACCAGGCACGCGCGCCGTCGACGCAGAGCTGACGAATGAGCCCGCGGGCCGCGAACAGATTCAGCGTGTTGTAGACGGTCGCCTTCGATACCCGCGCCCCGGCCGAGCGCAGCTGGGCGAGGATCTGCTCGGCGGAGAGGTGCTGAGGCCCCGACAGGAGCAGGGCGGCGATGCGCACCCGCTGGGCGGTGGGCCGGATCCCGCACTCGGAAAGACGTCGTTCGCAGCTGTTGGTAGGGCCGGGGGCGCCCGACGCGGCATTGGGCTCCATCATCACAACATTATAGGCACAAGAGGCTGGACCCTGCCTCAGTGAGCCGGGACAGTAGCCGCGCCGCCCTTACCGGGCTTGACCAGCAGCAGCAGCGGCAGCAAGGCGAGAAAGACGAGTCCGAGGGCCTTGAAGTCATCGAGGTAGGACAGGAGCGTCGCCTGCTGCACGGCCTGCGAGTAGAGATCGGCGAGTGTCGCCGGCGCGCCGGGCGCGCTGCCGAGAGCGCTGCCCAGCTGATGCGCGTAGTCCGGGTAGGCCGGGTTCAGGTTCTGCAGATGCTCGACCAGGCGGCTCTGGTGAAATTGCGCGCGGCGGGTCAGCAGCGCGGACGCAAACGCAATTCCGATACCGCCGCCGAAGTTACGCGCGAGGTTGATCAGCGCCGAGGCATTGTTGGTCTTTTCGGGAGGAATGTCGCGAAAGGCCAACTGATTGATCGGCAGGAACAGGAACGGGAGCGAGGCCGACTGCAGCACGCGCAGCCACATGAGAGTGGTGAAAGAGACGTCGAGATAGAGGTTCGTCATCAGGAGCAGGCTCACGCCGCCGATGACCAGGCCGATCGCCGCCAGCAGCCGCAAGTCCACCTTGTTGATGAAGCGCCCGACGAGCGGCAGCAGGAGGATGGTCATGAAGCCCCCGGGCGAGAGCACCATGCCGGCATCCACTGCGCGGTAGCCCATCAGCTGCTGGGCGTAGGCGGGGATGAGGAAAGTGCTGCCGAACAGCATGAACCCCAGCATCAACATCAGGACAAACGTGACGGCGAAGTCGGGATTGCGCATGAGGCGCAGATCCACCATCGGGTTCGCGTGGCTGAGCTCCCGCCAGGCGAGCAGCACGAAGGCCACCGCCGAGGTGATTACCAGCACCGTGATCAGATGGGAGCCGAACCAGTCGTCGTCCTGACCCCGGTCGAGCACCACCTGCAGGCAGCCGAGGCTCAGGGCCACGAAGCCGAAGCCCAGCCAGTCCACCGACAGCGGGCCGGCGGCGCGCCGTGCGCCGGGATCCCTGATCAGGGCCTGGACCAGCAGCACGAGCACGATGCCGACCGGTACGTTGATCAGAAAAATCCAGCGCCAGTTGTAGCTGTCGGTGATCCACCCCCCGAGTGTCGGGCCGATGACGGGGGCGACGACTGCGGCGATGCCGTAGATCGCGGTCGCCATACCGCGCTTCTCCCCCGGAAAGCTGTCGGCGAGGATGGCCTGGCCGACCGGCTGCAATCCGCCCCCGGTCGCGCCCTGCAGCGCCCGCACCACGATCAGCGCGGGCAGGTTCGGCGCCAGCCCGCACAGGAGCGAGGTCAGGGTGAAGCCGGTGATGCAGGTGATGAACAGCCGCTTGCGCCCGAAGGTGTTGGCGAGCCAGCCGGAGATCGGCATGACGATGGCGTTGGTCACGAGATAACTCGTGAGCACCCAGGTCGACTCGTTCTGACTCGAGGACAGCGCGCCGGCAATGTGCGGCAGCGCGACGTTGGCGATGGAGATGTCCATGATCTCCATGAACGCCGCCAGCGCCACCACGGGCGCGATCAGCCAGGGAATGCCCCCGCCACCAGGCGTTGCAGCGGCATTCACGGGCGCCCCTGCTGCGCGAGACGCGTGCCCTCGGCACCATGGCCGAGATTCGCGCGGACGATCGCGTTGATGGCGGCGTCCGCTCCGGCTTCCTGGTCGGTGTACACGTCGGTGTTGAGCGTGGCCGACCAGGCCGGCTGCTGTGACAGCGTCGCGCCGCGCTGGTCGCGTACGTCGACGTCGACGTCGGTCGACAACCCGAGGAACAGCGGATGGCGCTCGAGCTCTTGTGCATCGAGACCGATGCGCACTGGCAGGCGTTGCACGATCTTTATCCAGTTGCCGGAGGCGTTTTGCGCCGGCAGTACCGCGAGCGCACTGCCGGTGCCGGCGGCGAGTCCGAGCACCCGCCCGTGGTAGTGCACGTGCGATCCGTACATGTCGGCGGAGACCGCGACCGGCTGACCGATGCGCAGGCCGCTCAGCTGGTTCTCCTTGAAGTTTGCATCGATCCACATCGAGTCCACCGGCACGATGGCGAGCATCTCGGTGGTCGGCGAAACCTGCTGCCCGAGCTGCACCGCACGGCGCACGACGTAACCTGACACCGGCGCGACGACCCGCGTGCGCGCCGCCGCCAGCCAGGTGGCGCGCAGCGCCGCTTCCGCCTGCAGCACGCGCGGGTGGGTGGCGGGGGTGGTGCCGGCGATCGCGGCGCGGGTGCTGGCGAGCGTGGCCGCGGCCTGCTGCACGCCGGCGCGGGCGGTGTGCACCGCGTTCTCCTCGTGCTGCAGGGTCTCCTGCGACACGCCGTGCACCGCGATGAGCGGGTGGTCGCGCAACACGTCCTCGTTCGCCTGGCTCAACAGCACCTGCTGGCTCTGCAGCACGGCCTCATCGCGCGCTTCCTCGGCGAACAGCTGCGCCACGTCGCGCACCGTCTGCCCCAGATTCGCCTTGGCCTGGGCGAGGGCCACCTCGCTGTCGCGCGGGTCGATCTGCACCAGTACCTGGCCGTGATGCACGAACTGCGTCTCGTCGGTGTTGAT
>DASYNX010000047.1:0-4767 GCA_036008385.1 Steroidobacteraceae bacterium
GGTGACCTACCAGCACGGCACGCGGCTCCCGCGTCGGGAGCTCGGCTCTCGCGGCGTCACCGATTGCGTGAGTGCCACGGTGCCTGCCTGTGTCTGATCTGTCCGGCCAACAGACCTTCCCCGGCAAGTACTGCCGCCCCCGGGAACTCTTAGTGCGGGCCGCGGCGGCTCGCTGGACAGTGCGCAGCCGGCAGATGCGGATGTCCACGGTCCGAATTTTCAGGCGGATGGTCGTCCCCGGGCGCCACCGGAGCAGCGACCGAAGGACAGCCTTCCCTGCCTGCGCCAACGCAGAAAGGCCAAGGCCACCATGGGCATCGAGGCACATCCGTGCTGGTCCAGTCAACCGCAGGAACGGCGGGCTGCGGGCAGGCATGCGATCGTAGACCCGGCGGAGCAGAGTAAAACTATGACCGTGCTGCGGCCGCGCCCCCGGCTGCCGAAGCAGGCCCGGCAGCTGGACGCGGGCCCGCTCGAGCCGCAGATCGGCTCGTTCGCTCTGCACCAAGCCGACCATGAAGCGCTGGGATGGGATGGGCCGCCACCTGACGGCGTTTCTCGATCGGCCCACCTCGCCAGCGCTGAGCGATGGTGTTCAGCGGGCCGATCGATCCCTCAATGTAACCTTGGGAAAATGGACGCTCGGTTCCGTCCGTCCCTCCGCGGACGTGAGCAGGAGCTCGCGGTCATTCGCCGGAGGCTGAGCCAGGTTCGGGCTGGGACCGGTTGCGTGGTGGTGGTGGAGGGCAGCGCCGGGCTCGGTAAGACAAGGCTGCTCGACGAGTGCGTATCGGCGGCTGAAGAGCTCTCCTTCCGGATCGGGCGAGGAGCGGCCGAGCCGGGGCGCGTGATCGAGCTGGGTGCCCTCTTCGACGCGTTGTTTGAGGGGGATCCGCCGCTCGCGGACCGGCGTGCGCTTAATGACGTCCACGCCTCATCGGAGTTCTTGTTCTGGCTCCTTCAGGACGTGCAGTCCCTCATTGAGGAGGCCGCGCTCAAGAATCCCGTGCTCATCTGTCTTGATGATCTGCACTGGGGCGGGACCAGTCTCTCGCTCGCAATGCGGCAGCTCCCTTTGCGCCTGTCCTCGCTTCCTGTTGCGTGGATCATGGCATTTCGGCCGGAGCAGGGCCTGCATCAGGTACAGCAAGCGAAGATCGAGCTCATCGAGTCCGGAGCGGAGCTAATTCGCTTGGGGCCGCTCAGCCGCGAAGCGGTCGCACAGGTCGCGACCGACGTGCTCGGAGCCGAGGCGGACGAGGAACTTCTGCAGAAAGCGGACCGGGTTCAGGGCAATCCGTTCCTGCTCGTTGAGTTCTTCCGCGGACTCCAGGACGACTTTATCGTTTCGCTTGATTCAGGGCGCGCGAGGCTCGTCGAGGACCGGTTGCCCCGCCGCGTGAGTGACAGCATGCGCGGGCGCCTTGCGCGCATGTCGCCAGCGTCGGAACGGGCGGCGACATTCGCGTCGGGGCTCGGCCGCAGGTTCAGCATTCACGACCTGGCCTCGATGACCGGTAAGCCGCTTACGGAGCTCATCGACCCGGTCAACGAGCTCGTTCAGGCCGACATTTTCGCTGACGACGGCGGCCAATTGGCGTTCCGGCACGACATCATCCGGGAGGCAGTTCGCGGCAGCTTGCTGCCACCGGTCCGACGTGCAATCGACCGGCAGGCGGCGGATGCGCTGCTGGCACGCGGAGCGCTCCCGGTAGAGGTGGCTACCCAGCTTGTCGAGAGCGCAGAACCCGGCGACGACGTCGCGATCGAGACGGCGCTCAAGGCAACCCAGATCCTCGGTGCTTCCGATCCCGCAGCCGCAGCCGAGCTGGCCGCGAGGACGCTCGACCTCACCCCGCTCCGCCACTCCCTCCGAGGTCCGCTGGTCGCCCAACGGGTCGTATCACTATTCGCAGCCGGCCTCGCAGAAGAGGGTAAGCGGTTCGCTGATTCGGCACTCCGGCAGGCGATGCCCGCTGAAGAAGAGGCGAGGGTACGTGCCAGCGTCGCTGGCATGTTTGATCTCTCGCCGGAGATCCGGTCGGAAAGCGCTCGTGCCGGTCTCGCTCTTCCGTCTCTGTCCGCGGATCTACGCGCTGAACTCTGGGCTTCGCTGTACCACAGCCTTAGCGTGGCCGGACGGAAGGAAGAAGCGCTCGCCATCGCGCCGAGCGCCCGCCAGGCTGCGTATTCGACGACGAGCGATGCATGCCGGTTCGCGTTTGAACTCCCGGAGTCGGGACTGGCGTACCAGCTACTCGACTTCGGGCGCTCTCTCGAGATTCTCTTGACCGCGGAACGCCGCGACCTCGATGGCCGAGACGACGCGCGAGCCCGTCTCGCGCACCTGCTCCGGTCGTGGATTCTCGCCGCACTCGACCGGCACGAGGACGCGCTTCACGCTATAGACGCCGGGGTGATCGCCGCCCAGCGTGACCGGCAGAATTGGGCGCTGCGCGTTTTCGAGACAACGCGCGGCCGGCAGATGCTACAGATGGGGAACTTCACCGAGGCGGCGGTCGCGCTTGAGGGCCGGTTTAGTCGTGAGGAGGCCCATCTCATTGCCGGGGCCCTCCACGCGCCCTCGATCGTCTCGCTCGGCACGCTTAAGATCCACACCGGAGACGAGTCTGGCGCACTGGAGGTTGCCGAGATCGCGAAGATCATGTTGCAGGCCAGCGCACCCTGTGTCCGGCATCATGCAATGTGGTACCTCGCGTTCCTCGCCCTGTCCCAGGGTGACCCGATGCAGGCGCACGGGTGGCTCTGCTACTCCGGATATGAGGAGCGGCTGTCGATGTTCCCGCTATACCCGCACGAGGTCACCTACGACGCCGAACGCGTGCGCATCGCCGCGGCGGTCGGAGACGAGGAGCTGGCAGAACACGGAATCGCGGTCGCTGACCGACGCGCAAGCCTCAATCCAGGAGTCCCTTCGTGCGCCGCGGCAGCAGCGCACGCCCGAGGCGTCTGGAGCGACTCCGCCGAAGATCTCAAGCGTGCGGTTTCGCTCTATCGAGGCGGACCTCGCCCTCTCGCCCACGCCTCCGCGCTAGAAGACCTCGGCCGGGTGCTAGCGCAACACGGCGACAACGCTTCGGCAATCGCCGCGCTCGACACGGCGCTGACGATTTCGGTGCGCGTCGGCGCGAGTTGGGATGCTGCACGCGTTCGGGGCCGGCTCCGCCGGCTCGGCGTGCGACGGCGTCCCGTCAAGATCGATCGGCCGGAGACCGGGTGGGAGGCGCTGACCGAATCTGAGTCCGCGGTCGCCAACCTTGCCGCGCACGGATGTACCAACCGGGAAATCGCTGACAAGCTATACATCTCCCCGCACACTGTCCATACTCATCTTCGCCACGTCTTTGAGAAACTCGGAGTCAATTCCCGTGTGCACCTCACGAGGCTGGTCGCGGGCCGATCGCTTCCACCATCACGGGATCCGCACGCCGAGCGTGGTGGTGAGCCCTCGCAAGGTCGTGGAGATTAAGTCAGCCGTCGCGTCGAGTCGCCGGGGCCGTGCTGGCGTAACTCGCCAAGCCGTTAGCCAGTTGCACACGGGATTGCACGCCGAGTTTGGCGAACACCGCGCGAAGGTGAGTGCCCACGGTGTTAATCGAGACGCCCAGGGCGGATGCCGCGGACTTGTTGGTGTGTCCCTCGCTGATGAGGGTGCCGACGCGCCGCTCAGCATCAGTGAGCGAAGCCCATCCGGTCGCCGGCGCGGCGGCCGCGGCAGACCATTTGGTACGGCGGACGCCAGCCCGGCGCATCGCGCGCTGTACGTCGTTGCGGAAGGCCCGGGCTCCCATATGTTGGTATTCGTCCCAGGCCCGGTCGAGCTGCGCGAGCGCCTCGGAACGGCGGCCGGCGGCGAGCAGGGCGCGTCCGTAGGATTCGGCGCCGACGGCGCGCAGGACTGGTCGCGGGCTGCGGTCCAGGACCTGTACGGCCTGGGCGAGGACGTCGAGGTCCTGTTTGCCCAGTCCGCGAAGGTTGAGGGCGACGCCTTCGAAGCTGGCCACGCTGGGATTGCTGACCGCGTTCGCTTCGGCGACGTCGAGGCAGGAGGCGGCGAAGGCGCCGTCGCTGGTGGCGGTACCGACCTGGAAGAACAGCCCGTTCCAGCACGGCCACAGCGGCCAGTAGCTGCGGGCCTGTTCTGCACCCTGCAGGACCGGCCGCAAGATGTCCCGCGCCGCAGGCAGATCACCGCGGCTCGCAGCGAGCCAGCCGCGCATGACGGTGACGCCTGGGTTACGGATGGCCGCGTCGGCGTCGGTGAGCTTGTCGGCAAGCCGCAACTGGGCCGCGGCGATCTCAGTCTCGCCGTGCAAGAGCGCGACCGCTGTGCGGGTCGTGATCGCGTCGAGAAGATGCAGGTTGGTGCCCAGCTGACGGCCGAGCTCGATCAGTGTGCGAGCGCCGGCGTCCGCGTCGTCGAGGCACCCGAGATTGAAGTCCTGCCACATCTGGGCGCAGGCGATGCCAGGCAGCAAAGCCTCGGTGGTGGCGCCGCAACTGGCGCGAGCTTGGTCGAGCAGGGCCTGGGCGTGGTCGTAGCGGTCCACGAACTGCAACGCGGTGATCTCCTCCGCGAGGTGCGGCGCGCCGGTCAGGACACGCAGCTCACGGAAATGCCGCAAGGCCGCCTGGTGACGCCCTTGGCTGCGGGCTGCCTCGCCGGCGGCCTGTACCGCCAGAGTGAGCGCCTCCCGGTCGCCGCAGTCGCGGGCCTGCTCGACCGCGCCGGCCGCTTGCCGGGCA
>DASYNX010000048.1:0-25615 GCA_036008385.1 Steroidobacteraceae bacterium
CAGGCCGAGGCGAGCACTACCAGCAGCACCGCCAGCGTGAACAGCTCACGCAGGCGGCTATGGGCGATCTCGTGAAACAGCGGCCGCAGCAGCCAGCGCCCGGCCGCCAGCACCGCCACGATCGCGAGCACGCCGCTGATCACCGCCACGACGCTGCCACTCAGCTGGAAGCGATTCTGTCCGGTCACCAGCGCGCCACCCAGGGCGAGGAACGGCACGAACGCCAGGTCCTGGAACAGCAACATGCTGAACGCGAGCCGCCCGTGCGTGCGGTTGAGTTCGGCGCGCTCGGTGAGTTGTTGCAGCAGGATGGCGGTCGAGCTCATCGCCACCGCGCCCCCCAGCACGATCGCGATGAGCCACGCAATGCCGAGCAGGTGCCCGAAGAGTGCGAACACGCCGGCGGTGGCGATGACCTGGGCGGCTCCAAGTCCGAAGACCTCGCGCCGCATGGCGAGCATGCGTGGCAGCGAGAACTCCAGCCCCAGCGTGAACAGCAGGAACGCCACGCCGAGCTCGGCCAGCAGTCGTGTCGCACCCGAATCCGACACCACGCCCAGCGCGTGTGGTCCGAGCACCAGGCCGACTACCAGGTAAGCCATGCTCGTGGGCAGCCCCAGGCGCCGCGCGATGGTCACCAGGAACACGGACCCGGCGAGCAGAATGAGAGCCTGGGAGAGAGGAGCGAACATTGACGCGCAACTTAGACCGCGCCCACGAGCGAACGCAACGCCCGCGCGGCTTGGCGCCGCGGCCGCGCATCCGGCCCCCGGCTGCCTCAGGCCGTCAGCTGATCAGATTCCAGATTGCCAGGTGCTCGGCATGCCGGCCTTGCCGATCGCGTCCTCGATGGCGAG
This sequence comes from Steroidobacteraceae bacterium, assembly GCA_036008385.1. Lineage (GTDB taxonomy): Bacteria > Pseudomonadota > Gammaproteobacteria > Steroidobacterales > Steroidobacteraceae > 13-2-20CM-66-19. The sequence goes on from DASYNX010000048.1 coordinate 858, forward strand.
GCACGCCTCGCGCGCTTCGGGCTGCGCGCGCAGGCTTCTCGCAATCGAGTTCAGGAACCGGCACATGAGCGCCAGGTTCGGGTGCCGGGTGTGCAGCTGTTCTTCTACGCGATCGATCGCTTCGATCAGATCGTCCTGATCGCAGCGTGGGAAGGTCATGCTCGTGACGGCAAATTGAACGGAAACCAGCGCCTGATGTATTGCGGTCTGTTGCTCCCCATCCATGACTGGCAAATTTGAACCCGTTTGGGAAAGGCCGCAAGTCCCGCATGCGAGCGCCACGGGTGCGGATGGCCGCTGCAAAAAAACAGCCCCGCCTTTGGCGGGCGGGGCTGGGTGTAACGCAAATGAGCTAAGTGACTGTTACTTGGCGGGTGCGGTCGCTGAGGAGTCGGTCGAAGAGGACTTCTTCGAGGTGGACTTCTTGTGATGCGAGCTGGACTTCTTGTGGCTCTTGGCCGGGGCGGACGCGGACTGATCGGCGGCCGGGGTGGCCGGCGCGTCAGCGGCGAGCACGGGGCCCGCGAGCAGAGCCAGGGCAATGACTGGGACGAGCTTCTTGAACATCGATTTGGTCTCCAAGGTAATAGGGTCCGGGTGCCAGGGCGGGCGTATTATGACTGGAATCAACCCCCTCAAGTGCCGTATGACCGCAAAGTAATGTTTGCGGCGAATATGTCGTAAGTTGCTGATACATAATGGGTTCTGAGCGGTCAGAACCCGCGGGCAGTGCGCCCTCACTCGCCGCCAAAACTCACCAGCGTGCGCACCGGCACGCCGAGCGCCGCCAGCCGTGCCGAGCCGCCGAGGTCGGGCAGATCGATGATGAAGCAGGCGGCGAGGAGGCTCGCGCCGAGCGTGCGCAGCAGCTGCACGGCCGCCGTCGCGGTTCCGCCGGTCGCGATGAGATCGTCCACCAGAATGATGCGCTCGCCGGCGGTGAGCGCGTCGCGATGCATCTCCATCTCATCGAGCCCGTACTCGAGCGAGTAAGCCACGCGCACGGTGGAGTGCGGCAGGCGGCCCTTCTTGCGAATCGGCACGAAGCCGGCCGCGAGCTCGTGCGCCATCGCGCCGCCGAGGATGAAGCCGCGCGCCTCGATGCCGGCGACCCGATCGATCTGCGCGCCGCGCCACGGCTGCACCAGTTGCTGCACGACCTCATGAAACACGCGAGCATTGCCGAGCAGGGTCGTGATGTCACGGAACATCACCCCCGGTTTCGGGTAATCGGGAATGGTGCGGATGGCGTCGCGGATGGCGCGCTGGATGTCCTCGTCCATGCGGGAACTCTAGCGTGCCGGCCGGCGCCACACGAGGGTGCGATTGTTGGCCGGCATCGCGTGATCGGCGGCGAACTCGAGTCCCTGCGCGCGCGCGAGACGCTCGAGCGCCTCGAAATCGCGGATGCCGCTCAGCGGGTCGCGCGCCTTCAGCCAGCGGTCGAATTCGGCGTTGCTGTCACTGGTGTGCTGGCCGCGGAAGCGGAACGGTCCGTACACGCACAGCACGCCGGGCGCTTCGAGCACCGCGCCGACGCCGCGAAAGAATTCCTGCACTGCCTCCCACCCCATGATGTGCAGCGTATTGGCGCTGAATACGGCGTCCACCGGCGCAACCGGCCACGGGTCGTCGTGCACGTCGAGCGTCACCGGCGGGCGCAGGTTCGCGCCACCCTCGAGCCGCAGCCGCTCCTCGAGCGGCGCCAGCTGCTCGGCGAGGTCGCTCGGCTGCCAGCTGAGCTGCGGCAGATGCGCAGAAAAATACAGCGCGTGCTGCCCGGTGCCGCTGCCGATCTCGAGCACCCGGGTGCAGGCGGCGAACTCGCCGCACAGCACCGCGAGGATCGGCGCCTTGTTGCGCTCGCACGCTTCCGACAGCACCAGCATGGGAGGAGTCTGCGACAATGCGCTCATGCAAGCCATAGACGCTCTGCTCGCGCGCCGCTCGGCGCGGACCTTGACCGAGCCGGCACCCGATGACGCTGCTCTCGACCTCATCCTCGCGAGCGCCACGCGCGCTCCCGACCACGGCCGGCTGCGCCCGTGGCGCTTCGTCGTGATCCGCGGCAGCGCGCGCACGCGCTTCGGTGAGCTGCTGGCGCAGCATCTGCGCCGCGCGCAACCCCAGGCCAGCGCGGAAGCGCTCGAGCGCGAGCGGCTCAAGGCCTTGCGCGCACCGCTGATCGTCGCGGTCGCCGCCCGTTGCAACAGCGCGGTGAAGATCCCGGTCATCGAGCAGATGCTGTCCGCCGGTGCGGCGGCGTACGCCATGATGCTGGCAGCAGCCGCGCTCGGCTTCAACGCCATGTGGAAGACCGGCGGGGCGGCCTACGATGCCGCGGTGAAAGCGGAGCTCGGGCTCACGAGCGGCGATGCCATCGTCGGTTTCCTGTACTTCGGAAGCGAGACGGGTGAGCACGCTGGCGCTGCACGGGTCGACTGGCACGGGCTGGCGCACGAGCTGGCCGCGAAACCCTAGCGCATGCTGTCTCCTACGGCTTCACCACCGCGAGTATCACGATGGCGATCAACAGCAGGCCCGGCACCTCGTTGAAGAGGCGATACCAGCGCTGCGAGTGGCGGCCGGCGCCGGCGCGCAGCTGCCGCATCAGTCGATAGCACCAGGCGTGATAGCCGACCGTTGCTGCGACCAGCAGCAGCTTCACCCGCAGCCAGCCCATGGCGAGATAGCCCGGCGCCGCGACGATCATGGCGCTGCCGAACAGTACCGCGAGCAGCGCGCCGAGACTCATGATCATGAACAGCCGGCGCTCCATGACGATGAAGCGCTCGAGCCCCGGCGCATCGCCGGTCGCGGCGTGGTAGACGAACAGCCGCGGCAGGTAGAACAGGCCCGCGAACCAGGTGACCACGAACACCACGTGCAAGGCCTTGAGCCACAGCATTGGGGAGGATTGTAGCCAAGCGCAGGCGCCGCGGCGCGCGCCTCTGGTAGCATCACGATCCTTTGCCGCAAACCGCAACCCCGACCATGTCCAACACCACGGCCGCTCCCGCTACGCCCTTCCCGAGCAACATCGAGATCGCGCAGCGCGCCAGGCTGCTGCCCATCATGCAACTGGCCCGCGACCGCTTAGGGATACCCGAGGAGAGTCTCGAGCCCTACGGGCGCTACAAGGCGAAGGTATCGCTCGACTATGTGTCGCAGCTCGCGGGCCGCCCGGATGGCCGGCTGGTGCTGGTTACCGCGATTTCGCCGACGCCGGCGGGCGAGGGCAAGACGACCACCACCGTAGGTTTGGGCGATGCCCTGAACCTGCTCGGCAAGCGCGCCATGCTGTGCCTGCGCGAGCCGGCGCTCGGTCCGGTGTTTGGCGTGAAAGGCGGGGCCGCGGGCGGGGGGTACTCGCAGGTCGTGCCGATGGAGGACATCAACCTGCACTTCACCGGCGACTTTGCCGCCGTCGCGCTCGCCAACAACCTGCTGTCGGCTTTGATCGACAACCACATCTACCACGGCAATCAGCTCGGCTTCGACGCGCGCCGCATCGCCTGGCGGCGGGTCGTCGACATCAACGACCGTGCGCTGCGCCAGATCGTCATCGGGCTCGGCGGCACCGCCAACGGCGTGCCGCGCGAGGACGGCTTCGACATCGTCGTCGCCTCCGAGGTCATGGCCATCCTGTGCCTCGCGAACGGGCTCGCCGACCTCAAGGAGCGCCTCGGCCGGATCGTGGCCGGCTACCGCGCCGACCAGCAGCCCATCCTGGCGCGCGACCTCAAGGCGCATGGTGCCATGGCGGCGCTGCTGAAGACCGCGCTGGCTCCCAACCTGGTGCAAACCCTCGCCAACAACCCGGCCTTCGTGCACGGCGGTCCGTTCGCCAACATCGCGCACGGCTGCAACTCGGTCATCGCGACGCGCGCCGCGCTCAAGCTCGCCGACTACGTGGTGACCGAAGCCGGCTTCGGTGCCGATCTCGGCGCGGAGAAGTTCGTAGACATCAAGTGCCGCAAGGCGGGCCTCAGGCCCAATGCCGCAGTGATCGTGGCGACGGTGCGGGCACTCAAGTTCCACGGCGGCGTCGAGCTTGCGGACCTGAAGGAAGAGAACCTCACCGCGCTGGAGAAGGGCGTGGCGAACCTCGAGCGGCACATCGACAACGTCGTCAACGGTTACGGGCTGCCGTGCGTGGTGGCGATCAACCGCCGCGCCGAGGACAGCGAGCGCGAGATCCAGCAGGTCATCGACCGCGCCGGCGCGCACGGCGTGCGGGTGGTCGCGGCGACGCACTTCGTGCACGGTGGCCCGGGGGCGCTCGAGCTCGCGCGCGAAGTGGTGCGCCTGTGCGAGCAGCCGAGCGGCTTTCGCTTCGTCTACCCGGACGAGGCGACACTGTGGGACAAGTTGAAGGCGATCGCCACGCGCATCTATCACGCCAGCGACATCACCGCCGACACGAAAGTGCGCGCGCAGATCCGCCACCTGCAGGAGAGCGGCTACGGACACTACCCGGTGTGCGTCGCCAAGACGCAGTACTCGTTCTCGACCGACCCGAAGCTGCGTGGCGCGCCCGCGCATCACGTCGTCAACATCCGCGAGGTGCGCCTCGCTGCCGGCGCGGAGTTCGTGATCATGATCTGCGGGGATATCATGACCATGCCCGGACTGCCGAAGGTGCCAGCCGCGAACAACATCGACGTGGACGCGGACGGCCGCATTACCGGTCTTTTCTAGAGCGAGCCACCCGCCGCTGTTCCGGCAACCCCCGCAAGGACCGCGAGTCATGCCATTCTGTGAAGCCGATCCGTGGCGTCTGCAGTACTTCGAAGGCGTAAGCTGCCCGCCCGAGGTGCGCATCCCGACCGAGGATCCGGATGCCTACCTGTGGTACCCGGCGCAGCGCTGGTTGTACGACAAGCTGCGGGTCGCCGCCAGCCAGGGTCTGGAGTGCGCACCGCACGGCGTCCGCCCGCCGCGGTTCCCGGTGTTCAGCAAGCCGATCACCAATCTGCAGGGCATGGGCGTGGGCAGCCGGGTGCTGGAGAACCTCGAGCAGTACCGACGGCACCTCACGCCGGGACACTTCTGGATGACTCTGCTCGAGGGCGAGCACGTCAGCACCGACGTCGCCGTGCAGCGGGGCGCTGCGCGCTGGTGGCGCCACTGCCGCGGTTTTCCCGCCGCGCCCGGAGCCTTCGATCACTGGAAGATCGAAGCAGACATGAGGCCGGCGCTCGAGTCGTACCTCGCGCAGTGGGTAGCGACGCATCTTCCCACCTACACCGGCATGCTCAATCTCGAGACGATCGGCGGCCGCATCATCGAGGCGCATCTGCGCCTCGCCGATCAGTGGCCGGATCTGTACGGCCGTGGCTGGCTCGAGGCGGTGGTCGGCCTGTACGCGCGCGGCACCTGGGAGTTCGCCGATGAGGAGCGCCGCGACGGCTACAGCGTGACGCTGTTCGGGCCGCACGGCCGCGAGTACCGCCACCCGCCCGCCGACGTGGTGGCGGCGGTACGAGGCATGCCGCAGGTGACCAGCGTGCAGATCACCTTTCATCCGGATCGTCCCGCGGCGACGCACCCGATGCCGCCGGGAGGCTTTCGCCTGGCGGTCGTCAATTGCCGCGATCTGGCGGCGGGACGGGCCGCGCGCGACGTGCTGGCGCAGTGTTTCGATCTGTAACCGCGATCGCGACTGACGCGTGAGCGCGGCGCGCGCGCCGCAGACGCTCAATCGGCCGGCTGCGCTCCGGAGAATTTGACTGCGGCGGCGCCTTCCACGCTGCCGATGGTCGCCTTGTCACTGACGTAGAGCTGCACCGGGCGCTCGAATCGGAGCGTTCCAACCACGACCGCGCCCGGCCCCACGATCACGCGCGGAACGCTGCCGCTGCCGGAGACGTGCCAGCTGTTGTCCTTGCCCACATGGATGCCGCCGTCAACGTGCGCGTCAGGTCCGAGCTCGATCCCGCCGCTCACGGTGTCGATGCCGCCGCCGACGTGAGCTGCCGCCACGCGGATGTGGCCGTTGACGTTTCCGAGCGGTCCGGCCACGTCGGCGCCGTTCGCCAGGGCGACTTCGCCGTTCACGGTGTGCACCCCGCCGCTGACCCGGGCCTGTTCGCCCACCTGCACGGAACCGTTCACGGTCTTCAGTTCTGCGGCACTCGCGCGCCGCTCGAGCGAGATGCTGCCGTCGACCGAGTGCGCCGCGCCCACGACGGCGTTCTCGCCGATGTGAATCGAGCCGTTGACGGTCGACAGGTCCCCGGTATGCTCCCCGGCAGCGATGTTGATGGAGCCCATCACCCTGGAGATCCCGGACTCGGCCTGCACCGTGTACGCCGTGCCTGCACCGAGGACGATCAGAGAAACCAGCAGACTTTCCCGCCGACGCATACGCCCCCGCCTTTCGCGCTGTGGATGCCCTGCTTGTTCGATGGCGCGAGTGCCCATATCGTTTGCACGCGGCCACGGCACGCTGTCAAGCGGTGGTCATGCCCGGCGATTCCGTGGAGAATCCTGCGATGCCTGCCAAAAGGAGAGCCGCCGCCAGGGCTGCGGCGCGGCACGTCCTGGTGGTCGACGTCGGCGGCACACACGTGAAGTTCCGTGTGGCACCGCGCGGCGTGATCCGCGAGTTCGCCTCGGGACCGGCGATGGGCCCCGGGCGCATGACCAGCCAGATCCGCGACCTCCTCGCCGGTACCGGGTACGACGCGGTATCCATCGGCTACCCGGGACTGGTGTTCCGTGGCCGCATCGCTGCCGAGCCGCACAATCTCGGCACGGGCTGGGTGGGCTATGACTTCGAGCGCGCCTTCGGCAAGCCGGTGCGCGTGATCAATGATGCGGCCATGCAGGCGATCGGCAGCTACACCGGCGGACGCATGTTGTTTCTCGGGCTCGGCACCGGGTTTGGCGCAACGCTCATCGTCGACGGCGTGGTCGAGCCCACCGAGATCGGGCACATGCCCTATAAGCACGGCCTCACCTTCGAGGACTACGTCGGCGAGCGCGGCCGCCGGCGCCGCGGCAACCGCAAGTGGCGCAGGGCCGTCAAAGACGTGATCCGTGATCTCGAAGCGGCGTTCGAGGCGGACTACGTCGTGCTCGGCGGCGGCAACGCGGCGCGTCTGCGCAAGCTCCCGCCGGGCGTGCGCCGCGGCGACAACCGCAACGCGCTCATCGGCGGGCTGCGATTGTGGCAGCGGGACGCGCTGCGGCCCGCGTCCGCCGCTACCGCGCAACGCCAGGGCGCACGGTAGCGATGACCGCCGCGCCGGGTGCTCCCGGAATTCCTCCGACCTGGTCCAGCAGCGACAAGGAGGTCGTCGGCTGCGCGCTCGGCTCCTCGCGCCTGTGGTTCACCGTCGGCGGCGGCATCATCAACGAGGTCTACTACCCGCGCGTCGACATTCCGCAGATCCGCGACCTCGGCTTCATCGTGGCCGACGGCGCCGGCTTGTGGGTCGAGGTGAAGCGCCTATGGCAGCACGTGGTGCAGCTCGCCGCGCCCGGGACTCCGGCGGTGCGCATCGTTCACCGCCACGAGCGCTTCGAGCTCGCGCTGCGCGTGACTCCGTGCGAGCACCGCGACGTGCTGTTGATCGACGTGAGCCTGAGCGGCGATGCGGCACTGCGGCCCTACGCGCTGCTGGCGCCGCATCTCGGCGGCACGGGCCAGAACAATCACGCGGCGGTGGTCAAGTACCGCGGCCGGCGCATATTGTGGGCGGAGCAGGGGCCGTTCGCGCTCGCGCTGGCCGCAGCCACGGCGCAGCAGCTCGACGCCTGGGGTCGCGCCAGCGCCGGCTTCGTCGGCAGCAGCGACGGCTGGCAGGACTTCGCCCACAACGGCGCGCTCAGCTGGCAGTACGACAGCGCCGGTCCCGGCAACGTCGCGTTGGTCGGTGAGCTGCCGACCCAGGCGGTGCTGGCACTCGGCTTCGGCAGCAGCCCCGAGTCAGCGGCGACGCTGGCGCTCACCGCGCTGTCGGAGCCCTTCGCGGTTTCCTGGGACCGACAGCTCACGGCCTGGACGCGCTGGCACGCGAACTGTGCCGAGGAAACCCTGTGGGCGGACCTGCCGCGCGAGTGTGCCGAGCAGGTGCGCATCTCCACCATGGTGCTGCGCGCGCATCAGGACAAGACCTACCCCGGCGCGATGGTGGCCTCACTCAGCGTGCCGTGGGGCAACACGCGCGAGGACCGGGCCGGCTACCACCTGGTATGGCCGCGCGATCTGGTCGAGAGCGCGGGCGCGCTGCTCGCCTTCGGCGCCACGCGCGAGGCGCGCAACACGCTGCGGTATCTGCTCGCCACGCAGCACGCGGACGGGCACTGGAACCAGAATCAGTGGCTCGGCGGCAAGGGTTACTGGCTCGGCCTGCAGCTCGATGAGACCGCATTCCCGGTGCTGCTCGCGGTGACGCTCGATGAGCGCGGCGCGCTCGATGGCACCGAGATCGCGGACATGATTCGCCGCGCGCTGTCGTTCCTGGTGCGGCACGGCCCCGCGAGCGATCAGGATCGCTGGGAGGAGAATGCCGGGCTGAACACCTTCACCCTCGCCGTGTGCATCGCGGCGCTGGTGGCCGGTGCACGCTACCTGCCGGCGGATGGCCGCGAGCTCGCGCTGGCGTTCGCCGACTACTGGAACGCACGGCTCGAGAGCTGGACCGCGGTGCGCGGGGACATGCCGCTCGCGCGTCTGTACGACGTGCCCGGCTACTACGTACGGGTGGCTCCGCCGCAGGCGCTCAGCGACGGGCGGGCCGACGGCGTACTGCCGATCGGCATCGGCAATCTGCAGAAGGATCTGAGCCTGCCGGCGAGCGCGCAGGTGGGCGTCGACTTCCTGCAGCTGGTGCGCTTCGGTCTGCGCGGCGCGCAGGATCCGTTGATCCTCGCGACCATCAAGGTGGCCGATGCGCTGCTCAAGGTCGATACGCCCGCAGGTCCGAGCTGGCACCGCTACAACGAAGACGGTTACGGCGAGCACGACGACGGCAGCGCGTACGACGGCAGCGGTCGCGGGCGCGCCTGGCCGCTGCTCACCGGCGAGCGCGGACACTACGAGCTGTGCTGTGGGCGCGACCCGCTGCCGTTTCTCGCGGCCATGACGCGCATGGCCTCCTCCGGCGGGATGCTGCCGGAGCAGGTGTGGGACAGTGCCCCGATCGCGGCGCGCGCGCTGGCGCCCGGCCGGCCGACGGGCGGGGCGATGCCGCTCGTGTGGACACACGCCGAGTACCTCAAACTCGTGGCCTCGCGCCGGCTCAAGCGTCCCTTCGATCGCCCGACCGCCGTCTGGGAGCGCTACCATGGCGAGCGCCCGCGGCTCACGCGCGTCATCTGGAGCGAGCAGGCGCCGGCGCTCGAGCTGCCGGAAGGCTGCGCGCTCACCATCGCGCTCACGGAAGCGGGCGCGGTGCGCTGGGGGGTCGACGGCTGGCAGGAGGTGCGCGAGCAGAGCACCACCGCCAACTCACTCGGCCTGCACGTGCTGGACATCGACACGGTGCGGCTGCACGCCGGACGCTGGGTCGACATGACCTATCGCGGTGCCGCCGCCTGGACGGGCCGGGATTTCCGCATTGGCGTGGTGCCGCCCGCGCGGCCGTGCGGCTGAGGGGCGTGCATGCCGTTCACCCTCGCGCATCCTGCGGCCGTTCTGCCGCTGCGCGGCTTGCGATGGCTGCGAACCGCGCCGCTCATCATCGGCGCACTGGTACCCGACACGTCTTACTATCTGCCGAAGAGCATTGGCCGCTACCTGATCGGCAACCACAGCTTCATCGGCTCGTACACCACCGACCTGGCGGTCGGCTATGCGCTGCTCGCGGCCGTGTTCGTGCTCCGGCAGCCGCTGACCGCGCTCCTGTCCGTGCGCGCGCGCGCGCTGTGTCTCAGCGCGCTCGAGCCGTTCAGGCGCAACCCGCGCGAGTGGGCGTTCGCGGCGCCCGCGATCGTGCTCGGTGTATGGACCCACCTGCTGTGGGACTCGTTCACGCATCCCGACGGCTGGATGGTGCTGCGGGTCGCCGCGCTCAGTGCTCCGCTGAGTATCGGACCCTATCGCGGCACGGTGTGCGACGTGCTGCAGTACCTGAGCTCCGCACTCGGCCTGGCGGTACTCGCGGCGTGGTACTGGAAGCTGCCCGCGCCGCTCGCCGCGCCTGCCGATCCGGACGCCGCGCGCTCGCCGGTCGGCCCGGTGCTGGTGCTGGTCGCGGCGGCCGCGCTGCTCATCGGCTGCGTGCAGGCGCTGGTGTACTTCGTTCACGCGCACCACGTCTACCGTATGCTGAACATCCTGCTCACCGGCAGCGTCGCCTGGTTTGCATTGCTCTACCTGGTGGCTGGCGTCATCGTGACCCTCGAGCACGCCCATGAGCGCGTGCCCGAGCGGCGTGCCTGAGGTTGCGCGCCGCCGCAGCTCACGGCGCCTGCGCGCGGCGATGAGGGTGCGCGCTTGAGTGACGGCTGGAATCCGGAGCCGTTCACCACCACGGGCTGGCCGTGGCGAGCGGGGAACACGTTCCGACTGCTCGATGGCGGCGGCCAGTTCTTCCCGGCGATGCTCGCGGCCATCGACGCGGCGACCGAGTCGGTGCTGCTGGAGATGTACCTGGTGCGCTCGGGCGTCGTCGCCACGGGCTTCATCGCCGCGCTGGTCGCGGCGGTACGCCGCGGCGCGCAGGTGTGCGTCGTGTTGGACGCCTTCGGCGCGCAGGGACTGACCGGTGCCGACCGGCGGCTGCTGCTCGCGGGAGGCGTGGAGCTGCGGCTGTTCAATCCGTTGCGCCTGCGCAAGCGCCTCGCCAACCTGCTGCGCGATCATCGCAAGCTCCTGCTCACCGACGGCCGCACGGCCTTTGTCGGCGGCGCGGGCCTCACTGACGAATTTGCCGGCGGGCCGCGCGGTCCGTGGCGCGAGGTCATGGTGCAGATCGAGGGCCCGGTGATCGCGGACTGGCACCGCGCCTTCGCACGCACCTGGCGCCGCTGCGGTCCGCCGCTCACGGTCATCGCTCCGGCAGCGGGCGCGGCGGGCGCGGGCAGCGCTGCCGGCCGGCTGTCGCTGTCCGAGGCCCGCCAGCGCTCAGTGCTCGCCAACGGCGTGCTCCGCCGCATCGACGGCGCGACGCGGCGCGCCTGGATCATGAGCGCGTATTTCGTCCCGTCGCGGCGCTTTCGCAAGGCGCTGCGGCGCGCGGCGCGCGGCGGTGTGGACGTGCGGCTGCTCGTGCCCGGCGCGCGCACCGATCACCCGTGGGTGCGTCAGGCGTCGCGGCGCTTCTACGGCAGGATGCTGCGCAGCGGCGTGCGCATTTTCGAATACCAGCCGCACATGCTGCACGCCAAGGTAATCCTGTGCGATGACTGGGCATCGGTGGGCTCGAGCAACCTCGATCGCTGGAGCTTCCGCTGGAACCTCGAAGCCAACCAGGAAGTGGCCGATGCCGGCTTCGCCGATACGGTGCGCGCCTTGTTCGAGCGCGATCTGCTCGTGTCGCGGCCGATCACCCGGCACTACTGGCGCCAGCGCGCGTGGCTCGATCGGCTGCGCGAGAGTATTGCCGGGGCGCTCGATCGCCAGCTCGATCGCTGGCGCCGGCCGTGAGCGCGCGCTTCAGGGCGTCGGCAGCGCACCCGGCGCGCGCCGCGCAGCCGCGGGAGCCGCTTCCGCGCGCGCGCTGAAGAGCTCCGTGGTGCGCACGAACGCCAGCAGGAACGGCGCGAGCACCTGCATCTGCGAGCGATACGCCTGCAACGCGAGGAGCTTGCGGTCCTCTTCCGCCGGCTCGAGCGCGAAGGGTGCCGGCGCCAGCGCGCGGCTGCGCGGAGCCGGTGTCAGCGGTATGCCGGTCACGAGGCCCCGCGGGGTCGGCCAGCCTTCTCCGCCGTGCACGATCCAGTAGTACACCTGCGGGCCGTCTGCGCGGCGCGCCGCGGCGGCCGCCAGCAGACCCGCCGCCCGATGATCCGGATGGCTGTCGAGCAGGCTCGGCGCCAGGATGAGCGTCGGACGAACGCGCTCGATCACCGCGAGCAAGTCACGCTCGAGGCTCTCACCGGTATACGGGTGCCCGGGAAACAACGTCCCGGGGTAGGGCACCGTGGCTGCGGTCGTGACGCGCGACGTGTAGGGTGCGGCGCGATGCTCGCCGAGCAACTCGAGCAGCCCGCGATCGGGATAGCCGAGGAACAGCTGGCCTGAGGCCGGCACGCCGAGCCGCGCGGTAGCCGCCCGGGCCTCGGCCATGCGCCGCAGCCCGAGCCGGCGCGCTTCGTCCGCCGAGCCGATGAGCGTCCGCTCGATGAGCAGCAGGTCGAGGAGCGAGGCATCGCCGCTGGTCAGCCACGCTACGCTCGCGTGCCCACCGACGCGCAGGACGCGCTGGATGACTCCCGCACAGCAGAGTGTCTCATCGTCAGGGTGCGGGGCGATGACCAGCAGGTTGGTCGCGGCGTCGATGGGCGGCAGGGCGGGTCCGACAGCGGCTGGCGCCGGCACGGTGGTCGCGCACGGCGGCAGTGCGGCGGCGGTCGCGCCCGCACCCGCGGCGGCGAGAATACCGGCCGCCGCGCACAGCACCCGGGTTGGTCGAATCGCGAGATGCATGGAGACGCCTCTCCGCCAGGCGCGAGTGTCGCATGCACCCAGGGGTTTTCGTTAGAGTGCACCAGCGCGCGCGCCGCCGCGACGCCTACCGAGGAGCCCACGGTGCAGAATCCTCCGCTTGCTTACCACGATCCGCGCTTCATCGACTCGGATGAGGGACGGCCGATCCGCATCGTCTCCGAGTACCTCGCGCCGCAGCGTGCCTTCGATGTCGCCGGGGTATGCGCGACAGTGGTGTTCTTCGGGTCGGCGCGACTCCGCCCGGGCGCGCCGCTCGCGCACTATCTCGATGAGGCAACCGAGCTGGCGCGCCTGGTCACCGAGTGGAGTCGCAGCGCTGGTGTCGAGCGGCTCGTGGTCTGCTCCGGGGGCGGTCCCGGCATCATGGCAGCGGCCAACCGCGGCGCCCAGCTTGCCGGCGGCCGCAGCATCGGTCTCAACATCAGCCTGCCGCAGGAGCAGCACCCCAACGCCTACATCACACCCGAGCTGTCCTTCGAGTTTCATTACTTCTTCATGCGCAAGCTCTGGTTCGCGCACCTGGCACACGCGCTGATCGCCTTCCCCGGCGGCTTCGGCACGCTCGACGAGCTGTTCGAGATCCTCACGCTCGCGCAGACCCGAAAGTTCGACCGCTCCGTCCCGGTCTTTCTTTACGGCCGCGCCTACTGGCAGGAAATCGTCAACTTTGATGCCCTCGTCCGCCACGGCATGATCGCGGCTGCGGATCTGCAGCTGTTCGAGTACGTGGATGAGCCGCGGGCAGCGTTCGAGCTGCTCAAGCGCCGCATCCAGCTGCCCGCGCCGACCGAGTCCGGGATGTCGTTCGCGCACTCGCGGTGCCGGACGCGTCCCTGAGGGCACTGCTTGCCTCGCGATTCGCTCGCTTCACCGAGCCCCGCCGCGGGCAGGCGACAGCGCGTGCCTACAATCGCGGTCCCAAAACGGGCCTGGGAGACCGTGATGCTCAATCGTAGATCCGTCGCCGTGCTGCTGGCCGGCTGCTGTGTCGTGGGCGTCGTGCAGGCCGCAGCGCCGGCGTGGGTCGCCGCCAGCAATCGCGCGGCCGAGAAGCTGCTCGACGTGCAGGCGAAATACCAGCCCGAGAGCGTGTCGGTCCTCGGGGTCGAGCGTTACGACGCCGACATCTTCGATCTCAAGCCGCGCACGGCGCAACGCCAGGAGGCCGACTACGACACCGTTGCTGCGTACTACGAGCAGGCGATCGCCGTGGAGAGCGATCCGCTGGTGCGGCAGGACCTGGAGATTCTCCTCAAGGCGACGCGCGACCAGCGCACCACCACGGAGCTCCAGGACCGGCTGCTGTTGCCGTACTTCGATCTGCCGCAGGCGCTGTTCACCGGGTTCCGTCAGCTGCTCGACCCGCGCGTCGCCAGGACCCGCTACCCGGCGGCGCTGGTGCGTCTCAAGCGCTACGCCGGCACCGCGCCGGGGTATCAGCCGATCACCCGCCTCGCGCGCGATCGCATCGAGGAGCGCCTCGGCGATGACAAGCTCACCTTCCCCTGGTCGGTGGAGGTGGAAGAGGAACTCAAGAACCAGGACCAGTACCTGAGCGGCATCCGCGACCTGTTCCAGAAGAGCGCACTCAAGGGGTGGGAGAAGGACTTCGCCGCTCTCAACTCCGAGGTCGAGGCGTATGGCAAGTGGGTGCGCGCGACCGTGCTGCCGCGTGCGCGTGCGACCAATCTGCTGCCGCCGGAGATCTACGCGGACAACCTCAAGCAGTTCGGCGTGACGATGGCGCCGCAGGAGCTGATCGAGCGCGCGCTGTTCGCTTTTCAGCAGACACGCGACGAGATGCAGTCGCTCGCCATGGGAATCGCGCAGCAGCACGGCTGGAAGTCCACGGATTACCGTGATGTGTTGCGCGAGCTGAAGAAGGCACACATCCCCAAGGAGCAGCTGCTCAGTGAGTACCAGGCACGGCTCGCGAGCATCGAGCAGATCGTGCGCGCACAGCACCTGATCACGCTGCCGGACCGCGCCGCCGCCATCCGCCTGGCGACGCCGGCGGAGGCCGCGGCCGTGCCGGCGCCGCACTTCAATCCGCCGCGGCTGCTCGGCAACGACGGCGAGCTTGGCGAGTTCGTGCTCAATACCTCCAACCCCAACGACACCTCCAAGGCGCAGCTCGATGACTTCAGCTTCACGGCCATCACCTGGACGCTCACCGCGCACGAGGCGCGTCCCGGACACGAGCTGCAGTTTGCGGCCATGATCGAGCACGGCGTGTCGACGGCACGCGCGGTGTTCGCGTTCAACAGCGCCAACGTCGAGGGTTGGGCGCTGTACGCGGAAGCCATCATGAAACCCTACTTCAGCCCCGAAGCACAGTTCGGCGTGCTGCAGGCACGGCTGCAGCGGGCCGCGCGCGCGTTCCTCGACCCGATGCTCAACCTCGGTCTTCTCAAGCCGGCCGACGCCAAGCGGGTGCTGATGGAGGATGTCGGGCTATCCGAGCCCATGGCCAAGCAGGAGGTCGATCGCTATACCTTCCTCGCGCCCGGGCAGGCGACCTCGTACTTCTTCGGGTACAGCAAGCTCGAAGTACTGCGGGCGCGGACCCAGCTCGCCCTGGGGGAGAAGTTCGAGCCACAGTCGTACCACGATTTCATCATCGCGCAGGGCCTGTTGCCGCCGGAGCTGCTCGAGAAGGCGGTGATGGAGTACTACGTCAAGCCCCGACTCGGCTGAAGGCGCGGCCGCGCCAGCGCCTGGACGCCGCGGCGCGAGCCCCGGCTCAGATGACGTTCAGCTGTGGATCGATCTGCGCCGACCAGGCGCGCAGGCCCCCCTCGAGATTCGCGGGGGAAGCGATGTGCGCGGCGAGCGCCAGCTGACAGGCAGCAAGGCTGCGCCCGCCGCTGCGGCAGATGAACACCGGCGCCGGGTGCGGCGCGATCTCGGCGAGGCGCTGCGGCAGCTCACCGAGCGGGATGTTGATCGAACCGGCGAGGTGGCCGGCGGCGAATTCGGCGACCTCGCGCACGTCGACCAGCAGCGGCGCACCCTCGGCCTGACCGATGAGCTCACGCAGCGCCATGGCGGAGAGGCGCCGCACGCCGGCGGCGACAGCGGGCCGCGGCGCCGCATCGTGCGGCTCGGTGATGCTCGGCGTATCGCCGCACACCGCGCAGTCGCGCCGGCGCGTGATGCTGAACTCGCTGAAGCGCATCTCGAGCGCATCGTAGGTGAGGAGGCGCCCGGTCAGCGGCGCACCGGCGCCGGTGATGAGCTTGATGGCCTCGGTCGCCTGCAGCGTGCCGAGGACTCCGGGCAGCACGCCGAGCACACCGGCTTCGGCACAGTTGGCGACCACGGCTTGCGCACCTTGCGGGAACACGCAGCGATAGCACGGCCCGTGCCCGGGCACGTAGGTCAGCAGCTGACCCTCGAACCGATGGATGGCGGCGGACACCAGCGGGCGACGCAGGATGACGCAGGCGTCGTTGATGAGATAGCGCGTCGCGAGGCGGTCGGTGCCGTCGAGCACCAGGTCGTACTGCGCGAACAGCTCGCGCACGTTGAGCGCGGTGAGCTCCACCGCATGCGCGACCACGCGAATCTCGGCATTGAGGCTCGCGAGCCGCGCCCGGCCGGCCTCGGCTTTCGGACGCGCCACGGAGCTGGTGTCGAACAACACCTGCCGCTGCAGGTTCGAGAGCTCGACGCGATCGCAGTCGAGCAGCCCCAGTGTGCCGCAGCCCGCGGCCGCCAGGTACAGCGCCGCGGGTGAGCCGAGACCCCCGGCGCCCACTACCAGCACACGCGCCGCTTTGAGCTTCTCCTGACCTTCGACGCCGATCTCGGCGAGCGCCAGGTGGCGCTGGTAGCGCTCGCGTTCGCTGCTCGACAAGCTCATCCCGTTCAACCTCCGGAGAGCGCGCAGATGATGTGCACCGTGTCGCCCTCGCACACCGGTACGGTGAGCTCGCGCGCTTCGCTGGCGTTCACGAACAGGCGCATGTGCGGGCGGATCCGGTCCTGCTCGTCGATCACACGGAAGCGGATGCCGGGACAGCGCTGCTCGAGATGCGCCAGCACCGCCGCCAGCGTGTGCCCGCGCGCCGGCAGTGTAGCAGCGCCGGCGGTGTAGGACCGCAGCGGGCTCGCGATGCGCACCTGGCAGCTCATGAATTACGTCGCGTGGCTCACCGAGTAGATCTCCGGCAGATGGCGCGCAATACAGCGCCAGCGCTCGCCGGCACTGCTGCCCGCCCACACTTCCCCGCCGGTGGTGCCGAAATACACGCCGGGACGCACGCGTGAGTCGGTGCACATGGCCTGGCGCAGCACGGTGAACCAGGCCTGCGAGCGCGGCAGTCCGCGATCCATACGCCGCCACGAGGCGCCGCCGTCGCGGGTCATGTAGACCGCGGGCTTGCCACCGATGGAGGTGCGCGGCCACACGCTCTGCCCGTCCATCGGCACCACCCATGCGGTCTCCGGATCGGCGGGATGCAGCACGATCGGAAAGCCGATGTCGCCGATCTTCTTCGGCATGGTCGTGCCGATGCGCTGCCAGCGCCGTGCCGGGCGATCCATCCGGTAGATGCCGCAGTGATTCTGCTGATAGAGGCGGTCGGGCAGCAGCGGGTGCTGCACCACGCAGTGCGGGTCGTGGCCGAACGGCACGTTGGGGTCGGGCAGGAAGTCCGCCTCGCAACCCTCGTTGAGCGGTGCCCAGCTCCTGCCGGCGTCGCTCGATTCAAACACCCCGCCGATCGAGATCGCGAAGTACAGATGCGCCGCATCGCGCGGGTCGACCAGAATCGAGTGCAGGAACTCCCCGTCCGGGGTGCCGAGCGCCGCCCACCTGGGGCGCATGGGGTGGTCGTTGAACCCCGCCACCGGCTGCCAGGTCTCGCCTTCGTCGGCGGAGTGAAACAGGCCCGCGGGCGAGCTGCCCGCGTACCAGGTGCCGCTCTCGGAGCGATGTCCCGGGGTCAGCCAGAACACGCGCTGCACGGCGCGCGCGTCCTCCCCGTCGGCGGCCTTGCGGAAGGCGGGCGGTTCGCGCGCTTCGCGCCAGCTGCGGCCGCGATCGCTCGAGCGGAACACGGTCGGCCCGAGGTGCCCGGTCTTGGCGGCCATCAGCAGCAGGCGCGGATCGCGCGGATCCTGCACCACGTGATGGATGATGTGTCCGAGGAACTGCGGACCGGCGAGCTGCCACGCGCCGCGCGCGCCGCGCCGACGCAGCGCGAACAGTCCCTTGCGTGTCCCGATCCACAAAGTGCCGGCCATGGAGAAGGAGCATCCGCGTGCGCCGGCGGCACTGTCAACGGCGTCCTGACGGCTTCGCCCCCGCGGGCCGCGCAGCGTATGCTTCGCCGCCGGGCCGGCACGGTCCGCCTGCAGAAGGACTTATCGTGGCTCGAATCCGGCCTGTCACGCACGTCGCGCTGCTGCTCAGCGCCACTCTCGCCGCCGTGAGCGCCGCGGCGCACCCGCCTACGGCGCAGCCCGTGCCGGTGCGGCACGTGGCCGATGCCCGCTTCCCGCTCGTCGAGCACGAGTACGTCACTTACATCCTCGGTCAGTTCCCGGTGGTCGCCACTTACCTGGGCGGTGCGGCGTTCGATCCGCAGCTTGCGCACGTCGATGAGCGGCTGCGTGACTACTCGCCCGAGGCGCTGGAGAAGGAGGACGCGCGGCTGGCGGAGTTCCGCGCACGCTTCGCCGCGCTCCCTCCCGCGCGGCTCTCGGCGCAGCGGCGCATCGATCGTTCCGTCGCCCTCGCCGAGATCACGTTCCTGCTGCACCTGCATCAGGTGCGCCGACATCAGCAGCGCTCACTCGACTCCTACGTCGATGAGCCGTTCCGCGGGGTCGACTGGCAGATCCAGGGTATGACCGCGACCGGCGCGGCTACCTACGGCACCGAGGCCGAATGGCAGGCGGTCATCGCGCGTCTCCGTGCAGTGCCCGACTACCTCGGAATCGCCGAGCGCCAGCTCACCGCCGGCATTGGCGCGCACAGTGCGCCCGACTGGCGCGTGCTCAGCCAATTCGGCCTCGAGGGCTGCGCAGCCGATGCCGACTACTTCAGCCGCACGCTGCCGCAGATTGCCGCGACCGACCTCAATTCCCCGAACCGCGACGCGCTGCTGCGCGAGTTGCAGAGCGTGGGCAACGAGGCCGCTGCCGCCTACCGGCACCTGCGCGATTTCGTCGCGCGCTCCTTCTTCGAGAGTGAGGCCGCCGCTGCGGACCAGGCGGCGCCCGTGCCCCGCAGTGCCTACCGCGCCGATCATTTCGCCCTGGGCGAGGCGGAATACGACTGGGCGCTGCACCACAATCTGCGCCTGCCGGAGACCGCCGCCGAATTGTTCACGACCTCCTGGGCGGTCGTGCAGGGCAGGCGTGCGCAGATGGTGACGCTCGCGCGCGAGATCGCCGCCAGCCACAAATGGCCCGCCGGTAACGACGGCGCCGAGACCGTGCGCCAGGTGTTCGAGCAGCTCAGCCAGAACGCGCCCCGCACCGATGCGGACATGGTGGAAGGCTACCGTACGACCGGACAGCGCCTGGTGGCTTATGCCCGTCAGACGGGACTGTTCGATGTGCCCGCCGACTATCGGCTCGAAGTTACCGTGACGCCCCCGCCGCTGCGCGCCTCGATCGAGGGCGCGGCCTACTACCCGGCGCCGCCGTTCAAACACACCGGGGTCGGCCGCTTCTACGTGACGCCCACCGGAGACGACGTGGCGCAGCTGCGCCAGGAACACAACTACTCGGCCATGCCCGACCTCGCAGCACACGAGGGCTTTCCGGGCCACGACTGGCACTACAAGGTGATGACGCAATACCGCGACCAGATCTCACCGGTGCGCTGGCTCACTCCCGGTGCGGTGGAGGACTCCTCCTCCATGTGGCAGGACTCGATGGCGGCGGAGGGCTGGGCGCTGTACGCCGAAGCACTGCCCGGGGAGCCGCAGCCGAGTGCGCCGCAGGGCTTCTACACGCCCGAGGAGCACCTGTATCAGCTGCGCGGCGCGCTGTTGCGGGATCTGCGGGTGCGCATCGATACCGGCATCCACACCGGCCGCCTGCCATTCGAGGACGCGGTCACGTTGTTCTCCGAGGTGGTCGACTTCCTGCCCGGGTCCTGCCGCGATCCGGAGGCTCTCAAGCTCGATGCCAAGCAGGCAAGCTGCAAGACCGCGCGCGGGGCGGTCACTCGTTACGCACGCTGGCCGACCCAGGCGATCACCTACCGGCTCGGCAAGGAGCAGATCCTCGCCCTGCGCAAGCGCGTCCAGCTTCTCCTCGGCACGCGATACTCCGCGCAGCGCTTCCACCTCGAATTCATGAAGCAGGGAACGATCCCGGCGGGCTACTTCAGCGACGAGCTGCTGCGGTCGCTGCGCACTGCACCGCCGTAAGCGCCGCGCTCACTGCGCGCGCACCGCACGCGCGCGCCCTCAGGCCTCCACCGGCTGACAGATGAACAGGTGCGCCGGCAGCACATTGAGCGGCTCGAACCTGCGGCTGACATAGCCGAATATCCGCTTCAGGTCCTGCAGCACCCGCGTCGAGAACTGATACACGAGAAATGCCCCCCCCGGTTCGAGCACATCGTGGGTACGGCGCAGGATGCGCTCGCGCAGTGGCGCCGGAATGTTGCTGAAGGGGATGCCGGAGATGATGTAGTCGGCCCGCAGGTGGCCGAAGCGGCGCAGGATCTCGTCCACCGAGACGGCGGACGCCTCGACCACCTTGAGGCGCGAGTCGCTGATGGAGCTGCGCAGGTAGCGCACGAAGTCCGGGTTCGTCTCGATGGCGATCAGCACCGCGTCGGCCCGCATGCGTCGCAGCGCCTCCGCGGTGATGCCGCCGACGCCGGGACCGTACTCGACGATGACGCGGGCCCGTGCCCAGTTGATCGGTTCCAACAGCTGTTTGATGAGGAAACGCGAGCTCGGCACGATCGAGCCGAGCATGCGCGGATGGCGGAAGAAATTGCGGGCGAACAGCAACGCCTTGCCGTGCGGCGGCCGGGACGCCTCGCCAGCGTCGTTATGCACTTTCTTCCCCGCGCGCATGACTGTCACGGTCTCTCTATAGCAATAAACGGCGGCGGATACCACTTTACGAACTGCAACCGGCCGCAGTCCGCGCGTGCCGCAGCGCAAACGCCGCGCGGCTCAGCCGCCAGAGCGCTTGGCCGCAAAGCCGAGCCCGCGCAGCTCGGCCACCAAGCGGTCGCGGTGATCGCCCTGGATCTCGATGACGCCGTTCTTCACCGCGCCGCCGGCGCCGCACAACTTCTTCAGTCTTGCCGCCAGCTCCGCGAGCTGCGCCGCATCGCCGGGCAGCCCGGTGATGACCGTCACACCCTTGCCGCTGCGGCCGGCAACCTCTCGTCCGACGCGCACGCGCGGCGGGCCGGTCGCTGCGGCCGCAGCGGCTGCGCGTGGGCGCAGCGCCCCGGGGCGCTGCGCCTGCGGCAGCACCACGCCGCGGAATGTGTGCTTCGGCTTCGTCGTAGTGTTACCCGTGTGAGGCGACTACAATCCTGCCGAACCAATGCCCGGCCCTGCAACTGCTGCAGACGAGCCCCAAGAGACGTTCCCTATGAGCCCACGCTCGCGCTTACACGTTCCTTCGCCGCCCGCACGGCCGGGGCAGGAACCGGACTTCAGCTACGTGCAGATCTCCGCGCCGGGTGCGGTGCCGCGACCCGACGTGACGGCAGCGGCGCGCGACATCGAGAACCTCTCGGTCGAGCTGGTGCGCGTGCTCGACGACGAGCACCGCGCCGTCGGTGCGTGGGACCCGCACCTCGAGGCGCCGGAGCTGCAGGTGGCGCTGCGCCACATGTTGCTCACGCGTCTGTTCGACGATCGCATGCAGAAGATCCAGCGCCAGGGCCGCATCTCCTTCTACATCAAGTCGACCGGCGAGGAGGCAGTGGCGGTCGCGCAGGGCATGGCGCTTGAGCCGGGCGACATGTTGTTTCCGTCCTACCGCCAGCAGGGCCTGCACGTGGTGCGCGGCCGTAACCTGGTCGATCTCATGTGCCAGTGCCTGTCGAATACGCACGACATGTGCAAGGGACGGCAGATGCCGATCATGTATCACTGGGGCAAGGGCAACATTTTCTCCATCTCGGGCAATCTCGCGACGCAGTTTCCGCAGGCGGTCGGCTGGGCGATGGCGGCCGCGATCAAGGGCGAGGACCGGATCGCGGCGAGCTGGATCGGCGAGGGCTCGAGCGCCGAAGCCGACTTTCACTACGCGATGACCTTTGCCGCGGTCTACCAGGCCCCCGTGATCCTCAACCTGGTCAACAACCAGTGGGCGATCTCCACCTTCCAGGGATTCGCCGGCGGCGAGCACCAGACCTTCGCGCAGCGCGGCCCGGGATACGGCATCCCGGGGATCCGGGTCGACGGCAACGACTTCCTCGCGGTGTATGCGGTTACGCAATGGGCGGCACAGCGCGCGCGCCAGAGCGCCGGCCCTACGCTGATCGAGCACGTCACCTACCGCGCCGGGGCCCATTCCACCAGCGACGATCCCTCGCGCTACCGTCCCAAGGAAGAGTGGCGTGCCTGGCCGCTCGGAGATCCGATCATGCGGCTCAAGTCGCACCTGATCGCGCTCGGAGAATGGTCGGAGGAGCGCCACGCGCAGCTGCATCGCGAGCTCGAGGCGCACGTGACGGCGTGCTGGAAGGAGGCGGAGTCCTACGGCACGCTCACCGGTGGCCCCGCGCTCGACCCGCTCACTATGTTCGAGGACGTTTTCAAGGAGATGCCGCCGAACCTCGTGCGCCAGCGGGAGGAGCTGCGCGCGCTGCGCAACGCGCAGGCTGACGCCGGACCGGCGGCGCCCGCCTCGATGGCCCAGGAGGGCTGAGGCCATGGCGCGCATGAACATGGTGCAGGCGCTGAATTCGGCGATGGACGTGATGCTCGGGCGCGACCCGCGCGTCGTGATCCTGGGGGAGGACGTCGGCTACTTCGGCGGGGTGTTTCGGGTGACCGACGGGCTGCAAAGGAAGTACGGCGAGCACCGCGTGCTCGACACTCCAATCGCCGAAGGCGGCATCATCGCCGCCGCCATTGGCCTCGGTGTCAACGGCCTCAAGCCGGTGGCGGAGATTCAATTTGCCGACTACATCTACCCGGGCTTCGACCAGGTGGTGAGCGAGCTCGCGCGGCTGCGCTACCGCACGGCCGGCGAATTCCACGCGCCGGTCACCATCCGCACGCCCTGCGGCGGCGGCATCCGCGGCGGCCAGACCCATTCACAGAGCCCGGAGGCCATTTTCACCCACGTTTGCGGCATCAAGGTGGTCATGCCGTCCAACCCCTACGACGCCAAGGGGCTGCTGATCAGCTCGATCGAGGACGACGATCCGGTCGTCTTCTTCGAGCCGAAGCGCATTTACAACGGTCCCTTCGACGGCGACCCGCACAAGCCCGCCGTGCCGTGGAGCGCGCATCCGCGCGGCGAGGTTCCCGACGGTCATTACCACGTGCCGATCGGGCGCGCCGAAGTGGTGCGCGCGGGCGAGGACGTGACGGTGCTCGCTTACGGCACGATGGTGCACGTCGCCGAGGCGGCGGTGCGTCAGCTCGGGGTCGACGCGGAAATCGTGGATGTGCGTACCATGGCGCCGCTCGACGTCGACACCGTGTGCACGTCGGTGTGCAAGACCGGCCGGTGCGTCGTGGTGCACGAGGCTACGCGCTTCGCCGGCTACGGCGCGGAGCTGGTGGCGACGGTACAGGAGCACTGCTTCTGGAACCTCGAGGCCCCGGTGCAGCGCGTGACCGGCTGGGACACTCCCTATCCGCACGCGTTCGAGTGGGACTATTTCCCGGGACCGGCACGCGTGGCGGCGGCTCTCAAAGAAGTGCTGGAGGCTGCGTGAGCAGATACGTCTTCAAGCTTCCCGATCTGGGCGAGGGCACGGTCGCGGCGGAGATCGTCAACTGGCACGTCAAGCCCGGTGACCTGGTCGCCGAGGACGAAGTGGTCGTCGAAGTGATGACCGAGAAGGCGGCCGTCGAAGTGCCCGCCCCGGTGAGCGGCCGCGTGATATCGACGACCGGCGCGCCCGGAGACACCGTAGCGGTGGGCGCGGAGCTGATCGTGCTCGAGACCGAAGCGGCCGCGCCCGCGGTCGCAGCCGCCCGGCCGGCCGCTGCTGCGGCTGAGGCGCCGACCGCGAGCGCCGTGGCGGCGGTAATGGCCCGTCCCGGCGGCAACGGTGCTGCCGTGGCGCCGGCTTCCGCGGCGCTGCAGGCCGTCGCGCGCAGCGCGCGCGTGGCCACCTCGCCCGCGGTACGACGCCGCGCGCACGAGGCCGGCATCGATCTGCGGCAGATTCCCGGGTCCGGGCCCAAGGGGCGCATCGTGCCGAAGGATCTCGAAGCCTACGTGGCGCGGCGCGCTCAGCCGACGCCGCTCCCGGCGGCGCCGCGCGCCGTGCCGGCTGCGCGCCCCGCCGCCGCGCGCCCTGCGCCCGGCGCCGCGACCGAAGAGATCAAGGTGATCGGCGTCCGCCGCCTGATCGCGCAGCGCATGAGCGAGGCCAAGCGCAACATTCCGCACTTCGCCTACGTCGAGGAGCTCGATATCACCGAGCTCGAGTCGCTGCGGCGGCATCTGAACGGCAAGCTGCCCGCGGGCGCGCCGGCGCTGACCTATCTGCCGTTCCTGGCCCTGGCGCTGGTGCGCGTGCTGCGCGACTTCCCGCAGTGCAACGCCCACTACGACGCCGAGCGCGGCGTGATCGTGCGGTACGCGGCGGTGCACCTCGGTGTCGCCACGCAGACCCCGGACGGACTCAAGGTTCCGGTGGTGCACGATGCCCAGGCGCGCAGTCTCTGGGAGCTGGCGGCCGAGATGCGACGCGTGAGCGAGGCCGCGCGCACCAACAAGGCGAAGCGCGAGGAGCTCACCGGCTCGACCATCACCATCACCAGCCTCGGCAAGCTCGGCGGCATTGCCAGCACCCCGATCATCAACGCCCCCGAGGTCGCGATCATCGGCGTCAACCGCGCCGTCGAGCGCCCGGTGGTGTTCGAGGGTGCGATCGCCATCCGCCGCACCATGAACCTGTCCTCCTCCTTCGATCATCGCTTCGTCGACGGCTACGACGCGGCCGCCATGA
>DASYNX010000049.1:0-3775 GCA_036008385.1 Steroidobacteraceae bacterium
CCGTGCTTTCGAGCTACACGCTGAGCCTGGCCGTCTTCATTCCGATCAGCGGTTGGATGGCCAACCGCTTCGGTACGCGACGCGTATTCGCCGGCGCCATCGGCCTGTTCGCCCTGGGCTCGTTGTTGTGCGGGCTGGCCCGCAACATCCATCTGCTGGTGGCGTTCCGCATCCTGCAAGGCTGCGGGGGCGCCATGCTGGTGCCGGTCGGGCGGCTAACCCTGGTGCGCGCCTTCCCGAAGTCGGAGCTCATACGCGCGATGAGCTTCGTCGCGGTGCCCGCTCTGATCGGTCCGATGCTCGGACCGATCGCAGGCGGAGTGATCGTCGACTACTTTCACTGGAGCGTGATCTTCTTCCTCAACGTACCGATCGGCCTCGCCGGGCTGTACCTGGTATACCGGCGTCTGCCCGACTTCCGCGAGCCGCACACCCCGGCGCTGGATTTGCTGGGGCTGATGCTGTTCAGCTCCGGCATCGCACTCCTGTCCTACGTGCTCGAGGTGTTTGGTGAGCATCGCCTGGGCGCCGCGGCGGTCCTCGCGCTGCTGTTGCTCGCGGCGCTGCTGCTCGCCGGCTACGGTCTGCATGCCGCGCGGGCGTTGCATCCGCTGCTGCGGCTGACCCTGTTCCGCATCCGCACCTTCCGCGCGGCGGTCTCGGGAAGTTTCTTCACCCGCATCGGCATTGGCGGCATCCCGTTTCTGTTTCCGCTGCTCTACCAGGTCGGGCTCGGCTACACGCCCGTCCAGTCTGGCCTGCTGATGATGCCGCAGGCATTCGCCGCCATGAGCCTGAAGATGGCGGTGCCGGGGATCCTCGCCCGCCTTGGCTATCGCACCGTGTTGGTCTCCAACACGGTGATGTTGGGGTTGCTCATCATGTCGTTCGCCACGATCGGGATCGCCACGCCGGTGTGGGTCATTGTCGTGCAGTCGTTCGTCTATGGCTTCTTCCAGTCGTTGCAATTCACCAGCATGAATACACTGGTCTACGCCGATGTCAGCGCCGAGGCGGCCGGCAGCGCCAGTACCATTGCGAGCACCGCACAGCAGCTATCCATGAGCTTTGGCGTCGCGGTAGCTTCGCTGGTCGCGGCGCTGTTCGTCCCCGATCGCTTTCACACCGATGCGCCGCAGATGATTCACGGCATTCACCAGGCGCTGGTAGCGCTCGGAGCGGCAACCATCGTCTCGAGCGCGGTATTTCGCGGCCTGAGGAGCACCGACGGCAGCGCCGTGAGCCAACACCGCGAACCGCGGCCAGAAGCAAGCGAGCGACATGAGCCCGGTGCGGAACGCAATGGATAAGGGATTGCAGCCGGGAGCCCAAGGGCGCTCGCGCCGAGCAATCTACGCGGCTGTCTGTCCCTGGGTTTGCACGACCGGGAACGGTAGGCGGACCGTGACCACAAGCCCCGTTCCGGCCGTTGGGGCAGACAGCTCGATCTCGCCGGCCAGCAGCTCGACGACCCGTCCGACGATCGAGAGCCCGAGACCGCTACCGGACGAGGCGCTTCCGGGTATGCGGTAGAAACGCTCCAATGCGCGCGAACGCTCGGCGCTCGGGATCCCCGGGCCGTTGTCAGTGATCGAGAGCACAGCGTATCGCTCGTGCTCGATCACCTCGAGGCCGACTCGGCCCCGTTCACTCACATGACGGATGGAGTTCTCCAGCAGATTGCGGATGAGCAGGTAGAGGGCCTCGGGAGAGCCTGGCAGCTGTTGCAGGCAGCCTTCGAGCGTGATCTCGACCTGCTTGTCGTGCGCGGCAAGTGCCAGGTCCTCCAGGACCAGATCGACCACGACGTTCGCCTGCGTGGTTTGGCCGGCGCAGAAGGAGGATCCGGGCTCCAGGCGGGCCAGGGACAACAGCTGGCTCATCAGGTGTGTGGTGCGGTCGATGTTGGCCTGCAGCTTGTCGAGCGCGCGCCGCGTCTCGGAAGGCGTCTTGGCGCGCGCGGCGACCTGCGCCTGCGCGCGCAGTGCGGCGAGCGGGGTGCGCAGCTCATGCGCAGCATCGGCGGTGAAGCGGCGCTCGCGTGCCAGGACGTCCGCGTGCCGGGCCAGCAAGCCGTTGAGTGCAACGCCGAGCGCATGCGTCTCGACAGGCATCTCGGCGGTGTTCACCGCGGAGAGATCGTCGGCGCCGCGCCCGGCCAAGTCCGCTGCGATGCGGCGCACCGGCCGAAAGGCGCGCTCCGTCACCACTCCAATCAGCGCGGTCAGGAGCACCAGCGCAAAGAGCAGCGGCAGGGCTACCGCGCGCAGCGTGCGCGACAGCGCCGCATCGCGGTACTCGAGAGGCTCGGCGATGTGGATGACTAGCGGGGTGGCGCCCGAGCTCAGCGAGTACACGCGCCATGAGCGCTCGTCGAGCACGACGTTGGAGTAGCCGGGCCCGTAACCGGTGGTGAGCGGCGCCTGCGGTGAGCCTGGCGAGCGGTAGAGCAGTTGATTTGCGCGCGTGCTGATCTGGTATACGACGTCGAACGGCATCGCCTCGGTGGTCGCGGCGAGTGAGCGTGGCACCACGCTCTCGCCCTCCTCGTATTCGTGATCCGCGTAGCGCAGGGCGAGCACCGCCTGCTGCTGTAGCATCTCGTCAAACTGCGCAGCGGTGCTACTGGCCACGGCACGGTAAACGAGGAGTCCCAGGATCAGGAACACCATGCAGGCGGCGCCCGCCACGGCGATCGCCATGCGCCGGCGCAGCGACCACGGGCGCTCGCCGGCTCTAGCGGACACTGTCGACGCGATAACCGCGTCCTTTGACGTTGGTGATGAACTGTGCACCGAGCTTGCGCCGCAGGTTGTGGATGTGGACCTCGATCGCGTTGCTGAGGATGTCGTCCTCGAATCCATACAACTCCTCCTCGATCTCGGTGCGCGTTACGAGACAGCCCGCCTTGCGCATCAGCAGCTCGAGCACCGCGTACTCCCGGGCGGTCAATCCCGCCGGCTCGCCCCGGTAAGTGACGATTCGATGGCGAAGGTCGAGTACCACGTCAGCCACGGTGAGCGTGGACTCGGCGCACCCCACCACCCGGCGGGTTATCGCGCGTAGCCGCGCCGTGAGCTCATCGATGTCGAAGGGCTTGATCAGGTAGTCGTCTGCGCCGGCATCAAGGCCTGTGATGCGATCGGAGACGCGATCGCGTGCCGTCACGATAACGACCGGTGTGGTTTGTCCGTTCTGCCGCAGCCAGCGCAGCACACTAAGCCCGTCGCTTCTCGGCAAACCCAGATCGAGCACCAGGGCACTGAAGGTGACAGTCGACAAAGCCGCGAGCGCCGCCCCGCCGTCCTGTACCCAATCGACGACATAGCTCTCCTGGCGCAGGCCGTCACGAACGGCCTCACCGAGCAGATCGTCGTCTTCGACCAACAGGATCCGCACCGTTGCTATCCCTCGTTGCGTGATCGATTTCAGCACGTTGGCGCTTAAGTCATCCTTAAGCGTGAGCCTTCTATCCTGACCGGTCATGAGAGTCTACACAGGCGCAGCCTGCCACTCTCGCCGCAAGAGCCTGGCCACCCTGACCGCAGGTATCGTGCTGCTGCTTGCAGGCGCGCCGGCCTGCCTGGCGGGCGGCGGTCCCTTCGGCATCGATCACGAGTGGAACTACGACGACAGCGGCATCTGGAAACGCAGTTACCAGGAGGCGCTCGAGTACGGTCTGCTCGGCGGCGAAGTCATCGGCGCGGTGTGGGAGGGCGGTGAGACGCGCTTCGGCCGCACGCTGTGGCAGTCGATCGATGCCTCGGCATTCTCG
>DASYNX010000050.1:0-34508 GCA_036008385.1 Steroidobacteraceae bacterium
GCTCGACGTGACCACGATGGTGCTCAACGGCCTGATCAACACGCGCGTGCTCGGCATCTGCCGCGACCTGGACATCGACGCGGTCGGCATCAGCGGGGTGGACGCGGGCCTGGTGCGCGCGCACCGCCGCCCGCCGGTCGCCCTCGACGGCGACGGCGACGGCGAGCTGGTCGACTTCGGCCTGGTCGGCGACATCGACACGGTCGACACCAAGGTGCTGAACAAGCTGCTCGACAACGGCCTCATGCCGGTGGTGAGCCCGCTGTCGGCGGACGAGTCGGGCACACTCCTCAACATCAACGCCGACACCGTCGCGGCGGCCATCGGCGCCGCCCTCGGCGCCGAGAAGCTGATCCTGTGCACCGGCGCGGCCGGGATCCTCGGCAGCATCGACGATCCGGGCTCGCTCATCTCCTACACCGACCTCAAGGGACTCGAGCGGCTGCGCGCGGAGGGACGCATCGCCGACGGCATGCTGCCCAAGGCGCGGGCCATCGGGGACGCGCTGCGCGGCGGCGTGCGCCGGGTGCACGTGGTGTCCTACCACTCCCCGGAGGGCATCCTCAGCGAGGTGTTCACCAACGAAGGCACCGGCACCCTGATCGTGGCCGACGTAAACGCCCTGTCTCCCGCCGAGCAGAGCACCACATGAGGCGGCTGTGGGATCAGGGTGCGCCGCTCGATGAGCGCGTGCTGCGCTACACAGCCGGCGAGGATCACGCGCTCGATGAGCGGCTGGTGGCGTACGACGTGCGCGCCTCCATCGCGCACGCCGACATGCTCCACGCGCAGCAGCTGCTGAGCGCCGCCGATCTCGCGGCGATCCGCGCGGGGCTCGGCGCGCTGGCCGCCGAACATGCGCGCAGCGCCTGGCGCATCGAGCTCGCCGACGAGGACGGGCAGACGGCGCTCGAGCGGCGCCTCACCGCACGCATTGGCGCGGCCGGGGCGCGCCTGCATCTCGGGCGCTCGCGCAACGATCAGGTGCTCGCCGCCATCCGCCTGTACCTGCGCGACACCGTGGAAGCGCTCGGCAGCGGCGCACACGCGGTGGCCGACGCACTCGGCCAGCTCGCCGCGCGCGAGCCGCACACGCTGCTGCCGGGCTACACCCACATGCAGCAGGCCATGCCGAGCTCGGTGTCGCTGTGGGCGGAAGGGTTCGCTGCCGAGATCCGCGACGACGCCGACGGCCTGCGCGCGGTCCTGCGCCGCATCGACAAGAGTCCGCTCGGGTCGGCCGCCGGCTACGGCACGCCGGGGCTGCCGGTCGACCGCAGCGCCACGGCCGCCCAGCTCGGCTTCGCCGCCGTGCAGCAACCGGTGACCGCGGTACAGCTCTCGCGCGGCAAGGCCGAAGCGCAGCTGCTGTTCGAGATCTGCCTGCTGCTGCAGGACCTCGGGCGCCTCGCAGCCGACGTGCTGCTGTTTTCCACGCGCGAGTTCGGCTTCGTGACGCTCGGCGAGGCCTTCACCACCGGTTCCTCGATCATGCCGCAGAAGCGCAACCCGGACGTGTTCGAGCTGATCCGCGGCCGCTCGGCGACCGCACAGGCGTGCCTCGCGGAGGCGCTCGGCGTATGTGCCAAGCTGCCTTCGGGCTACCAGCGCGACCTGCAGCTGCTCAAGTTCCCGCTGTTCCGCGGCATCGATCTGGCGCAGGCCACGCTCGCCATCGCGCCGCCGGCGCTCGCCGCGCTCGAGTTCCACCGCGAGGCGATCGAGCTCGATCCGGCAATCCACGCCGCCGAGCAAGCCAACCGTCTGGTGCTCGCCGAGGGGATCCCGTTTCGCGAGGCGTACCAGCGGGTGGCCGCGCAGCTCAGGAAAACCGACGACACCTGAGCGGCTGCGGCGCGCCGCGCCGCCACGAGTTGCCAACCGGCGGCACGCGCGTCAGGCTCCCGGGGCGGGGCGAGGGAGGCGACATGACGAAAGTGCTGGGAATCTCGGGCAGCCTGCGGCGCGGCTCGTACAACACGGCGCTGCTACGCGCCGCCACGCGCCTCATGCCACCGCAGGCGACGCTGGAGGTGGCCAGCATCCGCGGCATCCCGCTCTACGACGGCGACGTCGAGGCCCAGGGCATCCCCGCCTCCGTGGCGCAGCTGAAGGAGGCGATCGTCGCCGCCGACGG
Source organism: Steroidobacteraceae bacterium (assembly GCA_036008385.1). Lineage (GTDB taxonomy): Bacteria > Pseudomonadota > Gammaproteobacteria > Steroidobacterales > Steroidobacteraceae > 13-2-20CM-66-19. Next base: position 2,138 of record DASYNX010000050.1, read on the forward strand.
GGTGCTGCTGGTCACTCCCGAACACAACAACAGCATTCCCGGCGTGCTCAAGAACACCCTCGACTGGCTGTCGCGCCCCGCCTCGGACATCAAGCGGGTATTCGGCGGCCGGCCGTTCGCCATCATCGGTGCCTCGCCTGGTCCTTTCGGCACCGTCCTCAGCCAGGCCGCCTGGCTGCCGGTGTTGCGCACGCTCGGCACGCTCGCCTGGTTCGGCGGCCGAATCGCCCTGTCGCGCGCCGCCAACGTGTTCGATGAATCGGGCGCGCTCAAGGATCCGGGGGTCGAGGAACAGCTCAAAGCTTTTCTCGCCGGCTACGTCGGCTTCATCACGCGGCCGGCGGGTTAGGGCGGAAGCAGGCGGCTACTGCGCGTCCGGCTGCGCCTGCGGCGCGGCGCGTGCGAACGCCGGCAGCGTCTCGAGGTGCGCGCAGATCGCGCCCAGTGTCGGATAGGGCTCCAGGTCGCAGTTGAAGCGGTGCGCGTTGTACATCTGCGGCACGAGGCACACGTCGGCCAGTGTCACCGACGTGCCGTACAGGTGCCGACCATCGCCGCTGACGCGCTTGGCCTCCAGCTCCAGTGCGCTGAACCCTTCCGCGATCCAGTGCGCGTACCAGGCGTCGACCGCGGCGGCGTCGAGACCCAGCGGCGCACGCAGATAGTTGAGCACCCGCAGGTTGTTGAGCGGATGGATGTCGCAGGCGATCGAGAGCGCCAGCGCCCGCACCTGTGCACGCTCGGCCGCCGGACGCGGCAGCAGCGGCGGCTCGGGATGTGTTTCCTCCAGGTACTCGATGATGGCGAGCGACTGCGTCAGGGTATAGGGGCCGTTGGTGAGCACCGGGATCAGTCCCTGCGGATTGAGGGCGCGAAACTCCGGGTTGTGCTGCGCGTTGGTGGGCGCGCGCAGATCGACCAGCACCGGCTCCCAGGGCAGGCCCTTGAGGTTGAGCGCGATGCGCGTGCGGTAGGTGGCGGAGCTGCGGAAGTAACCGTAGAGCTTCATGGCCTCAGGACCGCGCCGGCGCGGCAATGGTGTTGCGCAGCACCTCGAGTCCCTCGATGCCCCCTTCGAGCCGGTCACCGGGCCTGAGCGGTCCGACGCCGGAGGGCGTGCCGGTGAAGATGAGATCGCCCGCCTCGAGCTCGTAGAGCTGCGAGAGCGCCGCGATGATGTGCGGCACGTCCCAGATCATGTGACTCACGTCCGACTCCTGGCGCTTCTCGTCATTGACGGTGAGCCAGATGCGCCCGCGCTTGAGGTGACCGAGCGCCGCGGGGCGGATCGCGCCGACCGGCGCGGAGTGGTCGAAGCCCTTGGCCGTGTCCCACGGCTCGCCCCGGTCCTTGGCGGCCTTCTGCAGGTCGCGACGCGTGAGATCGTTGCCGGCGGCATAGCCGAACACGTGCCCGAGCGCCTGGGCGGCGCCGATGTCACGCCCGCCGCGGCCGATCGCAACGACCAGTTCGATCTCGTAGTGGAAGTTCTCGGTGCGAGGTGGATAGGGAATCGCCGCGCCGTTCTCCACCACGGCGTCGGCGGGCTTCATGAAGAAAACCGGCGGCGAGGCCTGCGGGTCGCGGCCGAACTCGCGGATGTGGTCGGCGTAGTTCAGCCCGATGCAATAGATCCGGTGCACGGGAAAGCGCTGGTCGGTACCCGCCACGGCAACGCTTGAATGCGCCGGCGGCGGGAAGACGAAGTCGGTCATCGCGGGCTCCTCGAGAGGTCGGAGGCAGATTGCCACTGCGCAAACCGTTAGACTAGCCTTGATGAGTATCTGGCGCGTGGCTGCGACTCCCGCACAGCTGACCGAGCGCGGCAGCCGCAGCATGCCGGGATTCCTCGGCATGCGCTTCACGGAGGTAGGGCCGGACTTCCTGCGCGCGACCATGCCAGTCAACGAGCGCACACTGCAGCCCTTCGGCCTGCTGCACGGCGGCGCCTCGGTGGCCCTCGCCGAGACGGTCGGCAGCGTCGCCTCGACGCTGTGTGTCGATGGCGAGCAGTTCATGGTCGTCGGCCAGGAGATCAACGCCAATCACCTGCGCGGCATGTCCTCCGGAACCGTCACCGCCACGGTACGCCCGTTCCATATCGGCAGGAGCAGTCACGTGTGGCACATCGAGATCCGCGACGAGAGCGAGCGGCTGGTGTGTGTCTCGCGCCTCACCATCGCAGTGGTCGAGCGCCGCCCGAAGACCTGATCGCCCGCGAAGAGGTCAGTGATGTCAGATCCCAATCCGCCGATCAGCGCCGAGGCGCCCCGAGTGGACGAATCGCTCGTCACCTACACCCACGTGATCTACGCGCTGCACGCGCTCGCCGTGGTCATCGGCATCACCACCGCGCACACCATCGTCGGCAGCTTCGTCGGCGGCCTGCCCTCGATCATCGCCGTGATCATGAACTACGCACGGCGCAGCGCGACGCACGGCACCTACCTCGAGTCGCACTTCCGCTGGCAGATCCGCACCTTCTGGTACGCGCTGCTGTGGGCGGTCGTGATCGTGCTGGTGTCGGCGCCGTTCATGATCATCGTCATCGGCTTTGGGTTCGCCATTGCCGGCCTGTGGGCGCTCGGACTGTGGATCGCCTATCGCGTGATCCGCGGCTGGCTCGCGCTGCGGGACCAGCGGCCGATGTACACGTGAGGCACGCATGAGGCGGGCACTCAGGCTGGCAGCGATCGCGGGTGTCGCTGCGCTGACCGCGCTCAGCGGCTGCGGCCAGAAGGGGCCGCTGTACCTGCCGGAGAAGGGTGCCGCCGTGGTAAGGCCGGCGCCCGCCACGCCTGTCGCTCTGCCGGAAACCCCGACGTCGGAGCCGGCCGCCGCACCGCCTGCCGCTCCCGCGACGGTGCCGCCGGGGACCACACCCACGGCGCCGAAGAAAACCGACGAGGACAGCGACTCGCAGTCGCAACAGCCGCCGCAGTCGCAACAGCCTCAGTCGCAACAGCCTCAGTCGAAGCAGCCGTAGCGGCCGCGGCGGTCGCCGTGCGCCGCGGGGAGCGCGGTCAGGTTCGCAGCAGACCGCGCAGCGGCTTCACCGCGGCGCTGTCGGGAAACACCACCTGCTCGAGGGCACGCGCGGGCACCGCCAGGTGCTCCCCGAGCACGCCCTTGAGCACCGCGCGCAGATCGAGCGTCGGGCTGAGGTCGCGCCCCTGATACAGCGCGCGCCCCGACAGCCCCGGCCAGTCGGCGATCACGCGCCCACCGGTCACGGCGCCGCCGACGAGGAAGGCGACGGTCGCGGTGCCGTGATCCGTGCCGCGGGTGCCGTTGACGGCGGCGGTGCGGCCGAACTCGGTGACGAGCAGCACCGCTGTGTCGCTCCAGGTCGGCCCGAGCTCCTGCTTGAGGGCCGCCAGGCCGGCATCGAGCGCCGCCAGCCGTCCGGCGAGCTGACCCTGCGCTCCACCCTCGTTGGCGTGCGTGTCCCAGCCGGTGGTGTCGAACACCGCGACCCGCGGACCATCGTCCTGCCGCAGGAATCCGGCAGCGGCACGCACCACCTCCGTGTAACGCGCGTTGTTCGCCTGCGCGGCGCCGTTCGCTTGCGCGGCACCACCCCCCATTGCACTGTCGCCGCCGTCCTCGGAGGCGATGGCATTCGCCGCGAGCGCATCCGCGAGACGCCTGGCGAGCAGCGCATCGCCGGCGTAAAGGTCGGTGATGCGCGCGAGCGTGTCCTCATCGAGCGCGCTCAGCCGGGAGGCCGACCACGAGGTCACCGCGGCGGGGCCGCGCATGACGAGCGGGACGTTCTGGCCGAGCGCGACTCCCGCCTCGCGCTGGCCCGCACCGGGCGCCGCGCTCAGCGCGCGGTTGAGCCAGCCGGTCTGCAGCGCGTGCGGCTTCGGCGAGCCGTTCTCCAGCACGTCCTGGCCGTCGAAATGCGAGCGTTCGCGATACGGGCTCGCCAGCGCGTGCAGCACCGTCAGCTCGCGAGCCGCGTAGCACTGCTCGAGGAAGGTGAGCGACGGATGCAGCCCGTAGAAGCCGTCGAGGCGCAGCGCGCCGCCCGGCTCCCCGGGCGCGCGCAACGCAAACTCGCGCCGCAGCGCCGCGTAGTCGCGATCGCCGCAGGGCGGCACCGCCGCCAGTCCGTCGAGCGCACCGCGCAGGATGACCAGCACGAAGCGCGGGCGGCGTCGGTCGGCGTGCGCGAACACCAGGCGCGGGGTGAGCAGCGCGCCGCCGGCGGCGAGTGCGGTGAGACTGAGGAATTCGCGTCGCTGCATCGGCATGGGATCCTCCGCGCGGTCAGCGCCGCATGAACTCCGGTGCAGCAAGCAGCAGCGTGACCGCCTGCGCAGCGCTGGCCGCGTGCGCCACCGCGGCACGGGTGGCGTCGGTGAGGTGGGCGCCGAGGAGTGCGGGAGCCAGCTCAACCGCGTCGCGGTGACTGCCGAGCCGTCCGCCGACCGCGTCCGCCCACTCGATGCGCTTCATGAGTGCCGAGGCACCGTCCCAGTCGGCGCTGCGGTCCGGCCAGCCCGCCGGCGATCCCGGCTGCCAGGTGCGCTGGCCGAGCAGATCGAACGGCGCGAGCGGCGAGCGTCCGGCGTCTACCGGCAGCATCAGTCCGCGGAAGCTCGAGACGATGTAGTCGGACGGGGTCTTGTACTTCGCCAGCGGCTCGGCCCAGGCCTCGCGCGCATCGATCAACGCGCGGTATACCGTAGGCAGATTGCCGTCGCTGCGCAGGAACGCGTCCGCGAGACGCTCCACGGCCGCGGGCGGCGGATCGTCGGCGATGAAATGACGCGCGAGCTTGGTGGCGATGAAGTGCGCGGTGGCGCGCTCGCGCGCGAGGTCGTGCAGCACGGCCACGCCCTGCGCGAAGCCCTCGTCGCGGTAGCGCCGGCCGAGCACCACTTGCGCGCCAGGCTCGTGCAGCTCCGGGCGGAATAGGAATCTTCCCGGCGCTCCGCCGGCCAAAGGTCCGCCCTCCGCGCCGCCGATCGACCAGCCGGTGATCACTTCGGCGAACGAGGTCACGTCGGTCTGCGTGTAGCCACCGCCGACCCCGAGGGTATGCAGCTCGAGGATCTCGCGCGCCAGGTTCTCGTTGATGCCGATGCGGCGCTGCGCCTGGCGGCGCACGAGCTGCTGCGCCGCCGGCGAGTGCGGCCCCACCGAAAGGTGATTGTCGAGATACAGCAGCATCGCCGGGTGCGTCTCGACCGCGAGCAGCAGATCGGCGAAATCCCCGAGCAAGTGCGGCCGGATGGCCTCGCGCTCGAAGCTGCCGGCGAGTCCGGCGAGGAACTGCTTGTCGACGGAGACCGCGAAGTGATTGGCCCAGAACTGCGTCAGGCGCTCGACGAACGGCCGCTCGGTCGACACGGCCTGCTGGAAGCGCGCGGTGGCTTCGGTCAGGTAGATCGGCCGCAGGAACTGCGGCAGCCGCTGCTGCAGGGCGGCGTTCTGCGCGGCCTGATCGGCGCCGCCGCCACCGCCGGCAAAGCGTTCCGCCCGGCGCGCTCCCTGGATCTCGCGCCGCAGCTCGAACGCATCGCTCAGGATCTGCTGCGAGGGGCGCAGCTCAGGCGAGCCGAGTGCCGGCGGCCCGGCGAGCAGCTGCGCCCGCAGCCAGTCGCGGCCGTCGGAGCCGATGGCGGCGAGCTCTCCCGGACGGGCACCGAGCCCGAAGCGGTTGGTGGCGATGGCGGAAGTAAAAGACTCCGGCATGGGGTCAATAGCGCGCTCGCGGCCGCGGGGTTGACCGGACGCGCTGCAGCCTGCGAACCAGTTCGCGTCCGTTATACTCCCGGCCCGCTTGCGGTTTCACCCTCCATGGCGCGCAATCCCGACCTGGTTCTCGTCGACGGCTCCTCTTATGTCTACAGGGCGTTTCACGCCCTGCCGCCGCTGTCCAACGCGCGCGGCGAGCCGACCGGCGCAGTGCTCGGCGTGCTCAACATGCTGCTCAAGTTCCTCAAGGACTTTCAGCCGCGCCGCATCGCCGTGGTGTTCGACGCTCCGGGCAAGACCTTCCGCGACGAGCTGTTCACCGCCTACAAGGCGCACCGCCCGTCGATGCCCGATGACCTGCGGGCGCAGATCGAGCCGCTGTTCGAGATCATCCGCGCCCAGGGCCTGCCGCTGCTGCGCGTGCCGGGTGTGGAAGCCGACGACGTCATCGGCACGCTCGCGCGGCAGGCGGCGCACCTCGGACAGACGGTGCTCATCTCCACCGGCGACAAGGACATGGCGCAGCTGGTCGACGGCTCGATCACGCTCATCAACACCATGAACAACACGATGCTCGACCGCGATGCGGTGAAGGCAAAGTTCGACGTCTACCCCGAGCAGATCATCGACTATCTCGCGCTGGTGGGCGACAGCTCCGACAACATCCCCGGCATCGACAAGGTGGGGCCAAAGACCAGCGCGAAGCTGCTGCAGCAGTACGGCGGTCTCGATGAGCTGATCGCACATGTCGCCGAAGTGCCCGGCAAGGTGGGCGAGAACCTGCGCGCCGGGCTGACGACACTCGAGCTGTCGCGGCGGCTCGCCACCATCCGCACCGATCTCGAGCTGCCGCTCTCGTTGGAGGAGCTGACGCCCGGCGCACCGGACACCGCGAGGTTGCGCGAGCTCTACACCCGCTTCGAGCTGCGCGCACTGCTGCGGCAGCTGGACGGTGCCGAAGCGTCCCCGGCGACAGTGGCGCCGGCCGTGGAGCCGGCCGCCACGCCCGCTATGCCCGCCGCGACCGTTGCGGGGAGGCCGGAGCCGGCGCCCGGCGCACCGAGCGCGCGCCGCTACGAGACCCTCACCCGCTGGGAGGACTTCGAGCGCTGGCTAACCGCCCTGAGCGCTGCGGAGCTGTTCGCCTTCGACACCGAGACCACCACTCTTGACTACATGCGGGCCGAGGTCGTCGGATTGTCATTTTGCATCGAGCCGGGAGTGGCCGCCTACGTGCCGGTGGGGCACGTGTATCCCGGCGCCCCCGAGCAGCTCGATCGCGCGCGCGTGCTCGCCGCGCTGAAGCCGCTGCTCGAGAGCGAAGCGCCCGGCAAGGTGGGCCACAATCTCAAGTACGACGCCCACGTGCTGGCGAACGCCGGCATTGCGCTCCGGGGCATGCGCTTCGACACCATGCTCGAGTCGTACGTATGGAACAGCGTCGCCACCAACCACGACATGGATAGCGATGCGCAACGCTATCTCGGGCTGCGCCCGATCTCCTACGAGGACGTCGCCGGCAAAGGGGCGAAGCAGCTGAGCTTCGACCAGGTGCCGCTGGAGAAAGCCGCCGAGTACGCCGCCGAGGACGCGGACGTGACGCTGCGCCTGCACCAGGCGCTGTGGCCGCAGCTCCAGTCGGTGCCGGCGCTGGCGCGTCTCTACGAGCAATGCGAGCAGCCCCTGGTACCGGTGCTGTTGGCGATGGAGCACTACGGCGTGCTGGTCGACCGCGAGCGGCTGCGCACGCAGAGCCGCGAATTTGCCCGCCAGCTGCAGGAGCTGCTGCTCGCGGCGCATCGCGAGGCGGGCCACGAATTCAACATCGACTCCCCCAAACAGTTGCAGCAGATCCTGTTCGAGCGGCTGCAGCTGCCGGTGCGGCGCCGCACACCGACCGGCCAGCCCTCGACCGCCGAGGATGTGCTCGAAGAACTCGCCGCGAGCTACCCGCTGCCGCGCCTGGTGCTCGAATACCGCGCGCTCGCCAAGCTCAAGTCCACCTACACCGACAAGCTCCCCGAGATCGTGAACGAGCGCACCGGGCGCATTCACACCTCCTATGCCCAGGCGGTGGCGGCCACCGGCCGGCTGTCCTCGGTCGATCCGAACCTGCAGAACATCCCGGTGCGCCGTCCGGAAGGCCGGCGCATCCGCCAGGCGTTCATCGCGCCACCCGGCGCGCTGCTGCTGGCGGCGGATTATTCACAGATCGAGCTGCGCATCATGGCGCATCTGTCGGGCGATGAGAGCCTGCGGGCGGCCTTCGCCGAGGACCGCGACGTGCACCAGAGCACCGCCGCGGAGGTGTTCGGCGTCGCCCCCGAGGCGGTCACGCCCGATCAGCGCCGCACCGCCAAGGTCATCAACTTCGGCCTCATCTACGGCATGTCGCCGTTCGGCCTGGCGCGCAACCTCGGCATCGAGCGCGGCGCGGCACAGCAGTACGTGGAGCGCTATTTCCAGCGCTACCCGGGCGTGAAGCGCTTCATGGACAACACCCGCGCGCAGGCCCGTGAGCTCGGCTACGTCGAGACGGTGTTCGGCCGGCGCCTGTACCTGCCGGACATCCGCTCGGGCAACTCGCAGCTGCGCCAGTACGCCGAGCGCAGCGCCATCAACGCGCCCATGCAGGGCAGCGCCGCCGACATCATCAAGCGCGCCATGATCGGGGTGCACGAGTGGTGCAGCCGTGCGGGGGCGCCGGCGCGGCTCATCATGCAGGTGCACGATGAGCTGGTGCTCGAGGTGCGTGCCGACGCGGTGGCGCAGGTGCGTGAAGCGGTGCGCGCGTATATGGTGGACGCCGCCACCCTGAGCGTGCCGCTGCGCGTGGACATCGGCACGGGTGCAAATTGGGACGAGGCACACTAAGCTCGCTGCGGTCAACTTGGCCTGGTGGTGATTGCGTTAGTCCCGCAGTCAGGGAACCGAGGGAGATTTCCCACATGCGAAAACTGCTCCTGACGGCACTAGTGCTGGCCTTCGGCGCCGGCGCTGCGCGCGCCGATGAGGGCCTGCTCTACCTGGGCGCCGGCATCACCCGGAACAGCGTCAAGGACATCGCTTCGACCGCCTCGGACCTCAACTCCACTTCCTGGAAGGTGCTGGCCGGCTTTCGCCCGATCAGCTGGTTCGCCGTCGAGGCCGACTACATCGACCTCGGCAGCGAGACGACCAACTTCACCAGCGCCACTGCGCATCTGCAGTACAAGGCATTCACCGGCTACGCCGTCGGCTACGTGCCGCTGCCCGTGCCGTTCGTGGACGTGTTCGGCAAGGTTGGGCTGGCGCGCTGGAGCTCGAGTGGCAGCAGCGTCACGCTGCCGAGCAACTTCTTCTCGCTGTCCGACAACGGCACGGAGTTCGCCTGGGGCATCGGCGCGCAGGCGCACATGGGCAACCTCGGTGTGCGGCTCGAGTACGAGAGCTTCAACATTCCGAATACCAACGGCGCCAATGTATTTTCGCTCGACGTGATGCTCAGCCTGTTCTAGTCAGCGCCCTCGGAACGGAAGCGGCGCCCCATGGCGAGGATCGGCAGGCTTGAGGCTGAGCCTGGCGGCAGCGGTCTGCCTGGTCTGTGGCGCGAACGAGACACAGGCTTACTCAAACTAATGATTTGTTGAGAGTTTTTCTCTGGACCGGGACGGAACTAACGACCGGGCCGCGCGTCGAAGTTTTTGAGTGCATCGCACTCCCCGCTTCCCTCCCTGAGCGGGTAGACCCGGTTCAAGAGACCTGTGCCGGGTTAGTCTGCCCCGGCGGTCCAACGACCGCCGGGGTTTTTTATGGGCGCGTGCCGAGCCAGTCGGCCACGGTGTCCTGAGCCTCGCGAACTCCCGTGCCTGCGAGCGCGGAGAACAGCTGCGCCGTGCCGCGGCCGGCCAGCCGCTGCGCCGCTCCCTGCAGCACCGCGGCCGCCTCGCGATGATTGAGCTTATCGGCCTTGGAAAGCAGCACGTGCACGCGGTGGGCAGGCTGCGCCCAGGCGAGCAGCTGCTCATCCCCTGGCATGAGGCCGCGCCGTGCGTCCACGATGACGAACAGGCCGCGCAATGATGCCCGCGAGCGCAGCGCCGCGATGAGTGCCGGCCAGGCGGCGCGCTCACCGGGCGGCGCGCTCGCATAGCCATAGCCGGGCAGATCGACCAGGCGTTGCGCCGGCGCCAGCTCGAAGAAATTGACCAGGCGCGTCCGGCCCGGCGTCTTACTGACGCGCGCCAGAGCCCGGCGCTGCGCGATCGCATTGATGGCGCTCGACTTGCCCGCGTTGGAGCGCCCGGCGAACGCGACCTCCGCCCCGGCATCGGCCGGAAACTGATCCGGCGCCGCCGCGCTGAGCAGAAAGCGCACCTCGTCAAAGCGGCTCATGTTTTCAAGGGCTAACAAGCGCACACACGGCCTTAGTGTACAATTCGCCGCCCTCGCATTACGGGGCCACGCCGGAAAGCCAACAATGCCGCACAGCCTGACAGTCGCTGGGATGGGGCGGGCGGCCGCCCTCGCGGGGACGCTGCTGTGCCTGCTGATCCCGGTGCGCGGCCTGGCGCAGGCGCCGGCCACGCCGGCAGCGGCGGACGCGCCGTTCACCGACGGCAAGGTGGCCGCGGGCGCGACCAAGTCGGCCGTGTGCAGCGCCTGTCACGGACCGAACGGCAACAGCGTGGCGCCCGACTGGCCGCGCCTCGCCGGCCAGAGCGCCATCTACCTCGCCGAGCAGCTGCGTCTGTTCCGCTCGGGCGCACGCAACAACCCGGTGATGATGCCGCTCGCAACCACGCTCAGCGACCAGGACATCGACGATCTCGCGGTGTACTACGAGGCGCAGACGCCGGTCGGGCTGGAAGCCGACCCGTCCTACTGGAAGGCCGGCGAGGCGCTGTACCTGAGCGGTGACGTGGCGCACGAGGTGCCCGGATGCGTCGCCTGCCATGGACCCGTCGGGCGCGGCAATCTCGCCGCCGGCTATCCCGCGCTGCGCGCGCAGCAGTCGGTCTACGTGGTCAAGCAGCTCAACGACTACGCGAGCGGAGCGCGCTACACCGGAGCGAACCCCGCTGCCGCCAGCCGCAACGGCGTCATGATGTTCACGATCGCCAAGCGGCTGTCGCCCGAGCAGATGCGTGACGTCGCCTCCTACGTGCAGGGCCTGCGCTGATTCGCGGCAACCACATGATTCGCTTGCTTGCCACGGCGGCGCTGCTGGCAGTCTCCGCATGCGCACGCCAGCAGCCGGTAGCGCCCGTGGCTCCTGCCGCGCCAGCCCCGCAGACGGCGCCGCAGAGCAATGCGGCGCCCGCACCTGCCCCCTCGGCCCAGAGCGAGACCGAGCAGGCGACCGCCTCGCAGGAGACCGGTGGCGGCGACAACGAGCATCAGGAGCGCAGCGACGCCTCACTGGAAAAGATCGCCGGGCTGCCGCCCGGGGCGCAGCTGCCCACGGGCAAGTGGCAACCGGGTGTGAACTACAAACCGCTGGTTCCGGCGCAGCCGACCAGCGTCGCGCCCGGCAAGGTGGAAGTCATGGAGGTGTTCTGGCTCGCCTGCCCGCACTGCTATGCGCTCGAGCCGTACCTGAAGAGCTGGCTCAAGAGCAAGCCCGCCTACGTCGAGTTCGTGCGCGTGCCGGTGATGTGGCAGCCGGGTCATCGCGCCCACGCGCACTTCTATTACACGCTCGAGGCGCTCGGACGGCCGGACCTGGTCGCCAAGGCGTTCGAGACCATCCATCAGGACATCGAGAATCATCAGCCGCCGCTGCTCGGCGACAGCGACGACGAGACCTTCCACCTGCAGCAGCAGTTCGCCGTGCAGAACGGCGTCAGCGCGGATGACTTCGCCAAGGCCTACAACTCCTTCACGGTGAACTCCAACCTGCAGCGCGCCGAGGAGATCACCCAGCGCTATCGGGTCGAGGGCGTCCCGCTCGTGGTGGTCAACGGCAAGTACACGACCGACGTCGCCGAGGCGGGCGGTGAAGGGCGGCTCATCGAGCTCATCAACGACCTGGTCGCGTCCGAGCATGGCCACTGACCAACAGGGTTGGTGGCGCGCCCGACTGGATTCGAACCAGCGACCTGCAGCTTCGGAGGCTGCCACTCTATCCAACTGAGCTACGGGCGCGTTGGGGCGGGCGATGATACGCGCCGCCGCAGGGAGCGTCTAATCGGTCAGAACTTCCTCGAGACCGACAGCGTGAGCATGGTGATGTCATAGTAGGAGTCGTTCCCGTGGGCCACCGTGTCCGACGGCGCCAGCCGGATGCGCGAGACCTTGTCGCCGTAGCGATACTCCAGCCCGAGATCCCACTTGGGTAGAAAATTGCGCCATTGCACCCCGGCACCGAGATAGGCGCCGATCGCGGCGGTCGGGAGCGCGTAGCGGGTGACGCCGAGGAAGGCGTTGATCGCGAGCGGATTGTTATAGCGGTAGCGCCAGTCGAGCATGCGCGCGCTGATTAGGGACAGCCCCTGGATGTCATCGGCCTCGAGCTCGAATCCCAGATCCTGGTGCTCCGAGGCCTGCCGCCAGGCACCGACCCCCACATGCGGGCCGACCGTCGTGGCGCTCGTGGTACGCTGCGGCACCACCGTGGGGTTCTGGATGTCTCGCAACACGTTGTTGGCGGTGGCGCCGAGCTCGACAAACAACTCCGAGCCCTCGGCACGCTCCATATTGAATGCATCGTCGGCGGATTCCGGGTTCGCGCTGCGTAACGCCTCGCCGTAGCGCAGGAACCCCTCGAGCCGCGTGAAGCGCCCGCCGAACACGTCCCGGCCCTGGTCGATCTCGGCACCGATCGCAAAGCCGCGCCATGGATAGGCGTAGCTGAGCGTCGCCATGTTCTCGTGCCGGTACGGGACCACTCCGTAATACGAGTCGTTGACCAGCGTGCGCAACTGCCCTTCCAGCAGGCCGCCGAAGTGCGGCTCCCAGCCAACGCGCAGCGACGCGCTGCGCCCGCCGACCGCATCGCCGAAGACCCGCTGATCGCCGAACCAGTTGCCGATACTGAGGTAATAGTTGGTGATGCCGTCGCCGTAACCGGTCTGCACCGCGCTGTGGTGCTTGACGTACCAGGTCGACTGCCACTGCTGCACCTCGAGCGCGATGTCGAGCGGCCCCACGTGCGGGAACTGCAAACCGCCCGCAATGGCAGGCTTGCCCAGCAGGTAGTTGTTGCCGGCGACGGTGTCGTTGCCCGAGAACTCGACGTACACGGAGAACGGCACCTTGCCCGGAAAGATGAGACGGCTGCTGAGGCCGCCTTCCTGCTTGCCGATGACGTCGGTCGTCCCGAATCCGGTGGTCTGCGCCTTGCTCGGATTGAAGAAGGCCTGCAGCAGCCCGGATATGGACTGCCCACCGGCCGCGCCGCCGCCCCACACCATGATGCGCTGGGCCGAGAAGGACCAGCCGCTCACCGGCTCGATCGACAGCTGCAGGCCGCCGAACTTCGGATAGCCGGCGGTGAGGTTGCCGTTGGTCAGCTCGATCTTGTTGGTGTACGACATGCGCGAGACGAACAGCTCATAGTCCAGCCCGAGACGCGTCAGCGGACGATAGTTGGACAGGGTGATCGAGGGCATGGTGGGCGCCTCGGTGCTGATCAACGAGGCACTGTCGGTCATCGGCGACCACCAGTGATCGCGATAGCCCAGATCGAGTTGCGCCCAGTCCCAGCCGAGGCTCAGCATCGAGCCGGTCGGGGTAGTGCGGTCCTGGTAGGAGACGGCGCCGGCGCTCAGGAGCAGGTAATCACTCGGCTGCACATAGCCCTGCACGGCCGCGTTGTAGCGGCTGGTCTCGGTCGCGCCGTGCTGATTGGGCATGACCATCGTCCCGCCCGGGCCGCTCTCGCCGGAGACCGCGTAGCTCGCGAACGCGACGCCTGAAGGGTGCATGTAATTGTCGAGGAACTTGCGGACGTGCTCGCACAGCACCGGGTCGACCTTGCAGGCCTTCGGCAACGCATCGAGTACGGTGGCTGCCGCGATCGGCCGTTTCATGACCGGCATATCCGCGAGGATCAGCACGCGCTCGACCTGCCGCTCGACCTCCGGGTCGAGGCCCAGCGGCAGATAGGGCGACACACCACGGCCCACGGCCGTCCCATGAGCCACGGTAAGCAACACGACGGCCAGCAGTGCGACTCGCTTGATCATTGCTCCACTTGTCTGTTGAAGGCCGCGCCCGCAACCCCCAAGGCGCATCGCCACGGCGCGGGCATGAGGCCGGCGCGCCGTCCAGGGGCCCGGCCATGCACCCACTGCGTTGTGTGCGCGACGATACCAGACGTTGTCCGCCCTGTGCGGCGCGCGCGGCGGCCGAGCGCGTAGTGCGCGGCGGCCAGTTACCGAGCGGGTAGTCGAGCAGCTATACTGCGCGGCCCAATAAGCGCCGCCGCGACGGGTCAAGCGTGAGCAAACAGGACACTCACTTCTTCAACGTGTTCAGCCTGGTGATCGGGATGCTGGTGGCCATCGCCGTCGTGCTGTTCGCGATCGCGCGCATCGTCGCCAGTCACACTCAGGACCTCGAGATGATGACCGAGCCGGACTACGGCAAGGCTGTCGCGGCGCGCATCCGCCCGCTGGCCCAGGTGGCCGTCGCCGGGCAGGACAACTCCGCGCTCGCCATCAAGGCGGTGGGTCCGGCCGCGGCCGGCACGGCCGCAGTGGCGGGCCTGCCGAAGAACGGCACCGAGCTGTTCGAGCAGACCTGCAGCACCTGTCACGGTCCGGGCATCGCCGGGGCACCGAAGGCGGGCGACAAGGCGGCCTGGGCGTCGGCCATCGGCGAGGGCAAGGCGACGCTCTACGAGCACGCGATCAAGGGATATCAGGGCAGCACCGGCATCATGCCGCCCAAGGGCGGGCGCACCGACGTGCCGGACGACCTGGTCAAGCAGGCCGTCGATCACATGCTGCAGATGGTGCAGTAGCGCCGCGATCCATAAAGCGCAGCATCACCGCCGTGCCGATGTGGGTGGCGCTCACCGCGCGCGTGCCCTCGAGGTCGGCGATCGAGCGCGCCACCCTGAGCAACCGATGGCGCGCACGGGCGGAGATTCCGAGCCGCTGCATCGTGCACTGGAGGAGCCTGCGTCCGGCCTCATCGGGCACGCACCAGCGCTGCACACCGGCATCGCCGAGCCGTGCGTTGCAGGTGCCCTGGCGGGCGATCTGCGCCGCGCGCGCGCGGGCGATGCGCGCCGCGGCAGCCGCGCTGGTCTCGGCACCGTCGGTCGGGATCTCGAATTCGGCCGCGGCAAGCCGGGGCACTTCCACGTGCAGGTCGAAGCGGTCGAGCAGCGGGCCGGAGATGCGCGCGCGATAGCCGCGCACCTGTGCCGGGGTGCAGCGGCAGCTGCCTGAAGGGTCGCCGAGGCGCCCGCAGGGACAAGGGTTCATGGCGGCGACCAGCTGAAACGCCGCCGGGTATTGCGTCTGCACGGCGGCGCGCGACACGGCCACCACGCCCGTCTCCAGCGGCTCCCGCAGGGCCTCGAGCACCGCTCGTGCGAACTCGGGCAGCTCGTCGAGGAACAACACGCCGTGATGGGCGAGACTGATCTCCCCGGGCAGTGCGCGCGCACCGCCGCCGACCAGCGCCGCCACCGAAGCGCTGTGGTGCGGCGCCCGGAAGGGTCGCTCGCCGAAGCGCTCGGCCAGAAAGCCGGCCGCGCTCACCGCGGCGATGGCGGCCACCTCCAGCGCCTCGCCGTCGGCGAGCGCAGGCAGCAGGCCCGGCAGGCGTTGTGCCAGCATGGTCTTGCCCGAACCTGGCGGTCCGACCAGCAGCAGGCTGTGGGCGCCTGCGGCCGCGACGACCAGCGCACGCTTCGCCAGCAGCTGCCCGCGCACATCGGCGAGATCGGTGCTCGTCTCGAATGCGGCCGCGCCGCGAGAGGGCGCGCTCAAGCGTCGCGCGGGCGCCGCACACGGCGGCAGCAGAGCCGCGCCGCGCAGGTGCGCACACACTTCAAGCAGGTGGCCCGCGGTGCGCGCGTGAGCCGGCGCCACGGCCGCGGCCTCCGCAGCATTGGCCTGCGGCACGATGAGCTCGTGGCCCTGAGCGCGGGCGTGCGCGGCCGCGAGCAGCAGGCCACGAACGGGCTTGAGCTCGCCGGTGAGGCCGAGCTCGCCGTAGAACTCGCACGAGCCGCCCGCGCGCGGCGGTGAGCGGATCTGGCCCGACGCGATGAGTATGCCGAGCGCGATCGGCAGATCGAAACGCCCGCCCTCCTTCGGCAGCTCCGCGGGGGAGAGACTGACCGTGATGCGTCCGGCGGGAAACTCGAAGTGTGAATTGAGGAGTGCCGAGCGCACGCGCTCCTTGCTCTCCTTCACGACCGTGGCGGGCAGACCCACGATGCAGAAAGCCGGCAGGCCGCTCGCCAGACTGACCTCGACCTGCACGAGCGGTGCGTGCAGCCCGACCTGCGCCCGGCAGGCGACCCGCGCGACCGCCACGACTCCAACCGGAGCGCGGTGCCGGTCAGCCGGCGGCCACAGAACCGCTGCCGGCTTCCAGTGCCGCCAGCCGCGCCTCGAGCGCCTCGAGCAGCGCGCGCGTGCGCTCGAGCACCCGTGTCTGCGCATCGAACTCGTCCCGGCTCACCAGGTCGAGCTTGCTCAGGCGCTCGCGCAGCACCGCGCGGAAATTGCTCTCCAGATCGGCCTGCATGCTGCGCAGCGCGGGCGGCACGCGCTCGAGCAGCCGGCGCGCGATCTCGTCGATGCGAAATAGCTCCATTGTTCCCCGTCCTTCCTGCCCTGATTTGAGGCAGGACCGAAACTGCAGCTCCAAAACGGTGCGCGCGTGCGCCACGTGCGCGGCGCAAGCCTGCGAAAAAGCGCCGCAATCCGCGATGGCACGGAAGCTGCACCCTTTGTGCGCGCCTTGCCAGCTTACGCGCACGCGACGGCGCACGCAGCAGCTGTTCGGGGCGCAAACGACAGGAAACAGACCATGCCCACCGCTGTCAGGACGCTGCTGCGCTCGGGCCGGCTGCTCGCGGCACTGGCGGCGCTGGCGCCCGCGCTGAGCCGGGCCGCCGACGCACCGCTGCCCGACAAGGGCGACACCGCCTGGATGCTCACCGCCACCGCGCTCGTGCTGCTGATGTCGGTGCCGGCGCTGGCGCTGTTCTACGGCGGACTGGTCCGCACCAAGAACATGCTGTCGGTCCTCATGCAGGTGTTCGTCGCCTTCTCGCTGATCACGGTGCTGTGGTGTGTCTACGGCTACTCGCTCGCCTTCACGCAGGGCAACGCGGTGATCGGCGGTTTGAGCCGGGCGTTCCTCAGCGGCACCTTCGATCCGCACAGCGGCAGATATTCGCTGGCCGCAACCTTCAGCCGCCACACTGTTCTCTACGAGTTGGTATACGTGGCTTTCCAGGCGACCTTCGCCGCAATCACCTGCTGCCTGATTCTCGGCTCGCTGGTGGAGCGCATGAAGTTCTCCGCCGTGCTGCTGTTCCTGGTCATCTGGTTCACCTGCAGCTACTGCCCGGTCGCGCACATGGTGTGGTACTGGCCCGGGCCCGATGCCTACACCTCCGCGGACCAAGCCGCTGCGGTGAGCGCCACCGGCGGTCTCATCTGGCAGTGGGGAGCGCTCGACTTCGCGGGCGGCACCGTGGTGCACATCAACGCCGGCGTTGCCGGCCTCGTCGGTGCGGCCATGCTCGGCAGGCGCGTCGGCCTCGGCAAGGAGCCGATGGCGCCGCACAGCCTCACCATGACCATGATCGGCGCCTCGCTGCTGTGGTTCGGCTGGTTCGGCTTCAACGCGGGCTCCGCGCTCGAAGCCAACGGCTCGGCTGCGCTCGCCTTCATGAACACCTATCTCGCCACTGCGTGCGCGGTACTGTCGTGGATGTTCGCCGAGTGGCTGGTGAAGGGTAAGCCCTCGATGCTGGGCGCCGCCTCCGGCGCGGTCGCGGGACTGGTCGCCATCACTCCCGCTGCCGGCAACGTCGGCATCCCGGGTGCGTTCGTGATCGGCCTGGGAGTCGGGGTGGTGTGCCTGTGGGGAGTGACGGGACTGAAGCGCCTCGTCAAGGCCGACGATTCGCTCGACGTCTTCGGCGTGCACGCCGTCGGCGGGATTTTCGGCGCGCTCATGACGGGCATCTTCAATGCGCCCTTCCTCGGCGGCCCGGGCTCCACCGCCGACTGGGTCACGGGCGCCAGCGGCTATCCGGGAGTGTGGACGCAGTTCAGGATTCAGCTGCAGGCGGTGTGTCTGGTGGCGCTATGGACGGCAGTGGTCGCCTTCCTGGCGTTCTACTGCGTCAAGAAGCTGGTGGGCCTGCGCGTGTCCGAGGAGGACGAGCGCGAGGGACTGGACATCACCTCACACGGCGAGCGCGCCTACGACCTGTGAAAAAGCGCGTCCGAGTGGCGCGGCGGCGCCCGTTCTCGGTATGGTGTGATCCTTGGCGGGGCCGGCCCGCGGCGAGGTGTGACACAGTTCAAAGGTCGCGCGGCCCGGGAGCGGCCATACTGCCGGCGCCGGAGGCTCTCATGCGACGTATATCAGTTACCGCTCTGCTCCTCGCCGGCGCGTTCAGCATCGCGCAGGCTGACGTCTATCGCTGGGTCGACGCTAAGGGCGAGCCGCACTACAGCGACCAGTGGGTACCGGGCTCGGAAGTCATCAAGACCGGCAAGGTGCACCCGCCGGGCACGGACACTGCGTCGCGCTTCAACGAACAGAAGAGCCTGGCTGCCTTCAATAAGGGTGTCGACGCGGAGCTCAATCAACAGGCCAACGCCAAGGCCGTGCAACAGGACCTGGCCGCCAAGCGCGCCAAGCAGTGCAAGGAGGCCACGGCCGCCTACAACCAGGCGATCACCGCCCGGGTGGTTTACAAGGAAGGCAAGGACGGCGAGCGCACCTACGTGTCGGACGCCGACGCCGACAAGTACCGCGAACAAGTCCGTGCGGCCGTGCAGGACAACTGCGGCAGCGTGCCGAAATTCGACCCCGAAGCGCCGCTCAATCCGCAGCCGCAGCCGATTCCCGAGCCGAAGCCGATTCCCGAGCCGAAGGTCAATACGGCCGCCGCCACATCGGAGTGAGCCGGCCCTGAGAGCCGGCGCGCCGCCCAACCGGCGGGGCGGCGAAGCGACGAAAGTCCTATAGTGACGCCCGCGGCCGTCCGGCCGCGCAGCCTTAGGATCGTACGATGCGCACAGGTTTTGTCGGGCTCGGCGCCATGGGCGCGCACATGGCACGCAACCTCCACCGTGCAGGTCTGCTCACGGCAGTGTGGAACCGCACCGCGGAGAAGGCGCACGCTCTGGCGGCGGAGCTCAAGGTGAGTGCGGCCGCGAGCCTCGAGCAGCTGGCGAGCGAGTGCGACGCGGTGGTCACGTGCGTGTCCGCCGACGCTGACGTGCTTGCGGTCACGCGCGCGCTCGCCCCGGCGCTCAAGCAAGGGGCGCTGGTGCTCGACTGCTCCACGGTGAGCGCCGAGACCGCGCGCCAGGCGGCCGAGCTCCTCGAGCCGCGCGGCGTGGAGTTCCTCGATTGCCCGGTGAGCGGCGGCGTCGAGGGGGCACGCGACGGGACGCTCGCCATCATGGTGGGCGGCACCCCGGCGACCTTCGAGCGCGCCCAGCCGATCCTCAAGGCGCTCGGCCGCACCATCGCCCATTTCGGCCCGACCGGCGCGGGTGAGGCCGCCAAGGCCACCAACCAGATCATGTGCGCCGGCATCATCGAATCGATCGCCGAAGCGATGGCATTCGCCCGCGCCCAGGGACTGCCGCTCGACAAGCTGATCGAGACGCTCGGGCAGGGCGCGGGCTCGAGCTGGTACTTCGTGCATCGCGCGCCGAACATGGCACGCGGCACTTATCCGGCGGGCTTTCGCGTGCGGCTGCACGCCAAGGACCTCGGCATCTGCCACGACATGGCCGCGCGCTTCGGCGTCGCACTGCCGGTGGTGGAGCGTATGCTGCGCGAGTACGCCGAGCTCGTGGCCCGCGGCTACGGCGACGAGGACATCTCCGCCACTTATCGCCTGAAAGCCGAGCTGTTCGAACGCACCAACATCATGCACGCCCCCGCGCGCGGCCAGGCATGAACAGCGACGCCGACCGCCCCAACGCGCTCTACCTGCCGGACTTCTGCACCTCGCGCGCCGCACTGGCGGTCGTGCTGATCGTCGAGCTCACCGCCTTCGTGCTCACGCTGGCGCGGCAGAACGTCGCGGTCGACTTCTGGACGGACCTGGCGCGCACCTCGCTGTTTCTGCTGTGGCTCGGGCTCGCCGGGGCTGCGGTGCTGTGCGCGCTGCGCGACCGGCTGGCACGGCTCACGGTCGCCGCCGGCTCGGCAACGGTGCTGGCGCTCATCGCCGCGGTGGTCGCCGCCGTGTCGATCGGTGTGTACCTGATCGGGCGCACGCGCATGGTGCTCGAATCCTCCGGCGCGACGCTGTTTCCGCCCGAGCCGCGCAGCTTCGTGGTGCGCAACGTGTGGATCGGCCTCATCGTGACGGGCCTGGCGCTGCGGTACTTCTACGTCGCCCACGAATGGCGGCGTAGCGTCGAGCTGCGCGCCGCGGCGCGCGTGCATGCGCTGCAGGCTCGCATCCGGCCGCACTTCCTGTTCAACAGCATGAACACCATCGCCGCCCTCACGCGCAGCAATCCGCCGCGGGCGGAAGCGGCGGTGCAGGACCTCGCCGACCTGTTCCGCGCCACCCTGAGCGAAAAGCGCGACACCATCACGCTCGCCGAGGAGCTCGAGGTCGCGCGTACCTACCAGCGCATGGAGCAGCTGCGCCTCGGCGAGCGGCTGCACGTGGTGTGGCGCATGGACGCGCTGCCCGGCAACGCGCTCGTGCCCGGCCTCATGATCCAGCCGCTGCTCGAGAATGCGATTTACCACGGCATCGAGCCGCGCGCCGAGGGCGGCACGGTCACCATCACGGGTGAGGTCGCCGGGGGACTGGTCACCATCGTGGTGCGCAATCCGCTCGACCCGCTCCCGGGCGAGCGCGAGGGCAACCGCCTGGCGCTTGCCAACATCCGCGAGCGGTTGAGTCTCACCTATGGCGAGCGGGCACTGATGAAGTCCGGCCGCTTCGATGCGGAGTACATCGTCACGCTGCGCTTCCCGCTCATCGAGAGGCCGACCGCCGCGCCCGCCCCG
The DNA here is from genome assembly GCA_036008385.1 of Steroidobacteraceae bacterium. Classification (GTDB taxonomy): domain Bacteria; phylum Pseudomonadota; class Gammaproteobacteria; order Steroidobacterales; family Steroidobacteraceae; genus 13-2-20CM-66-19. The sequence continues at coordinate 23,027 of DASYNX010000050.1, forward strand.
CAGCCGGCGTGAGCCCATGGCCGGCGGCACGAAACTCAAGGTGCTGATCGTCGATGACGAGCAGCCGGCGCGCGAGCGGCTGCGGAGCCTGCTGGCGGAGATCCCGGACGCGGAAGTGGTCGGCGACGCGGCGAATGCGCGCGAGGCGCTCGGCGCCGCACACGACCTGGCCCCCGATGTGGTGCTGCTCGATGTGCGCATGCCCGGCATGGACGGGCTGCAGGCAGCGCGTCACCTCAACGTGCTCGAGGAGCCGCCGGCGGTCATCTTCACCACCGCCTACGACCAGTACGCGGTTGAGGCCTTCGAGGCGCATGCCGTCGGCTACCTGCTGAAGCCCGTGCGCCCGGAGCAGCTGGCGGCCGCACTGGCCCGTGCCGGGCGGCTGACGCGTGTGCAGCTGCAGAAGCTGGCGGCCGCCGGTAGCGAGGCGCGCCGCAGCCACATCGCCGCCCGCCGGCGCGACGGCGTCAAGCTCATCCCCATCGAGGAGGTGCAGTACTTCCTCGCCGACCAGAAGTACACCACCGTGCGCCATGTCAGCGGCGAGGACCTCGTCGAGGACTCGTTGCGGCTGCTCGAGGGCGAGTTCGGCCCGGCCTTCGTGCGCATCCACCGCAACGCGCTGGTCGGCGTGAAGTACCTCGAGCGCATCGAGCGCAACACGGAGGGGCAGTACTTCGTACGGTTGCGCGGCTGCGAGGCGCCGCTGCCGGTGAGCCGGCGCATGGCGGGCGAGCTCAAGGAGCGCTTCAGGATCTGAAGCGCGGCCCGCGCAGCACGCCTTTCGCCCGCCCCGGGAGCCGGCCGAGCGTCGGGGCGCAGCAGCCGCAGACTGCCGCCCCCGAGGCTGTGAGTGTGGCCGCTACTTCCAGCGGTAGCTCATGTCGATGCCGAACGTCAGCGGCTGCGAGATCGCGGTGCGGTTGAAAGTCGCGACGTTGACGTTGATGGCCGGCGTGTTGCTGTACTGCGCGGTCTTGTCACCGACGTTGTTCACGAACAGCATGGCGTTCCAGTTGCCGCCGTCGACCCCGGCGCGGATGTTCGCCAGGTCATAGCTCGGCAGGTAGTTGGGCTGCGCGGTCACGTCGATGCGCGAGCCGACGTAGGAGTAGTCGACGCGCGCCACGAAGTTCAGCCTGGTGGTGATCGGCGTGCGATAGGCGAGCGAGGCGGCGCCCATCCAGTCCGGTACGCTCTGCACGCGGTCGTCGATGGTGGTCTGCTGCGCCACCGGGTTGTTGACGAACCGCGCATGCGCCCAGCCGGTGTTCACCATGAACAGCAGCCCGGGGGCGAGCAGCGCGTCGAGCTCGACCTCGCCGCCATAGATGTGAGCTGAGCCCAGGTTGCCCGTGAACGGGAAACCACAGGCCAATGGGACGTCCTGCTGGATGTTGGCCCAGTGCTCAAAGTATCCGGCGGAGTTGAGGGTCAGGTGTCCGTCGGCGGAGCGGAACTTCTCGCCGAGCTCATAGCTCCAGACGGTGTCGGGCCCGTAGCCAAGCGGCGCGGCGTTGACGCCGATCGCCTGCAGATTAGCCAGGCACTGATCGCCGAGTGAGCCGGTCGTGGGAATCGGCTGGTTGCCGCCGCCGGGCCGGAAACCCTTGGCGGCCTGGCCGTACACCAGCAGGTCCTTGTTCACGTCGTAGGACAGGTTGAACTTCGGCGTCACGCCCTGGTTGCGCTCGGAACTGATGTAACCGACAGGTAAGTAGTCGGGCGCCACGGCGCTGCTCAGCCAGCCCGACACCGCCGTGTAAACAGCGCCGTGGTACGAGAAGCGGCGCAGGCCGGCCGTCGCGGTGAGGTCTGGGGTCAGCTTGTAAGAGGCCTCGCCGAAGAAGGCGTTCTGCGTGATCTTGGTGGGCTGGATCTGCGTGAAGCCATTGGTGACGCCCACCAGCGGCGCCGCATCGGGGGTCGGCACGTACAGGTCCCAGTCCGACTCGAAGTTCTGAAAGAAATAGCCGACGAGCCATTTGAACTGGGTGTCGCCCGCCGAAGTCAGGCGCACTTCCTCGCTCGACTGCCAGGACTTGTCATCCTCGAGTGTCGTCGGGAAAGTCGGGCCGACTCCGAGGGGCGGGCTGGTCGACGGATAGACCGAACACGGTACTCCGGGCGTTGCTCCCAAACAATTGCCCGAGGCTCCGCTGAGCACCGTGGCAATTTCCTCGGTGCCGTCCTGACGCAGGTCCTCGTCGCGGGTCCAGTAAGAGCTCACCGAGGTGAGATCCGCGAAATCGAAGTGGTACTGGACGTTGAGACTGCCGATGTCGATGCGGTCCTCGAACGGCTCAGCATCGTTGTACGGCTGGTACTGGTTGTTCGTCCCCGGGACGCTGTCGATCTGGCTCAGTCCGTCCTGCGTGATCTTCTGGTACATGAACATCGGCTCGATGGACAGCCGCTCCATCGGCTTCACCAGCAGGCTGACGCGGAAGCTGGTCAGATCCTCGTTGTTCACGTTGGTGTAGGCGTTGGCAACCGGCAGGCTGCCAACGGGGCCGCGTCCGGTCGGCGTGTTGGGTTGCAGAGGCCAGTCCGGGGCGGCCACCACCACGCGGTTGATCCAGCCGCTGATATTGCTCTGGGACCCGACGATGCGCAGCGCGGCGACGTCGTTCGCCAGCGGGAAATTGACCATCGCGTTCTCGCCGCTATTAAACCCGCCGCCGTCGATCGTATGACCGAGCACTACCTGACCGGAAGCATCGAAGCTCTGCAGGTTGGGATCATTGGGCACGAGCTTGATCGTCCCGCCCATGGAACCGGAACCGTAGAGCGTGCCCTGCGGACCGCGCAGCACCTCGATGCGATTCAGGTCATAGAGATCGGGATCGATGACCACCTTGCCGTTCTGCGCGGAGGCCGGCGCGCTGAGCGGCACGTCATCGAGATAGAACCCGACGACCGAGGAGTTGCCGCCGGCTGAGGTCATGCCACGCATCTCGAGCTCGGTCTGCCCGGGTCCGCTGTTGCGCATCGACACACCGGGCACCGAGTCCACGATCTGCGTGAGGTCGTAGATTCCGCGCTCCTCGATGTCCTTGCCCGTGAGCGCGGTGATGCTGATCGGCGTGGTCTGAACCGTAGAGGTACGCTTCTCCGCCGTGACGACGACTTCCTGGAGTTGATCCGAGGTCGTCTCCTGTTGCGCGAGAACATCACCGGCAAAGGTGAGTCCGGCGGCTGCTGCAGAGACGACCAAGAGCAATCCGTTTCTGTTCATGTTGTCGCTCCCCTGAGGCTCAGGCCGAAAAACGTAAGCAAACAGAGCTTACATGCTACAAGACCGCGCGTGGCTGCGCAGCAGGGGTTGCGCTCCGGGTTCGGGTCGCAGGGCGGGCAACGGGTCGATGTGGCCTAAAACATACAGATGACGCGTCCGTTCAAACGCGCGACGTGCAGGCTACGATGAGTCGCGAAGCGACGGTAAGCGCCCGGGGTCGATCAGCCGATCGGTCAACCGATCACAGGATGTAGCGGCTGAGGTCCTCGTCCTTGACCAGCGCCCCGAGGTGATCGTCAACGTACTTGCCATCGATGGTGACGGCCGCGCGACCGCCGCCGTTACCTTGCTCGGCGGCCTCGTACGACACCGTCTCGAGCAGCCGCTCCATCACGGTGTGCAGGCGCCGGGCGCCGATGTTCTCGGTGCGCTCGTTGACATGGAAGGCGATCTCGGCGATGCGGCGCACGCCCTCGGGTGAGAACTCCACCTCGACGCCCTCGGTCGCCATGAGCGCCCTGTATTGCGCGGTGAGCGATGCGTCGGGCTCGGTGAGGATGCGCACGAAGTCGCCCACCTTGAGCGAATCGAGCTCGACGCGGATCGGCAGGCGCCCCTGCAGCTCCGGGATCAGGTCCGAGGGCTTGGAGAGGCTGAAGGCGCCGGAGGCGATGAACAGCACGTGGTCGGTCTTCACCGGCCCGTACTTGGTCGCCACGGTCGAGCCCTCGACCAGCGGCAGCAGATCGCGCTGCACGCCCTCGCGCGAGACATCCGCACCGATGGTCTCCTGGCGGCGCGTGACCTTGTCAATCTCGTCGATGAACACGATGCCATTCTGCTCGGCGTTGGCGAGCGCCTGGATCTTGAGCTCGTCCTCGTTGATGAGTTTGCCGGCCTCCTCGTCGATGAGGAGCTTCAGTGCCTCGTGCACCTTGACCTTGCGGGTGCGGGTGCGGTTGCCGCCGAGGTTGGCGAACATCGACTGCAGCTGCTGCTGCATCTCCTCCATACCCGGCGGCGCCATGATCTCGACGCCGGTCGGGACGGCACGCAGCTCGATCTCGATGTCGCGATCGTCGAGCTCGTGCTCGCGCAGCATCTTGCGGAACTTCTGCCGGGTCTCTCCGTCGCGCGCCGGCGCCGGCTCGTCGGTAGAGAAGCCCATCATGCGCGGCTTGGGCAACAGCGTATCGAGCACGCGCTCCTCGGCGGCATCGAGCGCGCGCTCGCGCACCTTGGTCATTTCCTGCTCGCGCGTAATTTTCACGGCGACGTCGGCGAGCTCCTTGACGATCGAGTCGACGTCGCGGCCGACGTAGCCGACCTCGGTGAACTTGGTGGCCTCCACCTTGACGAACGGCGCGTTGGCGAGCTTCGCCAGGCGCCGCGCGATTTCGGTCTTGCCGACGCCGGTAGGACCGATCATGAGGATGTTCTTGGGCGTGATCTCCTGGCGCAGCGGCTCCTTTACCTGCATGCGACGCCAGCGGTTGCGCAGCGCAATGGCCACGGCGCGCTTGGCCGCGTCCTGGCCGATGATGTGCTTGTCGAGCTCCTGAACGATCTGGCGGGGCGTGAGCGATGACATGACGGTTAGACCCGGCCGCCGGCGGCAGCGTTCAATTCCTCGATGACCAGGTTGCGATTGGTGTAGATGCAGATGTCGGCGGCGATATCGAGCGCGCGCTGCACGATGCTGCGCGCATCGAGCTGCGAGCCCTCGAGCAGCGCGCGCGCCGCGCTGAGTGCGTACTGTCCGCCAGAGCCGATGGCGGCGACGTCGTGGTCCGGCTCGATGACATCGCCGTTGCCGGAGATCACGAACAGCTTCTCGGGATCGCCGACCAGCAGCAGCGCCTCGAGGCGCCGCAGGTAGCGGTCCGAGCGCCAGTCCTTGGCGAGCTCGATCGCCGCGCGCGTCAGGTTGCCGTATTTCTCGAGCTTGCCCTCGAAACGCTCGAACAGCGTGAAGGCATCGGCGGTGCCGCCGGCGAAGCCGGCCAGCACCTTGTCGTTGGCGAGCCGGCGCACCTTGCGCGCGTTGCCCTTCATCACGGTATTGCCGAGCGTCACCTGGCCGTCGCCGCCGAGCGCAATCGCGCCGTTGCGGCGTACGCCGACGATGGTGGTACCGTGGGGATCGAAGCGTGTCCGGTCATTCATGAAGTCTCGCTCGCCCTCGAGTCAATGTGGCGCGGACTCAAGCCTTGCGGCGCGCCCGCGGATGGCTAGCGTCGTAAATGCGGGCAAGGTGCTGGAAGTCAAGGTGGGTGTAGATCTGCGTGGTGGAGATGTCCGCGTGGCCGAGCAGCTCCTGCACCCCGCGCAGCTCGCCGCTCGACTCGAGCAGATGCGAGGCGAAGGAGTGCCGGAACAGGTGCGGGTAAACCGGCACGCCGAGCCCCTGACGGCGGGCCCACAGCGCCACCCGCGTCTGCACGGCGCGCGCGCCGAGGCGGGTGCCGCTGCGCCCCAGGAACAGGGCGCTCTCCCCGTGCCGGGCGAGCGTCGCCCGCTCCTTCAGCCACGCCTGCAGCGCCCGCGCCGCGATGCGCCCGACGGGAACAATGCGCGCCTTGCTGCCCTTGCCGAGCACGCGGACGACGCGGTCCTTGAGGTCGAGGCTGGTGACCTCGAGCCCCACGAGCTCCGCGAGCCGCAATCCCGATGAGTACAGCAGCTCCATGATCGCCCGGTCGCGCGTGCTCAAGGCATCACCCGCCGGGATCTCGAGCAGGCGCGCCATCTGGTCGGCATCGAGCGTGTGCGGCAGCCGTCGCGGTGCCTTGGGCGCGCGCACCTCGTGAGCCGGATTGTGCGTGAGGCGCGCCGCGCGACGCCGGCGTCCGCTGCCGCCGGGGTTGGTGCGGCCGTGACCCTCGCGCAGCAGAAAGGCGTAGAAGCTGCGCACCGCCGAGAGCCGCCGCTGGATGCTGCGCGGAGCGAGGCCGCCGGCGTGGGAGTGCGCGGCGAAGGTGCGTACGTGCTGACCGTCCAGCTCGTTCCAGTCGGTGAGCCCCGAGCGATCGCAGAACCTCACCAGGGCGGCGAGATCGCGCGCGTAGCTGCGGTCGGTGTGCGCCGACAGGCGCCGCTCGGAGCTCAGGTAACGGCGGAACCGCGCCACCCATTCGAGCGCCGCGGGGGTCATGGCCGGCCGCCGCTCAGGGGGGATTGCCGGTGAGCGAGTCGGCGATCAGGTCGGCCATGCGCGCCAGGAACTCGGTGCTCATCCCCGGGTGGAAGCGGTCACGATCGGCGCTGCCGAGCGCGAGCAGCCCGAGCGAGCCCTTCTCGCCGAGCGGTACCAGCGCCACCGACCCCATCTCCAGCCCCTCCGGGCCGAACAGGAACTCGCGCTGTGAATCACGCGCCTGGCCGCAGCGCGGCCGGCCGCTGGCGAACAGAGATTCGAAGGACTTGAGGTTGGGGTCGTCGGCCGGGACGCTGCGCACGAAGCGCGGCGACCCGGGCTCAGGATCGCCGATCAGCACCAGCGCGGCGTGGAAGGCGTCGAAGTCCTCGCGCAGTCCCGTCTCGACGCGCATCAGCGCCTCGGCGCGCGGCACGGCGCGCAGCAACCGGCGCGTGAAGCGGTGCAGGCGCTCGCTGATGGCGTCGTTGGCGCGCGCTACGCGCACCAGCTCCGCGAGTTTGTTCTCGAGGCCGGTCAGCTTCTCGCGCAGCACCTCGATCTGCCGCTCGACGAGGGAGATGGTCGAGCCGCCGCGGGCGTGCGGCAGCCGCAGCCGCGCAAGCACCGCCTGGTGGCGCTCGAAGAACTCGGGATTGCGCTGCAGATAGCCCGCAACGGATTCTTCTTCGGAGTCCACCGCGGCAACACCGCGAGCCTCTCGTGTCGTCATGATGCTTTAGACCTCGACGTGACCTGCAAAGGATATTCGTGTAGGGCCGGTCAGCCAGATGTGCTCCCCCGTGCCCGCCCAGTTTACCTGCAACTCGCCGCCGCGCACGCCCACCTGCACCTGGCTCTCGAGCAGCCCGCGCCGGCGTCCCACCGCGACCGCCGCGCAGGCGCCGGTGCCGCAGCTGCGGGTCTCGCCGGCTCCGCGCTCGTAAACCCGCAGCCGCACCTCGCTGCGCGCCACGATCTCGAGGAAGCCCACGTTCACGCGCCGTGGAAAGCGCGCATGGCGCTCGATCGCCGGCCCGAGCGTCGCCACCGGCGCCTCATCGACCGACGGCACGGTCAGCACCGCGTGCGGATTGCCGAGCGATACCGCGCCGATCTCGACCAGGGTGCCGGCGACCTCGAGCGGATAGCTGTCGGCTTCGCGCGGCGCCGTGAAGGGAAGCGCGGCGGGCGTGAAGTCGGGCACGCCCAGATCGACGGCCACGCGCTCGCCCGTCTCGATGCGGGCGCGGATGGGACCGGCGGGGCTCTCGAGGGTGATCGCGCCGTCGCGCGTCAGCCCGCGCCGGTGCAGCAGCGCGGCGATGCAGCGCGCGCCGTTGCCACACTGCTCGACCTCGTCGCCGTCGGCGTTGAAGATGCGGTAGTAGACCGCGCTGTCGGCGCGCCGCGGCGCCTCGAGCACCAGTGCCTGGTCAAAGCCGATACCGGTGCGGCGGTCCGCGAGGCTGCGCAGCCGCTCGGGCCGCAGCAGCGATTCGTCGACGGGTGCATCGAACACAACGAAGTCGTTGCCGACCCCGTGCATCTTCGTGAAATCGATGCGCATTGCGGCGAAGCATAGCCGAAACGCCGCCGCGCGCGCAGCGCGTGGCGCCGCCGCCCTCAGCGCAGGGTCGCGCGCTCCTTGAAGATGCAGCGGTCCATGACCGTGAAGATGCCGGCCTGCGCCGCGCGCTCGGCGGCGGCGGCATCGACGACGCCCTGCTGCAGCCACAGCGCCGGCATCCTGAGGCGAATGCAATCGCTGACGATGTCGGCCACGTGCCGGGGGCGGCGGAACACGTCGACGATATCGACCCGCTCGTCCGCGCCCAGCACGTCAGCGACCTGATCGAGCGCCGCCACCGCCGGCTCGCCGAGGACCGACTCGACGAACGGGTTGACGGGAATGATCCGGTAGCCGAAGCGTTGCATCGCCCGGGCCACGCCGTGGCTCGGGCGCGTGCGGTCGGCGGAGAGTCCCACGATGGCGATGATGTGCGCGGCCCGCAGCAGCCTGGCGACCTCCGCTGTCGGGGGATTCGCGAACATCGTGTCCTCCTTGGCCTCGGCGCGCCCGGGCGTCTAGTCTAGCCGCTCAGGTTACAGGCTAAGGACAGTGAACCAGCACGAGCACAACGTACTCATCGAGCCGCACGGTCGCACGCTGCGCGTGGCGGCCGCGCAGGCCGTGCTCGAAGCGGCACTCACGGCGGGGCTGAACCTGCCGCACAGCTGCAAGTCGGGTCACTGCAGCTCGTGCCGCGCGCGCCTGCTCGCCGGCGAGATCCGCTACCCCGACGGACGCCCGGTCGGGCTCAGCGCGGAAGAGGAGCGCGACGGCTACGTGCTGCTGTGCCAGGCGCGCGCGCAGTCGGATCTGATCGTCGAGGCGCGGCTCATCGCGAACGTGGCCGATGTCGAGATCAAGACTCTGCCGTGCCGCATCGCGCGGCTCGCGCCGCTCGCGCCGGACGTGATGCAGCTGCTGTTGCGGCTGCCCTCGGTCGAGCCGCTGCGCTTCCACCCCGGACAGTACCTCGACGTGCTGCTCGAAGGCGGCCGGCGGCGCAGCTTCTCGATCGCGAGCCCGCCGCACGACAGCGAGCTCATCGAGCTGCACGTGCGCCGGGTGAGCGGCGGCGGCTTCACGGAACGGTTGTTCGGGGGCGGTGCGGCGCCGCTCGCTCCGGGCTCGCTGCTGCGCATCGAGGGACCGATCGGACAGTTCACCTACCGCGACGGCGCGGGGCCCGCGCTGCTAGTGGCTGGCGGGACGGGGTTCGCGCCGCTCAAGTCGATGCTGCGCCACGCGCTCGAGACCGGCGGCCGGCGGCGCCTGCATCTCTACTGGGGCGCGCGGCATACGGCGGATGTGTACGAGGAGGCGCTGCTGCTCGAGTGGGTGCGACGCCAGCCGCAATTCTCCTTCACCGCCGTCCTCTCGGAAGCGACCGCGGCCGAGGCCGCGCACCATCGCAGCGGCTGGGTGCACGAGGCGGTGCTCGCCGATCACCCGGACCTGAGTGGCTGCGAGGTGTACGCCGCCGGTCCACCCGCCATGATCGAGGCGATCCGCAGCGCCTTTCCGCGCCACGGCCTGCCGCCCGGGCGGCTGCATTTCGATTCGTTCGATTACGCGCCGACCTAGCCCTGCGCACGCTGCGGATTGTAGCGGCCGCCTGTTATTCTTGAAGCCGCCTCCATGAGCCCCAGCGTCAAAGCGACCCACGCGGCCATCACCGGCTGGGGCAAGTGCCTGCCACCGGCGGTGCTCACCAACCACGACCTGTCCACCATCCTCGACACCAGCGACGAGTGGATCGTGAGCCGCACCGGCATCCGCGAGCGGCGCATCTCTCACGTCGGGCTGGAAGAGCTCGCCTACGTCGCGGCCGCACGCGCGCTCGCGGCCGCCGGCGTTGCCGGCAGCAGCATCGAGCTGATCGTGTTCGGCACCTGCAGCCACGACGATCAGGTGCCGAACCAGGCCTCGGGCATCCAGGTGCGCATCGCGGCGCAGCCGGCGGCCGCCTTCGACATCAACACCGCCTGCACCAGCTTCCTCTACGGGCTTTCTGCCGCCAGCGCGCTGATCCGCACCGGGGTGGTGCGTAATGCACTGGTGATCGGCGCGGAGCTCATCTCGCCGTTCATGGACTGGACCGATCGGGACGTGGCGGTGCTGTTTGGCGACGGTGCGGCGGCGGTGGTGCTGGAGGCCACCGAGCGCGAGGAAGGCGTGCTCGCCGAGAAGCTCGGTTGCTACGGGGACGCGCGCGAGACCTTGCGCGTGCAGGGCATGGGTGGGCGTTACGCCAACCGCGGCGTGCTCTACGGCGTGACGCGCTGGCAGTTCGAGGGTCAGGACATCTTCAAGCGCGCCGTGCAGGGCATGGCGGGGGCGAGCGAGGAGGCGCTGGCGCGCGCCGGCTTCAGCGCCGCGGACGTGGACCTGGTCGTGCCGCACCAGGCGAACCTGCGCATCATCGAGGCCGTGGCCAAGCGTGCGCGTGTGCCGATGGAGCGCGTGTACGTGAACATCGAGCGCTACGGCAACATGTCGGCCGCCACGGTGGCGGTCGCACTGTGCGAGGCGCTCGAGGAAGGGCGCGTGCAGCCCGGCGCGCTGCTGCTGTTACCGGGCTTCGGCGGCGGCCTGAGTTACTGCGCGCACCTGGTGCGCTGGGGCAGCCGCACGACGCCACTCGGCACCAGCGATGCCGCGCTGCCGCCGAACGAGCGGCCGGCGCTCGCCATACTGCGCGATTGCCTCGAGCGCAAGCGCCACCCCTCGCCGCTCGCCGCCAGCGTGACGCCGTTCGCCGGGGGTTAAGCGCGCGCGCTCAGCGCTTGGCGGCCTTGGCCGCCTTCTTCCTCTGCTTGGCCGGGTCCTTCGGTCGCGACTTGCCGAACGAGCCCTGGTAGATCTTGCCCCGGCGGGTCCTGTGATCGCCCTTACCCATGAAAGACAGCTCCTGAAGCGTTCGGGCCAATGAAAAAGGCCGGCCACCGTGCCATGAGGCACCGGCAGCCGGCCCTTGGCAGCCTTTGATTACCAGCGCTTCGGTGCGCCGCCGCCGCGGCTGCCGCCGGTGCGCTCCTGAGCCTCATTGACGCGCAGCGGGCGTCCGCCGAGCTCCTTGCCATTGAGGTTCTGGATCGCGCGCGAGGCATCGGCGCGTGACATCTCGACGAAGCCGAAGCCGCGCGGGCGGCCGGTGTCGCGGTCGGTAATGATGCTCACCGACTCGACCGTGCCGTGCTGTGAGAACAGCTCACGAAGCTCGGCGTCAGTAGCGGAAAATGGCAGGTTGCCAACATAGATTCTCGTCATGCAATCAAACTCCTGAAACGAACGGTATCAGCAGGAGCGCATGCCGAGAATCGGTGATTGGTCGGCGCACACACTGCCACCTGGTCGGGAACGATTCGGCTTTTCAGACTCGGAAGCCAACTCGCGGTCTTAGGGTGCGGGCGGCAGGCGGCAGGAAAGGGAAAGGTCACGAACCGGCGCGGACGATACCGCAAGCCACCGGCGCCGCACAAGCGGACGGCGGTGCTTTTGCCACGTGGACGGCGGCATGCTGGGCTGCGGACGT
>DASYNX010000051.1:0-61878 GCA_036008385.1 Steroidobacteraceae bacterium
AGTCGTAATTGATATTGTGGAGCTTGACGGCATGATTCTCTTGCAGTGCGATGCCGGAACACGGCAGCACGCCCGGGCGTGACCGGCCCGCGATCTCGGCCCTCCCGGGCGGCCTTGGTAAGATCGTTCCCGTGTGCTCGCGTCAGTAGAGATCCACCCCATGGCGGACATCATCCCCTTGAGCGATCTGGCCAAGCATGTGGGCGAGGAGATGGGCCTCTCCTCCTGGATCACGCTCGACCAGGCGCGCATCGGCGAGTTTGCCCACTGCACCGGCGATCACCAGTGGATTCACGTCGATACCGAGCGCGCCGCGCGCGAGAGCCCTTTCGGCGGCACCATTGCCCACGGCTTCCTCACGCTCTCGCTGATCGCGCCCACGGGATTCGAGCTGCTCGCGGCACGGGTCGCACCGAAATCGGTGGTCAACTACGGGCTGAAGAACGTGCGCTTTCTCGCGCCAGTGCGCTCGGGCAAGCGTGTGCGCAATCGCATCCGGCTGGCGGCCGTCGAGGAGCGGGGGAGCGGCCGCTACCTCGTCACCACGGACAACACCATCGAAATCGAAGGCGAGATCAAGCCGGCGTTACAGGCGAGCGCGCTCGCCATATTCATCGCCTGAGGCGAGTCAGGCCCGCATCCGCACACCCTGCGGGTCGAACAGTGGCTCCGGCGTGATGGTCGCTGCGCGCCGCTCGCCGAGGATCTCGACCTCGAATGCGCCATGGGCCGCATCGGCGGCCAATGCCCGCGGCACGTAGCCCTGCGCCAGCGAGCGATCGACGAAGTGCCCGTAGCCGCCGGAGGTCACCCAGCCGATGACCTTGCCGTCACGCCAGATCGGCTCATCGCCGAGCACGTCGGCATCGGTCGCCTCGACGACGAAGCTGACCCGGCGCAGCGCGCCGCCGGTCTCTTTCTCGCGCAGCGCCGCCTCGCGTCCGAGAAAATCGGGTTTCGACAGGTCGACGAAGCGGTCCAGGGCCGCTTCGAACGGGCCGTAGATCGGACGCAGCTCCCGGTACCAGGTGGGGAAGTTCTTCTCGAGCCGCAATGACAGCAGCGCGCGTATTCCGAAATTGATGAGACCGAGGTCGCGCCCCGCCTCCTGGATCGATGCATAGAGGCGCCGCAGGTATTCCGGCGCGACCCAGATCTCAAATCCGAGATCACCGGTGTAGGTGAGGCGGTTGATCATCGCCGGTACGTTGGCGACGTCGAGACGGCGGTGATCCAGGAAGCGCAGCGCGCTCGCCGAGACGTCCTCGTCGGTGAGTCGTGCGAGCAGCTCGCGCGCCCTCGGACCCGCGATCGACACGCCCACCAGCTCCTGACCCAGACGCCGCACGCGCACCGAGCCGTCACGCGGGAGGTGCTGCTCGAACCAGCGCAGGTGGTAGATCTGCGCCTGCGAGGAGCCCCACACCAGGAAGCGCTGCGCTTCTGCGCGCGCGATGGTGAAGTCACCGATCAGCTTGCCGTTCATGTTCAGCATCGGCGTCAGCACCACGCGACCCTGGCGCGGCATTCTGTTGGTCATCAGATGCGCGAGGTACGCCTCCACACCTGCGCCGGTGAACTCGTACTTGGCGAAGTTCGCGATCTCGGTGACGCCGACGCCGTTACGAACGCCGAGGCACTCCGCCTTGACGTGCGCGAAATCGTTCGAGCGATGGAACGAGACCACATCGCGCGCCTCGACGCCCGCGGGCGCGAACCACAACGGTGCCTCGAGCCCCCAGCTGTCCCCCATCACCGCACCCTGGGCCAGCATCAGGTCGTAGAGTGCGGTGGTCTGCTGCGGACGTGCAGCGGGCAGCTCCTCGTTCGGGAAACGGATGGAAAAGCGCCGCGAGTAGTTCTCGCGAACCTTGGCGTTGGTGTAGCTGCGCGTCGCCCACTCGCCGTAGCGCGCGACGTCCATCGCCCAGACGTCGAAGCCCGGGTCGCCGTTGACCATCCACTGCGCCAGCGCCAGTCCCACCCCGCCGCCCTGGCTGAAGCCGGCCATCACCGCGCAGGCGCACCAGAAGCCGGGCAGCCCCTGCACCGGACCGACCAGCGGGTTGCCGTCGGGCGAGAAGGTGAACGGCCCGTTGACGACGCGTTTGATGCCGGCCCGCTCCATCGCGGGGAAGTGCCGGTAGCCGAGCTCGAGCGACGGTGCGATGCGCTCGAGGTCCGGGGCCAGCAGCTCGCTGCCGAAGTCCCACGGCGTCTGCCGCGGCTGCCACGGGACGCACGCCTTCTCGTAGGTGCCGAGCACCATGCCGTTACGCTCCTGGCGCATGTAGATCTCGGCCTTGAAGTCGATGGCGTGCGGCAGCTCATGGCCGCGCGCGCGGTTGAACTCGACCACCTCGGGCATCTCGTCCGTCACCAGGTACATGTGCTCCATCGCGAGCACTGGCAGCTCGATGCCGACCATCCGGCCGATCTCGCGCGCCCACAGGCCGCCGGCGTTGACGACGTGCTCGGCGTGGATCGAGCCCTTGTCGGTGATGACGTCCCAGGTGCCATCGGCGCGTGGCGTGAGGGCGGTAACGCGCGTCTGCTGGTAGACCTCGGCCCCGCTGATCCGGGCCGACTTCGCGTAAGCGTGCGTCGTCCCGGAGGGGTCGAGGTTGCCGTCGGCGGCATCGAGCATGGCACCGACGAAGTAACGCTCCTCGATGAGCGGCAGGAGCTGCTTCGCTTCCCTCGGGCTCAACAGCTGCGTCTCCAGGCCGAGGTAGCGCGCCCGGCCGTGCGCCATCTTCAGCCACTCCATGCGCTCGGGCGTGTCGGCCAGCAGCAGTCCGCCGGAGCGGTGCAGCCCGCACGACTGCCCCGAGATCCTCTCGAGCTCGTCATACAGTCCGATCGTGTAGCCCTGCAGCTTGGCGACGTTCGGGTCGCCGTTGAGAGTGTGAAATCCTCCGGCGGCGTGCCAGGTGGAGCCCGCGGTGAGCTGCTCGCGCTCGAGCAGGACCACGTCCTTCCAGCCGGCCTTGGTGAGGTGATAGAGGACGCTGCAGCCGACCACGCCCCCACCGATCACCACCACGCGCGCATCGCTCTTCATCGTCCCTCCCCGCGCCGCCGGCTCACTCGTTGGACACCGCGAGCTGCAGCGGCGGACTCGCCGCCGTGCGCGTGCCGAAGCGCTCGATCAGCCACGAGCGGAACAGCGCGATGGCGGTATCGCTCAGGGCCTCCGGATGCGTCGTGAGGTAGTAGCCGTAACCGTCCTCGAGTGTCGCCGCGAACGGGCTCACCAGCCGCCCGGCGCGGATCTCCTCGGCGAACAGGTTCGGGTCGACCAGCGCGATGCCCTGCCCGCTCATCGCGTACTGCGCGGCGAGCACCGCAGTGTCGAACACCAGGCCGCGCTCGACGTTCAGCTTGGCGAGCCCGGTGTGGCGCACGAACTGCGCCCAGCGCTCGTGGCGCGGCAGGTCGGCGAGCCGTACGTGCACGATCTCGTTAGCCTCGATGAAGGCGGCGAGGTCCTTGCCGTGATGCGCGGCGGCGATGTTGGGATGGCAGAGGATCGAGAGGCGCACCGGCCAGAGCAGGTCGGTGACGAGGTCGGTCACCGTCGGCCGCGAATACACCACGGCGACGTCGACGTCGCCGAGCGCCGGACCGACGCCGTAGGGGCTGATCAGATCGATGTCGACTTCGGTGCTCGCGCGGCGGAAGTCGCGCAGGATCGGCACGGCCAGCTGCACGGCGAAGCTCGGCGGCATCTGCACGCGCAGCGTGCGCTGCGCCGGCGCGCCCTCGTTGCGGATGTCATCGAGCGCGTACTCGAGGCGGTCGAAGGACTTCACCACCGCCGGCAGCAGATGCTGCCCCGCCTTGGTGAGCGTAAGAGCGTGTGGCCGTCGCTCGAAGAGCTGCACACCGGTGAGGCGCTCGAGCGCGATCACATGGCGCGACAGTGCGCTTTGCGAGATCAGCAGCGCGTTGGCGGCAGCGGTAAAACTGCCGTGCTTGGCGACGCCCTCGAACGCCCGCAGCGCGTTGAGCGGCAGCCAGCGCCGGTCGATGGTCTTCTTCTGCACGAATGCGCTCCTTCAGCCCGCGGCCAACCGAGGCGCCGCCCCGGGCGCGATACTCGCCCAGAGCCGAGGGTCGCGCCAAGGGCCGGGCCTGCACCAATGCCTTTTTTCGATGTGGGTAGTGAATTTCTCGGCTTTGACCAACCGCGTAACTGTGGAAGGCTCAACCAAAAGAGACGCCCCGCGGCTTCCAGTGAGTGCACGTCCCTCTTCCCCAGCCGTACCGGCGGTGTCCGGGCACCGGATCGCTGCGGTAGCGATCAGCCACCACCGTTTGCCGCTCGCGCCGCCGTTCAACGCCAGCTGGGATCCGCAGCCGCGCGTGCACTTCGACGCCACGATCGTGCGCGTCACCACCGACACCGGGCTCGTGGGGGTCGCCTCGGGCGATCGCATGCTCGGCTTCGAGGGTCACGAGAGCCTGTTCGTCGGACAGGATCCGCTCGCGCTCGAGCGGCATTATCGCGTGCTGTCCAATATCGACTTCCACTACGGGCGCTGCTGGCCCCTCGATCTGGCGCTGTGGGATCTTGCCGGCAAGATTCTCGGGGCCCCCTGCTGGAAGCTGCTCGGAGGCCTCGCAAGCCGGGTGCGGGCCTATGCCTCCTCGGGCACGCTGCGCAATCCCCAGGCGCAGGCGGATGCCGCCGAGGGCTATGTCGCCCAGGGTTTCACGGCGGTGAAGCTGCGCTTCCACCGGGGCAACTGGCGCGATGACGTGCGCGCGCTGGAAGCGGTGCGGGCGCGGGTCGGCAGCCGGCTCGATCTGCTGGTCGACTGCAACCAGGGGTGGCGGCTGCCGTGGGACACGCAGTCCGCCTGGAGCCTCAAGGATGCACTCGCGGTGGCGCGCGAGCTCGAGCGGCTCGACGTGTACTGGATGGAGGAGCCGCTGCATCGCGCCGATCACACCGGCATGCGTGCGCTGCGCGAAGCCACTGACGTCCGCGTGGCCGCCGGCGAGATGACGCGCCAGGTGCACGAGTTGCGCGACCTGGTCACGGGGGGCTGTGTGGACGTGCTGCAGCCGGATGCCGCGCTGGTCGGCGGCATCACCGGCCTCAGGCGCGTGGCGATCCTCGCTCAGGAGCACCACGTGGTCTTCACGCCGCATACCTGGACCAACGGCATGGGGGTGACGGCCAATGCGCATCTGGTGGCAGGGCTTGCGGATGCGCCTTTTCTGGAATTTCCCTTCGACCCCCCGGAATGGAGCCTCGAGCGCCGCGATTTCCTGATGACCGAGCCACTCACGGCTGACCACGAAGGGTGGATACAGCTGAACGAGCGCCCGGGCATGGGATACGCGCCCGATGAGGGTCGACTGCTCGCGACACGCATCGGCTGACGCGCGTCATCTGGCGGGTGCTCGTCTTCGGTGCACCAGGGCCGGCTTTGTTAAGATCCCATGGTTACCTGTGCGGGCAAAGCGATGAGCAACGAGCCGTACCTGCTGACTCCGGGACCTCTGACGACCTCGCTGCGCACCAAGCAAAGCATGCTGCACGACTGGGGCTCGTGGGATGTCGACTTCAACAACATCACCGGTCGCATCCGCGAGCGGCTGTTGCAGATCGCGCACGGCAGCGGCACGCACGAGTGCGTTCCCATGCAGGGCAGCGGCACGTTCTCGGTCGAGGCGGCGCTCGGCACGCTGGTGCCGCGCACCGGACACGTGCTGGTGCCGCAAAATGGCGCCTACTGTCAGCGCATCGCCCGGCAATGCCGCGTGTTGGGACGCAAGCTGACGACCATCGACTACGCGGAGAACACCCAGGTCTCACCGGCTGACATCGAGCGCGCGCTCAGCTCCGATCCGTCGATCACGCACCTGGCGCTGGTGCACTGTGAGACCAGCACCGGCATCCTGAACCCGCTGCGTGAGATCGCGCAGGTCGTGGCCCGTCATGGCAGGGGCCTGATCGTCGATGCGATGAGCACCTTCGGTGCGCTCGACATTGACGCACGCAGCACGCCCTTCGATGCCGTCGTAGCCGCCTCGGGCAAATGTCTCGAGGGACCCCCGGGGATGGGGTTCGTCATCGTGCGCCGCACGGTGCTCGAGCGCTGCGAGGGAAACAGCCATTCGCTGGCGCTCGACCTGTATGACCAGTGGGTCTACATGCAGAAGACCACGCAGTGGCGCTACACGCCCCCGACACATGTCGTGGCGGCTTTCGACTGCGCGATTGCGCAGTATCTGGAAGAAGGCGGCCTCGCCGCGCGCCACGCCCGCTACACCGACAACTGCCGCACGCTGGTCGAAGGCATGGCGAAGCTCGGGCTCAGGAGCTTCCTGCCCGCCGCGATCCAGGCGCCGATCATCGTGACGTTCTTCGCGCCGGACAGCCCGCATTACGCCTTCCAGAGCTTCTACAACGCCGTCAAGGCGCGCGGCTACATCCTGTATCCGGGCAAGCTGACCGCGGTGGAGACTTTCCGGGTCGGCTGCATGGGACAGCTCGGCGAGCGCGGCATCGGCGGCGCCGTCGAGGCCGTCGGCGAGGTGCTGGCAGAAATGCGCGCCGCGGCCTGAAGCGCGTCCGGCATTGCCGGTGGAGGGCCCGGCCGCACGCCCGCAACATGGTTTGTCTGGTGGTGTATGAATATGCGTCGCATCGAGGTCAATGGACGGGCATATCGCCTGCCCGGGCAGCCGTCGGTGGTCGTCTGCGTGGACGGCTGCGAGCCGGACTACATCGCCCAGGCAGTCGCCACCGGTCACATGCCGTGGATGCAGCGGGTGCTGGCGCAGGGCAGCGCGGTGATCGCCGACTGCGTGGTGCCGAGCTTCACCAATCCGAACAATCTCTCGATCGTCACCGGGGCGACTCCGGCCGTTCACGGTATCTGCGGCAACTACTTCTACGACCGTGAGAACAACGTCGAGGTCATGATGAATGACCCGAAGTGGCTGCGGGCCCCCACCCTGCTTGCCGCACTGGCCGAGGCCGGCTGCCAGGTGGCGGTGGTGACGGCCAAGGACAAGCTGCGCAAACTGCTCGGTCATCGCCTGCGCGGCAGGTGCTTTTCAGCGGAGAAGGCCGATGAGGTGACGCTCGCAGAGCACGGCATCGAGGGCGTGCTGCAGCTCGTCGGCATACCGCTGCCGGGCGTCTACAGCGCCGAGCTCTCGGAGTTCGTGTTTGCCGCCGGCGTGAAGCTCATGCAGGCCTATCGACCGGACATCATGTACCTGTCGACCACCGACTATGTGCAGCACAAGCACGCGCCGGGTTCGGCGGAAGCCAACTCCTTCTACGGCATGATGGACCGCTACCTGGGCGAGCTCGAGCGCGCGGGCTGCGCCATTGCGCTCACCGCCGATCACGGCATGAGTCCGAAGACGCGCCTCGATGCAAGTCCCAACGTGATCTATCTGCAGGACGTGCTGGATGCCTGGGTCGGAGGCGGACGCACCCGCGTGATCCTGCCGATCACCGACCCCTATGTCGTGCATCACGGCGCGCTCGGCTCCTATGCGACGGTCTATCTGCCCGCCGATATCGATGCCCGCGCACTCGCCGCGCGGATCGCGACCCTGCGTGGCATCGAGACGGTCCTCGCGCGCGACGCGGCTGCCAGCCGCTTCGAGCTGCCCGCCGACCGCATCGGCGATCTGGTCGTGGTCTCGGGCCGCACCGTGGTGATCGGCGGCGCCGCGGCACAGCACGACCTCTCGGGCCTCGATGCACCGCTGCGCTCACACGGCGGCATCGCGGAGCAGCGGGTGCCGCTGGTCATGAACCGCCGCATCGACAATCTCGATGAGAACCGCCGCTGGCGCAATTTCGATGCGTTCGACTGGGTGCTGAACCATGGCCGATGAGCGCGCCGCGCAAGCCGCCGTCGTGGACCGCCAGGACGGTGTGCGGCGCGAGAGCCTGCGGATCGGCGGTGCACGTGTCGCGACCGGGTGCAGCAGCGAGGTGTTCAATCCCTACACGCGTGCGCTGATCGCAACCGTGGCCAGCGCTTCCGTGGCCGACGTGCGCCGCGCGATCGACGTAGCCCGCGCCTTTCGCTCGCCCCTCACGCGCTACGAACGCTATCGCATCTGCTACCAGACGGCGGACGCGCTGCGCGCGCGCACCGAGGAGATTGCCAACCTCATCACCGCCGAGAGTGGACTGTGCAAGAAGGACTCCCTCTACGAGGTGGGCCGCGCCTGCGACGTGTTCGTCTTCGCCGGTAATGCCGCGCTGCAGGACGACGGGCAGATCTTCTCCTGCGACCTCACCGGGCACGGCAAGCGACGCAAGGTCTACACCCTGCGCGAGCCGTTGGCGGGGGTAATTGCCGCCATCACGCCCTTCAACCATCCCCTGAACCAGGTGGCGCACAAAGTCGCTCCGAGCATCGCCAGCAACAACCGCATGGTGCTGAAGCCCTCGGAGAAGACTCCGCTCACCGCGCTGCTGCTCGCGGACATTCTCTACGAGGCCGGCCTGCCGCCGGAGATGTTCAGCGTGCTCACCGGCGATCCGCGGGAGATCGCCGATGAGCTGCTGACACACCCGGACGTAGACCTGATCACGTTCACCGGCGGCGTGCCGGTCGGCAAGTACATCGCCGCCAAGGCCGTCTACAAGCGCCAGGTGCTCGAGCTCGGCGGCAACGATCCCATCATCGTCATGGAGGACGCCGATCTCGAGGAGGCGGCCACGCTCGCCGCCGCAGGCTCCTACAAGAACTCCGGGCAACGCTGCACGGCCATCAAGCGCATGCTGGTGCAGGCCTCCGTGGCCGAGCGCTTCACCGAGCTGCTGCTCGGCAAGACGCGCGCCATCCGCTACGGCGACCCGATGGATCCCGACACCGACATGGGCACCGTGATCGACGAGGCCGCGGCGCGCTCATTCGAGGACAAGGTCAACGACGCTGTCGCCCACGGCGCGCGGCTGCTCTACGGCAACATTCGCAACGGCGCCCTCTACTCACCCACGGTGCTCGATCGCGTCGAGCCGCAGATGTCGGTCGTCAGGGAGGAAACCTTCGGGCCGGTGTCACCGGTCATCACCTTCCGCACGATCGATGATGCGATACGCATCGCCAACTCGACCGCTTATGGGCTGTCCTCGGCCGTGTGCACCAACCGCCTGGACTACATCACGCGCTTCGTGACGGAGCTGAAGGTTGGCAGCGTGAACGTGCGCGAAGTCCCGGGTTACCGTCTGGAGCTCACCCCGTTCGGCGGCATCAAGGACTCCGGTCTCGGCTACAAGGAAGGCGTCCAGGAAGCCATGAAGAGCTTCACCAACCTGAAGACCTACTCGCTGCCGTGGACGACTTGAGTGCGGCGGCGCCGGCGGCGGCCGCGCCACCCGTGCGCGCCCTGCGCGTCGCACAGTGCCGGACGTTGCTGCTGCTGTTCCTCGGCTACGCCTCCTGCTACTTCTGCCGCTCCAACCTTTCGGTGGCAACGCCGCTCATCGTCGACGAGCTCGGGCGGCGCGGCGTCGCGCACGCGGCCGCGATCCTCAGCATCGGCTCGATGGCCTCCTGGGGGGTATTCGCCTACGCGCTCGGCAAATGGTTCCTCACCAGCCTCGGGGACTACTGGGGCGGCAAGCGCAACCTGCTGATCGCGACCGGCGGCGCCACCACCTTCACGCTGCTGTTCGCCGCCAGCTCGACCCTGCCGATGTTCACCCTGGCGTGGACCGGCAACCGGCTGACCCAGTCGATCGGCTGGTCGGCGCTCGTGAAGGTCTCCTCCCGGTGGTTCCACTACTCCCGCTACGGCACGGTGGCGGCGGTCCTCACCTGCAGCTATCTGATCGGCGATGCCGCTGCGCGGCAGAGCATGGGCGCGCTGCTCGATCACGGTGTCTCCTGGCGCGGGCTGTTCGTGTTCGGGGCGGGGGTGGCCGGCTGCATGTTTGTCGCCAACCTGCTGTTCCTGCGCGAGTCGCGCGCCGAGGAGGGCTACGCGGAGGCCGAGCCGAATCCCGAGAACGTCTTTTCCGGGGCACAGGCGCGCCCGCGCAATTTCCTGCAGCTGGTACGGCCGCTGCTGCGCAGCCGCGCGTTTCTGATGGTGTGCCTGCTGGGCTTCGCCACCACCATGGTGCGCGAGACCTTCAATACCTGGACGCCCGTGTATCTGCGCGACTTTCTCGGTTACGGGGTGAGTCACGCCGCGGCGCTGTCGGCGATCTTTCCCGGGGTCGGAGCCGTCTCGGTGCTGCTCGCCGGGTGGCTCAGCGATCGGCTCGGAAGCCATTGTCGCGCGCTGCTGCTGTTCTTCGGTCTGGCCGCGACCGCGGCAGCACTGCTGGTGCTCACGAGCCTGCGGCCGGGTGCTTCCGGCACGGTGCTGCCGGTCGTCATGATCGGCGTCGTTGCCTTCTGCCTGCTCGGGCCCTACGCCTTTCTCCCCGGTGCCTTCGCGCTCGACTTCGGCGGCCGGCAGGCCGGCGCAGCCGCCTCCGGCCTCGTCGACGGCACGGGCTATCTCGGCGGGGTGCTCGCAGGCTATGCCATGGCACGAGTGTCGGTGGCCTTCGGCTGGGGAGGCGTGTTCATCACCCTCGCCCTGGTCAGCGCCCTCGCCGCGCTCGGCGCGGGTTACCTCTACCTCTTGAATACGCGCGCGGACGCGCCGATGGCCGGACACGCGCAGCGCGCCGTCGGGCGCAAGAGCCGGCGATGAAGATTTCGCGCCTCGAGACCTTCGCCAACGAGTATGTGTGCTTCGTCCGCCTGACCACGGACAGCGGTGCGATCGGCTGGGGCCAGACGTCCACTTACAACGCCGACATCACCGCGGCCATTTTTCATCGCCAGGTCGCCCCCTGGGCGCTCGGCGCCGATGCACTCGAGATCGACGCCCTCGTCCGGCGCATCGAGGAACGTGAGCACAAATTTCCGGGCAGTTACCGCTGCCGCGCCATCGCCGGACTCGACACCGCACTATGGGACCTGCGTGGCAGGCTTGACGGCAAGCCGGTCGTGGAGCTGCTGGGCGGTCAACCGAAGCGCCTGCGCGCTTACGGCTCCTCCATGCGCCGGGACATCACGCCCGCGCATGAGGCCGAGCGGCTCGTGCGGCTGCGCGATGAGCGCGGCTTCGACGCCTTCAAGTGGCGCATCGCCGCGGAGTGCGGGCACGACGTCGACGAATGGCCGGGCCGTACCGAGGCGATCGTGCCGCTGGTGGCGCGCGCGCTCGGCGACGGCGTGGCGAAGCTGGTCGACGCGAACAGCGGCTTCTCGCCGCGCCGTGCGATCGAGGTCGGGCGGCTGCTCGAGGCCGAGGGCATCAGCCATTACGAGGAGCCCTGCCCTTATTGGAGACTCGAGGAGACGAAGCTCGTTGCCGACGCGCTCGATCTCGACGTCACCGGAGGCGAGCAGGATTGGGATCTCGCCACCTGGGAGCGCATGATCGGAATGCGTGCGGTCGATGTCGTGCAGCCCGACGTCATGTACATGGGTGGCATCGCCAGAACGCTCGAAGTCGCGCGCATGGCCGCCGCAGCGGGGTTGCCCTGCACACCGCACAGCGCCAACCTCTCGCTGGTGACCCTGTGCACGATGCACCTGCTGGGCGCGATCCCCAATGCCGGCAAATACCTCGAGCTGTCGATCGAGGGAGCGGACTACTACCCCTGGGAGCGGGGATTATTTCTGGACGATCCCTACCGCGTGCAGGAGGGCCACGTCACCATTCCCGCGGCGCCGGGATGGGGCGTGCAGATCAATCCCGACTGGCTGCAACGGGCCGCGTATCGACACAGCAGCCTGCCCTGACCGTCGCACTGCTCATGCTAAAAACCCACGCTGACCCCTGCGGGAGTTGATCGATGCAACCAGAAGAGGTTCGCACCGCCGCCCAGGCGCGCGCCATCGTCGAGGAGCGTGGCCTGCAGCACGTCAAGATCGGCGTTTTCGACAACGACGGCGTTCTGCGCGGCAAGTACATCGAGCGCGAGAAGTTCTTCGCCGCGCTCGACAAGGGTATGGGGTTCTGCGACGTGGTGCTCGGTTGGGATTCCAACGATCAGCAGTACGACAACATCAGCTTCACCGGCTGGCACACGGCCTTTCCTGACGCCCCCGTCCGGCTGCTGCCCGAGACCTGCCGCGCACTGCCGCTCGAGGGCAGCATGCTGCTGTTCCTCGGCGAATTTGCCGGCGCTGCCGAGGAGGTCTGCCCGCGCGCGACCCTGCGCCGCGTCCTCCAGCGCGCCACAGCGCTCGGCTACGCGGCCGCGGCGGCTGCCGAGTACGAGTTCTTCCTCTTCAGCGAGACGCCCGCGAGTGTGCGCGCCAAAGGCTATCGCGACTTGATCAACCTGACGCCGGGCTATTTTGGCTATTCGCTGCTGCGCAGCTCGGTGCACGCCGAGCTGTACCAGGCCCTGCTGCAGCTCGCTACCGATATGCGCATGCCGATCGAAGGCCTGCATACCGAGACGGGACCCGGCGTCATCGAGGCGGCGCTGCATTACACCGAGGCGCTCGAGGCTGCCGATCGCGCCGCGCTCTTCAAGACCTTCGTCAAAGTCCTCGCCCAGCGCCGCGGACTCATGGCGACCTTCATGGCCAAGTGGTCGGAGCGGCTCCCCGGTCAGAGCGGGCACCTGCACGTCTCGCTCTCGCGCAAGGATGGATCGTCGGCGTTCCACGACCCGTCCGGACCGCATACCATGTCGCAGGAGATGCGCTGGTTCGTCGGCGGACAGCAGGCGCTGATGCCCGAGCTGCTCGCCATGGTCGCCGCGACCGTCAACAGCTACACGCGTCTCGTGCCGGGGTACTGGGCGCCGACGGCCGCCACCTGGGGCGTAGAGAATCGCACCTGTGCACTGCGGGTCATCCAGGGCGGTGCCAAGGCTCAGCGCGTGGAGTACCGCATTGCCGCCGCGGACATCAATCCCTATCTGGCGATCGCCGTGGCGATCGGTTCGGGCCTCTGGGGGATCGAGCACCGCATCGAACCGGATGAGCCGATCACCGGCAACGCCTATGACCGCAAGCTCCCGGCGCGGCGCCAGCTGCCGCGCACGCTCGGCGAAGCGGCCGAGCGGCTTGCCGGGTCCAAAGCCGCGCAGGAGCTGTTCGGAGCGCCATTCGTGGCACACTTCGCGGCCAGCCGCGAGTGGGAGGAACGTGAATTCCGCCGCGTCGTCACTGACTGGGAGCTCGCGCGCTACTTCGAGATCATATGATCAAGTGCATCTCTCCTGTCGACGGCACGGTGTATGCCGAGCGCACCCCTGCCACGCCCGTGCAGATCGACGCGGCCTTGCAGCGCGCCGTCGCGGCGCAGCGCTCGTGGCGGGAGGTTCCGATCGCGGAGCGCGCCGCCATCATCGAACGCTTCTGCGCCGAGTTTGAGCGGCGTGGCGCCGCGATAGCCAACGGCCTGAGCTGGCAGATGGGGCGGCCCATTCGCTTCGCCCCGAGTGAGGTGCGCGGCACGCTCGAGCGCGCCCGCTACATGAACGGCATCGCCGCGGCGGCACTTGCGGATCTGGACGCCGGGCCGAAGGCGGGATTCAGGCGCTTCATACGCCGCGAGCCGCTTGGCGTGGTGTTCACTGTGGCCGCTTGGAATTATCCCTATCTGATCGCAGTCAACAGCGTCGTGCCGGCACTGCTCGCCGGCAACGCCGTGCTGTTGAAGCACTCGGCGCAGACGCCGCTCTGTGGCGAGTGCTTCGCCGAGTGCTTCGCCGCCGCCGGCCTTCCGGCCGGGCTCTTCCCGGTCCTGCACCTGTCGCACGCCGACACTGAACGGGTGATCCGCGACCCGCGCATCGATTTCGTGGCCTTCACGGGCTCGGTCGCCGGGGGCCGCGCCGTGCAGCGCGCCGCCGCCGCGCGGTTCATCGGCGTCGGACTGGAGCTGGGAGGCTGTGACCCGGTGTACGTGCGTCACGACGCCGATCTGCCCCATGCGATCGAGAACATCGTGGATGGTGCTTACTTCAATTCCGGACAGTCCTGCTGCGGGCTGCAGCGCATCTACGTCCACGAGAGCATCTACGAGAGCTTCACCCGCGGGTGCATGGAACTGATCCGGCAGTACCGGCTCGGCGATCCGCTGGACCCCGAGACCACGCTCGGCCCGGTGGTACGCGCTGCCGCGGCGGACGCGGTGCGCGCGCAGGTGCGCGCGGCGGTAGACGCGGGGGCGCGACCGATGATCGGGGAGCGTGAATTCCCGCGCAGCAGGCCGGGTACACCCTATCTGGCGCCGCAGCTGCTGCTTGATGCCCCGGCCACGTCCGCCGTCATGCGCGAGGAGATCTTCGGACCGGTTGCGGGCGTCATGAAGGTGCACTCGGATGCCGACGCCGTCGCGCAGATGAACGACAATCCCTTCGGTCTCACCGCGGCGGTCTGGACGCGCGATGCCGCCGCCGCCGAGCACCTCGGCGGCCAGGTACAGACGGGCACGTGGTTCATGAACCGCTGCGACTACCTGGATCCGGCGCTTGCCTGGGTCGGGGTGAAGGATTCAGGGCGCGGCTGTACGCTCTCGGTCGTGGGATACGAGCATCTCACACGGCCCAAATCCTTCCACCTGCGGGTGACGACGTGAGCGCAATTCTCCGGGCGAATTGGAGCTATCCCACCACCGTGTGGGCAGGCCCCGGCCGCATCGCGGAGCTGCCGGCGGCGTGCGCCCGGCTCGGCATCAGGCGGCCGCTGCTGGTGACGGACGAGGGACTGCGCGATGCGGCGATGGTGCGGCACGCCTGCGGGCTGGTGCAAGGAACCGGCCGGTTCGCGGGCGTGCGGGGCAATCCCGTGGCCGCCAATATCGAGGAGGGTCTCGCGGCTTTCCGCGACGGCTCGCACGACGGAGTGATTGCCTTCGGTGGCGGCTCGGCGCTCGATGCGGGCAAGGTGATCGCCTTCATGTCGGGGCAAACCCGTCCGCTGTGGGATTTCGAGGACATAGGTGACTGGTGGAAGCGCGCCGAGCCGCGCGGCATCGCACCGATCGTCGCCGTGCCGACCACCGCGGGCACGGGTTCCGAGGTCGGCCGTGCCGGCGTGGTCATCAACGAGGCCACTCACCAGAAAAAGATCATCTTCCACCCGCAGATGATGCCCGGCGTGGTGATCAGCGACCCGGAGCTCACCCTGGGCCTCCCGCCCGCCATCACCGCAGCGACCGGCATGGACGCCTTCGTCCATTGCTTCGAGGCCTTCTGCGTCCCGGGATTTCATCCGCTGGCGGACGGCATCGCGCTCGAGGGTATGCGGCTGATCCAGACCTACCTGCCGCGGGCGTGCGATGACGGCCAGGACGTCGAGGCGCGCTCGCGCATGCTGGCGGCGGCGAGCATGGGCGCGACGGCGTTCCAGAAGGGGCTCGGGGGCGTGCACGCCATCGCGCATCCGGTCGGAGCATATTTCAACACGCATCACGGCCTGACCAACGCCGTGCTGCTCCCTTATCTCATTGCACACAACCGCCGCGCGATCGAGAGCCAGCTGCCGGTCATCGCTCGCACGCTGAACCTCGCCGGCGAGCCCTATGAGGCGCTGTTCGACTGGGTGCTGGCCTTTCGTAAGCGCCTGAAGATCCCCCACTCGCTCGCGGACATCGGCGTGCCGCTCGGTAGCGCGGACACCATCGGGCGCGAGGCATCGCTCGACCCCTGCGCGGCCGGCAACCCCCTGCCGACCGACGCGGTGGGCTACGCGCGCATTTTTCGCTCGGCGGTCAAGGGCGATCTCACGCTCGCCGGCTGAACCTCACTCGGCGCCGAGTACGCTGACCGCCTGCCTCCACAGTGCCTCGCTGGCCGCAGCGACCACGCGGCCGTCGCTGATCATACCGAGCGGCGCCCCGCGCCAATCGCTGATCATCCCGCCGGCACCCTCGACGACCGGAATGACCGCCATGTAGTCGTGGGGCTTCAGCTGCACCTCGACGACCAGGTCGCAATAACCGCCGGCGAGCATCCCATAGAGATAACAGTCCCCGCCAAAACGACGCAGCGCTGCGCGTGCGCCGAGGGTCTCGAAGCGGCGCCGTTCCTCTTTGTCGAAGGTCTCCGCCGTGGTGGTGTAGACGCTCGTCTCCTCGATCGAGCGGGAGCTCGTTCGCACCGGCGTGCCGTTGCAGAGCGTGGGACGACCCTCACAGCCCACCCAGCGCTCCCTGAGGGCCGGTGCCTCGATCACCCCGAGCACCGCCCGTCCTGACTGCGACAGCGCAATCAACGATCCGAAAAGCGGATACCCGGTGACGAAGCTCTTGGTGCCGTCGATCGGATCGAGCACCCAGGTGAATTCCCCGCTTCCCTCGGATGCAAACTCCTCCCCACGGATGGCATGTTGGGGAAATGCCGCGCGGATCATGCGGCGCATCTCCCTCTCGATGTCGCGATCTGCGACCGTGACGGGACTGCCGTCGCTCTTGTGCTCCACTGCGACCGGCGTGCGGAAATGCCGCAGCGCAATGTCGCGCGCCACATCGGCGAGCTGCTCGGCGAGGGCCAGTGCCGCGGGAAAGTCCGGGTGCTCGGTGAAGCTCATAGGGTTCAGCGGCGCCGCTGCGCATAGGGCTGCACCTGCAGCTGCAGCCAGTTGCGCAGCTCGGCGAGCTTGTACGATTCCTGCTGCATCGCAGGTCCCAGACCGTGTTTCCAAGTCAGCCGCCGGTCACCAGGATCGTGCATGAGCGCGCGCAGCTCGGCGACAAACGCGTCCAGTTCCGCGCGGTCGGCAAACAGCTGCTCTTCGATCAGCGTGGCACCGTAGCGCAGCGCAGTTGCCGCAATCTCATCGAAGCTGTACTCGGGATGGTACTGCACGCCCCAGAACGTGCCGTGACCGTGGCGCAGTTCGATCGCCTGCAGCCCCATGTCGTTACCGGCCAGTACCACGGCGCCGTCAGGAAGCCGCTCGATGTCGTCCCGGTGCACCGTGATCGCTTCGAACACCGCTGGCTTGTCCGTGAACATCGGATGCCGGCGCCCCGTCGCGCCGAGCTCGATCCGGCGCGCGAAGCCGAATTCACGCCCACGCGGGTTGGGCCGCACGCGCCCGCCGGCGGCAGTCACCGCGACCTGCATCCCCCAGCAACTGCCGAAAAACGGCGCGCCGGCGGCAAACACGGCTCGCGCCAACTCGATCTGCCGCTCGATGTGCGCGCCGCCATCGTAGACGTTCAGCGCCGAGCCCGTGATCGCCACGCCGTCGTAGCTGGCAAGGCCGCTGCCGGGAGCGAACCGCACCTCGCCGTCCGCCGGCCGGACGATGTCGCAATTTACGGGGGCGAGACTCTGCAACACCTGTGCGTAGCCCTCGCCGGTGGGCTGCCCGCCCGCGGCGACCTGCTGCGCGCGTGTTGCCGCCCGGTTGCCGTCGATCACCAGGATGCGCGCTCGGTCCATGGTCACGAGAGCTCCGGCAACGGCGGAACCGCCATGCCCCGGTGCTGGAGGAGTGCGCGCAGCACATCGGGCCGGTCGGTGATCATGCCGTCCACATTAAAGCCAAGCATCTGCTCCATTTCTTCCCGCTCGTTGACCGTCCACGGAACGACGCGCAGTCCGAGCGCATGCGCCTGCGCGACCCGTTGCGCATCGAGATCGAGATAGTCCGGTCCCCAGGTACCGGCCCCCGAGGCCTTGACGAGGCACGCAGCCGAGCCATCGAACTGCATCGGATCAAGCCCACCGAGCCAGGGCGACGGAGGCCGCGAGCCGACCCGCACGGTGTCTGCACCGGGCTGCTGCCCGGTCAGCGCGACGGTCGCGACCTGCGGCATCAAGCGGTGCACGGCGCCCAGCACGCGCCAGTCGAACGCCAGAATGGCCACCAGCTCCGCGGTAGCGGTGCTTTGCACATCCAGCCGCAACGCCTGCACGAACGGCTCCGGGGCAAGCGTGAGTTGCGGCTGCTCCGGAAAGGTCTTGACCTCGATGGCAACGCGCACGCGGCCGCCTCCGCGCGTGCGCACCAGCGTCAGCACGTCCACCAGCCGCGGCACCTGCTCCCCGTCCACGGGCTGCTGCTGCGGGAAGCGCGCGGCGTACGCGCTTCCCGGCCGTAACCGGCCCACATCGTAAGCCTGCAGCTGCGCGTACGTCAGGGAGATGAGCGGCGGACCGGCACTTTCCAGGAAGCGTCCACGCGCATCGCGTGTGCAGTCAGGATTGAGCTCGGGATCGTGACTGACGACCACTACGCCATCGCGGGTAATCCCGCAGTCGAGCTCCACGGCACTCACCCCCAGCGCAAGCGTACGGGCAAATCCCGCGACGGTATTTTCGGGCCACAGGCCGCGTGCGCCGCGGTGACCCTGCAAGTCAAACATCGTTGTGATATTAAAGTGCGATTGAGACTATCTTGCCAGAAAAACCGCCTGTCACCGCGACAGCCATCGGTCCCGAGGGACGCCCATCATATGATCTCCACCTCTGAGCGATGTTTGGGACGCGCGCGCCCAATGACGCTGATTGGGTTCCTGGCAGCTGCGCTGCTGGGGGCAATGCTGGCTCGCGCTGACGAAGCCAACGTGCTGCGGATCATCACCTGGGCGGATTACGTACCCGCCGAGGTCATCGCGCAGTTCAGGAAGGAGAGCGGCATCCAGGTCCAGGTCACCCTCTCGAACAATGAGGAAATGATCTCGAAGCTGCGCGCCACCGGTGGCGCCGGCTTCGACCTGGCCCAGCCGTCTCAGGACCGCATCACGGGCGCCCAGCAGGAATTCCGCATCTACAAGCCGCTCGATACCACTAAGGTACGCCTGGATGAATTCGTGCCCGAGCTGCTGGAAACGGTGCGGAAGAACGCTACGATCGACGGCAAGCTCTACGGCCTGCCCTACGTCTGGGGCACGGAAGGGCTGGTCTACAACTCGCAGAAGACGACGATCGGCGACTACCTCGATCTGTGCAAACCTGAGCTGCGCGGCCGTGTCGCGGTGCGCCTCAAGCGGCCGACGCTCATGGCCTTTTCCCTCGCCCTCGGCAAGAACCCATTCGCGCTGTACGGCGACACGAAGGCCTACAGCGCGCTCATGGACCAGGTCGGCAGGACGCTCATCGCCTGCAAAGTGAACTTCCGCTTCTTCTACGACAACAAGGATCAGCTGCTCAACGGCGTGCGCGCCGGGGAGATCTACGCAGCGATGATGTGGGACTCGGGCGGCTGGCTGCTGAATCGCGAAAACCCCGCCATCAGGTTCATCAATCCCCGCTCGGGCGCGATCGCCTGGATGGACACCTTCGCCTTGCCGGCGCGCGGGCGCAACGACGCCGCTGCCTACGCGTGGATCAGCTTCGTGATGCGTCCCGAGATCGCCGCCAAGGTCGCGAAATCCATCGGCAACTTCACCGCCGCAAAGGGCGCCGATCAGTTGATGGACCCGCGCATCCGCGCTCAGTTCGCCGCAACGTTTCCCGACGGCCTGAAGAACATCAAGTGGTATCCGGCCATACCCGCGGGGCTCGAGGAAATCGAGGGCGCGGTTCTCGACCGCATCAAGGCGGCCAATTGAACACCGCCGCGACCAGCGCAACCGGTGCCGTACCGGACCTGGAGGTGCGCGCCTTGAGCAAGCGCTTCGCCACGCACCCGGCCGTGGACGAGCTGTCCTTCAACGTCGCGCGTGGCAGCTTTTTCTCGATCCTCGGCCCCTCCGGCTGCGGCAAGACGACGCTCCTGCGGATGATCGCCGGCTTCATCCAGCCCGATCGCGGCGATATCGTCATCGGCGGACGCAATATGGCGCGGGTCGCCCCAAACAAGCGACCCGTCAATATGGTGTTTCAGCACCTTGCGCTGTTTCCGATGATGTCGGTGGCGCAGAACGTGGCCTTCGGGTTGGCGCGTCGCGGGGTTGGGCGTGCCGAGCGTCTGCGGCGCGCGGAGGCCATGCTCGAACGGGTCGGCCTCGCCGGTGCGGGCGGCAAGCGTACCGAGGAGCTTTCCGGCGGACAGCGCCAGCGCGTCGCGATCGCGCGCAGCATGGTGCTCGAGCCGACGCTGCTGCTGCTGGATGAGCCGCTCGGGGCGCTGGACCTGAAGCTGCGGGAACACATGAAGATCGAGCTCAAGCAGCTGCAGAGCGCCTTCGGTACCACCTTCGTCTACATCACCCACGACCAGTCCGAGGCGCTCGTTCTGTCCGATCACGTCGGCGTGATGAACCATGGCCGCTTTGAGCAGCTCGGCACACCCCAGGAGCTGTACTACGCACCGGCCACACCGTTCGTGGCCGGATTTGTCGGCGCCAGCAACCGCCTGGCCGGCAGGGCGCTCGCGGTCGACGGCACGCTGGTGGAGCTCGGCACCAGCGCTGGCTGGCGCGTGCGTGCCCGTCGTCAGGGAGCCGTTGCGGCGGGAGCGGCCGTGGAGCTCTTCATCCGGCCCGAGGCTGCGGCGCTGGGCCGCACCGCCGCCGAGCTGCCGCCCGGCCAGACGGCACATAACGGCGAGGTGATCAGCCTGCTCTTCGACGGCGCCAACTCCGTCGTGCTGCTGCGTGAGCTGCAGAGTCAGCTGGAGTTTCGCATCCAGCTGCCACAGACGGGGGCCTATGCCGACCTGCAGGCCGGCGCGCGCGTGTGTTTCAGCTTCGATCCCGAGCGCGCCGTGTGTTTCGCGGCTGGCGAGACTTATGCTTGAGGAACCCGGTGCCACGGGCGGCTGGCGCCGCCTGCTGCTCGCACTGCTGCTTGCCCCGGCGCTGTTGTGGCTCGTTGGCCTCATTATCCTGCCGCACGTAGAGTTGGGCGTACTGTCGTTGCGCGAGCGCATCGCGCCACGGCAGTACGTGGCGAGCCTCGCGCAGTACCGCACGTTCTTCAGCGAGCCGCTGTACTGGCACGTGTTCGTGCGAACCGCGTTGCTCTCCGCCCTCGCCACGGCGCTGACGCTGCTGGTGGCATTTCCGATCGCCTGGACCATCGCCAAGCTGGCGCGCGGACGCATGGCGGCGCTGCTGTTCATCGTGTGCCTGATTCCCTTCTGGGTGAGCGAGACCGTGCGCACACTCGGCTGGATGATCCTGCTGCGCGAATCGGGCGTGCTGCCGGCTCTTCTGGTGCACCTCGGCGTCACTGCGCAGCCGGTGGAACTGCTCTACCACGATGCCACCATCCTTGTCGGCCTGGTCTACACCTCGCTGCTGTTCATGGTGGTGCCGCTGGTCGGCAGCCTCGAGAGCCTGGACAACTCGCTGCTCGAGGCGGGCTACAACCTCGGCGGCAACGGCTGGTCCATCCTGCGCACCATCGTCATCCCGCATGCCGCGCCGGGCATCACGGCCGGCTGCATCGTGGTGTTCATGTTGACGCTCGGCAACTATCTGACGCCGACGCTGCTCGGTGGTAAGAGCTCGCAGTGGTTCACCGAGCAGATCTACACGCAGTTCATCACACGCTTCAACTGGGAGCAGGGCGCGGCCCTCGGCTTCCTGCTGCTCGCGCTGTCCACTGCGATGGTGTGGCTCGGCCTCAAGGCCAGCGGCCAGCGTTTCAGCGAAGTGATGCGCCGGGCATGATACCCGCGCTTCCACGACCGCCGTGGCTGCGTGCCGCCACGGTGCTTTACGTCGCCGCCTTCCTGGTATTCCTCTTCCTGCCGTTGGTCGTGGTGGCGGTGTTCGCCTTCAATGATGCGCCCTACCCTGCTCCCCCCTGGCACGGCTTCACGCTCGACTGGTTTCTCGGCAACGAAGCCAGCGGCCGCGTCGGCCTGTTCCACGATGAGGAACTGCTCGGCAGCATCTGGACGAGCGCCGTCGTGGCGCTGTGGGTGACGGGCCTGTCCGTGGCGGTCGGCACCGCCAACGCATTCCTCATGGAGCGCGCGCAGTTTCCCGGCAAGGGCGCCCTGGGGATGCTCATGCTCACGCCACTCGTCATTCCCGGAGTGATCCTCGGCATCTCGATTCTCGCCTTCGCGAGCCGCCTGGCGGACCTCGGCAGCGATCTGCTCGGGGTCGAGGCGGATTTCCTGCGGCCAGGGCTACCGCTGGTGGTCCTCGGACAGTTCTCTTATATCGTCGCGATCGCCACGCTCACGATCAGCGCGCGCCTCAAGCGCTTCGATCGCAGCCTGGAGGATGCCGCCCTGAATCTCGGGGCATCCCACGCGGCCGTGCTGTGGACCATCACGCTGCCATACCTGCGCCCGGCGCTGATCGGCTCCGCGGCCATCGCCTTCCTCATGTCGTTCGAGAATTTCAACACGACACTGATGCTGGTCGGCGCCGACTCGCCGCTCACCATCATGATGTACGGACGCATGCGCGAGGGCGCGACGCCGGTGCTCAATGCGGTCAGCCTGTTCCTGATGGTGGCCTCCGCCGCCATTGCGCTGACACTGATCCGGCGCGGCCGAGACGCGCCGAGCTAGTCGCACGGCTCCCGGCTGGGGAGAGCCAATGAAGCCGACCATCATCGGGCTGACACTGGCCGCTGCGGTGTTGCATGCAACATGGAACGCCATATTGCGCAGCGGGGTCGACCGCTTGTGGTCCGTTACGATCATGAGCTTTGCCACGACGCTGGTCGCAATTCCTTGCGCCCTGCTACTGCCCCTGCCCCGGACGCAGAGCTGGGCGTATTTGGGCATCTCGGCGGTCCTGCAGGTCCTTTACATCATTCTGTTGGCGCATGCCTACCGCCATGGCGAATTGGCACAGGTCTACCCTATCGTCAGGGGCAGCGTGCCGTTGCTGGTGAGCATCGGCGGATTCGTATTTGCCGGTCAGCGATTGAACGCGGGGACGCTGTCAGGCATCGGACTGATTTCCGTGGGGATCGTCAGCCTCGCCTTCGGCAGAGTGCGGGCGGAGGCAAAGTCGCTGGCGCTCGCGCTGGTGACGGCCTTGCTCGTCGCAAGCTACGTCACCGCCGATGGAATCGGTGTGGGCCTGGCCGGGAATTCGCAATCCTACGCGGCCTGGATATTTGTCCTCTATGGCGCTCTCCTGCCGATGACGTTTTTGCTGCTCAGGGGAAGAATCACGGTAAGCCTGCGGGCACCCGAGACGCTGAAGGTCATGACGGGCGGAGTCGTCTCGTTTGTGAGCTACGGCGCAATCACCGCTGCGCTTGCCGCCGGCAATGTAGGGCCCGTCGCGGCGCTGCGAGAAACCAGCATAGTTTTTGCCGTCCTGATTGGGCACATCGTGCTCGGGGAGCGTCTCACGGGACGCCGCGTTTTAGTGTGCCTGGCAGTCACACTCGGGGCTGTCTGCATCGGCCTCGCAGCGTGAGCGGCGGCCCACCGCCGCCGGTGCCTCACTGCTGCGTGCCAAGGTTCAGCAGATGCTGCAGCGGCGCGACGTATCTCTCGTAATTGCGCCAACGGCCGACCGATGCGGCAGTGATCTTCTGCCGGACCTGCCATTTGCTGGCAGTGATGACCACGCGGTCGGTCTGGTGAAAATCCATGCACTTCGGATCCCACGGCAGGCCGATGAAGTCCAGCATCCGTCGGGTCCAGCTCTCCTGATCTTCGATCAGCGCCTCGTAAGGAACTTCCAGCAGCGTGGCCGCGGGGAGCACCGTCCGCCAGTGATTCATGATGCGAACGTATTCGCCGTAATAGTGCGCCAGGTTGTCGAAGTCATTGGCGTACGGGCCCATATTGAAAAAATTCTGAAAGTAAATCGACAAGCAGGTATCGAGCGGATGGCGTTGCATGTGGATGATGCGGGCCCGCGGGAACGCAGCGTGAATCAGTCCGGCGTAGAGGAAATTGGCGGGCATCTTGTCGACCAGGCGCAGCGCCGGGCCGGATAGCGCGGCCACCCTTTCCAGATAATCGCGTGCCATGCCCGGTATCAGGTTCGCCCCGCTCTCGCTTTTGAGCCGTGCCGCCTCGAATGCGGCAAATGCGCTGCCCCAGACCCGCAACTCCCCGGCACCGAATACTTCAGGGTGCGAGGCGAGGATCTGCTCGGCCAAGGAGGTGCCCGATCGTGGCATGCCGATGATGAAAACCGGCAGCTCCGAGGCCGAGGCGTGCGTGTGACACTCGCGCATGAACGCCGCATCGAAGCCGCTGATGATCTCGCCGACGCGGCGCGTCAGTTTCGCCCGGTCGTAGCTTC
Organism: Steroidobacteraceae bacterium; assembly: GCA_036008385.1. Classification (GTDB taxonomy): domain Bacteria; phylum Pseudomonadota; class Gammaproteobacteria; order Steroidobacterales; family Steroidobacteraceae; genus 13-2-20CM-66-19. The sequence continues at coordinate 24,097 of DASYNX010000051.1, forward strand.
CTCCATAGCGTTTGGTCAGCTCGTTTGCCTGCCGGTAATGGCTGAACGCTTCATCGTAGTGCCGGACGTCGTCAAAGTATTTGCCGAGCGCGTAGCGCAGACTGATCTCCTGTCCCAGGGGCAGCGGCTTCGCGGCTAAGGCTTCGGCGCCCTTAAGCCAGGCGGTATCCTCGTTTGTCATCTTGCGATGTGCCGCCATGCTGCAGAACGCGAAGGTGAACCCCGGATCGATCGTGATCACCTGCTGGAATAACTGCCGTGCTTCCGCAAAGCGGCCGCGGTCGGCGCGCAGTTCACCGAGGAGCGACAGTGCTTCGACGCCGTTCGGCGCGAGGGCGAGTGCCGCCTGGCAGCAGGCTTGCGCTTCCGTCGCACGACCCTGCATGCGCAGGGCCGTCCCGAGGCTCACATGGGCTTGCGGGTAGTCAGGTTGCAACGCCAGGGCGCGGCGAAAACTACCCGCCGCGTCATCGAGCCGCCGCAATTCGAGCAGCACGTTGCCGAGGTTGAAGTGGCTGTCGGCGCGCTTCGGATCCAGCTCGATGGCCTGACGATAGAGCGACAGCGCTTCGCGACGTTCGCCCAGGTCGTGCAGCACATTGCCAAGGTTATTCAGCGCCTCCACGTAGCGGGGGTTAAGGGCCAGTGCCCGCCGGTAGCTCGCTACGGCCCGCTGCCGTTGCCCCAGGGCTGCGAGCGCCAGCCCCAGATTGTTGTGCGCCATGCTCAACCCGGGCTCGAGCGTTATCGCCCGCTGGCTGCAGGTAATCGCTTCCTGCAGCTGTCCCAATTGCCGCAGCGCATTGCCCAGATTGCAGTGTATGTGCGCATCGTCCGGTTTGATCTCGAGGGCCAGCCCGTAGCAGGCAACCGCGTCCGTAGTTTGACCGAGCTCGAGCAAGGCATTGCCGAGGTCGTTGTGCGCCACGGCGGAGCGCGGCTGGATCGCGAGCGCCTGCCGATAGAGCGGCGGCGACTCGCCCGCCCGCCCCAGCGCCCGCAGGGCTGCGGCGGCATCGAGCAGCGCCCCGACGTCGCGCGGCTGGAGCTCGAGCGCGCGGTACAGGCTCGCGAGCGCCGTCTGCCACTGCCCCCGCGCGCGCAATGCCGACCCGAGGTTGCTGTGCGCCTCGGCATCCTGCGGCAGCAGCTCTGCGGCCCGCATCAGCGCCGGCAGCGCGTCCTTGTCTTGCCGCACGAGCGCCACGCTGAGGATCTTCCACAGCATCCCGGCGTCCGGGTGAATGGTCAGAAGCGTGCGGGCCTCGCGTTCCGCGTCCCCCAGGCGGTCCTGGTTGAGCATCGCGACCAGCGCACCGATCTCGTGCGGGCTCAGCACGCGTGGGGCCGACGAAGCGAGGGCCTCCAGTCCGCAGCAGTGCTTGTATTTCTTGCGGCTACCGCAGGGGCACGGATCGTTGCGACCCGGTTTCATATGCGGCTTCTTCGTCACGGTAGTGGGTCAGCGCATCACCGAGGGCATCCCTGAGTGGCTCGAGCCACGGCTCGAAATGCTTCCATTGATCGAGTCCCTCGCGATTGATGGCCCGGCGGACCTGTTCGGAGCTGGCCGTGCGCACGCTGCGCTTGGTCTCATGGAACACCACGCACTGCGGCTCGAACTGAAGCCCGCAGTAATCCAGCACGCGTCGCACGCTGCCCTCGAGGTCATCGACGACGTCCTCGTGATGTATGCGCAGAATGCGCCCCGGAAGCACACGGTCCCAGTGCCGCATCAGCTCGAGATAAGTGCGGTAGTAGCGCGCGATGTCCTCGATGCTGTAGGTGAACTCCTGGCCCTGGGCAAACAGCTGCTTGAGATTGCTGAAGCAGCAGGCCATCGGCTCGCGCCGCGCGTCGATGATCCGGGCATTGGGCAGCATCAGGTGTATCAGCCCCAGGTGCCGGAAGTTGTTCGGCATCTTGTCGATGAACAAGCGCTTGCCGGTGCGGTAGACACGGGTATCGGCGAGATACTTCTCGCCGAGCTTCACGAAATCCTCGGCACTGAGGCGCCCCAGGATGGGCGGGTAGCGTGGATCATTGGGATCCGGGTCACGGCCGCGAAGCCGGGTGACGATCTGCTGGACGTTGGGGAGCTCCTGGGTTCCCTCCACCTGCGAGTGCGAGGCAAGGATCTGCTCGAGCAGCGTCGAACCCGAACGCGGCAAGCCAACGATGAAAATCGGATCCGGGCTCGGCGCACCCCAGCCAGCGCGACCGGCGAAAAACTCGCGGGTGCAGACCTTGATCTGCTGGCGCGTATTGCTCTCGATGAGCTCGGGCCGGTAGCGGCATTCGGGGCGCTTCAGCGCGTTGCCGAGCTCGTAGCAGCGGAACGATTCGGCGAAGTTGCCCTGGTCCTCGAGCGCCTTGCCGAGCGCGAAGCACAGATGACAGCGATCGACGATACCGGTCGCGGAGGAGGCGAGCGCTGCGCGGATCTGCGACAGCTCCTCGTCCGCGAAGCGGTAGGTCTTGAGGTTGGCGAGGCTCCAGTACGCGTCGCCATAGTCGGGGCGACAGGCCGCCGCCCGGCGGTAGGCATCGATCGCCTCGTGAGTGCGCCCGAGGGTCTTGAGCGCATGGGCGATCGACAGATGCGCTTCGGCATCGGCCGGGGTCCCGGTGAGCAGCTCCCGGTAGAGCGCGATCGCCCGCTCGTGCTCGCCGATGCCCACTGAGCTTGCGGCGTAGAGTGTCCTTAGCACCAGGTTCTGCGGCTCATCCTTCAGAAGACGCTCCAGCTCCTGCCGCGCCTCCTGATACCTGTGGAGCTCGACCAGCACCCCGGCGTATTCCTGGCGCGCGATGCGATAGCCCGGGGCGCGTTCGAGCACCGCCGCGAGCAGCAGCTCCGCATCGTCGAACACCTTGTGCGCAACGCCGATGCGCGCGAGCAGCCGCATCGCCTCGACGTGGTCGCCGTGCTTGAGCAGGTAGCTGCGGATCAGCGATTCGGCGGCCTCGAGGTCGCCGTCTGCGAACAGCCCGGTGGCGACTACGATCTCCTGCGGCAGCTTGCGCAGCGTCGCCACATGGCTTCCCGCCACGGAGGCGTTCTCCGCCTCTCCGGTCATGCGGTAGAGCCCTTCCAGCATCGACCAGCTGCCCGGCAGCGCGTGGTTGATGTTCACCGCCATCAGGAAAGCCTCGATCGCCTGCGGAGCCTGGCGCATCTCGACGAAGCAGCGCCCGCGCTCTTCGTAGATACGGCTGAAACGCGGATGCTGGCGCTGGAGGGTGGCGAGCGTCTGCAGGGCGGCGGGGATGCGGTGCAGGTAGCGCTGCGCGATGGCGACGCACAACAGTGCATCGCGATGGCCGGGGTTTTCCGCGCGCAACCCCTCCCCCGCGGCCAGCACCGCCGCGAATTTGTGCTCGCGCAGCAGCGCCCGGATACGCCCCGGGTCGGGCGCCGCGTTTGCCGAGGCGGCCGTTGCGGTGGCGGTAGTCGTGGCGTCGGTCACATCCATGAGCGCTTCAAAAGAAAGGGCGGACCCATGCAGGCCCGCCCCTCATTGTACTGCACCGGCCCCCAGCCGGCCGGCAGCAGCCGCTACCGGTCAGAACTTGTAGCTCATCAAAAACGACACCACACGCGGACGCAGCGGAATTTCCGCCTTGATGTACTGACCGGAGGTGATGTTGGTCGGCCCGTAAGCGTTGGTGAGGTTGCTGCCGGTGATCTGCGCCGTCCAGTTGTCCTTGCTCACGCCGATGGCCCCGTCATAGGTCGTGTAACCCGGGATCTGATACAGCAACAGCGTCGTGACGGGCGGACTGCCGTACTTCGGGACATCACCGGGGCTATAGTTCGCCGGCTCGTTGTTCATCGAACCGACATGGCTGGCGCCGGCCCACACGAACGGCTTGTAGTCGCCCTGGCTCCAGTCGTAGCGCGCCCGCAGGTTGAACATCCAGGGCGGCGAGAACGCCGGCGACGTGCCAAACGCTCCCAAGGCGTTCGGGACCGGCCCAATTCCCGGGACAACTTGCACGACGCACTGACCAACCGGGGTCGGATTGTTCGCCGTACTCTTGTTGCTGGTGACGCCCACCGACTCCAGGCAGGGGGCACTCGACTGGCTCGAGCTGTTGACCGAGCTGGAGCCCTGCACGGTGAGCCCATCGGTGATGCGCGCGACGAACTGAACCTCGAAGCCTTTGGTGATGAAGTTCGGCCCATTGACGTTGAAGGTCGTGTTACCGAAAAGCAGCGGGCTGAACAGCGACAGTTGCTCGTTCTCCCACTTCATGTAGTACGCCGACACGTTGAACAACAGCCGGTGGTTGAAGAACTCGCTCTTGAAGCCGACCTCGTTGTTGATCAGGTTGTCCGAGTTGACGCTCGCGGGCTTCTCGTACTGGTCGCTGTTAGGGACGCAAACAACGGCATTCGCCGGCCCCGTGCAGTAGGGTATCTCGGCTTTGAGGCTCACCACGCCGTGGAGTGAGCTCGTACGGTTGAAGCTACCCGGACGGAAACCCTGCGAGAAGGTGTAGTACGCCATAATGTCCGGCGTGATGTGCCAGGTGAGGTTGGCGCGGCTGCGCGTTCCGGTTTCCGTGTTGGACAGCTGCATGGGGAAGCCGCAGGCCCCCGCGCGGGTGCAGGCCCCGTTGGGGTGATTGAGGAGAAGGGGCTGGCTGGAGCTCTCGGTGTAGAACTCCGAGCCGTCCTCGAAATTCTCGTAGTGGAAGAAGCGGATGCCGCCCGTCGCCGTCAGCACCTTGGGGATCAGGTCGAAATCGATCGACGTGAAGAACGCGTACTGCTTGTAACCGCGCTGCGCGTCCTCACCGAAGGCGGTGTTTGAGTCCGTACGCAGGGCCGGATTGCCCGCATAGGGGGCGCTCGGCACCGGACCGACTGCGGACAGGCAGGTCGGCCCCCCCGCCAAAGCGGAAGCCAGATTGGTTGGGTTGCACTGCGGAATGCTCAGGTAGTTGAAGTTCATCTGGTCGTCGATGACGAACTTCTCCCAGAAAGCCCCGACGAGGCCGCGCAAACGGTAGTCCTCATTGGTGCTGACGCGCAATTCGTGGCTCTGGTGTGTGTTGCGTACGGTATCGAGCCAGTTACCAACCGGCGCGTAGCACTGCAGCGGCGTTGTGGCAGGCATCGAAGGATATTTCTTCGGGTTGAAGTATCCGGCGCCGTTCCCGATGCAGCCGTAGTACGAACCGGCTTTGCTGCGCAGGTAATTGGAATAGTCCTGCTGTCCCTCGATGTTACGGACCATGTAGCTGCCGGTATAGACCAGCTTCACGTCGTCGATCTTGCCGTTCACCGTCCAGGCGGTGCTCTCGTAACGGTCCTTGTTGTACGCCGGCGTGAAGGCCGCGATCTGGTAAGGCTGCAGGGGAGCGCCGTTCGCGGCTTGCGGATAGGTGTAGAACCACCCGTCCGCCTTCACTTCCTGGTAGTTCTGCTGCAGCAGGATATCCCAGTCGTCGTTGACTTTGTAAAGTGCGGACAACCGGAAACCCTGGTAATCGACGGTGTTGGCGTTGTTCTCCAGCAGGTTGGTGTTGCTGGCGGTCGGGTTTCCGCCGAGCGTCACTGGATTTGTACCCGGCTGATAGCCGATCGTGCTGGACACGTTGGAGATATAGCCGCCCTGGTGCTCGTTGAACACCACCGCGCGCAGCGCCAGCGTGTTGGCGATCAGCGGCACGTTGAGAACCGCATTCAGCTGGCTGTTCTGATCGCCGCCAGAGGTGTACCCGTAGCCGCCATTGAACTCACCGGAGGTGACATCCAGCTGCGGCTTGTTGGTGATGTAGCGAATTGCGCCCGCCTGCGCGCCGCCGCCAAAGAGCGTGCCCTGCGGGCCCTCGAGAATCTCGACACGCTCCATGTCGACCAGGTAGGGGTCGTTGTTACGCCCCGGGAACTGCATCGACTGGTCGTCCAGATACAGCGCGACGTTGGGGAATGCCGCCGTGGTCGACTGCGACTGGTTGCCGGAGCCGATACCGCCCAGACCGCGCATGAAGATGTTGCCCGTGCCCGGACCGTTGCCGCTGAAGGTCACATTCGGCGTGTACTTCAGCAGATCGTTGAAGTTGGTGATGTTAAGCTGCGTCAGCTGCGCGCCGGAGAGCGTCTGGATCGTGATCGGTACGTCCTGAAGATTTTCGACGCGGCGCTCGGCCGTGACGGTGACCTCCTGCAACTCACCCGTCGTGGTGGTGGCAGTCGCCGTATCGGCGGCAAACACCAGCGCGCTGCTCGACGAACTCAGTATTGCCGCCACGGCCGCAGAGATCTTCGGATTTGGCTTCATCACGTTGCTCCCCGAGGATTGCTTAGTTATGAATTCCCCACGCGAACGCTTTCCGCCCGCCGAGGCGGCTCCCCATAAGGCTTTTATACCACACGCCCCAGGATGCGCTTGAATAAAGGCGCCATCTGGGCGTCACGTCGCTCGCCGCCCGAGCCGGCGGCGGCGCGGCGGAAACCGAACCTCTCCGCACGAAGTCCAGCTTTTCACACGTTGAGTGGCGCTGGAAGCCTAGAAATTGAATCCCCCTATCTTAAAAAGGGATCGTGACAGTTCCGCGACCGGGATCCTGCTACCATGCAAGCTCGCTGGAACCCCTTCGCACTTAAAGCGCAAGAGGCCGTGAGGCCTGTTGTATCGGAGCATCAACCGCGAGCCGGGTGATCGGCCGGCCCATCGACTTCCGCACGCCCGTCACGACATCGCGCACTTGCTTCGGGCGGGCCTCTCGGAGAGCCTGCCCCGTGCGGGGCGCACCGGCTCCTCGGCGAGGCCGACATCCGGAGGGGGCAATGAGAAAAAATGCAGCCACCACGGAGCTCGCGGGGCAGTCGCGCGCCGTCTCAGTCAGCGAGACTCGCGTGCAGGCCGGGGAGCTCATCTCCGAATGCATGGCCACCTTCATCATTCTGGGACTCGGCGACTCGGCGGCAGCAATGTACTTTCTCTACGACCCGAGTCCCTACAGCCACGCCTACTGGGGAGTGTGCATCGCGTGGGGACTGGCGGTGACTCTGGCGATCTTTGTCACCGGAGCCGTGTCGGGGACGCATGCGAATCCTGCGGTCACGCTGGCACTCACGCTCTATCGCGGCTTCCCGCCGCGCAAGGCCCTGCCCTACGCCGCAGCGCAGGTGGCGGGCGCGTTTCTCGGGGCCGCGCTCGTGTATCTCATGTTCGGGCCGGTGATCGACCACTACAACCTGCTGCATCAGCTGACGCGCGCCGGCGACGGCGGCGCAGCGGGAGTGTTCTTCACGCACCCGGGCGAGGGCATTACCCCGGCGCACGCGTTCGTCGATGAGATCGCGCTCACCGGGTTCCTGGTACTCGGCATCTTCGCCATCACCGAGCAATTCAACACACTCGCCCCGGCTGCCAACACCGGGGCGCTCATGATCGGGTTGCTGGTCGCCACCATCGGTGCCTGCGCGGGCTATCTCGAGGCCTGGCCCATCAATCCGGCACGCGACTTCGGCCCGCGCCTGTTCTGCTTCTTCTTCGGCTGGGGACCGCAGGCACTGCCCGCGCCACAGCACTACTGGTGGGTGCCGATCGCCGGCCCGCTGCTGGGCGGCGCCGCCGGCGGCGGCCTCTACCAGCTCGCGATCCGGCCCTTCCTTCCCGCGCGCCGCTGAGGAGCGTAAGCCATGAGCCCAACGCAACACGTCCTCGCCATCGACCAGGGCACCACCTCGACGCGCGCCATCGCCTTCGATAACAACGCGAGCGCCGTGGCGATCGCGCGCCGCGAGTTCGAGCAGCACTATCCCGCCTCCGGCTGGGTGGAGCACGAGCCGGAGGACATCTGGCGCGATACGCTTGCGACGGTCCGCGAGGTCATCGGGCGCAGCGCCGTCGGCGTCGACGGCATCGCAGCCCTCGGCATCACCAACCAGCGCGAGACCGTGGTCATCTGGGAGCGCGCCACCGGCAAGCCACTGCATCGCGCCATTGTCTGGCAGGACCGGCGCACCGCCGAGGACTGCGCCCGGCTACGCGCCGAAGGCGCGGAAGAGCTGGTGCGCCGCAAGACCGGGCTGCTGCTCGATCCCTACTTCTCCGGCACCAAGCTCACCTGGCTCCTCGATCACGTGAGCGGCGCGCGCGAGCGTGCCGAGCGCGGCGAGCTCGCCTGCGGCACGATCGACACGTTTCTCCTGTGGCGGCTGACGGGCGGGCGCGTGCACGCCACTGACGTCACCAACGCCTCGCGCACGCTGCTGTACGACATTCATGCCCAGCGCTGGGACGAGGAGCTGCTGCGCCTCATGCGCGTGCCGCGGCAATTGCTGCCCGAGGTGCGTGACAGCAGCGAACTGTACGGCACCACCGAGCCGGCGCTGTTCGGCCGCGCACTCCCGATCGGCGGCATCGCCGGCGACCAGCAGGCGGCGCTCATCGGCCAGGCGTGCTTCCGGCCCGGCACGGTGAAATCCACCTACGGTACCGGCTGCTTCCTGCTGCTCAACACCGGCGCCGTTGCGGTCACCTCCGCCAACCGCATGCTCACCACCTGTGCCTATCGGATCGGCGGGCGCATGACCTACGCCATGGAGGGATCGATCTTCGTCGCCGGGGCGGCCGTCAAGTGGCTGCGTGATGCCCTCAAGGTCATCGGCGCCGCGAGTGAGACCGCAGCGCTCGCAGCCAGCGTGCCCGACAGTCATGGCGTCTACATGGTGCCGGCGTTCGTCGGCCTCGGCGCCCCGCATTGGCAACCGGACGCCCGCGGGCTCATCTGCGGACTCACCCTGGATGCTTCGGGCGCCCATCTGGCCCGCGCGGCGCTCGAGTCGGTCGCCTACCAGACGCTCGATCTGACCGAGGCCATGCAGAACGATGGCGCACGGCGCGCCGAGGCCATCCGCGTCGACGGCGGCATGGCGGCCAACGACTGGTTCTGTCAGTTCCTCGCGGACATCCTCGAGGCGCGCGTGGAGCGTCCGGTGGAGCTCGAGACGACCGCGCTCGGGGCGGCGTTCCTCGCCGGCCTGGCGACCGGCGTGTGGCCGAATCTCGAGTCACTGGCCGGTACCTGGCGCACCGCTGCCGTGTTCGCTCCCAGCATGACGCCGGCACATCGCGCCGGCTTGATCGCCGGCTGGCACCAGGCCGTCGAGCGGACGCTCCTCAGTACGGCCCGGCACAGCTGAGCTCCTCAGGGCGCCACGAAATCCGCCAGCGTCGCGTGGATCCAGGCGAGGACATGCGGCAGGAGGCTCCGATCGATCACGAGCAGCGTCTCCTCGACACGCAGCGCGAGGGCCAGCACCGGTACGTCGGCGAGGCGGCTGCGGCGGGCTTCCCCGGGCTGCGGCACGGATGCAGTACCGCCGAGCCGGCATAGCAGATCCGCTATCCTCGGTCCGGTGAGGCGGAGCACTCTGAATCCGTCGCTCAGGTCGACCAGACAGCCGTCGACCGAGTCCGCTAGACGTGACGTAAGCTCGGCGACCCGCGCGGCACCCGGCATCAGGCACAGCGTTTCCGTTGGACTGCGCCAGGCGAGAATCAACTGCCCGTCGGGCGCGCAGCACGCCCCGAGTGCCGGGGGCACCTCCGTGCCGGTGGCCGCACGCACGGCCTGCACAAACTCTCCCGTGCCCGCAAAGTAGCGCAGCGTCGCGACCGCCATCGGCTCCTCGCGGACGAGCACCCCGGTCGCCGCGAGCGGGGGCTCGCTGTGCGCCGGATCAGCCATGCACCCGCCGACCTTGCGGATCGACGAAGGGCGTGCGCACGACCACCGCCTCGGTCATGACGCCGAGGTGATAGACCTGCACGCGCTCGCCGGTGCGCTGTGTTCCGCCGGCGAGCAGGGCGAGCGCGATCGGGCAGGCGAGCTCGGGACTGAGCCCGCTCGAGGTTACCCGTCCCTCGATCGCGGCGGGGGGCGCGTGGGAGGCGATGTGCGCGCCGACGTGCAGCGCGGTGCGCCCGTCGACCGGCTTCAGTCCGACGAGCTGCAGGCGCTGCGGATCGCGTGACGCCGGCCGTGAGAGCGAGCGGCGGCCGACGAAGTTCGCCGCCTTGGCCTCGATGCCGCGCGCAAACCCGACATCCCCCGGCAGCGTCGTGCCGTCGGTGTCGCTGCCGACGTGCAGGTAGCCTTTCTCCAGGCGCATCAGCTGCAGCGCCTCGATGCCGTAGAGCACCGCGCCCACCTCGGCGGCACGCTCCCACAGGCGCGCGAACAGCGCGCTGGCATGATCGGCCGGCAGGTTGATCTCGTAGCCGAGCTCGCCGGTGAAGCTGGCCCGCAGCACCCGCAGCGGCACACCCTCGAGCGCACTCTCGCGCAGGGTCATGTGCCGCATGCTGTGCGGCGCCAGTGCGGCCTCGAATCCGCTCGCCTCAAGCCAGCGCCACGCGCTCGGGCCGGCCACCGTGACGTTGCCCCAGCGCGAAGTCACCGGTGTCACCAGCACCCTGAGGTCGGTGAACTCACACTGCAGCCATTCCTCGAAGGCAGCCAGCGTGCGCTCGGCGCCGGCCGTGGTGGTGTTGACCCAGTAGTGCCGGTCACCGAGGCGCGCCACGATGCCGTCGTCGACGATCGTGCCGTGCTCGTTCAGCAGCAGGCCGTAGCGCGCTTGCCCGATGGCGAGCGTCGACATGGTGCCCACGTACATCAGATCGAGGAAGCGCGCGGCGTCGGCGCCGAACAGCTCGAGCTTGCCGAGCGGTGAGCCGTCGAAGAGCCCGGCGTGGTGACGTACGCACGCGGCCTCCCGCTGCGCCGCCGCTTCCAGTGACTCACCCGGTAACGGGTAGGCGGCCGGACGGCGCCAGTCGCCGAAGGTCTCGAACAGTGCGCCGTGCGAGGCGTGCCAGGCGTGTGCCGGCAGCTCCCTCAGGGGACGGTAGAGGCTCGCGACCCGTCGTCCGGCGATGGCACCCAGGGTCACCGGGGCGAACGGCGGCCGGAAGCGCGTCGTGCCCACCTCGGCCGGCGCGCGGCTGGTGAGCTCGCCCATCAGCACCAGCGCGTTGATGTTGCTGGTCTTGCCCTGGTCGGTCCCCATGCCGGCGGTGGTGTAGCGCTTCAGGTGCTCCACCGAGCGGTAGTTCTCGCGTGCGGCAAGTGCCACATCCTGCGCGGACACATCGTTCTGCAGATCGACGAACTGCGCGCTGGTGCGGCCCGGCACACACGTGATGGGCTCGGACCGGCCCGCCCCACCGACGGGTGCCGTGGGTGCGGCCGCGCCCTTCGCCAGCGCCTCTCCGACCGCGGTGGCGTGCGCGAGCGCCGCGTCACGGCTGAAGACTCCGGCGCACGCGCCGACGCTCACGAGGCCCGGCGCCGCGCCGTCGGGCACAAACATCGCGCTCTCGGACACCCAGCGCAGCTTCCCGCCGGCCTGCGAGTGCAGGTGCACGGCCGGCGCGAGGCCGCCGGCACTCAGGATGAGATCGCATTCGAGCCACTCGCCCTGGCCGCTGCGCGGTCCGCCGCCGAGCCGTGCGACCCGGCAGCCCTGCACCGCGCGGGTGCCCGCGACAGCGGTGACGACGGCGCCCGGCACGACGCGCAGGCCGCTCGCCGTCTCACCCTTCGGCGCCTCGCTGCGGCGGTCGATGACCGCGACGATCTCGAGCCCGGATTGAGCCAACTCCCGCGCGGCCGCATAGGCGGAGTCGCTGTTGGCGGCGATGACCGCGCGCCGGCCGCAGGCCACACCATAGGCCCCGGCGTACTTCACCGCCGCCCCGGCCAGCATGACGCCCGGCCGATCGTTGTCCGGAAAGAGCAGCGGCCGCTCGAAGGCTCCCGCCGCGGCAATCACCCGGCGGGCACGGATCTTCCACAGCCGCTCGCGTAGCACGCTTGCAGGCAGCTCGCCACCCTCGGCCGCGAGGCTCTCGCAGGCAGCCACGAGGTTGTGGTTGTAAAGGCCGAAGGCCAGCGTGCGCATCAGCACCCGGACTCCGAGTTGCCGGACCGCGCGGGCGAGCCCCTGAGCCTCATCGTCGGCGCGCCACGCAAGCGCACCGCCCGGGTGCGCAGCGCCCGTGAGCAGCATCGTTCGAGCCCCGGCACGCGCCGCCGCCGCCGCCGCCGCCAGCCCGCTGATCCCGCCGCCGACGACCAGCACATCGCATTCGGCCGCGACCTCTTCGTAGTGGTCCGGATCGGGCTCGGTCGGTGCGCGGCCCAAACCCGCCATGCGGCGGATCGACGGCTCGAACAGTCGCCAGCTCGGCCACATGAAGGTTTTGTAGTAGAAGCCCGCCGGCAGGAGCGCAGCGCACGCCCCGGTGAGCGCGCCGAGGTCAAACGCCACGCCGGGCCAGCAATTGACGCTGCGCACGCTCAGGCCCTCTTCCAGCACGAGACGGCTCGCGCGCACGTTCGGGGTGCGCCGCGCGCCCTCATCCACGTCGACGAGCGCGCTCGGCTCCTCGAGGCCGCACGACCAGACCCCGCGGGGGCGATGGAGCTTGAAGCTGCGTCCGACGAGGCGCACGTCGTTGGCGAGCAGCGCCGAGGCGAGCGTGTCACCCCGGAGGCCGCTCAGCCGTCGGCCGTTGAAGGTGAAGCCGAGCGGCTGCGAGCGATCGATCCACCTGCCCGCCGGTGAACCCAAGCGACGGCTCGCCACGGGCTGCGCTCTCAGTCAGCGACCGCCGGCAGCGGCGGCGGGTCGGTCATGGCGTACACCGCGAGGATCTCGTGGGTCACGGTATGACGCGCCACGTTGAACCACAGGCCACAGCCGTACGAGTGTCGCCAGCGCTCGAGGTGCACTCCCTTCGGGTTGTCGCGGAAGAAGAGATACTCGCCCCATTGCGCATCGCTCGCGGCCGGCGGCGGGCGGGCAATGTGCGTCGTGCCCGCGCACACGAACTCGCTCTCGTCGCGCCGTCCACAGCAGGGACACTCGAGCTGCATCATCTGGCTCGACGCTCCTTCAATGCGTGATCCCCGATGCGGCGGCTTCGTCGATCAGGCGCCCGCTGATGAAGCGCTCGAGCTGAAACGGCTCGGCGAGCTCGTGGGTGCGGCCGGTCGCGAGCAGGTGCGCGAACGTCCACCCCCCGACCGGGATGGCCTTGAAGCCGCCCGTACCCCAGCCGCAGTTGATATAGAGCCCCGGTACCGGTGTGGGACCGATGATCGGGCTCGAGTCGTGCACCACATCGACGATCCCGGCCCAGTGACGCAGCAGCCGCAGGCGGCTGAAGGACGGGAACATGGCCAGCGCGCCCGCCACCACGCCCTGCAGCACCGCGAAGCTGCCGCGCTGGGCGTAGGAGGTGAACAGGTCGAGCCCGCCGCCAATCACCATCTCGCCCTTGTCGGACTGACTGACGTAGACGCCGGTGCCTGGCGATATCACGACCTTATCGAGGCGGGGCTTCAGCGGCTCCGTCACCATGGCCTGCAGCGCATAGCTCGTGACCGGCAGGCGGAATCCGGCGAGCTTCGCGAGCACCGAGCTGTGTCCGGCCACGGCGATGCCGACGCGCTCGGCGGCGATGCGGCCGCGACCGGTCTCGACCGCGATCACGCGCCCCCCCGGCCCCTTCACGAAGCCGGTGACTTCGCAGTTCTGCAGGATATCGACGCCGAGCGCATCCGCGGCGCGCGCGTAGCCCCAGGCCACCGCGTCGTGACGGGCGGTGCCGCCGCGGCGCTGCAGGAATCCTCCCAGCACCGGAAAGCGCGCGTCCGCCGACAAGTCGAGCGCCGGGATGAGCTCGCCCACCTCTGCGCGCGTCAGCAGCTGCGCCTCGATGCCGTTCATGTACATGGCATTGGCCCAGCGCGTCAGCGATTCGAGGTCGTGCCGGCTGTGCGCCAGCATGATGTGGCCGCGCTGGCTCAGCATGACGTTGAAGTTGAGCTCGCGCGCGAGGCGCTCGTAGAGCCGCAGCGAGAAGTCGTACAGGCGCGCACTCTCAGGGTACAGGTAGTTCGAGCGCACCACGGTGGTGTTGCGGCCGGTGTTGCCGCCGCCGAGCCAGCCGCGCTCCACCACCGCCACGTTGCGAATCCCGTGGTTCTTCGCCAGGTAGTAGGCCGTGGCCAGGCCGTGCCCGCCTCCGCCGACGATGACGACGTCGTAAGCGCTCTTCGGCTCCGGTGAGCGCCACGCCGGCGCCCAGTGGCGGTGCGCGGTGAGCGCCCCGCGCACCAGGGCGAGCGCGGAGTACCTCACGCGGCTCCTACGCCTTCGGCTGATAGTCGGTCATGATCTTGCGAATGCTTTTCTCGGTGCCAAACACTGCGTGCCGCGACATATCGACCGTGAAGCGGCTCGCGGGCGGATGCCGGCCGACACTCTCGGCGAGCGCGCGGATGTGATGCGGACCGGCGCCACAGCACACCCCCAGGTAGCGCATGCCGAGCGCGAACGCCTCGCGACCGAAGTCGAAGATCTCACCGCGCGTGCACAGGAAGGGATCGAGCCCGACGGGAAAGGCGCGCTCGTTGCCGCAGCACGGATCGGTGAGCGACATAAAGGACGGCTGCCCGGGTGTGGTGCGGTACGGCACCGGTAGCGCCGCCACGTGGCACTTTACCGCCGCGCGAATCTGCTTGAGCAGCGGCATCATGGTTCGCGGTCCGCGGTGGCAGTTGAGGCCCACCACATCGGCGCCGGCCGCTTCCAGACGCCGGCACGCCTCCGCCGGGGTGTGCGCCTCGCGCGTCACGTCCTCGCGATGGATCGCGAGCGTGATGACCGCGGGCGCCTTCGAGTACCGGCGGATCGCCTGAAGCGCCATGAGCGCCTCCCCGGTCCAAGAGAAGGTCTCGGCGACGAAGTAGTCGACCCCCGCCTCCACTGCCCAGCCCACCTGCTCGGCGAAGATCCGCTCGACCTCGCGCAGCGCGCTCTTGTCCCCGGGATCGTAGATGTTGGTATTGCACAGATCGCCCGCGAACAGCGTGCCGGTGCGGCGCGCCACCCGCCTGGCGATACCGAGGGCGGCGCGATTCATCGGTACGAGGTCCTTCTCGCGCCCGATGACGCGCAGCTTCTCGCGGTGCACGTAGTAGGTCAGCGCCTCGGTGACGTCCGAGCCTGCGTGCACGAAGTCCATGTGCAGCTGCTCGACCACCTCGGGATGATCGAACAGCACCTCCGGCACGAACGCTCCGGCCTGCAGGTAGCCGCGGCGCTCGAGCTCGAACACGTAGCCTTCGGCGCAGATCACCGCCCCCTCTTTGAGGCGCGCGAGCAGATCGCGTCCGCCACCGTCGCCCGCTGCGCCGCGCAAGCTACCGGGGGTCGCGCGGGCACCCGCGCGGGTGGCCCCGGTGGTGCGGCTGCGGCCGCCGCGCCGGCTGCTGCCGGCCCCGGATCGGGCGCCGGCTTTGGCTTTGGATCGGGCTCTGGCGGCCATGGTGGCTCCGTGGGTGTGAAATGCCGAGTGCGTACGCCTCGCGACGCGCTACATTCTAATAAGAGTGCCGTGCGCCCCGATGCCTCTTTTCGATGGGGCTATTCAATTTCTAGGCTGTGCTTGTCAGATGCGACTGTGGAAGCTTAACCGATGAGTCTCGCCGCCGTTGAACGCGACCGCGCCGGTTGGGAACGGCTGTCCGCCAGCCGCAAGCCCGAGGGGCGCGCCTTCATCTCCGGCCGCGCCGTTGCCGCCGCCGACGGCCGGGTGTTCGATGACGTGAGCCCGATCGACGGCCGCAGCATCTGTGCGGTCGCCCGCTGCGGCCCGGCCGATGTCGCGGCGGCCGTTGCGGCGGCGCGCGTGAGCTTCGAGAGCGGTCCCTGGCGGCGCATGGAGCCCAGGGAGCGCAAGCGCATCCTCAGATGCTTCGCCGAGGCGATCCGCGCCGACGTCGACTGCCTGGCGCTCCTCGAGACGCGCGACGTCGGCAAGCCGATCCGGAACTCGGTCGCCGTGGATGTCGCCAACTGCGCCGACTGCATCGAGTACTACGCCGAGTTCGCCGACAAGCTCTACGACGAGGTGGCGCCGACGGGGCCGAACGATCTGGCGCTGGTGCGCCGCGAACCCCTGGGCGTGGTGGCGGCGATCGTGCCGTGGAACTACCCGCTCATCATCAGCTGCTGGAAGCTCGGTCCGGCACTCCTCCTCGGCAATTCCGTGGTGCTCAAGCCCGCCGAGCAGTCGCCGCTGACGGCGATCCGGCTCGCCGGGCTCGCCTGCGAGGCGGGCGTGCCGCCCGGCACCTTCAACGTCGTGCCGGGGTTTGGCGAAGAAGCCGGCAAGGCGCTGGCGCTGCACCCGGAGGTCGACCTGATCACCTTCACCGGCTCGACCGAGGTGGGGCGCCTGATGCTGCGCTATGCGGGAGAGTCGAATCTGAAGCGCGTCGCGCTCGAGTGCGGCGGCAAGACTCCGCAGGTGGTGTTCGCGGATGCGGACCTCGAGGCGGCGGCCTACGGCATCGCCTGGGGAATCTA
Organism: Steroidobacteraceae bacterium; assembly: GCA_036008385.1. Taxonomy (GTDB): domain Bacteria; phylum Pseudomonadota; class Gammaproteobacteria; order Steroidobacterales; family Steroidobacteraceae; genus 13-2-20CM-66-19. The sequence goes on from DASYNX010000051.1 coordinate 40,508, forward strand.
TTACAACAGCGGCGAGACCTGCCACGCGGGCTCGCGGCTAATCGTGCACGCGTCGGTGCGCGAGCAGCTGCTCGCAGCCATCCGCCGCGTGACCGCCACCATCACGCTCGGTCACCCGCTCGAGCCCGCGACACAAATGGGCGCGCTCATCGATCAGGCCCACATGCAGCGTGTGCTCGGGTACATCGAAAGCGGCGTCGCCGACGGCGCGCGCATCGCTCTCGGCGGCCGGCAGGCCCTCAAGGAGACCGGCGGGTTCTACGTGGAGGCGACCGTGCTCGAGGGCGTGCGGCCCGAGATGAAGGTGGCGCGCGAGGAGATCTTCGGCCCGGTGCTCTCGGTTTTGACCTTCACCGAAGAGCCCGAGGCGGTGCGACTCGCCAACGACACCCCTTACGGGCTCGCCGCCGCGGTCTGGACACGCGACCTGAACGTCGCGCACCGCGTTGCCGGTGCACTGCGCGGCGGAACGGTGTGGGTGAACTCCTTCGACCGCTCAACCATGGCCACGCCCTTCGGCGGCTTCAAGCTCTCCGGTTCCGGGCGCGACCGCTCGCCGCACGCCATCGAAAAGTACTGCGACCTGAAGACCGTGTGGACGGCGTACGCGTGAGGGCCCTAGCCGAGGGGCTTGCCGGCCATCTCCAGGTGCAGCATGTCGCCGCGGTACGGGTGCTGCGCGATGAGCGCCTCGTTGAGCTCGACTCCGAGCCCCGGCTCGGTCGGCGGGATGACGTACCCGGCTTCCCAGCGAATGGGCTTCACCAGTACGTCGGCGTGAAAACCCTGCCAGCGCTCGATGCCTTCGAGAATCAGGAAGTTCGGGCTGCAGGTGGCGAGTTGGATGTTGGCGGCACCGACCACCGGCCCGCAGTACAGGTGCGGCGCCAGCTGCACGTGCTGCACTTCCGCCAGCGCGGCTATCTTCTTCGCCTCGAGAATTCCGCCGACGCGCCCGAGGTTCATCTGCACGATGGCCGCCGCGCCCGCGCGCAGCAGACGCGCGAACTCGTACTTGGTGGCGAGCCGCTCGCCGGTGGCGATCGGGATCGTGGTCGCGCGCGCCACGCGCGCCATCTCCTCGGGCGCATCCGGCGGCACCGGCTCCTCGAACCAGAGCGGATCGTAGGGCTCGAGGCGCCGTGCCAGCCGTATCGCGCCCGCCGCAGTCATCTGCCCGTGGGTGCCGAACAGCAGATCCGCCTTCACTCCGACCGCCGCGCGCAGCTGGCGCATGAAGCGCTCGCACAGTTCCAGCGTTTCGAGCGCGAGCTGCCGGCCGTCGAAGGCGGAGTACGGACCGGCCGGATCGAACTTGAGCGCCGTGAACCCTTGCGCGACGTATTCGGCGGCGCGCTCGGCGGCGAGATCCGGATCCTGATAGACATCGCTCCGGTCGCCGGGACGCGCGTACAGGTAAGTGTAGGAGCGCAGCCGCTCGTGCACGCGGCCGCCGAGCAGGTTGTACACCGGCTCACCGGCCTCCTTGCCGATGATGTCCCAGCAGGCCATTTCGAGCGCGGAGAGCACCGCCATGAGCGACAGGTCCGCATGCTGGGTGAAGCCGGCCGAGTAGGTGCGCCGCCAGAAGGTCTCGATATTGTGCGGGTCGTGGTCCTTGAAATAACGCTCGAAGACATCGACCAGCATGCGCGCGACCACCTCGGGATGGAACGGCACGCAGTACGCCTCGCCCACCCCGTGCACGTTATGATCGGTGGTGAGCTTCACGAACACGAAGTAACGACCGCCGTTGCCCGGCTTGGGATTGCCGGCGATGAACGTCTTGATGTCGGTTAGTTTCATCGCGCGCACTTATACCAGATGAGTGAGTTTGACTACATCATCGTCGGCGCAGGCACCGCCGGATGCGTGCTCGCCAATCGCCTCACGGCGAGCGGTACGCACCGCGTGCTGTTGCTCGAGGCCGGCGGCGCGGACCGCTCGCCCTGGTTTCGCGTGCCGATCGGCTATGCCCGCACCTTCCACGATCGCCGTTACAACTGGATGTATGAGGCCGAGCCTGATCCGGCACTCGACAACCGCCGTGCCTTCTGGCCGCGCGGCAAGGTGCTCGGCGGCTCGAGCTCCATCAACGCGATGATCTACGTGCGCGGCCAGCCGGGGGATTTCGACGACTGGCAGGCGGCGGGCAATCCCGGCTGGTCCTTCACCGACGTGCTGCCATGGTTCAGGAAGCTCGAGGACCACGTCTGGGGTGCCTCGGAGTTCCACGGCGCGGGCGGCCCGATACACGTGAGCGACGTGTCGGCGTTCGTCCATCCGCTGTGCACGACCTTCATCGAGGCGTGCGCCGCGCTCGGTATCGCCCGCACGGGTGATTTCAATGGGATGCAGCCCGAGGGGGCGGGACTGTGGCAGGTGAACATCAAGGACGGGGTGCGTGTATCGAGCGCCAGCGCCTACCTCCATCCGGCCAGGCGCCGGAAGAACCTCACCGTGAAGCTGCGCGCCCGGGCGACACGGGTGTTGTTCACCGACCGGCGCGCAACCGGGGTCGAGTACCTGCGCAACGGCGCGCGGCAGGTGGCGCAGGCGCGGCGCGAGGTGCTGCTCGCCGCCGGTGCCGTCAACTCGCCGCAGCTGCTCGAGCTCTCGGGCATCGGCGATGCGCAGCTGCTGCGCCACTTCCAGATTCCCGTGATCGCCGATTCACCGGCGGTAGGGCGGGGCCTGCAGGATCATCTGGGGGTATCGTACTTCTACCGCTCGCGCGTCCCGACACTCAACGATCAGCTGGCACCGGTTGCCGGCAAGGTGAAGGCGGCGCTGCGCTACGCGTTCGGTCGTCGTGGCCCGCTCGCCATGAGCGTCAATCAGGCAGGCGCCTTCCTGCGCAGCCGCCCCGAGCTCGGCCGTCCGAACCTGCACATCTACTTCAACCCGGCGAGCTACAGCACCACCACCTCCGGCCCCCGCCGGCGGCTGATGAACCCCGATCCCTATCCGGGCTTCCTCATGTCTTTCAACACCTGCCGACCGACCAGCCGTGGCACGGTTCACATCCGCTCGGCCGATCCGCTCGCCGCTCCGGCGATCGCTCCGAACTCCATCTCGAGCCCCGAGGACGTGCAGGACGTATTCGACGGCGCGCGGGTTCTGCGCCGCATCGCCGCCGCCGCCCCGCTCGCACAGGCGACCGCAAGCGAACGCGAGCCGGGAGCGAAGGTTCAATCGGACAACGAGGTGCTGGCGGACTTTCGCCAGCGCGCGGGCTCGGTGTTCCATGCGAGCTGCACCTGCGCGATGGGTCCTGCGGGACGCAGCGCGGTAGTGGACGCGCGGCTGCGCGTGCACGGCCTCGTGGGGCTGCGGGTGGTCGATGCGTCGGTGTTCCCGAACATCACCTCGGGCAACACCAATACGCCCACGCTGATGGTCGCCGAAAAGGCGTCCGACCTCATTCTGCAGGACAGCCGCACAGCGCCGGCGTAACCTGCAGCGACCCATGCACGGCGCGAGCACATGAGCGAGCTGCAATCGAGTATCGCCTCTGACACCCCGAGCCTGTCGCTGGCACCGGTCCAGTCGGCATCACTCGCACAGCGCTGGTACGTGCTCATCATGATGTGCCTCGTGTACACGCTGAGCATCGCCGACCGTTACGTCGTCTCGACGGTCCTCGATCCGATCAGGGACGAGCTGCACCTCTCCAACCTCGGCGTCTCGCTCCTCACGGGCATGGCGTTCGGCGTGTTCTACATCGTGCTCGGTTTCCCCCTCTCCTGGCTGATCGACCGCTACAACCGCCGCAGGATCATCGCCGTGTGCCTGGTGCTGTGGTCGGTCATGACGGCGCTCTGCGGGCTGGCGCGCACGCCGTTCCAGTTCTTCCTGGCGCGTGTCGGGGTCACGGTCGGCGAGGCGGGCGGCACGCCCGGCGCGAATTCGCTCCTGTCGGACTACTTCCCGGCGACCCGACGCGCCATGGCGCTCACCATTTTCGCGCTCGGCGCGCCGATCGGCGCCTGGCTCGGCTACAACGTCGCCGGCGCGATCGCCGACCACTACGGCTGGCGCGCGGTGTTCTACGCGCTCGGGATCCCGGGGGTCCTGGCTGGTGTCGCCGTGTGGCTGACGGTGCGCGAGCCAAAGCGCGGCTGCCTCGACAGTGGCAACGACGGCCTCGCGCCCTCGGTTGCCGCCACGCTGCGCTTCTTGTGGGAGCAGCGCTCCGCGGTGCACGTGATGATCGGCACCGCGGTGTGCGCGCTCTGGGGCTGGGGGCTCATGTTCTGGACACCGACGTTCCTGCAGCGTACCTATCACATGACGGTGGGCCAGGCGGGCGACGTGACGCAGAACATGCACCTCTTGGGCGGAGGCCTCGCCACCCTCGCGACCGGCTGGCTCATGGCCCGCAGCACCATGGTCGATGCGCGCCGCATCGTGTGGCTGCTCGCCGCCGGTATCGGCATCGCAACGGTTGCCTCTGGGGTGGTGTACTACACCCGCGACCTCGCGCTGGCGAAGGCGATGCTGTGGATCTTCATCCCCGCCATCTACTTCTATATCGGCCCGGGCTTCGGCCTCCTCAACAACCTGGCGCCGTGCCGCATGCGCGGGATGTTCTGTGCGATGGTGCTGTTCCTCGCCAACCTCGGCAATCTCGTCATCACGCCGAACGTGATCGGCGCGCTGGCCGACTGGTTCCTGCGCTATCACCTGTCCGAGGCCGACGCGCTGCGGCTCGCGATGCTGTGCATTGTGCCGACCGGCATCTGGGCCACCGCGCACCTCTACTTGGCGGCGCGCGACATCATCGATGACCAGGAGCGCGCGCGCGGCTATCCGTAGCGGTCGCGAGCCCATCGGGCGCGCACAATCGCAGCGCTCAGGCGTGGTTCCAGGCGACTGGCCGTACCGCGGGAACGATGACCAGCCAGGCGCCGACACCCAGCAGGGCGACGACCCCCGCAACCCACAGCCCCGCCGTGTAGTGCCCGGTCGCCTCGGCAAGGTAGCCGGTGACGAGCGGCGCGACCACGCCGGAGAGATTCGATACCGCGTTCTGCGCTCCCATCCAGCGACCGGTCGCCAGGGGACCCGCAAAGTGCTGGACCAGCGAGCACACCGCCGGACTGTTGAGTCCGTCCATCGCGCCGGTCGCGAGCAGCAGCAGTACCGCGACTGCGAGACTGGCGCCGCTCGTCGCCAGCAGACACGCGCCGACACCGGCCGCACTCAGTGCCAGTGCGGTCTTGTAGGCACGATCAGCGGTCGCACCGCGGCGAATCCAGGCGTCCAGCAACCAGCCCGTGGTGAGGACACTGACTGCGTCGACGGCATAGAGACCGCTGGTGAGGTGCGTCATCGCGAGCAGCGACAGCCCGCGCTCGTGCACGAGGTAGAGCGGCAGCGACGTGAATACGAAGTAAAAGGCGTAGTTCGAGCAGAAATTGCCGCACATCGTGCCCCAAAGAGCGCGCTGACGGAGAATGTCGCCGAACGAGGGTCCCGTGTTGGCGCCGGCGGCATCCGTGCGGCTGCCGGCGCCGGTGTTGCCCTCCGACATGCGGCCCATTTGTCGCGACCACGGTATCAGCCAGAGCAGTGAAGCGAGTCCCAGCCCCACGAACATGGCCCGCCAGCCGTAGTGCACCATGAGCAGTCCGCCGAGGAACGTGCCGAGCGCGGGACCCACCATCCCGCCGAGCTGCAGGATGCTCGTGGCGCGCGCACGGTGGCGGTCGGTCACGCGCTGCGCCAGCAGCGCGAGTGCGCTCGGATAGGTCACCGACTCGCCGACGCCCATGAGCAGGCGTGCGGCCACGAGGGCGGCGACTCCCGCCGACAAACCCGTCAGCACCGTCGCTACCGACCACAGAGTGAAGCCGGCAGCGAGCACCCGCGCAGCTCCCACGCGGTCGGTCAGCCACCCCATGAGAGGCTGCGAGCCCACGTAGGCCCAGAAGAACGCCGACAGCAGCCAGCCGAGCTGGCCGGCCGTGAGATGGAACTCGCGCTCGAGGAGCGGCGCGGCAATGGACACCGTACCGCGGTCGACGTAGTTGATCAGGAGAGCCGCACCGAGCAGTACGGCGAGCACGTACGGGGCGCTCGCGCGCGCCTGATTCGCGCCCGCAGCGGTCGCTGGCGTGATGGATCGGAGCGCGGGGTCAGACTCGCCCGCTGGCACGCTACGGCGTTGCCGGGGGCTTTGCACCCTGCTCGTCGGGGACCAGCACCTGGGTGCGCAGTTGTGTTCCCCCGACGGTCAGCTGGAACGGGATGCAGGTCGACTTGTAGTCAACATCGCGCGTCGTAAAGAGCGGCAGCACGCTCTGCTTGACCTGCTCGATCAGCTCGCAGTCGCCGGCCTCCTTCACCACATCCTTCGAGGCCGTCAGGTTCACCATCTTCCAGTGCGCGGGCACCGTCGGTGTGTCCGCCGCGCCCCGCTCGCCCACGGCGGGTACGAGCACGTTCATCTTCACCCTGACGTTGGCGAAGCGGTCCGGTCGGCCGTACGGAGCCGCGCACGGGCCGGGACGCACCTGCAGGTCGGTCGGGCGCGCGCCGAGCATGAGCAGCACTTTCTGCATGCGCGCCTGCAAGCCGTCGCAGGAGTAATGCGCCGTAAAGCCGAGGAACGTGAAGTTCAGCTCCCTGGGAGTCCACACCGCCTCGACGGCAGGCTCGGCCGCAGCGCCGCTCGCTTGCGGTTCGGCCGGGACCGCAGCGCTCAGGAACAGCGTCAATGCCGCCGCCGTCATTCGGACGGGAACGGCTGAGATCGCGGATCGCATGGTGCCTCCGACACGCCTTGCACCGCGATCATGTCCGGCAATCTCTGGTGCAACGCGCGACAATAATACTAGCAGAGCAGCCGGCACGGCGTTGGCGTAGGCTTCGCACCGGACGGCTGACCCGAAGATCTCAACGCCTCCGGCGACGATACGTTGACCGGTCTGTTAACCCACGGCGCAAGGGAGCACGATCATGTCCGTCAGACTAACCTCGCACATCGCAGTTTTGGGCTTCGCAGCGCTCGGCGCCGCGTTGGCCGGCGCCGATCAGCCGCCGGCTGCGAACCCACTCGACGCCATTCCCGACAAGATGCCGTTCGACGTTCCCTATGGGCCGCCCATTGCGCTCGCGCGCGCCAACGACGCCATTGCCGCGGCTGTTGCCGAAGCCAGGAGGCATGACTGGAAGCTCAACGTCGCGGTCGTCGATTCCGGCGGCAATCTGGTTGCCTTCCAGCGCATGGACGGTGCGCAGCTGGCCTCGATCCAGGTCGCCGAGCACAAGGCGCGCGCTTCGGTCAACTTCCGTCGCGAAACCAAAGTGTGGGAAAACGCCATCCAGGTGAGCGGGTACCAGTACGTCACGACGCTCGACGGCGTCATCGCCTCCCGTGGCGGCATCCCGATCGTCGAGGGCGGCAAGCTCATCGGAGCCATCGGCTGCTCGGGCGGCACCGGCTCCCAGGACGAGGCGGTGTGCCAGGCCGGCGTCGCAGCGCTCAAGAAACCATAGCCGGACAGCCGCTGAGCGAGCGGCTGCCTCAGGCGTGCGGCTCGGCGAGCACCTGCACCCAGTAGAGGCCGTGCCGCTCGGCGTGTCCGGTCGCGAACGCGATACCCATCTCGACGAAGCGCGGGTCCATGATGTTCTCGCAATGGCCCGGGCTGTCGAGCCAGCCTCGCACCGCTTCCTCCACCGACGCCGGACCGTAGGCGATGTTCTCACCCACCAGCCGCTCGTGGTAACCGACTGCGCGCACCCGGTCCGCCGGCGTCTGACCCGCGAGGTCCGTGTGCTCAAAATAATGGTGCTGCGCCATGTCGGCCGCGTGTCCCAGGGCCACGCCCGCCAGAGTCCCGGAGAGCGTCAGGGGCGGAGCGGGCGCGAACTGCCGCGTGCCGCAGCGGGTCCCGCGGGTGCGTGCGTCATTGACGAGCTGCAGCGCGCGGCTCGCCAGCTGCGGCGCCGGCGGCGGGGGCTGTGCCCGGGCCGGCGGTTGCGGCAGCGGTGCTCCGGGCAGCGCCGTGTGCGGTGTCACCGTGGACACCGTAGCGTGTTCCGGCGCAGGCGCGCCTGGCAAAGGCGACGTCGCCACCACCAGCCAGGTTTCGGGGCCGCGCTGATAGACACCGAGGGCGCGAATCTGCCGATCCACCAGGGTGCTGCAGCCCGAGCGCCGCAGCTGTGGCACGACAGCGGACTCCGGCCCGCTCAGGTGCACGCCGCCCAGGCGCTCCGCGCGCACGCCGCTGCGCTCGGCGGCCTGCGCCAGCGAGCGCCCGCCCGCCCACAGCTCCGCCATCCGGTCGAGGGACGCGGTGCGGGCGATCGGGGGAGCGGCCGGCAGGATGCCGCCGCAGCCGCCCGCGCGCAGCATCTCGACCATCGAAAGCGGATCCGCATCGATGGCCGGCGCCGCAGCGAGTGCGGCGAAGACCCCCCACCAGCCCCGCAGCAAGCTGCGGGATAAGCGCTTCATCGCACGCTCCTGTGTCTCGTGCGCACCAGCCTAGCCAAAGCAACGCGTGGGTACTGCCGGGGATGACCGTTCGGCGCGGTACCAGATCACAGAATTCGCGCTGGCGGGCTACTTTGCGGGGGGTGTGTAGAAGAGCATCAGCCGCAGCTGGCTCTGGCGCGTGGTATTGCTCTGGGTGACGATGGCGTAGCGCAGCCGGAACACGACGCCTCGCAGCGACGATGAGGCCGGCGGCGACCATTGCAGGTTGGCGTCATACTCGTCCTGAGTCTGCGGAGTTGGCGGTTGCGAGGTGGAGCCGCGCACCCACAGGCCGTAAACACTGAAGCCGGGAAGTTCCTTGACGTTGCAGGCGGCTCGCAGCATGAACGCGTTCTCGCCGGCGAGATCGAAGTTCACCACCTGCACGCTGGTGTAGCCGGGATAGCCGGACCAGGGGTTGCGCATTCCGGCGCCGCGCGCAGTACCGGTGTAGGCGACCGTCAGCAGCGCCGGGCCGGTGGCGAGCTCGGCCTTCATGCCGAACTGATCCGTCGAGAAGTACCCGCCGGGCAGCGCCTCCGTCCCGGTCGAGTGCTGCGTGATGTACTGGGCGTAGAGATTCACCTTGCGTGCTTCGGCCAGGGGGATCACATACGTGCCCTCCGTGTAGCCGATGTTGATGATGTCCTCGCTGTAGTACTCGACTGCGCCCAGCGACCAGCCGCTCGTCCTGTAATTCGCACCCGCGACATAGACGCCGCGGTCGACGGAAGCGCCCGCAACCTGCGCCATGTTGAGGAAATCGTCCGAATTGACCTGCTTCTCCTTGTCCACGTAGCCGGCGCCGTAGCGCAAGACGCCCTCCTCTTCACGCTCTCCCGCTGTCCCCTGCAGCGCCAGGGTTTCGAAGGTCTGTGGCGTCATACGGGTGTCGTTGCGGCTGATGAACGGCGTATCGAAGCCGCGACGCCCGACGGTGACGCCGAGAGTGTCGGTAATGCGGAACTGGGCGAACGCCTCACCCAGCACCGTGTAGCCGTTCTGGTTCGGTTTGAGGAGGTTGGTGCCGCCCTCATCGCTCGGGGCATAGATCGGCTGCGAGGTGTAGCCGGTGGCGCCGAACGAGAACAGGTTGCGGAAGAACCCCGTCTGGAACCCGGCCGCGCCACCCAGCGCCCACGCGGCGCTGCGGCTGTCGTCGGGATTGATCGTGTACATGTCGAAGGTCCGCAGCTGCCAGGTGAACACCGTCTCCTGCCAGGCCTTGCGGCGCTCCTCGATGATCTGCTCACGCCGGCTCTTGAAGCTGTCGAACATAGGAACGCGCCCCTGTTCGGTCGAATTCAGAGCGGGCGTGGACTCATCGGCTGCGGAGGGAGCGGACTGATCGGACGCCGACGCGGCCGGGGGCGGCGGTGACTGCTGCGCGTGGAGTGCGCCGGTCGCGACCGCCATCAGAAAAGCTGTCCAGCCGCCGATGCGCGGGGCCGTGGCGATGGCGAGCAGCGACCGTGCCATGAGCCCCCCTACTGTACATGCAACAGGGTCGCGGCGCGTTTGCTACAGTAGCGATCCGCGCAGCAGCGGGCCTCGACCGGAGTTTCCAGCGAGAGATGCGAGCTCGCCACCGATCGCTCGGGGGTCTGATGTCGTGCCTTCATGTCCGCGGGCCGGTCAGCGTCCGCTGCCTCAGCGTACTGCTCGCCCTCATCCTCGTCTCCGCGCCCACCACGGCCCAGCAGTCCGCCTCCGCACCCGCGCCGACCTCACGTCCGCGGATCGGCCTGGTGCTCGCCGGCGGCGGCGCCAAGGGCGGCGCGCACATCGGCGTGCTCAAGGTGCTGGAGGAAATGCACGTGCCGGTCGACTGCATCGCCGGTACCAGCATGGGTGCGGTGGTCGGTGGAGGCTACGCGGCTGGCCTGTCGGCGAGCGAGCTCGAGCAGTTCCTGAGCAGCGTCGACTGGAAGAGCGTGATTGGCGGTGTAGGTGATCGCCAGCTCGAACCGGCCGAGCAGAAGCGTGCGACCGGCGCGGCAGGCTTGAAGGTCGAGCTGGCCGTCAAGGACCGCCGCATCTCGGGGCCCGGCGGGATCATACGATCGACCAGCATCGAGAGTGTGCTGCGCGAATACGTCGCGCAAGCGCGCGCCGTGGAGAAATTCGACGATCTGCCGATTCCCTACCGCGCGGTCGCCACCGATATGCTGAGCGGCACCATGGTGGTGCTGGATCACGGTGACATCGCCACCGCGATGCGCGCCAGCATGGCCATTCCCGGCGCCTTCGCCCCCGTCAGGACCGAGCAGTACATGCTCTCCGACGGCGGCATGGTGCGCAATATTCCGGTCGATGTTGCGCGCAACACCTGCGCCGACGTCGTCATCGTCGTCAATCTCGTGAAGCCGGTCGTGACGCCTGACCAGCTGCGCGGTGCGGTTTCACTCGCAGCGCGCAGCATGGACGTCATGATCGAAGCCAACGAGGCGGTGCAACTGCAATCCCTGACTGATCGCGACGTGCGCATCGACGTAGAGCCCGGCAACATTGGTTTCGCCGAGTTCGAGCGGATGCCCGAGACGGTTCCACTCGGCGAGGCCGCGGCGCGCAAGGTAGCCGCGCAACTGGCGCCTCTCGCGTTGCCCGAGGGCGAATACGCCGACTGGCGGCGGCGGGTGGCGATGCGCCAGGGAATCCAGACCACGGTCGCCGACGTGCGCTTCGAAGGACTCAAGCGCATCAACCCCGAGTACCTGCGCTCGCTCACCCGCATTCGTCCCGGTGACAAGGTCAACGGCGCAATGATCGGCCAGGACGCGCGGCGCATGGGGGTCCTCAACGACATCACCACCGTCGATTATGACCTCGAGGGCGATCCGGCCAATCCCGTCCTGGTCTGGCGTCCCATCGAAGATCCCTTCGGTCCGGACTATCTGCGGGTGGGCCTCGGTGTGTATCTGGGGGGCAGCGGGGACGTCGGCTTACTGCTGGCGCTACAGCACGTGCGCTACTGGCTGAACAGCCTCGGCGGCACGTGGCGCAACACGGTCGAGATCGGGACGTTCGCACTGCTCGATTCCAATTTCTACCAGCCGCTCAACGTGCGCCAGTCGATCTTCATCCAGCCCGATGTGTTCGTGAGTCGTTCCGTCGAGGACGTCTTCAATGACAACCAACAGGTGGCGACTTATCTCTTTGTCGATCGCGGTGTGCGTTTCGATGCCGGCGCTAACCTGTCCCTGAACACTCAGGCCCGACTCGGTTACTGGATCGACCGGCGCAACACCGAGGTGTACACGGGTCTGAACACCTTCCCGACGGTTTCGGTCACCGATGCGGGCCCGGCCCTGACGGTGTCCTATGACTCACGCGACGCGACCACCTTCGCAACGGGCGGCATGGCCGCGCAGGCCAACTTTCTCGGCTCGGACGGAACCCTCGGCGGAACGCGCGACTGGGAGCTCGTCGAAGCCGCGGTGCGCAAGGCGGTGCTGCTCGGGAATCTGCGGGTCTGGCTCACCGCTGCAGGCGGCACCGAGATCGGGAACGACCTGCCGGCCGATCGCGCCTTTACGCTCGGTGGTCCGGAGAGTTTCCCGGGATACGGGATCGGCGAGCTGCGCGCCCGCAAGTACTGGGTCGCCGGCGGCAATTTCCTCTATCCGCTCACGACCTTCGCGCGTCTCAAGGAACAGAACCTGTATGGGGGCATCGGGCTGCAGGCCGGCGACCTGTACGACCGCGTCGATCCGGTTCCGAACGGGCGCGTCTACAGTATCTCGGCGTTCTTTGGCGGACGAACCCCCATTGGAACGGTCACGTTCGGCGCCGGCACTGCCGGCGGCACGACGCACTCCTGGGCGATCTGGCTCGGGTTCGGCCGCACCGTGGGGCACGGATCGATCCTCGACGAGGACCTGTTCCGCTAGGCTAGCCTACCGCCGGGTTCGGCTCTAACCTCCGGCACGCAGCAGCTTCGACAGCGCCTCCGCCAGCTTCGAGTCGTGTCCGTAGATGTCCGGGTAGAAATGCACTTCGCCGTCCGGATAGGCGAGCGCGGTTCCATAGACGATAAAAACCGGAATGCGCTGTGCGAGACGTACGGTGACATCGTCGGGCCCGGATTGCATGGCCTGCCGTACCCGATCGAGCGTCCAGCCGGAATTGTTACGTAGCACCCAGGCCGTCAGCTCGTCAGGCTTCTCGACGCGGATGCACCCGGCGCTGAAGTCCCGGCGGCTGCGCGAAAAAAGCTCCGTCGCCGGCGTGCTGTGCAGGTAGACGTGGTGCTCGTTCGGGAACATCAGCTTCACCAGGCCCAGTGCATTCTTCGGGCCCGGCTTCTGTCGCACCATGAGCTTGCCCGCCCGCATCTGCGCCAGCACCTCGTCGGAAATGGTCCCGGAAGTGACGACCTTTCCGCCGGGTGTGGTCACCTCGAAGCGATTGCTCGCAATGTAATTGCGGTCCTTCTGTACCGCCGGAATGATCGATCGCCGCATGATCCCCGGCGGCACCACCCAGTACGGACGGAACACGACATAGGTCATGTCCCGCGAGAACACCGGAGTCTCGGTGGTCATCGCCTTGCCGACCACCACGCGCATGTCCAGGGCGACGTTGTTGTTCGCATCGAGTGCGCGCAGGTGAAAGTCGGGGATATTCACGACGATCGGTGGAGAGGGGAACTCGCCCGGAAGCCACCGCCAGCGCTCCAGTGTGAGCTGCAGCTGACGGACGCGGTCCGCCAGGGGGACGTTCATTTGTGTCACGGTGGCGGCACCGAGGCGCCCGTCGGCGTCGAGGCCGTGGCGACGCTGAAAGCGCTTCACGCCCTCGACCAGCTCGCCGCTATAGAGCGCCGGTGGGGCGGTTGCAGTCGCCTCGGCCGGCACATCGCCGACCAGCCGCAGCAGCTTGGCCAGACGGTCAAGTCCCGCATACGGCTGACCCGGTTCAACCGGCTTGGCCGGGACCGGCAGCTTTTCGCCGTCGTCCAGGCGGGCGAGCTCTACGTACCGGATCAGCGCCTGTTCGGTACGCCGATAGCCGCCGAACGGAGGCTCCAGCGACTCCACTGTCGCGGCTACGTTGCTAGAGGTCAGCAGTCGCTCGCGCAGGAAGCGCGCCAGGTCATAGTGCTTCTGATCGACGTCGAGGTCGAACCCGACGTGTTTCGGATTCACCCTCCCGAGCCGCAGGTCGGAGAGGTAACGCATGGCACACACGGTGAGTGCGACGTCAAAGCCGGCGACATCCCCTCGGGAGCCCTGCAGGCCTTGCCGGCGCCCCGCCCAGCGGGGACCGTCATAATCTTCGGGATCCAGCCCCTTTTTCCACGCATCCTGCAGCAGCTGGATCATCGAGTCGGCCTGGGAAGAAAGCTTGCCCTGCTGAAACCACGCGGCAGCGTAGCCGGCGGACTCGTAGAACTCGCGAACGCTCGCCTGTTGGGCAGCAAAGCCCGGCCAGCGCATGCCCTCTACGGTTCCGGCAGCGACGAGACTCCTGATGCGCTCTGCCGGCTGCGCGACACCGAGAGAGGACCCCAGCGAGACAACGAGCAGCGCCAGCAGGCTCCAGCGCAAGCGGCGCGCACGCGCTCTTGCTACCACGCGACCTCCCCTCTCCGACATCGATGACGAGCACTCCGTTGCGCATTCTGCAACGCGAGATGGAGCAAGGCCATCGCGGGGCCTGCCAGGTCGTGGATGGTCTGCTTCAGAAGTGCAGCGTCGTGGGCGCAGCGCAGTTGAAGATGATGGTGCTGTAGTGTTCGCCGAGCGGGCCCAGGCCGGACTTGTCGTAGAAGCCACCGATCACCGCCTGCTGGCCGGACTTACTACAAAAGGTGTTCGCCTGCTGAATCGCCACTTCATGACTTCCGGCGTATCCGCCGCCGAATGCCGAGACAGCCGTCAGCGAGTGCTGGCCGTGCCCCATATCCTGCACGTCGTTGTGAGCGCAGCCGCCCAGCAACAGGGCTGCGGCAAGAACCGGGCGGATGCGGACGTGCGGCTCCATGCGCGCTCATTATGAGCGTGGCTTTCGCGGGACGCACGCGAGCAGGGAGCGTTGCGATGGACAACGCCGGGAACGCTGCCGCCGGTGTGGCGCACCTGCCGCCGGCAGAGTTTTCTGGTCGAACTATCGCCGGGGTGGATCCTCTAAATGATTGACTTAATTCGCCGGACCTCGGGAGCCTGATCATGATTGAGTCGGCGGCTGGCACGTGCTAGAACCGCTGCACGAACCCGAGGTCGACTTCAGAGCGGGTGAGGCTCATGAGTAACCAAATCATAAGGTGCAGCGCAGGAGTGCTCGCCGCCATTGCGCTCATGCTGGCGGGTGAGCGCACGGCCGTGGCGCAACATGGGATGGCTGGCGGGGCGCACGTGATCGGTCATTCGGGTTACGCGGCGCCTGCGGCCCGTGGATACGGGGGATATTGGGGACGCCCCGGCTATGGCGGTTATGGTTGGCGCGGCTACGGCTACGGCGGTTATGGCTGGGGGTACGGCTGGCGCGGGTATGGTTGGGGTTGTTGCTGGGGCTGGGGGTGGCCGGCCGCGTACCTTGCAGTGCTGCCCTGGTACTACTCAACGTACTGGTGGGGAGGAGTCCCCTACTACTACGCCGACAATGCCTATTACACATGGAATGGCAGTGACAGTGTGTATGAGCAGGTGCAACCTCCGTTCGCGGTAGCGTCTCAGCAATCGCCCGGAGGACCACCACCCTCAACCGACGTGTTCGCTTATCCCAAGAACGGCCAGAGTCAGGCCCAGCAGGAGACCGACAAGAGCGAGTGCCGCACCTGGGCTGCGAGCCAGACCGGGTTCAACCCCGCGACGCCGAATGTCCCTCCCGCCAAGCAGCAGGATTATCTGCGCGCGCAGGTCGCCTGCCTCGAGGGGCGCGGCTACAGCGCACGCTGAGCCTCGAGGTTGGTTGCCCGGGCTCGGCTGATCGACGTAGGCCGCGGGCACCTGCGGACGTGTGTACTTGCGATCGCGGCGCTCCTGGTCATGTTCAACCGCGTTGACGCAGAGCACCAGACGACGGTGCATGACCGAGCGTTCTGGGTGGCACTGCGCGCGACGGGATTCAAGCTCCCGTCGAGTCAACCCGTGCTGCCGCTGGCGCTGGAGGCCACCTCGCTCCTCGGGTCGACCGATCCCGAGCTTCGCGACGCCGTGGCCTACGAGGCGCTCGCGACCTGGATTTACCAGGATGAACGCCTCGACGCCGGCGAGCTCGATCGACTTCGTGTGACGCTGACCACCAACGCGCGGCGCGGCCTCGGAGACGGAGTGAGTGATGGGCTCTTCCTGCGCTCGTTTTCGACGCTGGTGCTCTCGGTGCTCGCTGCCGAGGACCTGAAGAAGCCGTTCCTCGATTCTCAGCAGTTTGACGGCTTGGTCGCTTTGGGGATCGACGAACTCGGAAGCGAGCGCGACTTGCGAGGCTATGTGCCTGGCAAGGGTTGGGGTCATGCCACGGCGCATTGTGCGGATCTACTCAAGTTCCTCGGTCGCAGCCACTGGCTACGCCCGGAGCAGCAGGCAGGGATTGTCGCGGCGATCGCCGGACGCCTCCGTTCAGCCGGCCTGGTCTTCGTCTGGGGCGAGGATGCGCGGCTCGCAGCTGCGCTGACCTCTCTCGCCCGACGGACCGATGCCGATCCGGCCCCGTTCAACGCGTGGTTCAAGCAACTGAGTGAGGAGCACGCGGCGGTCTGGTCGGGGCCCTTCGACCCGGTGCGGTACGTTCCAGTCAGGGCTCAGTTGAACGCCCTGAGTTCCTTTGCCGCTGACATTGACACAGTGCAGGGCCCGGGAGCGGCCATTCTCACCGCCGTGCGGACGCTGCGTTCAGCTGCGCAGTAGGTGTTGGGCGTTCATTGCTGATTCTTCTCCATCATCTGTTCGATAACCTTCACCGGCGCGCTGCCATAGCTTAGGAATTGCTCGTTGAAGCGCTGCAGGTCGAAACGGGCACCCTGTTCCCGCTTCAGGCGCTCACGAAATTCGTAGATGGCAGAATACCCTGCAAAGTAGCTCGTCAATTGCACGCTGGTGAGCGTCACCCGCCGCCATTTCTCCCGCGCCTCCTCCTCGGATTGGAAGGCCTCATGCATCAGAAAATGCTTTGCGGCCTGCTCACTCATCCCGAGCACATGTACTCCGTAGTCGAGAATCGTGTTGCAGACCGAGCGCAGATTCCACTTGGAATAGATCAGCCATTGCTCTGCGGTGTCGTTGCCGAAGCCCGACTCGAGCATCATGCGCTCGCCGTACACGGCCCAACCCTCGATCATTGCACCGTTGCCGAACAGGCTCTTGATGAGGCTCGGGGACTTGTTGGAGTAGACTGACTGCACGTAGTGTCCCGGCACCGCCTCATGGATCACCAGCACTGGCAGCATCCAGCGGTTGTATTCGCGCAGAAAGCTCTCGGCGCGATCGGCGCTGTAATCATCGAGCGGCGTCACGTTGAAGTAGGAGCGGGCATCAGGATCATATGGGCCGGGCCCGTCGAAGCTGTCGCCGGCGATACCCTGCTTGTACTTCGGTGTGATCCGAACCTCGAGTGGCTTTTTTTGCAGGTCGAGGCTCAGCAGGTGATGCTCGGTCACCCACTGTTCGAGCTCTGGAATCATCTTCTGCACCTCGCGGAAGAGATCGCCACGTGCCACATGCTGCTCAGACAGCCTGCCGATCAGCGTGCCGATCTTGTCCAGACGGTCCGCGGGCCTTGCCGCATTGGGAAAATACTTGGGCCACAACTCGTCCGACAGCAGGTCCATGCGGGTGAGTAGACGCTCCTTTTCGTCAAGGGCGCGTTGATACAGCGCCTCGGCCGTGCTCCCGGAAGCAATCTGGAGAGCGAACTGCTGCTCGTAGAGCTCGCGGCCCAGCCGGAACGAGCGGGCCGAGCCGCTCGCCAGCCGCCCATCCAGCGCTTTGAGCCATGCGACGTAGTCGCTGATGGCCGCTCGTGCGGCGTCCAGGCGTTGCCCGATCAGTACCCGCTCGCTCTCCTGCAGTTTCGCGGCGGCGATCTGCTGCTCGAGCTCCGGGCCAATGACGTCCAGCGCGCCGCTGTTCTGCTCGATGGCGAGCTGCGTATGCTCGCGCGTCGGGTTCTTGATGCTGCGCTTGGCGGCTGCATAGTAGGCCGGTACGTTGCCGAGCCGCACGAGAACCGCTCGCAAGCGCTGCTCGAGCGGGGCGTATTCGGTGTTGAGCAGCAAGGCGAAGGGGTCGGCAACATTGTAGGAGGACGGATCCCACTCCCAGCTGCGATACTCCGTGAGCCCCCAGATCTCGGACTGCAGCCGATTCTCGAGCACGGCGCGGTCGGTCTGCGTGGCGATATCGAGCGACGCTTCGGGAATTTTCTGCAGGCGCGTGAGGGCGGTTTTCAGAAACAGCAGCAGGTCTGCGCGTGCTTTGTCGTCCGGGACGATGAGCAAGTCCGCGACTTTGTAGTAGCCAGCTTCGATCGCATCATCCGAGTGCAGCCGCCAATAGCGATCCAGGAAGGATGCCCCGAATTCCCGCTGAAATTCGCTGCCCGCGGTGGAGCGCGCGTTGTCAGTGGCCGCCAGAGTCGGCCGCGCGTGCAGTTGTGCGAGAATTGCGGCTGGTACTAACAGCAACGGAATGGCGAGACGCTGACAACTGATGTGACGCACGGAAGCTTCCCCTCGCGTTCTTCTGGTTGGAATACTGCCGTCTAATAGGCTACGCGCGTGCAGTCGCAACGGGAACCGGCACCGGGCTCGCGATACTCAGGCGCGCGGGGCTATGTTCCATCCCGCGAATAACCGAATCTGACCGCCCGCTGACGGATTGCCTGTACCGCAGGTTTTGACGGTATTAGAAGCCGCCGCAGAGGCCCGGCTACCTCCGGACGGCTGCGGGCGGCGCGCGCTGCTATTTCGTCGCGACGACTCCCGGCGGCTTCCACGTTCCCTCGCCCGCCGGCAAGATCGAAGGCGGCGGCGTTTCCTTGGGCCAGTACAGGCGCATTACCAGATACACGGGGCCGTTAGGCGCCGGCAGCCAGTTGGACTCCTTAGCCTTGCCCGGCGAATCCTTTTGAATGTAGAGCGTCAGCGATCCATCGGGATTCTTGTGCATTCCCGGCAGCATCGGCGAGTTGATGAGGTAGCGGTTGATGGCGTTTTCGATTAGGAGTTGGCTCTTGCCGTCGTACATCGTCAACGACCAGAACGAATTTACGGGTGGCAATTGGCCTTTGGCAAAGGTCAAGACGTAGTTGTTTTTGCTGGTATCAATGGTCTCCCCGTCGGCCGTCACTCGCGTCAGCGGGTAAACGGCCTCCACGGCGTCGTTCCCGTAGATGCCCGCCTTCGCGGCGGCAGCGCGCTTCAACCAATCACTGCCGTAATGAGCACTGTCGCCTGGCAGCGAGCCGATCTTCCACCCATTGATGACTTTCATCCCGCTGGAGAGGTAATCGTCGATCTTAGTGTCTCCATCCTTCATGCCCAGCACAACGACGGCTTTGTGCTCAAGCGACAGGTCCTTGAACTCGAAGGTCTTGCCTGGACCGATGCCGATCGTCGCCAGCTTAGCCCGGATCGCCTGCTCCTTCGGTTCCGGTGGGGCAAACTGCAGGGCGAAGTCGAGATACTCAAAGAAGTTGGTCCTCACCAGGTCTTTGTCGATCTTGGGGAAGTCGACAGCAGCAGGCGCCGGCGGTGCAGGCTGCTTGAGATAGGCCGAGAGTGGCTGCACCTTGTACCCCTCTTGGACTTTCTTGACGTTGGGAAGATCGTCAGGGTTGAAAAGCTGTGTGCGATATCCCGCGAGCGCAAACTGTGTGCTCGAGCGCATCACCTTTTTGATTCTGGGCGGTGTCGCACCGCTCCAGTTCGGCCCGACAACCATGTAGTCGCCGGCCTCGCTTCCCGTGCTACGCGTGCCGATATAGCCGAAGTTGTAGGTATTGCCGTCGCAAAGCATGACCGAATAGTAGCGCTTCTGGTCCACGGCCGGGACCGACAGGACCATCGGCTCCGCCCGCAGGTCCATCCACGCGAAGGAATACGGCGTGTCGCTATTCGGTGTTGGAATCGCGGTGTCTTTATAGGTGAATACATTGGGCTCGTTCTTGATCTCATTGAACGGAGCCTTAAACTGTCCGGAGTCGCGGTCGACCGCATACTCGTACATGACCGCGTAGTTCATCACGATCGGCAGCCCGTAGATGAAGCCTTGCTCGGCGATCGCCTTGGTCTCGGCGATGCTCGGTGCCGGGACGCCCTTGGCCTCATCCTTCTTCTCGGCCTGGCTAACCGAGTCCGGCTGCTTGGCACAGCCTGCGATTAGTGCAACAGAGGCGGCAAGGACAACCCATTTGAGGCCTTTCGAAGCCGCGATGCGCATATTTCCGTGCCCCATTGATCAGGTTGGATGTTCGCGATAGCGGTTAAACATGCCATAGGCGGGATCGCTTGCCCATTGGCACAAGGTCCCATGTCAACCTGTTCGAGGAGTAGTCAGAACTCGGACCTTCGCTGTCATCGAGTCCCAACTGCCACCCGCAAAACCTCGCGGTGAAGCGGTGGCACCCGGTTGCCTCACTTAGTCTTCGGCGTTCGCCGCTTCCGTTGACAGTTTCTGTATCACCTGCTCGAGGTTGAAGCTGGCCGGTTTCTGTCGCGGTGGGAACTGCGCGAAGGACTGCAGCCACTGCCCGACGAACGCCTGTGCCGGAACGAGCAGGAACACGCGATCGATTCTCCAGTGGCTGTAATCGATCCCTTCCTCTGGGCCCCGTTCAAAGGGATCGGCGTGCAGGTCGATCAGCTTGGGAACGCGAAGCGTCGAGAACGGTTCCTCCCACACGTCGAAACCGTGAGCCCGCTGTTCCATGAAAACAAGCTTCCACTTGTCGTAGCGAAGACCGCAGAGACCACCTTCATCCGTCCAATACAGGAATTCGCGGCGGGGGGCATCCTCTGTCTGCCCCTTCAGGTATGACATCAGGTTATAGCCATCCAGGTGAACCTTGTAGGTAGAGTCGCCAGCATGATAGCCGGCCAGCAACTTCTCCTTTACGTCCGGTACGCCGGCTGCAGCTAGTAGCGTCGGTAGCCAATCCTCATGCGCGGTGATGCCATTTACTTCCAGTCCGGGCTTGATCACTCCTGGCCACCGAATTAGCAGCGGTACTCGGTAGGCGCCTTCCCAGTTGGTGTTCTTCTCGCCGCGGAAGGGTGTCGTTCCACCATCTGGCCAACTCATCACTTCGGCTCCGTTGTCGCTGCTGAAGATGACGATGGTGTTGTCTGCAATCCCGAGATCATCGAGCTTCTTCAGCAATACACCGACATTGTCGTCGAGTTCCTGCATGCCGGCGCCATACAGGCCGTACTTGGCGATCATGGCCTCATATTTCGGCTGCAAATGGGTCCAGATATGCATGCGGGTCGTGTTGTGCCAGATGAAGAACGGTTTGCCCGCTTTCACCGACCGGTCCATCGCGTCCAACGATGCGGCAAGGAACTCTTCGTCCACGGTTTTCATGCGCTCGATCGTGAGCGGGCCGGTGTCCTCGCAGCTCTGCTTGCCCCAGGCGCCAAAGCGCGGATCGGGGGGCGCGGGATTTACCGTCGCGATCGCTTTGCACTTCAGCACGCCTCGTGGGCCAAATTTGGCAGCGAATGCAGGATTCTTCGGATAGTCCACATTCTCCGGCTCCTGTTCCGCATTCAGGTGATAGAGATTGCCGAAGAACTCATCGAATCCGTGGAGCGTGGGCAGAAATTCGTTGCGATCCCCAAGATGGTTTTTGCCGTTCTGGAAGGTCATGTAGCCGAGCGGCTTCAGCAGTTCGGCTATCGTGGGATCCTGTTTCTGGAGACCAATCGGCGAGCCCGGCA
>DASYNX010000052.1:0-1842 GCA_036008385.1 Steroidobacteraceae bacterium
CCGGGGCATGCAACCCGGAAAAGTCGAACCGGCCCACCGGCGGCGCCACGGTGATCAGCCGCGCCGTATCGCGGGCGAGCGCCAGGCGCAGCGCCACGAAGGCGCCGAACGAGAATCCCGCCAGGATTGGACGCCGATTCGGCCAGCGCGCCGCGCCGAAGTCCGCCACAGCGGCCGCATCCTGCGTCTCGCCGGCACCCTCATCGTAGGCGCCTGCGCTCGCACCAACGCCTCGGAAGTTGAAGCGCAGAGCGGCGACGCCTGAGGTTTGCAATGCGCGTGCGACGGTGTACACGACTTTGTTGTCCATGGTGCCGCCGAACATGGGATGCGGATGGCACACGATCCCGTACAGCGGCTGCGCGACGCCCTCAGCCTCGTGGGCAATCGCCTCGAGGACTCCGGCAGGGCCTGGAATCGCGAGCCGCTCCCGCCCCGCAATAGTCACACGCGGGTCACTCGATGCCTACGAGATCCACATCGAACACGAGCGTTGCGCCGGGCGGAATGACATCGCCCGCCCCACGGTCGCCGTACGCGAGGTCCGCCGGTATGACGAGTCGGCGCTTCCCGCCTATCTGCATGCCGGCCACGCCTTGATCCCATCCCTTGATCACCTGGCCGGCGCCCAGCTGGAAGCGGAACGGCGTGCCGCCCTTCAACGAGCTGTCGAACTCCTTGCCCTTGTGGTCCGGCGCTGACGGCTCGTACAGCCAGCCGGTGTACTGCACGACGGCATACTGCCCGGCAGCGACCGCGGCGCCCGCGCCGCGCGCGAGATCGGTTGTCTCGAGGGTACTCACAGCGCTCGCAGTCGCGGCGGGTGTGTTATTCGACGCAGGCTTGCAACCGAGCAACGCGCCCGCGAGCGCGCAAGCGATCGCAACCGGAAGGAAATGCCGCAGGAGGTATGCCATCGGTGCATGGTAAAGGATTTCAGGCGCCGCGCGCAGCGCGGATGGGCATCGAGCGGCCCCGCACCGGGCGCAGCCTTTATTAAGCGCGGACCGCGCGGCGAGCGCTGCGGATCTCGGCGAGGGCGGCCAGGTTGGCGGTGATCGCCGTCACGCCGAGCAGCACGGGCTCGGCGCCGAGCGTGCATCCGGCCAGGGCCGCGGCGGTGCCCGCACCGGCCAGCATCCGGGAATCGAGCCCGGCGGCGACACCCAGCCAACCGTGCCGCAACAGCCCGAGCACGTCGTCCAGCTCATCGGCGACCTGCAATACCCACTCCATGCAGGCAGCATAAGCTGCTCGCAACGGCGGGAGCCGTGAGTGGAGTCACATACTTGCCAGGGCGAGGTCGCCTGCGTAGGCTCTGTCGCCAATGCAGCGCATTCTCGTCCTGAACCCTAAAGGGGGCTCGGGTAAAACGACGATAGCCACCAATCTCGCCAGTTACTTCGCGAGTCAGGGCGACCATCCCCTGCTCTCCGATGATGATCCCCAGGGCTCGAGCACCCGCTGGCTCAAGAAGCGCAAGCCCGAGCAAGCCTTCATACACGGCATCGCGACGTTCGAGCGCAACAACCGCATGACTCGCGCCTGGCAGATGCGCGTACCCGCCGACGCTGCTCATGTCGTGGTCGATACACCCGCCGCGGTTCCGGCGCAGCAGATGCCGGAGATGACCAAGAGCGCCGACGCGATCATCGTGCCGGTGCTGCCCTCGGACATCGACATTCATGCGTGCTCGAGATGCATCGCCGATTTATTGCTGATCGCGAAGGTGCGGCGCGACGAGAATCGTATCGGCGTGATCGCCAACCGCGTCCGGCGCAACACCGTCATCTATCAATCCCTCATGCGCTTCCTCGAGACGCTGCGCATTCCCGTCATCGC
>DASYNX010000053.1:0-1824 GCA_036008385.1 Steroidobacteraceae bacterium
AGCGCGCGACGGCACACCACCGAGATCGTCTTGCCGGGCGCCGTCCACTCCGGCAGGACCACCTCGAGCTTGCCGGCGGCGAGCAGCTCGGCCACCACCAGGTCCATGCTCTGCACGATGCCGGCGCCGCGATTGGCCGCCATGATGGTCGGCTCGATGGCGTTGAACGCCACGTTGAACGGCAGGCGCAGCTGGCGGCGCACCGCGCCGCGCTGGAACACCCAGGGTTGCGGACGGCGGTTGCCGGCCCCGAGGTGGCCGACGAGCTTGTGGCGGCGCAGGTCGTCGGGCTCGAGCGGCACCCCGTGAGTGCGCAGATACTCGGGCGAGGCGCAGGTGAGCTGGCGCGTGGTCACCACGCGCCGCGCGACCAGATGCGGCTCGCGCACCGGTCCCGCGCGCACCACCAGGTCGACTTCCTCGGCGATCATGTCGATGACCCGGTCGTTGAACTGCACCTCGAGCTGCAGCTCCGGGTAGCGGGCGGTGAACTGCGGCAGCGCGGGCACGAGCAGCGCGCGGCCGAAAGTCACCGGCACGTCGACGCGCAGGCGTCCCTGCACCGCGGCCCGCGTGCGCTGCAGCGCCTCGTCCGCGGCCTCGATCTCGGCGAGGATGCGCTGGCAGCGCGCCAGATATTCGGCACCGTCGGCGGTGAGTCCCACGCGCCGCGTGGTGCGCTGGAGCAGCTGGCAGCGCAGGTGCTTCTCGAGCTCCGCCACATGGGTGCTCACGACCGCGCGTGACAGGCCGAGCATGTCGGCCGCCTGGGTGAAGGAGTGCAGGTCCGCCACCCGTACGAAGCTGCGCATGCACACCAGCTGGTCCATGGCGATATTGTACAGTATTTCAGGACAATAAATTCGCGATTAGCCTGTTTTTCAGAATGA
Organism: Steroidobacteraceae bacterium; assembly: GCA_036008385.1. Lineage (GTDB taxonomy): Bacteria > Pseudomonadota > Gammaproteobacteria > Steroidobacterales > Steroidobacteraceae > 13-2-20CM-66-19. Next base: position 891 of record DASYNX010000053.1, read on the forward strand.
CTGCGGGGCCTAGAGTCACCCTCCGGACGAGAGCGGAGGTGTTTATGTTCATCTTCAAACGGCCGTTGCAGGCAGTCGCCGCCGGTTTGGCGGTGCCGCTGCTGATCGTGCTGCTCGATCGACTGGCGAACGCCGACGCGATGCCGCCGGTGCAGAGCCCGGTCGCTGCCCAGACAGCGGCCGCGACCCTACCCGCAGATGCGCAATGTGCGGCTTGTGCCACGCCCGCGCCATGGGGTATCGTCCGCGCCGGTTCGTGACCTTTCCCTTTCCTGCCGCCTGCCGCCCGCTCTGACAGCGTCCGGCTTCCGAGTCTGAAAAGCCGAATCGTTCTCGACCAGGTGGCAGTGTGTGTGCGCCGACCAATCCGTGCGATCTTCGGCATGCGCTCCTGCTCGTAACGTCTGATTCAGGAGTTTTGATTGCATGACGAAGATCTATGTCGGCAACCTGCCGTTTTCCGCCACTGACGCTGAGGTCCGCGAGCTGTTCGCGCAGCACGGCACCGTTGAGTCGGTGAGCATCATCACCGATCGCGACACCGGCCGCCCGCGCGGCTTCGGCTTCGTGGAGATGTCGCGCGCCGATGCGTCGCGCGCGATTCAGAATCTCAACGGCAAGGACCTCGGCGGTCGCCCGTTGCGCGTGAACGAAGCCCAGGAACGCACCGGCGGTGGCGGCAACCGCGGTGGCGGCGCGCCGAAGCGCTGGTAAGTTCAGGCTGCCGTAAGGGCCGGTCGTCAGTGCCGCAAGGCAAGGGCGACCGGCCTTTTCAATTCAGGATCGGAATCGGAGTTGTTGGATATGGGTAAGGGCGATCACAGAAGCCGTCGCGGCAAGATTTATCAGGGTTCTTTCGGCAAGTCGCGTCCGAAGGATCCGGCCAAGAAAAAGAAGAAGGACGCCGCAGCGGCGAAGCGCTGAACGCGCTTTT
>DASYNX010000054.1:0-22552 GCA_036008385.1 Steroidobacteraceae bacterium
GCCGGCAGCGTTCCAGAGGTCAGTCCCCAGGAGAGCGGCGGTTGCCCGCCTGTGGCGGCCAGTGCAGCCGCGTAGGCCACTCCCACCCGCCCGGGAGGCAGGGAGCCGGTTGTGATGTTGAGTGGCGCGACGTTGGCGGGATTTACGGTCAGGTTCAGCGTGACGCTCTTCTTCTGTGCAGGGCTGCTCGAGTCGGTCACGGTGAAGGTGAGCGGTACGGCCGTCGCGGTGGCCGTCGGCGTCCCCGAGATCACGCCAGTCGCGCCGGCGAGTGTCAGTCCGGCCGGTAACGTCCCGGCGGTGAGCGCCCAGGAAAGCGGCGCCGTGCCCCCCGTTGCGGCCAGCGTCGCCTTGTACGCGACGCCCACCTGTCCGGTCGGTAGCGAGCTGGTCGTAATGTTGAGCGGCGGAACGCTGGCAGGATTCACGGTCAGGTTCAGCGTGACGCTCTTCCTCTGCGCGGGAGTGCTCGAGTCGGTCACGGTGAAGGTGAGCGGTACGGCCGTCGCGGTGGCCGTCGGCGTCCCCGAGATCACGCCAGTCGCACCGGCGAGCGTCAGTCCGGCCGGTAACGTCCCGGCGGTGAGCGCCCAGGAAAGCGGCGCCGTGCCCCCCGTCGCGGCCAGCGTCGCCTTGTACGCGACGCCCACCTGCCCGTTGGGCAGAGAGCTGGTCGTGATGTCGAGTGGCGGAGCGTTGGCGGGACTCACGCTCAGATCCAGCGTGACGCTCTTCTTCTTCGGGTTGACGCTCGAGTCGGTGACGGTGAAGGTGAGCGGTACGGCCGCAGCCGTCGCCGTGGGCGTGCCGGAAAGTGCCCCGGATGACGCGACTGTCAGCCCCGCCGGCAGCGTGCCAGCGGTGAGTGCCCAGGAAAGAGGGGCCTTGCCACCGGTCGCAACCAGTGTCGCCCGGTAGGCGACCCCCACCTGACCGGCTGGAAGCGAGCTGCTGGTGATGCTGAGGGGTGGGTCGGGTGGGGGCACCGCCGGTTGTACCGATGGTTGCGCAGCGCCGCTCCCCACGTCGACTCCCGAACAGCCCTGCAGTGATATCCCCAGCAGCATCGCGAGGAGGACGAACCGTCGGCCTCGCGTGCGGCCTCTTGTGTCAGACATTTATCAGCAGTCTCCCGTACCACTGACGCCGCTTTCTGTGATGCAGTCGGCGCCGTGTTCGCGCAGTATCGAGCCAACGCCCCGGGCGCGCCAACTGCCTCGCCGGGCCCGTCAAGTGCGACATAGCACGAGTGACATAACGGCACCCGACACCACGCCGCCGTTGCCGGCACCGGCGGTACCGTGGCGGCTCAATCTGGCTTCAGCCCGTAGACCTCCAGCTCACCTGAGATCGTGGTCGATCCGTACACGCCGCCGGTGTTGTTGCCGCGCGTGCCCACGTACACCTTGCCGTTGGCCACGGTCGGCACGGTGAACTTCACCGCATTCCCGGCGGCATCCGCGGCAACCATGCGGCTGTTCCACAGCTCGGTCCCGAGGTTGGTGGCATCGTACGCGTGCAGCACGGCGGGACCGCAGCCCGGTGACTGCGAGGTACAGTAGGTTATGTTGTTGAGCGCCCAGACGATGCCGTTGGCGGCCGCACCGGTGGCGGAGACCGCGGGCGTCGAGCCCGGGAAGCCGTACGCGCCTGCCGACTGCGAGGTCGGAACGGGCGCGGCGGCCGGCGTGAACCTCTCGCCGGAGGGATCGAACGCATAGGCGAGCATCGAAGCGCCGGCCGGCGCGAGATACAGCGTATTGTTCCAGAACGCGGCGGTGCCGTAGATTCCCCCCACACCCACGTTGAAGCTCTGCAGGGCGCCGGCATCGGTGCTGCTGAACCGCCCCAGGTTGTCGCCGTTGAGCAGAACGAGCACCCCGTCCTTGCCGCCGCCGAGCACCAGGTGCCGCGGCATGCCGGCTGGCGCGCTCAGGAGGTTCAGCACCAGGGCCGCGCCACCAGATCCGAAATCGCCGTCGTTGGCGGCGTCGTTCGCCTCATCCGACGGCGCGAACCAGGACGTCACGCCCAGTGCGCCGTTGAGCTGCAGGAAGCAGTCACCGTAGTCGTTGGTCGGGCTGCTGCTGTTTTTGGCGTCGAGGCCGCCATTGCCAGTGATGACGTAGAGGCTGCCATTGACATCGGCCGCAGGCGCACCGCCTGACATCCAGATGCCGCCGCCCGAGCTCGTGTTGGGGACGACGTTGAGCACAGAGGATTGCTGCAGAGCCGCGCCGTTGTAGGTGTAGCTCATCAGCCAGCCCCACCAGGGGGAGGTGTCCTCGTGAGAGCCCCAGGCGATGTACACGGTCCCGCTCACCAGCGCCAGTCCGGCGCGCTGGTTCTGCTGCTGGGGACTGAAGGTCACGCTCGTGCCGCCGTTGCCGCCCGTCCCCGGATAGGTCGCCGCAATCGCGATCGGGGAACCGGGCTTTTCGTTGCCGGTCGTGATGTCGATGGCATGCAGCCGCTGGTAGAACAACGTGGCCCCCGCGTTCATCGACTTGGAGACGACGTAGAGGATTCCGCTCACCGGATCGACCACCGGCGTGCCGATCACGCCCACCTCGGGTGTGATATCGCCGCTGCCCAGGCCGACGACGTGGTTCGTGGGACCGCTGGGCACGGTGACTTCGCCGGCCGTTGCGCCGTGGCCGACATCGATCAGGCTCACGTGCCACAGCTGCTGGCACGGGCTCAAGTCGGCATCGAAGGCGTACAGGCTGTCGTGGGCGGTGGCGACGAAGATGACGTTGTGTCGGGTGCCGCCGACAGTCAGATTGGCAACCCACAGCGGCTGGGCGTACACCGCACCGTCCACCGTGCAGGAAAACAGCTTGCCGAAGGTCGCGGTATTCACGTTCGTCGGCGTGAGCGCGTACTCCTGCGTGTTCGCGCCGTCGCGGGCGGAATCATGATGATAGGTGTAGACACCGGCGAGGTCGGTCACACCCACCGTGAGGGCAGCGCTTACGGAGCTGTTGGTCGCGCTGGTGGCCGTAAGGGTGTACACGCCCGCGGTCGCGGGCGCCGTGAAGGTAGTGTTCGTCCCGCTGGTACTGGTGGCAGCGCTGAACGAGCCGCCCGCCGGGCTCACCGACCTGGTGACCCCAGCGTAATCGTTGGTCGTCGCGGCCAGTGTCAGAGTCTGCGTCACGGTCAGGCCGGCGCGCGCCGGGGAGACGGAGACTGTGATGTTGGCCGGGCTGACGTTCAGCTTGAGGGTGACACTCTTTTGCTGGGCCTTGGAGTCGGTCACCGTGAAAGTCACCGGAACGGCCGCTGCCGTCGCTGTCGGTGTACCGGAAATCGCACCGGCGGCGGTGGATGTCAGCCCTGCCGGCAACGTCCCGGCGGTGAGTGCCCAGGAAATAGGCGCCTGACCGCCGGACGCGGCCAGCGTGGCCGCGTAAGCGACTCCCACCCGCCCGGGAGGGAGCGATGTGGTGGTGACGGTGAGCGTGGGTGGCGGTTGCGAAGCGCCGTTCCCCCCGCCACCCCCGGAACAGCCCGACAGCGGCGCGAGGCACACCAGTAGCGCGAGCAGTATCTCTGGCCCGCTACGGGTGCGGTGCATCACGTCCGACATGGCTCCGCAGGTCCCTGCGTCGCGAACAGCGATCCCCATAAGGCTTTCTGGGCAGCACGCGCAGGTGCCGATTAAAGGGGGACCTAACCTTCGGACGCAAGGTCCCGGCGACACACTGCCAGCGGGTTATGTAAAAAACTAGCGCGAATGCGGATCGAACCCGCGCGCCGCACCCCGCACACGCCTGCGGGGTACGGCGTCGTGCTCGCCGCGGGACGCAAGTGCCGGGCCCCGACGTCCCGGCTCGATGCGCTTACGAATCTCCGCCCACAGTGCGGTGTAGATGCGCGCGGCGTCGCTGCGGGGCGCGCAGGCGGGCAGCGGCGCACGCCGCACGCTCATGCGCTCGATCTCGCTCCAGTAGGGCACTTCGGTCTCGAGGATCATCGGAAACTGCGCCCGCGCGGTCGCGATCAGCTCCTGGTGCAGCGAGCGGCGCCGGTCGACCATGGAAAAAAACGGCAGCAGCGTGAGGTCGCTCCAACCCTCATCGGCGATGAAGTCACACAGTTGCACCAACATCCGCAGCGACAGCGGCGTCGGCACCAGCGGCACGATCACGACATCGGCCGCCCGCAGCACGTTCTCCGACAACAGCGAGATCCCGGCCGGACAGTCGAGGAACAGCGCGCCGTAGATATCGCGCAGCGCCCGGCTCATCTTGAGCAGCCGCTCGGTCGGGTGGCGGCGCCTGGCCAGATGCAGCGCGAAGTTGCGGTACGAGAAGTCCGCCGGCAACAGATCGAGGCCCGGGTAGCCGCTGGCGAGAATCAGCTCCGGCAACTCCACCTTGCCGGCGAGCAGACGCTTGGCGGACGCATGTTCCTGTGCCTCGCCACGCAACGCGTAGGTCGCGCCCCCCTGGGAGTCGAGATCCCACAGCAGCGTGGCGCAGCCGCCGGCGGCTGACAGGTAGGCGAGATTGACCGCTGTAGTGGTCTTGCCGACGCCGCCCTTGATGTTCGTGACCGCGAGGATCCTCACGCTACGAGCATACGCCCCGCAGCGGTCCTGTGCCGGGGAAAGGGTGTGGTGGCGGATGCGCCGGTCAGGTAATCGAGCCGGGCTTGCGCAGCATCTTGCCGATGTCGGCCGTGTGTGCTTCCTCGGCCGCGATCTGCGCGCGCGCGTACTCCTCGAGCATGACGTTGTGGCCGGCGACCAGCTCGAGCAGCTTGCGGTACTCGGCGAGTCCCTCCTGCTCGTGCGCCAGCGCCTCGCGCAGGATCTCGTCGACGTTGTGCATGTGCGTTTCCAGCAGCGCGCCGATCTTGAGCGAGGGATGGCCACCGAGACTGGTGATGTGCTCGCCGGCCAGCACCGCGTGCGCCTGCGCCTCGTCGGCCTGGCTGCGCAGCCAGGCCACGATCGGTATGCGGTTATGGCCAAACACCATGAAACTGTAGTGCAGGTAGCGCACCAGTCCCGCGAGCTCGAGCTCGAGGATGCGCTTGAGACTGTCGATGATTCTCGCGCTCTCGGCCTTGGCGGATTCGGACGTCATGAGGCTCTCCCAGAAGATACAGGCGCGCATGGTAAGCCCGACGCTGGTGTATCGTACACGGCGATGCGGGAACTGACCGGGAGTGCACCACATGAGCGGTTTTTACGACATCGCGATCAGCAAGATCGACGGTACGCCGGACCTGTTGGGAGCGTTGCGCGGCAAGGTGACGCTCGCCGTCAACGTCGCCAGCCGCTGCGGCCTGACGCCGCAGTACCGGGGACTGGAGGAGCTGCAGCGCGAACTGGCGGCGGAGAACTTCACGGTGGTGGGGTTCCCCTGTAACCAGTTCGGCGCGCAGGAGCCGGGGAGCGAAGCGGAGATCGCGGCATTCTGCCGCAGCAGCTACGACGTCAGCTTCCCGCTGAGCGCCAAGATCGAGGTGAACGGGTCCAACCGTCATCCCTTGTATCGCTTCCTGACTGCGCCCGAGAGCGGCATCGCCGGCGACATCAGCTGGAACTTCGAGAAATTCCTGATCGGGCGCGACGGCCGCGTGCTGAAGCGTTACCCGCCGGAGACCCGGCCGCGCGACAGTGGTGTCATGCAGGACATCGCCGACGCGCTCTGACCACGACGATGCCCAGCTTCGACTTCGCCATACTCGGCGCCGGAGCGATGGGGTCGGTCGTCGGCGCCCACCTGGCGCGTGCCGGTCACGCCGTCGTGATGCTGGCGCGCGGCGAGCGTGCCACGTACCTGGAGAAAAACGGGCTTACCGTCACCGGACTGGCGCAGTTCACCACCCCGGTGCACACGCTGCGCGACCCGCGCTCGCTCGCAGGCGCCGGTACCCTCATTGTCGCGACCAAGACTCCGGGCACTGCCGAGGCGCTGCGGGCGCTGCAGCACGCGCGCTTTGAGGTCACGCTCTCGATCCAGAACGGGCCGCTGAAGAACGAGCTGCTCGCGCAGGCCTTCGGCCGCGAGCGCGTGCTCGGGGCGCTCGCCGACACCAGCGGCGAGCTGCTGCCGGGCGGCGAGGTGCTGTTCACGCGCAACGTCTGCATCTACGTGGGTGAGCTCGACGGCGGGGAGAGCGCGCGTGCGCAGCGCCTGGCGCACACGCTTGAGAGCTCCGGTGTGCGCGCCGCCGCGACCGCGGAGATCCAGACGCTCGAGTGGTCGAAGTTCTGTGCCTGGGTGGGACTCATGGCGCTTGCGGTGACGACGCGCGCGCTCACCTGGAAATTCATGGTCGACGAGGATGCGGCGCGGTTGCTGGTGCGCCTGGTGCGCGAGATGGGCACACTCACCCGCGCGCTCGGCATCGGCCTCTCCGACCGCGCGGTGCTGCCCACCGCGACGCTGTGCGCGGTGCCCGAGGCTGAGGCGGTGACGATGGTCCGCCAGGCGGGCGAGGAGTACCGCCTCAAGGCGCCCGGCCATCGCATGTCGGCGCTTCAGGATGTCGATGCCGGCCGCCCGCTCGAAGTGAACGAGACGCTCGGCTACGCCTGCGAGCGCGCGCACGCGCTCAGGCTCGATCTGCCGCTGCTTGAATGCTTCCGCGGGCTCATCGCGGCGATCGACCGCACCCGCCGCGCCGCCGCAACGGCTCCTTCAGGCTAACCGCCGCTGGTGCCGGTGAGTCCGCGGTACTCGAGCAGCGGCCCGATCTCAGGCGCTCGTCCGTAGAAGTTGCGGAACAGCACCTGCGGATCGTCGCTGCGGCCGCGCGACAGCACGCGGCTGCGCAGGTACTCGCCGTTCGAGCGTGTAAGGCCGCCGTGGAGCTGGAACCACTGGCCGGTATCGCGTGCCAGCACCTCGCTCCACAGGTACGCGTAGTAGCCGGCGGAGTAGCCGCCCTCGAAGATGTGGGCGAAGTACGTCGAGTGATAGCGCGGCGGCACCGGCGGGTAGTCGAGGCCGCTCGCCTTGAGCGCGGCCTGCTCGAACGCGGCCACCTCGGGTGCGCTCGGCGCCTGCGTGACGCTGACCTGGTGCCAGGCCTGGTCGATGAGCGCTGCCTCGAGGTACTCGGTGGTGGCGTAACCCTGGTTGAACCTCTGCGCCGCGATCACTTTGGCGAGCAGCTCCGGCGGCAGCGGCTCCCCGGTCTGGTAGTGGCGGGCGTAGTGCGCCACCACGGCCGGATCGCGCGCCCACATCTCGTTGTACTGCGAGGGGTACTCGACGAAATCACGCGGCACGTGCGTGCCGGAGAGCAGCGGATAGCGCACGCTCGAGAGCATGCCGTGCAGGGCGTGCCCGAACTCGTGGAACATCGTGGTCACCTCATCGAAGGTGAGCAGCACCGGCTGCCCCGCCTGGGGCTTGGGGATATTGAGGTGATTGGCCACCACGGGCTTCTGCTGCAGCAGCTGCGACTGTGCGACGTAGGAGTTCATCCACGCGCCGCCCTGCTTGTTGTCCCGCGCGAAGTAGTCGGCGAGGAACAGCGCCAGCGGCTTGCCGTCGGCATCGAACACCTCGAACACCCGCACGTCCGGCTGGTAGACCGGCAGATCGTGGCGCTCCTCGAACGTGAGCCCGTAGAGCTCGTGCGCGGCGTAGAACACGCCGTCCTTGAGCACCCGATCGAGCTCCAGATACGGCGCGACGCTCGCCTGATCGAAGTGGTAGCGCGCCTTGCGCACCTGCTGCGCATAAAACGACCAGTCCCAGGGCTGCAGCGCGAACGACGCGTGGCCCGCGGCGGCCGCCTGCTCGTCGATCAGCTTCTGGATGTCGGCCGCCTCGGCCTTGGCGCGCGCCAGCGCGGCGGGCGCCACCTGGCCGATCATGTCGCGCACTGCCTCGGGCGTACCGGCCGATTCGTCCTCGAGCTGATAGGCGGCATGACTCGGATAGCCGAGCAGCGCCGCACGCTCGGCGCGCAGCTTCACCAGCGCGGCGATCACCACGGTGTTATCGGTTGTGCCGCCGGTGGCACGGCTGACCGATTCCTGGAAGATACGCTCGCGCAGCGCCCGGTTGGTGAGCTGCGCCAGCGCCGGCTGGTTGGTGGTGTTCTGCAGCGTGATGAGCCATTTGCCGTTGAGGCCGCGCTTCGTCGCCGCCTGCGCCGCGGCACTGCGCAGCTCCGGCGACAGGCCATCGAGCTCGGCGGCATCCTCGACGAGGACGGCGCCGTCAGCGGTGGCCTTGAGCACGTTCTGCTTGAAGCGCGTGGTGAGCGAGGCGATCTGCTTGTTCAGATCGCGCAGCTGTGCCTGCTCCTGGGTTTTGAGACGCGCCCCGGCGCGCACGAAGGTGGTGTGATAGCGCGTCAGCAGCTGCAGGGACTCCGGATCCAGGTGCAAGCTGTCGCGCTTCTGGTACAGCGAGTCGATGCGCGCCCACAGCGCCGCATCGAGGTGAATCGCATCCCGGTGCGCGCTCAGCTTCGGCGCCATCTCGGTATCGATCTGCTGCATGCGCGGATCGGTGTTACAGGCGTTGAGGCTCGAGAAGGTGGTCTCGACCCGCTCGAGCAGCCTTCCGGAGCGCTCGAGCGCCACGATGGTGTTGGCGAACGTGGCCGGCTCGCGGTTGTGGGCGATGGCGGCAACTTCACGCAGCTGCGCGCGCATGCCGGCCTCGAAAGCCGGCAGGTAGTCGCTGTCGTCGATGCGATCGAAGGGTGGATAGTGGAACGGCAGGGTGCTCGGCTGCGCGAACGGGTTCTCGGTCATGGCGGGAGTCCTCGCGGGGCTGGAGCCCGGCTCGGCTGCAGCAAGCGCGGGCAGGGTAAGGGCGACGGCGAGGACGCCCAGGTGTATCGCTCTCATGCGGGTCCTCTCGGCTGAGGCCGCGGCGCTCTGACTTTGGGCCGCTGGCGAGGCGCAATGGTATCCTTCGCGCCCCGTTAGTGCGCGTCCAGTCGCGTGCCCGGCCGCCGCCGGCGGCCCGCGGCGCGTTCCCACAGGGTTCGCCAGAGGATTTGCATGATCATCACGCAGGACCAGGTCGTCAGCATCCACTACACGCTCAAGGATGAGGCGGGCGGGATCATCGACCGCTCAACCGAGGGTGAGCCGCTCACGTATCTGCACGGCCATGGCAACCTGATACCCGGACTCGAGCGTGAGCTGACAGGCAAGACCACCGGCGACCGGCTCGAGGTGCGCATTGCGCCGGCCGATGGTTATGGCGAGTACGACCGGCGGCTGTTGCAGCGCGTGCCGCGGCGTTCGCTCAAGGGTATTGCGAGCGTGCAGGTCGGGATGCAACTGCACGCACAGACCCCGCAGGGTACGCGTGCGGTAACCGTCACCCAGCTGAGCGGCGACATGGTGACGCTGGATGGCAATCACCCGCTCGCCGGCAAGACGCTGCATTTCCAGGTCGAGGTCGCCGCCGTGCGCGCGGCTACCGCCGAAGAGCTCTCGCACGGCCACGTGCACGGCCCGGGTGGCGACCACCACTGAGGCCCATCGGGCTGCGCGGGGGAAACCAGTGTCGCGTGATGCAGTGGAGATCGAGACCGGCCGCGCGCCGGCGGCCGCGGTGATCTGGCTGCACGGGCTGGGGGCGGACGGCCACGACTTCGAGCCGATCGTGCCCGAGCTCGTGAAACCCGGCGAGCGCGCGCTGCGCTTCGTCTTTCCGCACGCGCCGATCCGGCCGGTGACCCTCAACGGCGGTTACGCGATGCGTGCCTGGTACGACATCATCGCCATCGACCGGCGCGCGGCGGAGGATGACAGCGGGATTCGCGCCTCACAGGCGCTGATCGAAACACTGATCCGGCGCGAGCACGCACGCGGCATCAGCTCGCAGCACATCGTGCTGGCGGGATTCTCGCAGGGCGGAGCGCTGGCGCTGTTCACCGGGACGCGCTACCCGGAGCGGCTCGCCGGCATCATGGGTCTGTCGTGCTATCAGGTGCTGGCGACGCGCTTCGACGCAGAGCGCGGCGCCGCGAACCAGTCCACGCCGGTGTTCCTCGCCCACGGTCTGCAGGACCCGGTGGTGGCGCCGGCACTCGGTGAGGCGGCCTGCCGGCAGCTGCAGGCGGCAGGTTATCCGGTGGAGTGGCATGCCTACAGCATGCCGCACGCGGTGTGCCCGCAGGAGGTTGCCGATATCGGCGCGTGGCTGCGCCGCGTGCTGCCCTGAGACGTCCCGCGGCGTTGCGGCCGCGGGACGCGCTGTGCTAGCGGCCGGCCGACTCGCCCGACTTTTCGTGGTTCTCCTGCTCGTGCGCGGCGGGCTGCTTGTGCGGCTCGCCGTTCTCGGGATGTGCCGCCGCCTTGCCATTCTCGGGATGTGCCGTCGCCTTGCCATTCTCGGGATGCGACGTGGCCGCCGTGGCCTTGGCGTTCTGGGGGTGCTCAGGCGGCCGGGTGCTCGCCGGATGCGGCTGCGCGGGCGCCTGTGACACGGCGGGATGCGCCGCCGGCGGCGCGTAGGCCGGCTCGCCGTGCGGACGCGCTTCCAGCTCCGGCGCTGCGGAGTGCGGAGGCGGGGACTCGCGGGCATAGGTCGCCGGCTGCGGGTGCGGCAGTACCGGCGGGCGGCTGCCCGGCACATAGGCCGGGATCGGACGGGTACTGACCGGCTCCGGCGCGCGCTCCTGAACCACAGCCGGGCGCGATGCCGCCAGGTGCGGTGCAGCTGGGACCGAGGTGTTGCAGGGACGGCCGTTCGCAGTGGCGCTCGCCGGGGCCACGATCGTCACATTGGTCACGTTCGTCACCCGGGTGATGTTGGTGACGTTGGTCGTGTTGGTCACGTTGGTGACATTGGTGACGTTGTTGGTGATGCGCATGCCGACCGCTATGACCGGAGGCGCGCTGGTGACCACTGCGGGAGCGGTGCCGATCGGCGCAGGCACAATGATGCCGGCGCGCGAGCCCGGCGGCGCCGGCACGAAGCAGCCTTCGGGTCCGAGCGGCGGAGGCCCCGGAATGACGCCGGGGGCGGGAGTCTCGACCACCATGCGCTGGCCGGGCGGCGGCGGCACGAACGCGACTCCGGGTGCCGACCAGTAGCCATCGACGAAGACCACGGTCCCGCCGCGGTGCTCGTAATACGGGTGGACCCAGACGTAGTCCGCGCGCGGCGGTCCCATCCAGTGGCCATGCGCCCACACCCAGTTGCCCTGCCAGACCCAGTAGCCGCCGACCCAGACGGCGCCCGCGTAGGGCACGGGAGTCGGCACCTCCACCAGCATGGGCGGCGGTGCCCAGCCCACGGCAATCGGTGCGGGCTGCGAAACCGGCGGCTGGTCGTAGATGCTGACGACCGCCGCGGGCGGGGGCTCGGGAGCGGGCGGCGGTGTGTAAGCAACCGGCGCGGCAGCCGGTGCGGGCGGTGCTTCTGGTGCCGGCATCTGCACGATGCAACCGGTCAGAAGCGCCGCAAGGGAGAACAGTGTGACTCGCATCGACCCCTCCGACAGTTCACATAACAAACGCTTACAGTCGAAGGGTGACAGAGCCCTCGGCGGGTTTCTGCCGACTGGGTTCCGGAAAGACGCGAGCGTCAGCGTGGCGTCCGACCGGGAGCCTGATGCGCTGCCTGCCGGGGTGAGGAAGGCGTGGCCTCAGCGCCCCTCGTGCTCACCGCCATGCTGGGGGGCATGCTCCTGCCCCTGCGGATGGCCGCCGGGGGCTGCGTGCGGGCCGCCCGGCGCCCCGGATGGATAGCCGCCACCACCGCGAGGCGCGCCGCCGGGGTAGCCGGCCGGAGAGCCCGCATGCGGCTGCACTGGCTGGCCGGTAGCGTGACCGTACGGGGCCGTGGAATGCCCGGGCTGACCGGCGCCTGCATGCGCGGTGTAGGGCTCACTCATGGAACGTTGCGCCTGCCCCGGCTGGCCGGACGAAGTGCCGTGCGTGGACGGGGCGCCGTGCGTGGACGGGGCGCCGTGCGTGGCGGCGACCACTCCCTTGCCGTAGAAGACGCCGGGCTTCGCGGTTGCGGCAACCGACGGGGCGCCGTGGTTGTACGAAGCGCGCATGGTGGTATCGCGCGAGGCGGCCGCCTCATGCTGCTGCTGCGCCTCCGACGGCCCGACATGCTGGTCCTGGGCGTAGCGCGTTTCCGCCGCCGTGGGGCGGGCGGTGATACCACCGGTACCGCCGTTGTAGCTCGTACGATTGATCGTGGTGTTGTTGACCACCGTCGTGTTGTTGATGACCGTGTTGTTGGCGACGTACCGGCCGCCCTGCCAGGCGCCGCCGGTGAAGCCGACGCCGCCATAGCCAAAGCCATAGTGGACGCCGCCGTAGAATCCGACATGCGGCCCCCAGTACCCGCCGTGCCAGACGTACACGCCGCCGCCCCAACCCCAGTATCCGGGGGTCCACAGCAGGCCCGGCCCGGGCGCCATGACCCAGGTTCCCGGCACCCAGTAGTAGCCGAACCCGTTCCAGGCCCAATAGCCCGGCGTCCAGTAATAGCCCGGCTCCGGCATCGGCGGCGCCACGTACACCGGCAGCGCCGGCGGAGCGATGTTGACCGACACAAACACTTCGGCATTCGCCGTCAACGAGAGAGTGGCGAGCAGACAGGCTGCAGTGATGCCGCGGATCAGATGGCGCATGGGGTCTCCTTCGCTCGAACGTTGACCGGGTCCGGCTGAACGCTTCCTGAACGTTTTTTCATAGCACGCTGCCGTTCGATGCTCATTGAACTCGTTCACCGTTTGCAACGCGCGTTGGGGGTGAAAGTTGACGCGCGCGCCCGGAGTGGCGCCATGGAGCGACACCTAGAACCAGCTGTAGTTGAAACTAATGCTGACGCGCTCGGCCGCACGTGCCTGGGGCGCCACCTCGTGGCGCAACCAACTCTCGAACAGCAGCAACGCACCGGCGCGCACCGGGAATATCACCCACGGCCGGTTGGCGCGGCGCGCACCGCTCAGCCGCGGCGGCGCGGCCATGAAGCGCGCGAGCCGCGGATCCTCGAATTTCAGGCCCGCGGCGCCTGTCGGAGCCGCCACGTAGTAGCTGCCGCTGATGGTGGCGAGCGGGTGCAGGTGCAACCCGTGCGCCGCGCCGCGACCCATGATGTTGACCCAGCAGTCCGTCATCACCAGCGTGCGCTGGCTCAGGTCCATCTGCAGCGTGCGCGTGAAGCGGGCGACATGGCGATCGAGCCGCCGCGCGAGCGCCGCGAAGGTGGGGGACAGCTGCTGAATGCGGTGGGCCGAGCCGTAGGAGGTGTAGCCGCCGGCGTAGTTGCGTGCCGACCAGCGCCGGCCGGCCGCATCGTCGGCGCGCAGCTGGCGGCATTCGCGCAGCAGCCGCGCATTGAGCGCGCGCCAGCCCCGGAAGCGCAGCCGTCCCGTGTACACCAGTGTCGGAAACAGCTGCTGCGTACCCATCGATGGCGCGCCAGTATGGGGCGCCGCGCGCAACTGGTCTATGATCCTCGGACAATCACGACGCGACCTTTTCCGCGACGGGCATCGTTATGGCAGTTTCCACATTCTCTCCGGGCGTCGCGGCCGCGCGTGCCACTGCGCTCGAGCTGGTGCCGCACTGGATCGGCGGACAACCGCTCACCGGCGTCGGTGCGCGCCTGGCGGTGCTCAATCCGGCCACCGGTGCCGTCACGCGCGAGCTGGCGCTCGCCGGGGCGGCCGAGGTCGATGCGGCGGTGGCCAGTGCGCACGGCGCGTGGCGCGCATGGGCGGACACGCCGCCGGTGCGCCGCGCACGGGTGCTGGCGCGTTTCCTTGCACTTCTCAACGAGCACCGTGACGCGCTCGCAGCGCTCATCACGGCCGAGCACGGCAAGGTGCTCTCGGACGCGCAGGGCGAGGTAACGCGCGGCATCGAGATCGTGGAGTTCGCCTGCGGCATTCCGCAGCTGCTGAAGGGTGACTACACCGAGCAGGTGTCCGGCGGCATCGACAACTGGACGCTGCGCCAGCCGCTCGGGGTCGTTGCCGGCATTACGCCGTTCAACTTCCCCTGCATGGTGCCCTGCTGGATGTTTCCGCTCGCGATCGCGTGCGGTAACACCTTCGTGCTCAAGCCCAGTGAGCGTGACCCGTCGCCCTCGATCCTCATGGCGCGCCTGCTCGCCGAAGCAGGACTGCCGGCCGGCGTATTCAATGTCGTGCAGGGCGACAAGACCGCCGTCGATGCCCTGCTCGATCACCCGCAGGTGCGCGCCGTAAGCTTCGTCGGCTCGACCGCGGTCGCGCATTACCTCTACCAGCGCGGCGCCGCGGCGGGCAAACGCGTCCAGGCACTCGGTGGTGCCAAGAACCACATGGTCGTCATGCCCGATGCGGATCTCGAGCAGGCCGTCGATGCACTGATCGGCGCTGCCTACGGCTCAGCGGGCGAGCGCTGCATGGCGATCTCGGTGGCGGTGCTGGTGGGCGACGTCGCCGAGCGCCTCATGCCGCAGCTCGCCGAGCGGGCGCGCCGGCTGCGCGTCGGCAACGGCATGCAGCCGGAGGCGGAGATGGGACCCGTGATCACCCGGGCGGCGCTCGAGCGCATCCGCGGCTACATCGACGACGGCGTCGCCAGCGGTGCGCAGCTTCTGGTCGACGGGCGGCGGCACCCGCATACCGATGCACCGTTCAGCGTGAGCGGCTACGACAACGGTTTCTGGCTGGGCGCGACGTTGTTCGATCACGTGACACCGCAGATGCGTATCTACCGCGAGGAGATCTTCGGCCCGGTGCTCTCGTGCGTGCGGGTGCCGGACTTCGCGGCCGCGGTGCAGCTGGTGAACGCCCACCCGCTCGCCAACGGTGTGGCCTGCTACACGCGCGATGGCCACATTGCGCGCGAATTCGGCCGGCGGATCGACGTCGGCATGGTCGGCATCAACGTCCCGATTCCCGTGCCGATGGCGTGGCATGGCTTCGGCGGCTGGAAGAGCAGCCTGTTCGGTGACATGCACGCCTACGGCGAGGAAGGCGTGCGCTTTTACACCCGGCAGAAATCCATCATGCAACGCTGGCCGCAGAGCACGCCCAAGGGGGCGGAGTTCGCCATGCCGACGGCAAAGTAGTCCGTCGAAGCAAGCCGCCGCACCCAACGTGCCCAACCTGACCCGCACCCGCGGGTCGAGGCCGCTTGACATCTCGTTAGCATTTGCTTACCGTAAGTCGTGACTTACGCGAAGGCCCTGCAGTGTCTGAGCGACCCCACACGGCGCCAGGTGTTCGAGCGACTGCGCGCGGGCCCGCAGTCGGTCGGGGCGCTCGCGCGCGGCCTACCGGTGAGCCGCCCGGCCGTCTCGCAGCATCTGAAGGTGCTCAAGACCGCCGGACTCGTGAGCGACCGCGCCGAAGGCGCGCGCCGCGTCTACTACATCGATCCGGACGGACTCGGAGAGCTGCGCCAGTGGGTCGATCGGTTCTGGAGCGATTCCCTCCGGTCTTTTAAGAACGAAGTGGCCGCGCCGGGCGCTGCCGCAGCGAGGAAAAAGCCATGAACGAAACGGTTGCGCGCCATCGCACCATCCAGATCGCTCCGGTTTGCAAAACCCTCGTGGTGGAAGCGAGCCCCGAACACGCCTTCGCGGTGTTCACGGCGGGAATCGACCGCTGGTGGCCGAGATCTCACGGCATCGGTAGCGCACCACCGCGCGAATCGATCATCGAGCCGTTCGTGGGCGGGCGCTGGTACACCCGCAACGAGGACGGCAGCGAGTCGGTGGTCGGGCACGTGCGCGTATGGGAGCCGGCAGCGCGCTTCGTCGTCAGCTGGGAGATCAGCGCCGACTGGAAGCCGGATGCGCGCGCGGCGTTCGCCTCCGAAGTGGAGGTGCGGTTCGCTTCCGAGAGCGGCGGGCGGACTCGCGTCGAGCTCGAGCACCGCAACTTCGAGCGCATGCCAGCCGGCACGGGCGAGAAGATGCGCAAGGACGTCGACGGCGGCTGGCCGACGCTGCTCGAGATGTTCGCGACAGAAGCTGGCAGAGGGGGTCGCAAGTCATGAACGAGTTTGTGGTTTACTCGATTCCCGGAAGTCCCTTCGGTCGTGCGGTGCTGGTGACGCTCGAGGAAAAACGCGCGCCCTATCGGCTGGTCGCCGTGCCACCCGGGACGCTGCGCGCGCCGCAGCACTTGCGCCGCCACCCGTTCGGCCGCGTGCCGGTGCTGGAACACGGTGACTTCCGGCTCTACGAGACCCAGGCGATCCTGCGTTACCTCGATCGGCTGCTGCCGGGAACCGCGCTCACCCCTGCCGACCCGCGGGCCGCCGCCCGCATGGATCAGCTGATGAACGTGAACGACTGGTATCTGTTCCAGGGAGTCGCGAACGTCATTGCGTTTCAGCGCGTCGTGGGCCCGCGCCTGCTCGGTCTCACGCCCGATGAGGCCGCCATTGCAGCCGCTCTGCCGAAGGCCCATCGCGTGCTCGATGAGCTCGCTGGATTCCTCGGCGAGCAGCCCTACTTCGTCGGCGAGGCGCCGACGCTCGCCGACCTGCTGCTCGCGCCGCAGCTGGACTTCCTCGCGCAGACGCCCGAGTGGGAAGCGCTCACCGCGGCGCACGGGAACCTGCGGCCCTGGCTCGAGCGGATGCGCGCGCGGCCGAGCTTCGCGGCGACGACCTGGGAGCGCGCCGCCGCCATGGCCCAGGCGGCGTAACGCTCAGCCGCGGGCGCGCGCGGGTGTGCCGGGAGGCGTTTTAGCGAACTGCTGCTCCTCGGTGCTGCCCGAAAGCGCGGTGATCGAGGACGTGCCGCCGCTCACCACCTGCGTCACCGCATCGAAGTACCCGGCGCCGACCTCGCGCTGATGCTTGGTGGCGGTGTAGCCGGAGCTCTCCGCCGCGAACTCCGCCTGCTGCAGCGTCACGTAGGCGGTCATCTGCTGCGCGCGGTAGCCGCGTGCCAGCTCGAACATCGAGTAGTTGAGAGCGTGGAAGCCCGCGAGCGTGATGAACTGGAAGCGATAGCCCATTGCCGCGAGCTCGCGCTGGAACTTCGCGATCGTCGCGTCATCGAGCTTGCGCTTCCAGTTGAAGGACGGCGAGCAGTTGTAGGCGAGCAGCTTGCCGGGGAACTGCGCGTGGATGCCTTCGGCAAACTCGCGCGCTTCCTCCAGATCGGGCTTGGCGGTCTCGCACCACACCAGGTCCGCGTAAGGCGCGTAGGCGCAGCCGCGGGCGATCGCCTGCGGCAACCCCGCTTTCACCGTGAAGAAGCCCTCGGTGGTCCGACCGCGCGCGCTGTCGATGAACGGCCGGTCGTGCTCGTCGATGTCCGAGGTGAGCAGCGTCGCCCCTTCCGCATCCGTTCGGGCGACGAGTACCGTGGGTACGTTGCACACGTCCGCCGCCAGGCGCGCGGCGATGAGCTTGGCGGTCGCTTCCTGGGTCGGCACCAGCACCTTGCCCCCCATGTGACCGCACTTCTTGGCGGATGACAGCTGATCCTCGAAGTGAACGCCCGCCGCGCCCGCATCGATCATCTGCTTCATGAGCTCGAAGGCGTTCAGCACGCCGCCAAAGCCCGCTTCCGCATCCGCGACGATGGGCTTCAGCCAGTCGACCGAATCGTCACCCTCAGCGTGACAGATCTCATCCGCGCGGCGCAGCGTGTTATTGATCCGGCGCACCACCGCGGGCACCGAGTCCGCCGGGTAGAGCGACTGATCGGGGTACATCTCGCCGGCGAGGTTGGCATCGCCCGCCACCTGCCAGCCCGACAGGTAGATCGCATCGAGCCCCGCCTTTACCTGCTGCATCGCCTGGTTGCCGGTAAGCGCGCCGAGCGCATTGACGAAGGGCCTTTCCTGCAGGTAGCGCCACAGCTTCTCCGCCGTGAGGCGCGCGATGGAGTGCTCGACCGGGATAGTGCCGCGCAGCCGCACGACATCGTCGGCATCGTAGCCGCGCGTGATGCCGCGCCAGCGCGGGCTCTCGCGCCAGCTGCGGCGCAGCTCATCGGCCGCGGGGAGGGATTTGGAGAAGCTCATGTTCTTTCCTTGTGTCCGTGTAGCGCAGCGATGGCGTCCGTCAGCTCAGCAGCTCGTAAGCCGGAAGAGTCAGGAATTCGTCGAAGCTCTCACTCTTGGTCATCTGCTCGAACAGCCGCGCCGCGGTCGGAAACACCCCGTGGGTGAGGCGTGCGGCGCCGACTTCGTCGTGAATACGGTCGAGCTCCGCACTCAGCAGGCCATCGAAGCGCTCCACCGTGATCGGCCGGCCGTCGCTGGTGCGCGCGCCGTGGCGCAGCCACTGCCACAGCTGCGCGCGGCAGATCTCGGCGGTCGCGGCGTCCTCCATGAGGTGATACAGCGGCACGCAGCCGTTGCCGCGCAGCCAGGACTCGAGGTACTGCACGCCGACGCGGATGCAGCCGCGCACACCCTCCTCCGTGATCGCACCACTCGGCACCGTGAGCAGGTCGCGCGCGCCGACCTCGACGTCCAGGCGCAGCACGCCGAGCTGATTGGGCCCCGGCATCACCGCATCGAAGGGCTCGCGGGCAACGACCGCGAGCCCCGGGTGCGCGATCCAGGTGCCGTCGTGCCCGGCACGCGCTTCGCGCAGTTTGTCGGCGCGCACGCGCGCCATGGCCGCCTCGTTCGCCGCCGGGTCGTCGCGGATCGGGATCTGCGCCGCCATGCCGCCCATGGCATGGGCACCGCGGCGGTGGCAGGTGCGGATGAGCAGATCCACGTACGATTTCAGGAAGTGACGCTCCATGGTCACGGAGGCGCGGTCCGGCAGCAGAAAGTCCGCGCGGTTCCGGAATTTCTTGATGAAACTGAAGATGTAGTCCCAGCGGCCGCAGTTGAGCCCCGCGGAGTGCTCGCGCAGCTCGTAGAGAATCTCGTCCATCTCGAAGGCTGCGAGGATGGTCTCGATGAGCACCGTGGCCTTGATGGTGCCGCGCGCCATGCCGAGCGCATCCTGCGCCGCGACGAACACGTCGTTCCACAGCCGGGCCTCGAGATGGCTCTCGATCTTCGGCAGATAGAAGTACGGACCGGTGCCGCGCCGCGCGAGCGCCTCGTGGTTGTTGGCGAGGAACAGTGCGAAGTCGAACAGCGCGCCGGAGACGCTGTCGCCGTTGATGCGCACGTGCTTTTCCGGCAGGTGCCAGCCGCGCGGCCGCACGATGAGGGTGGCGGTGCGCTCGGCGAGGCGGTACACCTTGCCGGTGGCCGCATCCGCGAAGCTGATGGTGCGGCGCACCGCGTCGGCGAGATTCACCTGGCCGCGGACGATGTTCTCCCAGGTTGGTGAACAGGAGTCCTCGAAGTCGGCCATGAACGCGCGCACCGGCGCATTCAGCGCGTTGATGATCATCTTGCGCTCGACCGGACCGGTGATCTCCACGCGCCGGTCTGCGAGGTCGGCCGGCACCGGGGCGATGCGCCAGTCGGCGGCGCGCTGTTGCGCAGTAGCGGCCGGAAAGTCCGGCGGCTCGCCGTCATCGAGCCGCGCCTGCCGGCGCGCGCGCTCGGCCAGAAGTTCCAGCCGCCGCGCATTGAAGCGGCGGTGCAGGCTCGCGAGCAGCTGCAGCGCGAGCGGTGTCAGCACTTCCGCTGCGCGCTCGATGTCGGGGCCCAGGATCTCCACCTTGGGTCCGGCGGGCTCGCGCGAATACACCCGGGCCTGCGTCTCGGCGTTCATTGCCAATCCAGCATACGCGGTTTTCGCGCGAATTTGACTATGGAAACTTCACACTGTTAATTTCACATGGGACTCGTACCGGGACTGAACATATGGCGCAGCTGCTGCGCAAAGGCCACTTCCTCGGCGCCAAGCTGCGCTCGGTCCGCAAGCGCAACGGCCTCACGCTCGAGGAGCTCTCGGTGCGCTGCATCCAGCGCCAGCCCGAGCTCGCGCCCTCGGTCTCCTACCTGAGCATGATCGAGAGCGGCAAACGCACCCCCTCGCCGCCGCTGCTCGAGCTGCTGGCCGGCGTGTTCCAGCGCGCGCCGGCCTGGTTCCTCGACGAGAGCGTCGAGCTCGAGCCGCCCTACCCGGCCGGCTCCGGCGGGGCGGCGGCCAGCGTGCCGCTCGAGCCGGCGTTCCTGTTCTCCCGGAGCCTCCTGCAGGCGGCCATCCCGGAGCTGCTCGCCCAGACCGGCACCAGCGGGCGGCAGTTCGCGCACCTGTTGATCCGCTCGCACCAGGAAATGTCGCGCAACGACTTCCCGGACCTGGAACGCGCCGCCGACCACGTGGGCGAGCGACGCTTCCCGCTGTCGGTCGAGGAGCTGATGCGCCTCTCCCGGCGGCACGGGCTCGAGATCCGCTGGTTCGATCGCAAGCCGGTGCTGGCGCGCGACAAGGACCGGGAAGTGCGCAGCATGGTGCGCTCGTTCTTCGAGGCCCCAAGGGTGGTGTATGCGAACCGGGCGCTGCAGTCGGACGCGGCGCGCCTGAAATTCGATCTGGCCGCGCACATCGGCCACAAGGTGTTGCACGGCGGCGATGGCCTCAAGTCCCCGCACGCCACCGGCGGGGAGATGGGCGGAAGCCCGGAGGGCGGCGGCAACGCCGCGGGGCTGAAAGCGCTCGACGTGCTGCACGCCTGGCGCGATTTCGAGTGCAGTTTCTTTGCCGGCGCACTGCTCGCGCCGCGCGTGCCGTTCCGCCGCTTCCTGGCGCGCGAGCGCTACCGCGTCGAGGCCGGAGCGAAGCTCGAGCTGACGCCTGCGGTGGTGATGCGCCGCATGACCAAGGTGTCACCCTACCCCTACTGGCACTTCTTCGACGCCTATCCGCCGGGCTACCTGCGCGCGGTCTACCGCGGCAACGGCATCCCGCTGCCGTGGGGAAACCTCGCCCAGGTGAGCGACCCGTGCCCCAACTGGGCGGTGTTCCGCATGATCGACGCCGATCACGGCGCGACCGGCTCGCAGATATCGGTGCTGCGCGACGGGGAGCGGTCGCTCCTCTATTGCTGTCACTCCGTTCGCGTTCACGACATGGCCGGCAATCCGCACGTGCTGTCGGTCGGGGTCGACCTGGCGCCGGCGCTCGCCTCCAACGGCGTGCACAGCGATGCGCTGGTCGAGTCCATCTTCCGCGAGTGCCTGCACCGGCGCGGCGAGGCGCGCATTCCCAAGGCGGCCACGCAGGCCCTCAACGCCGTCGCCAACATGCTGAACATCGCCTGGATCGCCGACGCGCTCGCGGCGCCCGCGCGCATCATCTGTCCACGCAGCACCCGCTGCCCGCGCCCCGAGCGCTGCGAAGGCGCGCGTCCGTCGCGGGCGCGTGAGATCGCGGATGTGCGCGAGGAGATCCTCGGCCGCGAGGCATAATGGCATCAGGATGAGCCTCGACCGCTTCCCGACGCTCGCCGGCGCGACGCTCGCGTTGCCGGCACTCGCCCTGTCAGCGCTGGTGTCGGCGGCCGGCCCGCCCGCCTCCGCCGGGCTGCAGGCCGAGGTGGCGAGCATCGAGCAGTGGCGTCAGGAGCGCCGCGGTGCGCTCACCAGCGACAACGGCTGGCTGACGCTGGTGGGTCTCTTCTGGCTGAAGGACGGCGACAACAGTTTCGGCCGTGCCGCCTCCAACACGCTGGCGCTCGACAACCCGGCGCTTGCCGCCGAGGCCGGCTCGTTCGTCGTGACTGGCCACCAGGTGCGCTTCGTCGCCCGCCCCGCAAGCGGCGTGACGCACGCTGGCCGGCCCGTCGGCTCGCTGGATCTCGCCGCCGATACCACGGGCGATCCGACCGTGCTCGCGAGCGGCCCGCTGCGCTTCTTCGTCATCGAGCGCGCCGGCAATCTCGGCGTGCGGGTGCGCGATCTGAACAATGCCCGCCGCCTGCAGTTCCGGGGCCTGAGCTATTTCCCGGTGAGCACCGACTGGGTGTTCGATGCGCGCTTCGCGCTCTACGAGCCGGTGCGCCACATGCGGATCGTCAACATTCTCGGCATGGAAGAAGAACTGGTCTCACCGGGTGCGGTGGTGTTCACCAAGGACGGCCGCGAATGGCGCCTCGATACGGTGCTCGAGCAGCCCGGTGATCAGGAACTCTTCATCATGTTCGCCGACAGCACCAGCGGACACGAGACCTACGGTGGCGGACGCTTCCTGTACATCGCGCTGCCCGCCCAGGGGCGCGCGCGGCTCGATTTCAACCGCGCCTACAATCCGCCGTGCGCGCTCAATGACTTTGCCACCTGCCCGTTGCCGCCGCCGCAGAACCGGTTGAAGCTCAGGATCGAAGCGGGCGAGAAGACCTATGCGGGCGCGCCAGGGCACACCAGCTGAGCCACCCTGGACATGATGGCCTGCCGGAGGGAGGCGGGGCGCCTGGACATCATGGCGTGGCGCGCTCAGCGGTCGATGAAAATCGTCGCCGGGTGCTCCAGGCATTCCTTCAGCGCCTGGATCATTGCCGCCGCATCGTACCCGTCGACGAAACGATGATCGAACGAGGACGACAGGTTCATGGTGCGGCGGACCGCGATGACACCGTCCAGCACCACCGGACGCTCGATCGCGCGGTTCACGCCGATGATGGCCACTTCCGGCGCGTTGATGATCGGGGTGCTGGCGATGCCGCCGAGCTTGCCGAGGCTGGTGATGGTGATGGTCGAGCCGCTG
>DASYNX010000055.1:0-7213 GCA_036008385.1 Steroidobacteraceae bacterium
CAGACGAGTCGCAGCATTTTCAACACACCGACCTCCACTTCGGGCGCACGGCGCAAACCGCACGCATTCCTTCATCGCTTCCCCAGGAACTACCGCCCGCGGGCAAGCGAATGAGCCGCGGCGAAGTAGATGGTTGAGCTCAAGCAAGGGCCGTGCCGGTCGGATTTTCTATTTCTGTTTCATGGCCTTAGGACGCGCCGTGCCGGGGCGCAACGGGGCGCGGCTGGGCTGGGGCGTCGCCCTCTGCCGACGCCTCAGACGTGGACGGAGCGGCTTGGACCGCTAACGTATTGATTCACAAGAGATAAACCCCGGTCGCCGTGGACCGACAGACCACCCGCGCGGCAGGACCACGGGCGTCACTGCGTGAGCGACTTCAACTTTTTTCCGAGATATGTCGCATGGGGTGCTTGATCTCTTGGCTCTTTGGTAGTCTTGTGACACTGTTCACGTCGGCAGGACTGACACTCTGGAGCGTGAACGGATAGGACTGAGCGGGCACCAACGCCGCAAGGTATTGTCGAAACAACAAAGATGCAGAGCCGGCACGAGGATTGCTTCGAAGAATAGGCGGCCTGCCGCGATGGCTAAGGATCGGTCATTGGAGGATTTGCGATGAAGAAAATTCTGATTGCTGCCAGCCTCGCTGCGATTTCGGCGGTTGTTTGGAGCGTGCCCGCATCGGCTGATGCATTGCGGGAGGCTCGTGACCACGAGCCGTTCTTCGGAGTAGACAGCAACCACAGCAACTACGGCGCCAACGACCCGGGCGGTCCGACAACGGGTGTACCGGAGCCCGGCACGCTCGTGCTGTTCGCGTTGGGTCTGGGATACCTGGGATTCGTGACGCTGCGTCGCAGACGGGCCCAGGTCTGAAAGCACTCCTCCGGAGATGAAGCAGACAGAACGGCTCCTGCGAAGGAGCCGTTCTTGTATGTAGGGACAGGCGCTTATGTAGGGACAGGCGCTGACTGAAGTGCCCTGCGCAGATGGAATGCGCCCTCCGGCAACCCCAACCCGAGACCAAAGGACCCGCGCACTTGCCTCACGGATCTCCTCCTCGCGTCTACCCGGCGGCCAGGGATGCCGCGACCGCGGACGCGATCCCGTTCGCTCCGCAGGAGGTTGAGCTCGCGCGCACGACCACGGTGGTCGTGCGGCACGTCAATGCCTTTACCGTCGACGTCGAGGACTATTTCCATGTCGCCGCGCTGAGCTCGGTGATCAGCCGCGACAGCTGGGCGAACCGCGAGTACCGGGTGGAGTCGAACATCGAGCGCCTCCTCGGTGTGCTCGCCGAGAGCGGCGTCCACGGGACCTTCTTCGTGCTCGGCTGGGTCGCCGAGCGCTCGCCGGCGATGGTGCGGCGTATCGCCGCTCAAGGCCACGAGATCGCCTGTCACGGCTATGCACATCAGCTGGTGTACCGCCAGACGGAGCGGGAGTTTCGCGCCGAGACACTGCGCGCCAAGACCTGCCTCGAGGACCTCATTGGTGAGCCGGTACTCGGCTATCGGGCGGCGAGCTTCTCAGTGACGCCTGCTTCGCTCTGGGCGCTCGACGTGCTCATCGACCTCGGCTTCCTTTACGACTCGTCGGTCTTTCCGATTCATCACGACATCTATGGCCTGCCCGGCGCTGCCCCCGAGCCCAATCGCCTGAGCGCCCCGTCCGGGCGCACGCTGATCGAGTTCCCCATGTCGGCGGCGAAGTTCTTCGGTGTGCCGGTGCCGGTCTCCGGCGGCGGCTACTTCCGCATCCTGCCGTACTGGCTGACGCGCGCGGGACTCAATCAGATCAACGAGCGCTGCGCACGGCCGTTCACGTTCTACGTACACCCGTGGGAGCTCGATCCGCAGCAGCCGCGCATTCGCGTCGGCTGGTTCTCGCGCTTCCGCCACTACACCAATCTCACGCGCTGCGAGGCACGGCTGCGGCGTCTGCTGAGCGAGTTCGCCTTCGCGCCCATGCGGGAAGCGCTGCGGCTGAAGGGTCTGGTCGTCTGCGAGGAGACCTCCGGGTCCCGGCACCCTGTGCCGGCTCGAAGCCGCGCCGCTGGCTAGCAGCGCTACGCGGCTGCGGCCGGCTCGGCCTGCTCGCGCGCCATGGCCGGCAACGTCACCGTCACGGCAAGTCCGCCCCCCTCGACATTCCTGGCCGTAATGCGCCCGCCGTGCAGCGTGACGGCACGCGCCGCGATCGCCAGCCCCAGGCCCTCGCCGCCGGCACTGCGGTGCTCGCGTGCCGCGTCCACCCGGTAGAAGGGCTCGAAGATGAGCCCGAGATCCTTGTCCGGTACCCCCGGGCCGCGATCGTGGACGCTGACCAGCACTGCCCCGCCCGCCTCCTCTCCCCGGTCGCGGCGTGCCGAGATGGCGACGGTCGCCCCGGAGGGGCTGTAGCGCACGGCGTTGCGGATCACGTTCTCGAACGCGCTGCGCAGCAGCTCGGGATCGCCCGAAACCACCAGTCCCTGCCCGGCGTCGAGTCGCACCTGACAGCCGCGGTCGTCCGCCTCGATGGCGACATCGGCGGCGATGTTGCGCAGCAGCTCGCCCACATCGATGCGCAGTTGCTCGAGCGCATGCGCCGGCCGCTCGAGGCGCACCAGCTTGAGGGTGCGCGCGATGAGCTGCTCGAGACGGTCGGCCTCGGAGCCGATGCGCGCGAGGTGGCGCTCTGCCTCGCCGTGCTCGCGGCGCGCGAGGGACAGGGCGAGCTGCAACCGCGCGAGCGGCGAGCGCAGCTCGTGTGACACGTCGCGCAGCAGCTGCTGCTTGGCCTCGAGGAGCTGGCACAGCCGCTCCGCCATGGCATCAAGGTCGGCGGCGAGAAGCCCGAGGTCATCGTGCCGCTGGCGCAGCGCCGGCTGTACCCGCACGTTGAGATCGCCGGCGGCCATCTGCCGCGTGGCGATCCGCAGCCGGTCCACCGGGGAGGCGAGGTAGCGGGCGAGGATGAAGCACACCGCCGCGCTCACCGCCAGTGCGATCGCGAGGACGGCAAACGGCACGCCCGGCTGCTCGAGCTCGCCGAACAGCCGCGGACTGTCGCGCACCGGCCCGATGACGACGTGATAGGTGCCGCCCGCGGCCGTGACCAGCACCAGCGCCCCGCCGATCGGTGCGATGGCGCCCGGCGTCGCACCGTGCGCACCGCCGGTAAGCGCCCCGCCGGCAGCGGCGGTCAAGGTGGGCGGCAACGGGCGGCCCAGCATTTCGCGGCCGTCGGGCCCGACCACGAAGGTCCGGCCGAAGGGCTCGCTGGCGAGCGACTGCAGCCAGCCCTTGAGGGCATCCGGTCCCCCGCCCTCGAACGCACGCGCCGCCTGCGCATAGAGCTGTCCGCGCTGCACCCAGGGACGATCGGTGCGGTGGGCGGTCGCGTTGACGGCGACGGTGACGGTTCCCACCAGGATCAGGGCGAGCGCCGCCCAGAACGCCATGAAAATGCGCCAATAGAGCGAATGCATGGCTAACCCTGGGGTGCCCCGGTGAGGGTGCGCGCGGCCGCGAGCGTCAGCGCATAGCCGGCACCGCGCACGCTCTGCACGCTCACCCGGTCGGTGCACTTCGAGAGCTTGCGGCGCAGGTTCGACACATGCGTGTCGAGACTGCGGTCGGTGGGCAGGACCCGCCGTCCGAGCGCCTGGGTCATGAGTTCATCGCGCGACACGGTGCGCGTATCGGCGCGCATCAGCAGCTCGAGGATCCGCAGCTCTGCGGACGTCAGCTCGAGGTCACGCTCGTCGGCGAGCGCGCGCCGCGCACGCAGATCGAGGCGCAGCGGACCCCACTGAAGGAGCCCGTCGGCCGCGGCGCTCTCGCCCGGGACGCGCCGCAGCACGGCCCGGATGCGGGCGACGAGCTCGCGCGCACTGAAGGGCTTGGCGAGATAGTCGTCCGCACCCAGCTCGAGCCCCACCACGCGGTCGACCTCCTCGCCCCGCGCTGTGAGCATGATGACGGGCACGCGGCTCGCGGCGCGGATGCGCCGCAGCACCTCGAAGCCGGAGAGCTCCGGCAGCATCACATCGAGCACCACGAGGTCCACCGGCGCGCGGGCGAGCTGCTCGAGCCCGGCGGGGCCGGTGGCCGCGGTCACGGTGGCGAAGCCCTCCGGGCCGAGGTATTCCGCCAGCATCGCGCACAGCTCCTGATCGTCGTCGATGACGAGGAGCGTCGGCCTGAGCTCGCCGGCAGACTCGCGCGTTTCCATGGTACGGGACGATACACGCTCCCCCGGCCGGCCGGCCGCACGCGCCGCGAAACGCAGATTTCTTTGCATTTCTTTGCCGCTTGGTTACACCCGCAAGGCGTCCGATGTGCGAACTTGGGCCGTCTCCTCCTGGGGGCGGCCCAGGTGCTCTCGGTCGCCCCACTTTTTTCCGCCATCCATCTAGGCCGGGTTCTCCAGGCTGAAGACCTGGCGGTGGTCGTCGTAGGCGAACACCTCCGCGTAGCGGCCCCAGCTGATGACGGTGCGCAGGGTCTGCTCCGCAAGCTCCTCGGTCATGTAGTCCTCGAGCTCATCGAAGAAGCGACTCTTGGGAGCGCTGTGACTCGCGCGCTCATCCAGCACCCGGCGGACGTGCGCGGCGAGCGGCACGTAGGTGATCAGGTGCCGCGCGAAGAGCTTCTTGCGCTCGTCGGTCTCGCTGCGTGCGAACTGCATCCCCGCCTCGGTGAGCTTGATGTCGCCGCCCTCGACCTCCGCCAGGCGCAGCAGCTGCAGCGCCTCGGCCGCTGGAAACAGGTCATCGACTTCGAGGTGCTGCTCCTCCGCGATGGCCGGGAGGTCGGCCTTGCCGTTGTAGGGCGGCTCGTTCACCGCCTCGAGGAGCCCCGTGAGCACGTTCGAGGACACGTGCGTGAGAGCGGTGCCAATGCCGATACCCGCATAACGCTCGGCCTTGGGGCCGGCGCGCGCCTCGCCGCGCGGCTTGGCGGTCATCTCGACATAGACGCGGTCGATGAGCGCCCGGAAGCGCGGATCGGCCGCGTGCCGCGGCTGCGGCAGGTCGACCACGATCTCGCCCACGACCCGCCCCGGGTGGGTCGAGAAGATCAGCATGCGGTCGCACATCTGCACCGCCTCCTCGATGTTGTGCGTCACCAGCAGCACCGCCTTGATCGGCAGCTGTCCCTCGCCCCAGAGGTCGAGGAAGTCGGAGCGCAGCGTCTCGGCGGTGAGCACATCGAGCGCCGAGAACGGCTCGTCCATCAGAATGATGTTGGGATGCACCACGAGTGCGCGCGCGAAGCCCACCCGCTGGCGCATGCCGCCGGAGAGCTCGCGCGGATAGGCGGACTCGAAGCCGTCGAGCCCGATCAGATCGATCGCCTGCAGCGAGCGCTTGCGCATCTCGGGCTCCGGAACGCCCTGGGCCTCGAGTCCGAGCTGCACGTTCTCGAGCACCGTCAACCACGGGAACAGCGCGAAGCTCTGGAACACCATGGCAATCCCCGAGGCGGGACCCGCCACGGGGTGTCCGAGATAATTGACCACGCCTCCCGAGGGCTCTTCGAGGCCGGCGATCGCCCGCAACAGCGTCGACTTGCCCGAGCCCGAGCGTCCGAGCAGGCCCACGATCTCCCCGGGCCGCAGCGTCAGATTGACCTGTTCCAGCACCACCAGCTGATCGCCATCGGGCTTGCGAAAGGACTTGCACACCCCCTGCACATCGAGCAGAGGCGCGAGGTTCAGTGCGGCAGCGGCGGTTGCATTCACGGCAGTCTCCTCGCGACCCTCTCAGGCGATTCGGAACTTGCGCTCGGCGCGCGCGTACAGCGGCCGCCAGAACACCCGGTTCAGCGTCACCACGAACAGGCTCAGCACCACCGTACCGAGCACGGTGCGCTGGAAGTCCCCCGCTTCGGTGGAGTTGGCGATATAGGCGCCCAGTCCGTGCGCGGTGAGCTTTTCGTTGCCCCAGCTGACCACTTCGGCCACGATGCTCGCGTTCCACGAGCCCCCCGAGGCGGTGATGGCCCCGGTGACATAGAACGGAAACACCGCTGGCAGGCCCACCCTGCGCCACCACAGCCAGCCGCTCACGCCGAGGTTCTCGGCCGCGTAACGCAGGTCCGGCGCGACGGCGGATGCACCCACGATCACGTTGAACAGAATGTACCACTGGGTGCCGAGGATCATGAGCGGGCTGAGCCAGATGTCCGGCGTCAGCTTGTACAGCACGACGGCGGACACCACGATCGGGAACAGCAGGTTTGCGGGGAAGGCGGCGAGGAACTGCGCGATCGGCTGCGCGATGCTCGCCACGCGCGGTCGCAGTCCGATCCACACGCCAATCGGCACCCAGATGATGCTCGCCAGCGCAATCAGCACCGCGACGCGTACCAGGGTGATCAATCCGAGCACGGCCACGTGGCCGATCTCGTTCGGCGGTACCTTGCCCAGCACGAAGTTCGCGGTCTTCCACAGCGCGCCGAGCCCGATCAGCACCAGCGCCGTGTACCACACCCAGTCGACCCAGCGCTTGTTCCAGGGACTCTGCGGGCGCGGCGGCGCCGCTACCGCTTGTGCCGCGCGCGGCGTCACGCCGAGGCGCAGCAGGGCGCCAAACGCGCGACCGACGAAGCCGAGCAGGCGCGAGCGGCGCATCATAGTGAGCGCCCATGAGCGACTTGGCGTGAGCCCCGCCTCCTGCTCGAGGCGGAACCAGTCGGCGCTTGCGGTGAGCGGGCGAAACAGCAGCTGATCGAAAATCAGGATGACGACGAACATCGCGGCGATCGCCCAGCCGATGGCCGCGAGGTTCTTCTGCTCGATCGCCAGCGCGATGTACGAGCCCACGCCCGGGAGCGTGATGGTTGTGTTGCCGACGCTGATGGCTTCGGAGACGGTCACGAAGAACCAGCCCCCGGACATCGACATCATCATGTTCCAGATGAGCGCCGGCATGCCGAACGGTACCTCCAGGCGCCAGAAGCGCGTCCACGGTCGGAGCTGGAAGTTGCGGGCGGCCTCCACCAGCTCATCCGGGATGCTGCGCAGCGAGTGGTAGAAGCTGAACGCCATATTCCACACCTGGCTGGTGAAAATGAGGAAAATGGACGCAATTTCCGCACCTGCCACCCGGCCCGGCGTGAGCTGCAGGAAAAACAGGATGGTGATCGAGAAGCTGAGGATCGGCACCGACTGCAGGAAGTCGAGCAGCGGCACCAGGATCACTTCCGCGCGGCGGCTCTTGGCG
>DASYNX010000056.1:0-3104 GCA_036008385.1 Steroidobacteraceae bacterium
AGCGCCTGATGCGCGTCCATGGCGGCAAAAAACGCCGGATCCTTCAGACGACCGCGGAAACGCCCAACGAAGCTGCCGCGCCACTCACGCGGTATGGTCAGCCAGCTCTCGATGTCGGAATAGCTGACCGCGCGAACCACGTGCGGTGGGACAGGCTCGGGCAGCTTCGCGTACACCGGTAACGGATCGCGGAACGGAGCCGGCATGTTCGCGACGAATTCGGCGGACGGAGACCCTTGCGAGAGCACGTCAAGCTGCTCACCGCGCAGAAAGAAGCGGTTCGGTCCGGTTTCCCTCCCGACCGGCCGGGCCTCGTCCTCTGCGGGCAGGAGCGTTGTGGAACCCTGCTCATCGAAGACCTCGTTGGAGCGCTCGTCGGCGTGCAGCAGCATCACCGCCTGGTGACCCTGTATGCCGAGGCGTGTCCCAGTGAGCCGCAGCGGCCCGGACTTGACGTCCACCTTCACCCAGCCCCTGAGGACGAACAGCGTTATGACTTCCTGCCGCTCGACGAAGTAGACGTCGGTGGACGGGCCGATCCCGACGAGATCTCCGCCCGGTTCCTGAATCACCACAAACGCGGTTGCCCCGGTTTCGACGATGTCCCCGGCCAGCAGCGCTACTCCCTTGGAGCCGGCCAGCAACGTGTCACGGCGCACGATGGAGAACGCGCCGCCGTCGGCAAACGACACGAGGCCATTGAATTCGGGCTGGACGGGCTTGCCACCAATGAGACATGCCCACAGTGCCAGGGCGATCGGCGCGCTCCGTCCGGCCTTGACAACCCGTTGGTGGGGGCGGCTTGCGCCGACTGTCGTCCTTATTTGTTGTTTCGTTATCACGACCACGTCCGGCTCGAATTGGGGAGGATCCACTTCCCCAGCCTGCTTGCGTCAGCGGTCACTAGTGTAGCGCGGCAGGGAACATTCGCCGAGTGCCGGGTTCGCCGCTGCGCCTCCCGGCGAACCAGCTGAATCAATGACTTAGCCCGCTCCGGGTGGTGGGCAACAGCTGCTCCGCTTGGCTCGCGACTGACTACGTTCGGGTGATCTCCTGCACGGCGCGGTGCGCCGAGTCGATCGCAAAGTGCGCGTACGCCATCCAGGCGGCATCGGAGCCGGCGATGTGGATGTTGCCGATGGGCTCGCGGCTGGCGCGCATCGCCTGGTGCGCCGCCGTGGGATCATCGAACAGGGTATTCATGTCGTAGGCATAGCCGTGGCCCCAGCGGTTCACTGTGATCGCCGCGATGTCACGCTGCGCCTCGAAGCCGCCGGCGCCGAGGATGCGCGTCAGCTCATCGTTCGCGCGGTTCTCGAACTCATCGAACGGCATCGTGTAGGCGATCGCGCGCGCGGCACGCAGCGCAGCGCGCAGGTTCCGGGTCGGGCCCTCGGGCCAGGGCACGTGCAGCATGTGCAGGACCATCGGCTCGTCGGGATTCTTCGGGAAACGGTAGTCGCCGAGACTCACCGGGTAGTCGAGCTTGATGTTGGTGTAGAAGCCGGCCGGATTGTTGACGTAGTGCACGCCGCGGTTGACCCAGGAGTGCCAGTTGCGCAGTGCAACGTTCACATAGATCAAGGGCGCCTTGACCTGATCGGCGTCCGCCTGGCGCTGCGCCGCGCCGAGCTCCGTGCACATGTACGGCAGCATGGCCAGGTAGCCGGCGTAGACGACGCGGTTTGCGGCCACGCGCGTCGACTCCCCGTTGCGCACGTAGAGGACGTCGACGCCCGCTCCGGCGTTGCCGACTGCCACGACCGTCGAGGACAGCCGCAGGCGCACGTCGTTCGCCGGCTCGTCCAGCCGTCCGTAGTCGAAGCGCGCGGTGATGACGTCCTCCATGGTATGTCCCGGTGCAACACCGGGGACCAGTTCGCGGACGAACAGCCGTGCGAGCGTCGCATTGCCGTCCGGAAAATGGTGGATGTAGGGGTCGCCTTCGAGCACGCCGGCGCGCGACATCTGCAACCCGAGCCCCTGGAACCCCGGGTACTGGCACTCCCAGGCGAGCAACGCCGGGACGTCCGTGGCCTTGCAGGCGAACAGGTCGAACGTGCGTCCGTCGAACATCGCGAGTGACCGCTGGTCGAGGCCGAAGTAGCGCTCGAGGTAATCGTGGTACGAGGTCCTCTCCAGCAGGTGGCGCTTCTGCGCCGCGCTCATGCCCGGGAGCACGTCGCGGTGGTCGGTGTAGAGCGCGAGCAGCCGCGCCTTCTGGGCATCGTCGACCGGGCAGTCAGCGATGAACTGTGCGGGCGCGCGGCCGTGGTGCAGCTCCGGCGGCACGTCCGTCGGTAACTGACGCATCGGATCGCCGGTCACCAGCCGGTCCACGCCGTAGGTCTCGCGCGGGAAGAAGAGGCCCGACGACAGTCCGAGCCCAGGATAGAGCGACACGTCGAAGGCCCGCTCGAGCCGGTCAACGTCGACGCCGATGCTGGCGACGCAGTCGCGCGCTACCTGCGACCACCGCCTGCGGATGCCCTCGAGCGACTCGCTGCCGCCGTAGCCGAGGAGCAAGCGGCCGCCGACGTCGAATTCGTTGCGCCGCGCGTGACCGCCGAAGTCGTCGTGGTTGTCGAGGATCAGGATGTGCGCCGCCGGCCGCGCCTGCCGCAGGTAGTGTGCGGCGGCGAGGCCGCCGATTCCGGCACCGATCACGATGAAGTCGTAGCGCTCGGCCACCGGCCGGGAGCCCAGCTCGTAGCGCTGCCCGTCGCGTACCCCGTGAGCGACCGTGAAGTCCTGCGGTCGGCTGCCCCCGTAGCCGGCGCGTCCGGGCGGATAGGGCGTGCCGTCCGGAAGCGCCAGCGCAAGGCGCGGCGCCGCACCGGCGGCGATGACGCACGCCATGCCGTCGAGGAAATCGCGTCGCGTTATGCGCTCGTTCATCATGTTCCTTTCCGCAAAGACGTCAGGTCCCGGCTTCGACCTTGCGTACGCTGGCGCGCTGCGCCACGAGTTCTGTGTGGCGAGCGAGCGCCGGCCAGCGGGCGTTGAGCGGCGCGCGGCCGTCCGGGTACCACCCGCCAACGACGTACAGGTAATAGTCCGCCGCGCAGATGTCCTTGCCGAGCACGTACGGCGACAGCGCCGGC
>DASYNX010000057.1:0-26902 GCA_036008385.1 Steroidobacteraceae bacterium
TGTGCCAGCCCGCGCACGTAGGCGAGCGGCTGGACGGTACCGCCACGCCGATCGAGCAGGCCGCCGCAGTAGCGCGCCGAGCCGGTGAGTTGCAACACCTCTCTGCGCGACAGCAGATCCACCGCCGAACCGCGCCGCCACCACTGCTCGGCCCGGCGCGCGAGCTGTGCCAGTGTCGCCTCGGATGTCGCCGGCTGTATCCAGCCGGTGCGGGTGGCATCGCACTGAATGCCGTGACGAGCGATGAGATCGAACACGAGGTCGGGTCCGGCCGCGGCGGTCGCCACCAGCCGCCCGCCGGCATACGGCCCGAGTATGGCCTCGAGGGTGTCGGGGTCCTGCTTGACTCCCGGTATCACCTGACCGCCGTTGATGCCCGAGGCCCGCTCGCCGATCTCCGCCGCCTCGAGCACCACCACGTCGCGGCCGGCTTCGGCAAGGTGCAGAGCGGCCGAGAGTCCGGTGTAGCCCGCGCCGATGACCGCCGCCTGCGCGCGCTGAACTCCGGCAAGGGCACTGCAGACGGGGCCGGCCGGCGCCGTCACGGACCACAGCGATTGCAGCCTCACGGGGGGCATCGTTCTATCGATAATCGATTTTCCGTTATCGTCGGCGCCTGGTGCTGGGCTCGAGCGGCTGCCCGAGCCGGCGCGTCTCGCCGCTATTATGCCCCACGCGCCACCTTTCGCCGCCCCTGACGTTATGCCAGACTCGCCCGGCAGGCCGCGCCCCGCTGACGCACGCTAGCGGGCGTCGCAGCAGATAACGCGAACGCGGCCGCACACGGGTGTAGCGATGCGATCCGCTTATGTCCTGTCCGCTGTGCTGTCGTGCCCGATGCTGGCGGCGCAGGTGCGCGCCGTCCCGCCGCCGCTGCCTGCCGAGCATCTCATCGTTGAGCCGCTGCCGCCGCGCAGTCCCCACTGGGTGTACGTATTCGACGAGGCGTTCGCAAACGAGATCGACTCACGCATCCACCTGTTCGATGGGGACAGCTACCGGCGCCTCGGGCAGATCGACGGCGGCTTCTACACCAGCGTAAGCATCTCACCCGACGGCGCTACCACGGCCATCGCGGCCACGTACTTCGCCCGCGGCTGGCACGGTGCACGCACGGACGTAGTGGAGTTCACCGACAACTCCACCCTTGTCGTTGCGCGCGAGATCGCGTTGCCGCCGAAGCGCGCCATGACCGCGCCGAGCCTGTTCAACATCGCCTACAGCGCGGATGCGCACTTTCTCTACGCCGCCTACATGACTCCGGCGGCCTCCTTCGGCGTGCTCGACCCGGCGCAGGGCAAGTTGCTTGGCGAGATCGACACGGCGGGCTGCGTACTGGTGATCCCATCGGGGCCGAACCGTGTGTCTTCGCTGTGCGAGAGCGGCCGGTTGCTGACCGTGACGCTCGACGCGGCCGGTCACGAGGCTTCGCGGGCGATGTCGGAGCCGTTCTTCGATGCCGACACCGACCCGGTGTTCGTGCAGGGAATCCCGACCACCCGCGGCTATGCCTTCCTGTCGTTCCTCGGCGAGGTGCACGAAATCGACTTCAGCGGCCCGCAACCGGTCTTTGCACCGCCGTGGTCGCTGGTGAGCGCCGCCGAAAAGGGTCACTGGCGGCCGGGCGCCATGCAGGTGGGTGCGATTCACCGCGGACTCGGGCGGCTGTACGTGCCGATGCACGAGGGAGGGGAAGGCACGCACAAGGACGGCGGCACGGAGATGTGGGTGTTCGACCTCACCAGCCATCGGCGCCTGGCGCGCTGGCCGCTCAAGGCGCAGGGTCTGTCACGCGTCCTTGCCGTGCAGGTTTCGCAGGACACCGCGCCCATTGTGTTCGCTGCCACGGAAACGGCGGACCTCGCCGTGTTCGACGCCCTCACGGGCCACCTGAGGCACGTCGAGAAGCAGCTGGGACAGACTCCCTGGATGTTGCTCAATCCCTGAACACACGGGGCCCACGATGCGCTCGCTCGATCATTTCATCGAACATTCCACACGGGCGCTGGCCCAGCGCACCTCGCGGCGGAGCCTCCTCGCCTTCCTCGGACAGATCCTCACCGGCGCAGCCCTGCTGCCGCTGCTGCCGGTGGACCGCGGCAACCGGGCAAACGCCGCCCAACCGCAACCCACGCCGCTCGGCCCCGGAGACTGTCAGTACTGGAAGTACTGCGCGATCGACGGCTACCTGTGTTCCTGCTGCGGCGGGACGACCAGCTCCTGTCCGCCCGGCAGCGCCCCTTCCCCGATCACCTGGATCGGCACCTGTCACAACCCCGGCGACGGCCGCGACTACATCGTTTCCTACAATGACTGTTGCGGGAAGACCAGCTGCGGCAACTGCGAATGCAACCGCAACGAGGGTGAGAAGCCGGCGTATCGGCCCTCGCGCAACAATGATCTCAACTGGTGCATGGCGAACGCCGACGCGAACTACCACTGTTCGGTGTCGGTGATTCTCGGGGTCGCCGAGAAATGAGCTGTCAGGCAAGGGGGTGGCGCAGCAGCGCCACCGCCCGCGCGCGCGCAGCGCCAGCGCTCGCCGCCCTGACCGGACTGGTTCCGACCATCGCGGCCGCCGCCGCGCCGGCGTACCCGCAGGGAGCCGCCGCCTTCCAGGCCAACTGCGCCGTGTGCCACGGACCTGGCGGTGCCGGGGTGCCCGCGCTCGCCCCACCGCTGCTGTCCTATCCGGCACGTTACGCCGCGAGCACCGAGGGCCGCCGGCAGCTGGCGATGACGGTGCTCTACGGCATGATTGGCGACATCACGGTCGAGGGCAGGCACTTTAATTTTCAGATGCCGGATTTCGCGCGGCTCGACGACGCGACGCTGGCCGCGACTCTGAACTTCGTGGTGTTCGATCTCGCGCGTGCTGCGGCGGATGTCAAACCGCTCGCGCCGGACGAGATCGCGGCCGAGCGCGCGCATCCGCTCGACGGCGCTGCGGTGCATGAGCATCGCAACAGCGTCGCCCCGCCCGGGCCCTGACCTGATGGCGCGGGTGCGACTGGCAGCGGGAGCGATGGCGGCAAGCGCGCTGGGCGCTGCAGCGATCGCGAGCCCCGCGCAGGACTACACCCTCTACTGCATGGGCTGCCACGGCACCGAGGCGCAGGGCGTGCCGGGCAAGATCCCGCCGCTTGCCGGCGCGCTCGCATTGTTCATGCGCACGCCCGAGGGTCGCGATTACGTACTGCGCGTTCCGGGCGCGGCCAACTCCGCCCTCCCGGATGCGCGGCTCGCCGCGGTCCTCAACTGGCTGGCCGAGCGCTACGGTGCGCCCAGTGAGCCGTCGCCCGCGCCGTTCACGACGGAGGAAGTCACCCGGGTGCGGCATACGCCGCTCGTCAACGTGCAGGTAACGCGGCGCGAGGTGGTGCGCAGCCTCAGCACCAGCGGCGCGGCGCCCGCGCTGGAGTACTGATGAACCCGCGGATTCGCTGCACCGCTGTCGTGGCACTGCTCGGCGCTGCCGCCAGCCACTCCCTGCCGGCCAACGACACCGCGGATCTCGTGATTCGCGAGGCGCATATCTACACCGTCGACAGCGCGCACAGCCTCGCGCAGGCACTCGCCGTGCGCGACGGCAGGATCGTGTTCGTCGGCAGCGATCGTGAGGTGCAGCGCTGGGTCGGCCCGCGCACCCGGGTCGAGGCGCTCGGGGGACGCCTGGTACTGCCAGGATTGGTGGACGCGCACATCCATCCGCTCGACATCGTCGACCTCGATGTCTGCGACCTGAAGAGCCTCCCCATGCCGCTCAAGAAGCTGTCGGCCTTCGTGGCGCAGTGCCTGGCACGCTACCAGACGCCGCCCGGCGGAGTGCTGCGCGTCCATGAGTGGAACTACACCGACGGCAATGAGCCCGACCCGCAGCACCCGACGCTGCGGGCGGCGCTCGATGCGGCCTCGACCACGCGCCAGATTCAGCTGATGGGCAACGACGGTCATCACGACGCCTTCAACAGCCTCGCGCTCGCCCAGGCGAGGAACGCGGCGGGCAAGGCGGTGGGGCTCTCGCGCGCCACGCTCGCCAGCGACTTCGCGGCCTACCGCACTCTGGTCGGCGTCGATCAGAGCGGTGAACCGAACGGCGCGGTCAATGAGGAGGCGCGCTATCTCGGTAACGAGGGCAGCATGCTGTACGAGGACCTGGACGAGGTTGTCAAGGCACCCGAGCGCATCACCCAGCGCCTGAACAGCGTCGGCATCACCGCGATCCTCGATGCCATGGCCGCCCCGGAAGGGATGCCGGTGTACGACAAGCTCGTCGCGGACGGCAATCTCACGGTGCGTGTGACGCTGGCACAGTTCTTCGACCCCGACCGCATCCGCACCGCTGACGGGCGCGTCGACTACGACTCCATGCTGAAGCAGGCCAACGCCATCCGCGCCAAGTACGCACACAGCGCGTTGATCCGCGCCGACGTGGTCAAGATCTTCGCCGACGGAGTCATCGAGGGTAATCCCTACGCGGTGCCGCCGACGCTGCCGGAAGGAGCGATGCTGCGGCCGTACCTGCAACCGAAGTTCGGAATCGATGCGCACGGCAAGGCGACGGTGCGCGGCTATATCGATACCTCCTCGGCGCTGTGCGCCGAAGTCCGCCGCAATCCGCAGGCCTACTCCGACAGCGAGGCTGTCGGCACCTTCATGAGTCGCAATGGCTTTCATCCCGCGCAGTGCACCGTCTCGGATGGCCGGTTGCAGCATCCGCGTGAGGTGATCCTCGAATACGCCCGGCGCATGCATGTGGCGGGCTTCAGCCTGCACATCCATGCCATCGGGGACCGTGCGACGCGCACGGCCATCGACGCCATCGAGGCGGCGCGCGCGGCGGACGGCATCGCGACCACCCATGATGCGCTGGCGCACCTGCAGCTGGCCGACCCGACGGATGTGGCGCGCATCGGCCGCGACCGCATCTACATCGCCTTCACCTACGCCTGGATGGACACCGACCCGGAGTACGATCTGACGGTGATTCCATTCATCGAGCGCGTGAGCGGCAGCAGCTACGCGGCGCTGCATGCACCGGGGAGCTTTTACGAAGCCAACGCGTATCCGGTGCGCTCGGTCAAGGCGGCCGGCGGAATCCTGGTCGCGGGCTCCGACGCACCCGTGGAAACGCGCGATCCGCGCCCGTTCGTCAACATGGCATTCGCGGTGACGCGCAGCCTGCCCCGCCAGCCCCCGCTCGGTCCCGCGGAGCGCATCACCCTGCGCGAGGTCATCGATGCCTACACCATCAACGGCGCGCAGATGCTCAACCTGGCGACCGAAGCCGGTTCGCTCGAGGTCGGCAAGTCGGCCGACTTCGTAGTGCTCGACCGTGACATCCTCGCGCTCGCTGACTCAGGTCACCCCGAGGCAGTCGCCGACACGCAGGTCGTGAGCACCTGGTTCCGCGGCAAACGGGTGTACGCGCGATCGCACTGAGCGCCGCGCCACACACACGCCGACGCGGGGTGATCCGCGCCGCGCGCTCCGCGGCCGTTGCGGCGCGCTTACTTGCGCCAGATCGCGGTAATGCCGAAGGTACGCGGCCTGAAGGTGTATTCCCGCAACAAGCGGCTGCTCGTCGAACCGCCACCGTTACAGCCCGGCGTCAGCCCGTTCCAGTAGGCCGACGGTGCCTGGGTCGGCGGCAGGGAGCAGACGCTGTTGTTGAAGTCGATCACCGGGTGCGCATTGGTGAGGTTGTCGACGAAGCCGCTCACCGACCACTCACCGAGCTCCAGCCCGCTGCGCAGGCTGACGAAGGTCGTCCCGGGCAGTGTGAAGTTCGCCGGGTCATACTGCAGCGTCGTCGAGTCGTTCTGCGGGGTCAGCCAGCGGGCGCGGGCCTCGTACTCCGCGTCGACGCGCATGAACATTCGGTGCGCAAGGGCGTTGAAGCGGTACTCGAGGCCGCCCGATACGGTATAAGGCGCGGTCGGCTGGCCGCCGCCCGTCTCGCTGCTCTGACCGGTGATGGAGTCGCCGTTCGCGACGAGCGGCAGCGCCTCGGTGGGGCTCAGACGGGAGTCCTTGGTGTAGCGTGCGTCGGTATATCCGGCGGCCAGTTCGCCGATCAGGTGGTCAGTGAAGGAGATCTCGGCCTGCACGTCCGCGCCCTTGGCCACCGCTTGGCCGAGATTCGCGATGAACGA
Source organism: Steroidobacteraceae bacterium (assembly GCA_036008385.1). GTDB lineage: Bacteria > Pseudomonadota > Gammaproteobacteria > Steroidobacterales > Steroidobacteraceae > 13-2-20CM-66-19. Next base: position 6,156 of record DASYNX010000057.1, read on the forward strand.
GATCTGGCAGATCGGCGGAACGACCGTCTGCTGAATGTTGTTCCACCTGATGTAATAGATGCTGCTCGCGACCCGGACGCGGTTCTCGATGTTGTTCTTGGCACCGATTTCGTAGCTGTCCACGGTGTCGGAGCTGAATGTCTGCGGGGCCCCGGTGATGCCGAAGTTGAGGAAGTCGCTCGCGCAGGCGGCATAGGGAATCGGGTTGTTCGCCCCGCCCGGACGGTAGCCCCGGGCGTAGGTGGCGTAGTAGAGATCGGTCGGATCCTGCTGGAACTGCAGGCTCACCCTCGGCGTGGTCGAGTTCTCGTTGATCGCGCCCGAGCCGGTGCGCGTCGGACCGAACAGCTGCGGCCCACCGGTGAGTGTGTCGAAGGTGTAGCTGTCCTGCGAGAAGCGCAGCCCGGCCGTGGCCTTCAGACGGTCGGTGATCGAATAGGTTGCTTCCCCGAACCAGGCGTACTGGTGATCCGTGGCCGAAGTCATCAGGAAGTACGAATCCTGCGGGAATATGGGGTCGTAGCCCACCAGGAAAACCTGCGGAATATTGACCGACGCCGGGCCCGGAAGCCCGCTCACGGCCGTGATCAGCTGGCTGAGCATCGGGTCGTGAATCTGCTCGAGGTACTCCTGGCGGTTGACGGTGACGAAGATGCCAACCGTCCAGATGAGCCGGGCGTTCGGATCGTTCGACTGCAGGCGCACCTCCTCGGTCATGTTTTGCTGGCCGTTGTCGACCGAGGCCGGCGCGCGGTAGTTGAGCGCCCCGGCGGGAAGGTGAATGCCGGTTGCGCTCTCCAACGGGAAAATGCCCGGCAGGAACGTATAGCAGGTACCGGCGATCGCACACGGCGAGTCGGGCAGGCCGAACACCGGGAGCGCCCCCAGTGCCTGATTCGCCGCGCTCGGCTGCGACTGATAGAAGCCGAGGTTGTAGATGGTACCGTCGTAGCCGGTCTGCTCCTGGCGATGGTAGTACGCCGTGTTGGAGATCAACTCGGCCCCCCCGAGCGTACCGTCGATCCGCAGCGAGGCGAGGTAGAACTTGTCGGGCACCTGGTGCTGCGTCGGATCGGCATTGAGGAAGCTGCCGCTGCTGGGATTCGAGTAGATCGGCCAGTAGTTGTTGATGTCGTTGCGATTCTGGTTCTGGTAGTAGATGCCCGGCGTGATCGACCAGTTCTCCGACGGCGCCCAGAGCAGCGCCCCGCGCAGCAACCAGGTCTTCACGTAGTTGGCATTCTTCTGCACGGTCGCGAGCGTGGTCGGGTCAATACGGTTGATCCAGCCGCCGTCGTCGCGGAAGTCGAACGCGAAGCGTCCGCCGAGCGTGCCCGTCACCAGCGGACCGCCGATCGCCGCACCAGCCTCGTAGCTCGGCGTGCCGTACTCGGTGTAGGCGGTCTCGAAGCGGCCGTAGCTGGTGGTCTTGGTGAGACTCGGCTGGGTGGTGATGTAGCGCACCGTGCCGCCCTCGGAGCCGGCACCGAACAGCGTGCCCTGCGGCCCGCGAAGTACTTCCACGCGGTCGATGTCGAACGACTTCGGCAGCGCCTCGTCGGGGTTGAATGCCAGCGCGCGCATCTGGATCGGGGTGTCGTCGAGATAGATACCGGTCGTGCCGGCGCCGCCGGTTCCGGAGATGCCGCGAATCGAGATGTTGTTGGTGCCCGAGTTATCGAAGTTCACCCCGGGCGTGAAGCGGGCGATCTCGGCGAAGTCCTTGATGCCACGGTCGTCGAGGGCTTCCTGGGTCAGCGCCGTGACGCTGAGCGGGACCTTGCTGAGGCTCTCCGCGTGGCGGGTCGCCGTCACGGTGACCTCCTGCAACGAGCCGGGGGCCGCCTCGGTGGCCTCCGCCTGCTCGGGCTTCTGCTCCTGCGCCAGGGCTGTCCCGCTCGCACCCGCCAGAACCATGAGCGCCACGCACCATAGGGTGCCCGTCCTCAGCGCGCGAGTCTCCCCGCCTTCGTGCCTGCGCCGCATAACGTCTCCCCTTCTGATCTTCGAGTTGGTATTCGACTCGGCACTGTAGTCACAACGTCACCTGAATCTCAAGCGCGCGTCTCAGGTATGCAGGCCGCGGCTCACCGGCAGCGTGCGCACCCGCTTGCCGGTGGCCGCGTAGATCGCGTTGCACAGCGCCGCCGCGACGCACGCCGTGCCGGTCTCCCCCATCCCTCCGGGTGCCTCGCCGCTCGTCACCAGATGCGTCTCGACCCGTGGCGCCTCACTCATGCGCAGCGAGGAAAAGTCATCGAAGTTGCCTTGCTGCACGCGCCCGTTGGCGATCGTGATCTCGTTGCCGAGTGCGGCGCTCACGCCGAACGTCACCCCGCCCTCGAGCTGCGCCCGCACGGTGTCGGGATTGACCATCTGACCGCAGTCCATGGCGCACACCACCCGCTCGACGCGTGGCTGTCCCTGGGCGTTGATGCTCACCTCCGCGACCTGCGCCAGGTAGCTGCCGAACGCATACTGAATGGACACTCCGCGTCCGCTGCCGGCGGGCAACGCCATGCCCCAGCCCGCCCGGTCCGCCGCGAGCTCCAGCACCGCCCGCATTCGCGGTGAGGACGGCAGCAGTGCGCGGCGGTAGCTCACCGCGTCCTGCCGCGCGGCGGCCGCGAGCTCGTCCATGAAGCTCTCGACGACGAACACGCTGCGCGTCGGCCCGACACCGCGCCACCAGCAGGTCGGCACCCCCTGCGGGTCGTGGCGCACGAAGCGGGTCTCCATGTTCTGCAGCTCGTAGACCGTGTCCGCCGCGGCTTCCACGGCATCGCTGTCCACGCCGTTCTTGAGCGGCAGTCCGTAATAGATCGCGCTCACCGCAGACCCGGCGATGGTGTGCCGCCAGCTGAGTATGCCGCCGTGCGCATCGAGCGCGGCCGACAGCCGATCGACGTAGTACGGCCGGTAACGGTCGTGCCGGATGTCCTCCTCGCGAGTCCACAGCACCCGCACGGGGCCGCTGACGTGACGCGCAATGCGCGCCGCCAGCACGATGCCGTCCACCTCCAGTCGCCGTCCGAAGCCGCCGCCGATCAGATGATTGTGCAGACGGATCTGTTCGGGCTTGAGGCCGAGCGCGACGAGTTTCGCGACGGCGCGGTCCGGTGCCTGGGTGCCGACCCAGATCTCGCACTCGTCCTTGCGCCAGTCGACCGTGCAGTTCATCGGCTCGAGCGTCGCGTGAGCGAGAAACGGCTGGTGATAGACGGCGTCGACGCGCATTGCTGCATGGGCGGCGGCGGCCGAGGGATTGCCCTTGCGGTTGGCCACCACGCCCGGCTCGCGTGCAGCGGCCTCGAGCTCCGCGACCAGCACCGCCTGCTGCACCGCCGCGTTTGCGCCGTCGTCCCAGCGTGGCGCGAGCGCCTTCATCCCCTTGATCGCCGACCAGGTATTGTCGGCGACTACCGCGATGCAATCGCCTTCGTTTACGACCTGGGTGACTCCGCGCACGCCGAGTGCCGCATCGCTCGCGAGCTCGGCAATACTGCCGCCGTCCACGGGCGAAATCGCAATGAGCGCGACCTGCGCGTGCGGCGGGCGCACGTCGATGCCGAACAGCGCGCTGCCGTTCACCTTCGCCGGGGTATCGCGCCGCGGCGTCGCTCGCCCGATGACCTTGAAGTCCTTCGGCGCCTTGAGGGTCGGGACCCGTGGCACCGGCAGGGCCGCCGCGGCGGCCGAGAGTGCGCCGTAGCTGAGGCGGCGGCCGGAGGCTGCGTGGATCACCTCTCCGTGCGCCGCCTGACACTCGCTCACCGGCACCCGCCAGCGCTTGGCCGCCGCCTGGATCAGCATCATGCGCGCAGTCGCGCCCGCCTGCCGCAGTGGCAGCCAGCACTGGATGGTCGATGTCGAGCCTCCGGTGGACTGGTCGCGCGCAAAGCCATGGGCGGCCGGATCGACCGCGAAGCCGTAGGCATCGGCGTCGACCGGAAAACCGTAGACCGCTGGATCAGGCGGCGCCGCCTCGACGGCGATCGAGGCGAGATCGACCTCGAGCTCCTCGGCGATGAGCATCGGCAGCGACGTCCAGGTCCCCTGCCCCATCTCGACCTTCGGCATGATGAGGGTGACCGCGCCGCTCGGGGCGATGCGCACGTAGGCATTCAGCACCCCGGCGCGCGCGCGCGCGCCCTTGCGGGTGCGCAGCCGCTCGAGCGCAACACCGAGCACCAGCGCGCCTCCGACGGCCGCCGAGGTCACGATGAACTGCCGGCGCGTGACCGAAGCCGCCGTCATGAGGGCTCTTCCCGGGGTGTCGTGGTCGTCAGGCGCGCCGCGCGCGCCTTGCGCCGCGCGTCAACCGCAAGGTACGCCGCGAACGCGAACGCGAGTGCCACCACACTCCAGCGCAGCTCCTGCGCGAGCTCTCCGGGGGTGAGCGCCATCGCGATCAGCACCGCGCCCATGCCGGCGATCGCCGCATAGCTCGCCCACGGAAACAGCCACATGGTCAGCGCCGGGGCCGGGGCACCGCGCGCCTCGCGCTCGCGGCGCAGCCGGATGTGCGCCACCGCGATGATCATGTAGATGAACACCATGAGCGCGCCCGAGGCATTCACCAGGAAGGCGAATACCGTCTGCGAGGAGGTCTTCGCCGCGAGAATCCCGAGCACGCCGGCGACACTTCCCATCCACACCGAGCGCGTCGGCACGCGCCGCTTGTTGAGCTGCACCAGCCATTGCGGCGCATCGCCGTGCTCGGCCAGCACGAACAGCACGCGCGAGCACACGTAGAACGCGGAATTGAGGCACGACAGCACGGCGGTGAGGATGATGGCGCTCATCGCGAGGCTCGCCCACCTGAACTGCATGGTGGTGAGCGCGAGCGTGAACGGCGACTCGCCGGGACGGATACGTACCCACGGCACCACGGTGACGATCAGCAGCACCGAGCCGACGTAGAAGGTCAGGATCCGCACGATGACTGAGCTGCTCATTTGCGCCACCGCGCGCGCCGGCTCCTTGGATTCCGCGGCAGCGATGGTGGTGATCTCCGCCCCGGTGAGTGAGAACAGCACCGTCACCGCGCCGGCCAACACCGCCACCCAGCCGTGCGGCACCAGTCCGTCATAGGCGGTAAGGTTAGCGAACGTCGGTCCGTGCGCCGACGTGAGGCCACAGGCATAGGCGGCCGCAAGCGCGATGAACACCAGGATGGCCGCAACCTTGATCGAGGCGAACCAGAACTCGAACTCCCCGTACGAGCGCGCCGACATGAGGTTCACCGCGGTCATCACGCCCATGAGCGCAAGCCCGAGCAGCCACGGCGGCACGCCGAGCCAGCCGTGCAGGATGTTGGCGCCGGCAATCGCCTCGACCGGCACGACGATCACCCAGAAGTACCAGTAAAGCCAGCCGGCGACGAACCCGGCCCAGGGCCCAAGTCCCGCCCGCGCGAACTCCGTGAAGGAGCGCACCAGCGGCAGCGAGACCGCCATCTCCCCGAGCATGCGCATCACCAGCAGCACCAGCGTGCCGGTGATCAGATAGCTCAGCACAATCCCCGGCCCCGCAGCAGCGATTGCCGCGCTGCTGCCGACAAACAGGCCCGCCCCAATGATCCCCCCGATGGTGATCATGGTGATGTGGCGCGGCTGCAGCGAGCGGCTGAGTTCCGGCATGCGGTCTCCCATAGCGTTTCGATCAGGGGCGGCGCGGCCGCGGTGCGCAGCCGCTCGAGGTCGCGCGCGCCGTCTGCAGCAGCAGCGGGGCAAGCTTCGACCGTAACTCCGCCAGTGTCCAGCGACTGGTCGGCGCGGAGACGTTTACCGCACCGAGCGGCCGCCCGTCCTCTCCAAGCACCGGCGCCGCGATCGTCAGGTCGCCGCGGTAACACTCCTGCTCCGACCAGGCGTAGCCGGACTCGCGCGCCGCCTGGACGCGCTTCCAGATCTGGCGCGGATCGGTGAGGGTAAATGGCGTGAGTGCGCGCAGCTGTGCCTCGCGCAACAGCCCGCGCGCCGCCGCCGGCGCCAGTGCCGACAGGTAGGCACGCCCCGAGGCGGTGCAGTACATCGGCAGCCGCCGGCCCACCGGCATGTGGATATAAAAACGCTTCAGACTCGGGAAGCGCGCGATGAATACCATATCGAGGCCGTCGGGCTCCGACAGGCTCACCGACTCCCCGCTCGCCTGATTGAGGTCGATGAGGTGCGTGGTGGCCTGCTCGAGCAGCGTGTGCCCCGACAGGTACGCCTCCGCCAGCTTGAGCGCGCGCGCTGTCAGCACCCAGCGGCGCAGCAGCGCATCGCGTTTGAGATACCCGAGGCGCACCAGCGTGTGCGTGCAGCGCTGCGCGGAGCTGATCGTCACGCCGACGCTGGCGCCGAGCTCGGCGAGATTCAGGGCGCGCTGCTCGCCGAAGGCCTCGAGGAGGGCCAGCGCCTTCTCCACCGAGCTGTTGAACAGCGGGTCGCGCGCGCGCCGCGGTCGCGGCTTGCGCAACGGGCGCTTCATTGAGGCGGCAGTATAGAGCTATCGATTATCGATAGCTACGGCGTGAGTCGGGTAAGCCCGCCCATCGACGGCTGCAGCACCGGCGGCACACTCACCGAGCCATCCTCGTTCTGGAAGTTCTCGAGCACGGCTACCAGTGTACGGCCCACGGCGAGCCCCGAGCCGTTGAGTGTGTGCACCGGCTCGGGCCTGCCGCCCTCCGGGTTGCGCCAGCGCGCCTGCATGCGCCGCGCCTGAAACGCCTCGAAGTTGCTGCACGAGGAGATCTCGCGATAGCGCTGCTGCGAAGGCAGCCACGCCTCGAGGTCGTAGGTCCTGGCACTGGCGAATCCGACATCACCGGCACACAGCGCCACCGCGCGGTACGGGATCGCGAGCCGCTGCAGCACCGTTTCGGCATGTGCGGTCAGCTGCTCGAGGGCCGCATAGGAATCGGCCGGCCGCACGATCTGCACCAGCTCGACCTTGTCGAACTGGTGGTTGCGGATCATGCCGCGCGTGTCCTTGCCGGCCGCGCCGGCCTCGGAGCGAAAGCACGGCGTGTGCGCCACCCACTTCAGCGGCAACGCTTCCGCCGGCACGATCTCGCCGCGTACCAGGTTGGTCACCGGCACTTCGGCGGTCGGTACGAGGAAATAGGGCGGCACGCTGCGTACCGCGAACAGGTCCTGCTCGAACTTCGGCAGCTGGCCGGTACCGATGAGCGCATCGGGGCGCACCAGGTACGGCACGTACACCTCGGTGTAGCCGTGCTCGCGGGTGTGCAGGTCGAGCATGAACTGCGCCAGCGCGCGGTGCAGCCGCGCTACCGCCCCGCGCATCACCACGAAGCGCGCGCCGGAGATGCGCGCCGCGGCCTCGAAGTCGAGGCCCCCGAGCCGCTCGCCGAGCTCGACGTGGTCGCGCGGCGGGAACGCGAACTGGCGCGGCTCACCCCAGCGGCGCACCTCGACGTTGGCGCTTTCGTCGCGACCGTCGGGCACGGACTCGTGCAGCAGGTTGGGGAGCCCGAGCTGCCACTGCTCGAGCTCGTTCTGCACGCCGGTGAGCTCGGCTTCCGCGCGCTCGAGTTGTGCGGTCAGTTCCTCAGCGCGCGCGAGGAGCGTAGTGACATCCTCATGGCGCGCCTTGGCGATACCGACGGCCTTGGCGTTGGCATTGCGCTCGGCGCGCAGGCGATCCACCTCCACCGCGCAGGGCTTGCGCTTGTCCTCGAGCGCCCGGAGTGCCGCCACATCGAGCGTGAAACCGCGACGCGCGAGATTGCGCGCCACCGCGTCCGGGTCGGAGCGCAACAGTTTCGGATCGATCACACTTAGCCCTTCGGGGCGGAGCGCGCCCGCAGCCGCGCCAGCGCCTCGCCGATTTTCAGTTCGAGCCCGCGGGGTACCGGCCGGTAGTATCGCCGATCGGGCATGTCGTCCGGCAGATAGCGCTCCCCCGCGGCGAATGCCTCGGGCTCGTCGTGCGCGTAGCGGTAATCGCGCCCGTAGCCGAGGTTCTTCATGAGCCGTGTCGGCGCGTTGCGCAGCCGCAGGGGCACCTCCAGCGTGCCGAACTGCGCCACATCTTCCATGGCCTCCCCCATGGCGACGTACACTGCGTTGCTCTTCGGCGCGCACGCGAGGTAGACGACGGCGGTGGCGATTGCCAGCTCGCCCTCGGGAGTCCCCATGCGCTCGTAAGCCTCCCAGGCATCGATACAGAGGGCGAACGCGCGCGGATCTGCAAGGCCCACGTCCTCCACCGCCATCCGTGCGACCCGTCGCGCGATATACAAGGGGTCGCAGCCGCCGTCGAGCATGCGGCACATCCAGTAGAGCGCCGCATCGGGATCGGAGCCGCGCACCGCCTTGTGCAGCGCAGAGATCTGCTCATAGAACTGGTCGCCGCCCTTGTCGAAGCGCCGGTGAGTGCCGCTCGCAACCTCCTCGGCCACGGCGAGCGTCACCACCCGGCCCGCGGCGGCCGCCTCGGTGAGTCCGGTCGCGAGCTCGAGCATGTTGAGCGCGCGGCGCGCGTCGCCGTCGGCGGCGCGCGCGATCAGATCGAGCGCGGCGGGCTCGGCAGTGAGGTGCTCGGCGCCGAGCCCGCGCTCGGCATCCGCGAGCGCGCTGTGCAGCAGTGCCGTCAGATCCTCGAGCGATAGCGGGCGCAGCACGTAGACACGGGCGCGCGACAACAGCGCGCTGATGACCTCGAACGAGGGGTTCTCGGTCGTCGCACCAACGAAGGTCAGCGTACCGTCCTCGAGATAGGGCAGAAAGGTATCCTGCTGCGCCTTGTTGAAGCGGTGCACTTCGTCAAGGAACAGCAGCGTCGGCCGCCCCTCGCGCGCACGCGCCGTGCGTGCCTGCTCGACCGCCGCACGGATGTCCTTGACCCCCGCCATCACTGCCGAGAGCGCGATGAAGTGCGCGTTCGAGGTCTGCGCGATGAGCCGCGCGAGCGTCGTCTTGCCGGTGCCGGGTGGCCCCCACAGTATGAGCGAATGCAGCTGTCCGGCCTCGATGCTGGCGCTGAGCGGCTTGCCCGGACCGAGAATGTGCCGCTGGCCGACGAACTCCTCGAGCGAGCGCGGCCGCATGCGGTCCGCCAGCGGTCGCAGCGGATCGCTCACTTGCGCGGCGTGCCGATCACGTCGGCCCCGGCGGGCGGCTTGAAGCTCACTTCGGCCGGGCTCACCGGACCATTGCGCTCGACTTTCTCGAAGATGATGGTGGCGGTCTGGTCGAGCTTGTCCTCGAGGATCATGCGCTTGAGGTTCCCGTGCTCGAACCCGAACAGCGCGCTGCGAAAATCCGCCTGCGCGCCGCTCGGCTCCACCAGCACCCAGTCCAGTCCCATACGCTGGCCGGCACTCGTGATGGTGAAGCTCTTGCGCACATCGACCGCGCCCGACAGCAGCATCGCCGGCGTCGCCGAGAGCGCCGCATCCACCGGTTTCACGGTCACCTGCTGCAGGTCGCGGTCGAGGAACCACAGGTTGACGCCGTCGCACACCATGAGCTGGCCGGCGCCCCCACCGCCTGCTCCCGTGGCCGCGGCGCGCGTGCCGCCGCCCGCTTCTGCGGCGCCTGCCTCCGTGACCGGCTGCGGGTGAACGTCCCAGCTGAACTTGCCCGGACGCTGCACGATGAGCGTGCCGGCGGCGCGATCGATCTCGCGACCATGCGGGTCGGCGAGGGTCTGCAGGAAGGTGGTGCGCAGCGTGTGCAGGTTGTCGAGGTACTCATCGAGCGGCGTGGCGGGCGCACTGGCGGCACTCGCCGCCGCGGCAGTCGCCGCCGGGTCCACCGACGCGGCGACGAGACCGAGCAGCGCGACAGCCGCCAGGCGCAGGCTGTGCACGTCAGTCTTCCGGCGGCGCCGGCGCCAGCACGTCGCGTGCGCCGTTCGACTGGAGCGGGCCGACCAGGCCGGCAAGCTCCATCGCTTCCAGCAGGCGCGCGGCGCGGTTGTAGCCGATCTTGAGTCGCCGCTGCACGTAGGAGATCGAGGGCTTGCGCTCGGTCGTGACGATGCGCACCGCCTCGTCGTAAAGCGGGTCCGCCTCGGCCTCCTCGACGCCGTTGCCCCCACTCCCCTCGCCGTCCTCGCCGAGCCCCGGGATCGGACCCCGCGGACCCGACAGCACCTCCTCGATGTAATCGGGTGGTGCGGGCGTCTTCAGCGCCTCGACGACGCGGTGCACTTCAGCATCGGACACGAACGCGCCGTGCACGCGTGTCGGGAGCGAGGTACCCGGAGGCAGGTACAGCATGTCGCCGTGGCCGAGCAGCGTCTCGGCGCCCATCTGATCGAGAATCGTGCGCGAATCGACCCGCGCCGAAACCTGGAAAGCGATGCGGCAGGGAATGTTCGCCTTGATGAGACCGGTGATGACGTCCACCGACGGACGCTGCGTGGCGAGCACCAGGTGGATCCCGGAGGCGCGCGCCTTCTGCGCCAGGCGGGTAATCAGCTCCTCGACCTTCTTGCCGACGATCATCATGAGGTCGGCGAGCTCGTCCACCACGACCACCACGTAGGGCAGCGGGACTAAGTCCGGGATCTCGCGCTGATCGATGCTCGGGTCGTTCGCCGCCTTGAGCATCATGATGGGATCGCGGATCGGCTTGCCAGTATCGCTCGCTTCCTTGACGCGGCGATTGAAGCCGACGATGTTGCGCACGCCGAGGGCGGCCATGAGCTGAAAGCGCCGCTCCATCTCGGCGACGCACCAGCGTAGCGCGTTGGCCGCGTGCTTCATGTCGGTGACGACCGGCGCCAGCAGGTGCGGGATGCCCTCGTACACCGAGAGCTCGAGCATCTTCGGGTCGATCATGATGAGGCGCACCTGCTCGGCGGTCGACTTGTACAGCAGCGACAGCACCATGGCGTTGATGCCGACCGACTTGCCCGAGCCGGTGGTGCCGGCGATCATCAGGTGCGGCATGCGCGTGAGGTCGGCCACCACCGGCTGTCCGCCGATATCCTTGCCGAGCGCCAGCGCGAGCGGCGAGTGCATCTCGTCGTAGGCCTTCGAGCGGATGATCTCCCCGAGCGTCACGACTTCGCGCTTCTCGTTGGCGATCTCGAGGCCCATCACGCTCTTGCCCGGAATGACCTCCACGACCCGCACCGAGAGCACCGACAGCGCCCTTGCCAGGTCCTTGGCGAGCGGGGTGATCTGGCTGGCCTTCACGCCGGGCGCCGGGCGCAGCTCGAAGCGCGTCACCACCGGCCCCGGCTGCACCGCCACGACCTCGGCGTCGATGGCGAAGTCCTTGAGCTTCATCTCCACCAGACGCGACAGCGCCTCGAGTGCCTCGGCGGAATACAGCGGCTCGCGCGGCGGCGGATCATCCAGCAGTTTCAGCGGCGGCAGCTCGCTCGCCTTCGGCGGATCGAACAGCGGCACCTGGCGCTCGCGCTCGACGCGCGCGCTCTTCTCCACCAGCGGCGTCGGCGAATCGATGCGCGGCGGAGAGCGCGTAGCGGATTTCTTCTGCAGGCTCTCCGCCGCTTCCTTGCGCGCCTGCCGGCGCTCACGCCCTTCCGCGGCATCACGCGCGGAGCTCGAGCGCTCGCGCAGCCAGCCGATCGCGCCCCAGGTCGCCGCCCCCATGCGGTCCATGATCGTGAGCCAGGACACTCCGAAGGCGAGCGACAGGCCGGCCATCCAGGCGGCAATCATGAGCAGTGTCGCGCCGAGGAAGTCGAGGCCCGCGGCCAGTCCCCCGCCCACCACGCTGCCGACGATCCCGCCGGCACTCTGGCGCAGTACGCCAGGGTGCCAGTGCAGCGTCGTGAGCGCGCAGCTCGCCACCAGCACCAGCAGGAACCCGAGCACCCGCACCAGAGTGTTGACGCGCGAAGTGCCCTCCGCGTTGATCCGGCGCTGCAGGCCCCAGCAGGCCGCAGCGAGAACTAGCGGGAACAGAAACGCCGGCCATCCGAAGAGAAAGAACAGCACGTCGGCCAGCCAGGCGCCGACTACCCCGATGCGGTTGTGTACCGGCGCGGAATTGCCGGTATAGGAAAAGCCCGGGTCCTCGGGGCTGTAGGTGACGAGCGCCATGCACAGCACCAGCGCCACGAGGGCGACGGCAATGATGGCGCTCTCGCGCACGCCGCGGCTCACCGCCGCTGTCAGGCGCCCGGCACTGCGTGCCGGCGCGGAGGATTCAGCCAAAGAACGAGAACTCCATCTAAAGAAAGAGGGCTGCCATTATAGAGGCCTTGGTAACATCAGAAACCCATGACGGGCACCCGGCACAGTCGCCTCATCATCCTCGGCTCCGGCCCCGCCGGCTACAGCGCGGCGGTGTACGCCGCGCGCGCCAATCGCGCGCCGCTGCTGATCACCGGGGTTGAGCAGGGCGGTCAGCTGATGACCACCACGGATGTCGACAACTGGCCGGGCGATGTCGAAGGCCTGCAGGGTCCGGCGCTCATGGAGCGCATGCAACGGCACGCCGCGCGCTTCGCGACCGAGATCGTCAACGATCATGTGCAGTCGGTCGATCTGTCGGCGCGGCCGTTCCAGCTGGTGGGCGATGCCGGTCGCTACAGCTGCGATGCGCTGATCATCGCCACCGGCGCCGCGGCCCGGTACCTGGGGCTGCCCTCGGAGGAAAAGTTCCGCGGCCGCGGAGTCTCCGCGTGCGCCACCTGCGACGGGTTTTTCTTTCGTAACCAGCGGGTCGCCGTCGTCGGCGGCGGCAACACGGCGGTGGAAGAGGCGCTCTACCTGTCGCACATCGCGCAGCACGTCACGCTGGTGCACCGCCGCGACAAGCTGCGCGCCGAAAAGATCCTCCAGGACCGGCTGTTCCGCGAGGTGCACGCCGGCAAGATCGCGGTGATCTGGAACCACACCGTCGACGAGGTGCTCGGCAGCGAGCAGGGCGTCACCGGCGTGCGGCTGCGCCCGCCCAACGGCGGCGCACCGCAGGAGCTGGCGGTGACCGGGGTGTTCGTGGCGATCGGCCACACGCCCAACACGGCACTGTTCACCGGGCAGCTCGCCATGCGCGCGGGCTACCTCACCGTACGCGCCGGCCTCGACGGCGACGCCACCGCGACCAGCGTTGCCGGTGTGTTCGCCGCCGGAGATGTCGCCGATCACGTCTACCGGCAGGCGGTCACCTCGGCCGGCTCCGGCTGCATGGCGGCGCTCGATGCGGACCGCTATCTCGAGAACCTCGCCACGGGGCCGCAGCGCTAGCGCGCACGGCCGCGCGTCATGGATAAGGCCGAGTTTCACCGCAGCATCCTGAGCCTCGCCGCTCCGGAGTGGAACGCGCTCGGCGCCGGCGACAACCCGTTCACGCGCCACGAGTTCCTGGCGGCGCTCGAGCGCACGCACTGCGTCGGCCCCGGCAGCGGCTGGGAGCCGCGTTATCTCACCCTGCACGATGCGCGCGGCGTCGCGGCGGCGGCCGCAGCCTTCGTCAAGCGACATTCGTTCGGCGAGTTCGTATTCGACTTCGCCTGGGCGCGCGGCTACGAGCGGCTCGGGCGACGCTACTACCCGAAACTTACGCTGGCGGCGCCCTTCACCCCGGCCACCGGGCCGCGGCTGCTGGTACGCGCCGACCTCGATCACGACGCCTGCGCCACGCGGCTGCTCGCCGAGCTCGAGCGCCACGCCGTGAGCCACGGTCTCTCGGGGGTGCACGCGCTGTTCCTCGACGAGCCGGCACGGGCCGCCTGCGCGCGGCGCGGCTGGCTGCTGCGGCGTGATTGTCAGTTTCACTGGACCAACCGCGGCTATGCCAGCTTCGAGGATTATCTCGGCACCTTCACGGCGGAAAAGCGCAAGAAGGCGCGCCGCGAGCGGCGGCGCGTCGCCGATGCCGGCGTGCGCATCGAGACGCGCTTCGGCGGCGAGCTCGATGAAGCCCTCCTCGATCGCATCTACGAGCTGCACCGCGACACCTTCCTGCGGCACGGTCACGAGCCGTACCTGACGCGCACGTTCTTCAGCGACGTCGCGCGCACCCTGCCTGAGTCCCTGATGGTGAAGCTTGCGCGGCACGGACGCACCGTGGTCGCGGCGGCGGTGTTCTTCTGCTCCCGCGAGGCGCTGTTCGGCCGCTACTGGGGCGCGGCAGCCGACTATCACAGCCTGCACTTCGAGACCTGCTACCACCAGGGGATCGAGTTCTGCATCGAACGGCGCCTCGCGCGCTTCGAGCCGGGCACGCAGGGGCAGCACAAGGTGAGCCGCGGATTCGAGCCGGCCATCACCTGGTCGGCGCATTACATCGCGGACCCCGAGTTCCGGGCCGCCATCGAGGAGTATCTCGTGCGCGAAGGCGCGGCGGTCGAGGCCTATGCGCTCGCGGTCCAGGGCCACGTCCCCTACCGCGCCCGCCGCACCGCCGGGCAGTCTGCGTGAAGACCATCACCTGGCTGTCGCCGCAGGATGCGCCCGAGTGGTTCCCGCCGCTCGAGCAAGCGTTGGAGGAGCCCGCCGGGCTGCTCGCCGCCGGTGGAGACCTCTCACCCGAGCGCCTGGTCGCCGCCTATCGCCGCGGGATCTTCCCGTGGTACTCACCGGGACAGCCGGTGTTGTGGTGGTCGCCCGATCCGCGCGCGGTCCTGTTCCCGGAGGAATTCCGCTGCACGCGCAGCCTCGCCAAGACGCTGCGCAACGCGGGCTTCAGCTGTTCCCTCGACGGCGACTTCGCCGCCGTCATCGACGGCTGCGCCGCGCCGCGCGCCGCGAGCCCGGGGACCTGGATCACCTCCGAGATGCGTGCCGCCTACCTCGAGCTGCACCGTCTGGGATTGGCCCACAGCGTCGAGACCTGGCGCGCGGGCGCACTGGTCGGCGGCCTGTACGGCGTGCGCCTCGGAGGAGTGTTCTTCGGGGAATCGATGTTCAGCCGCGCGCGTGACGCCTCCAAGGCGGCGCTCGCGCACCTGGTGGCGGTGTGCCGGCGCAACAGCCTGGCGGTCATCGACTGCCAGCTGCCCTCGCGTCATCTGGCGAGCCTCGGTGCCCGCACCATCCCCCGCAGTCAGTTTCAGGCGTTGCTGCGCGAGCAGGTGCGCGTACCGGCAGCGCCGCTTGCCGCCCCCTGAACGCACGGCCCCGACAAGTGCACGCGCACACGCCTTCGGCCAAATTGCCACCGTGGCGCGCTTGTGCTCCAATTCGCGCCCCGCAAGCCGTTCAGGGCTGTATGTCCAAAGAAGACGCGATCCAGATGGAAGGTGAGGTCGTCGAGACCCTGCCCAACACGACCTTCCGGGTGAAGCTGAAGAACGGCCACGTCGTGACCGCGCACATCTCGGGCAAGATGCGCAAAAACTACATCCGCATTCTGACCGGCGATGCCGTGACCGTCGAAATGACGCCCTACGACCTGACCAAGGGCCGCATCATCTACCGCGGACGCTGACGCCAGCTCAGGCCGGTACCGCCGGCACCTGGGCCGGCTCGCACTTCAGAGTCAGCTCCTTGCCGTCCTCGGAGACCGACACGCTCACCTGTCCGCCGCTCGCCAGCCGCCCGAACAGCAGCTCCTCGGCAAGCGGGCGCTTGATGTGCTCCTGGATGGTACGCGCCATCGGCCGCGCGCCCATCTTCGGGTCGTAGCCCTTCTCCGCAATCCAGCGGCGCGCCGCATCATCGAGGGTGAGCGTCACGCCCTTCTGCTCGAGCTGCGACTCCACTTCCATGATGAGCTTGTCCACCACACGCTCGATGGTGACCGGATCGAGCGCGGCGAACTGGATGACCGCATCGAGCCGATTGCGGAACTCGGGCGTAAAGATGCGCCGGATCGCCTCCATGCCATCGCTGGCATTGTCCGCATGCGTGAAGCCGATCGACGGACGTGCCATCTCCTGGGCACCGGCGTTGGTGGTCATCACAATGATGACGTGGCGGAAATCCGCCTTGCGGCCGTTGTTGTCGGTGAGCGTGCCGTGGTCCATGACCTGCAGCAGCAGGTTGAACACGTCCGAATGCGCCTTCTCGATCTCATCGAGCAGCAGCACGCAGTGCGGGTGCTTGGTGATTGCTTCGGTGAGCAGCCCGCCCTGGTCGAAGCCGACGTAGCCGGGTGGCGCGCCGATCAGGCGCGACACCGTGTGCCGCTCCATGTACTCGGACATGTCGAAGCGCAGGAACTCCACACCCATCGCGATGGCGAGCTGCCGTGTGACCTCGGTCTTGCCAACGCCGGTAGGACCGGCGAACAGGAAGCTGCCGACCGGCTTGTGCGCCTCGCCCAGGCCCGAGCGCGCCATCTTGATTGCTGCGCCGAGCGCCTCGATGGCCTTGTCCTGTCCGAAGATCACCAGTTTCAGGTTACGCTCGAGGTTCTTGAGAATCTCGCGGTCGGAGAGCGACACGCTCTTGGCGGGAATGCGCGCCATGCGCGCCACCACGTCCTCGATGTGGCGCACCTCAACCGTCGATTCGCGCTCGGCCACGGGCTTCAGCCGCGCGCGCGCACCGGCCTCATCGACCACGTCGATCGCCTTGTCGGGCAGGTGGCGCTCGTTGATGTGCCGGGCGGCGAGCTCGGCGGCTGCCCGCAGCGCCTCGTCCGCGTAGGTGATGCCGTGGTGCTCCTCGAAGCGCGGCTTGAGCCCGAACAGGATGTCGATGGTCTCGGCCACCGAGGGCTCGACCACATCGATCTTCTGGAAGCGCCGCGCGAGCGCATGATCCTTCTCGAAGATGTGGCGATACTCCTGATAGGTCGTCGAGCCGATGCAGCGGATCTCACCGTTGGTGAGGACCGGCTTGATGAGGTTGGAAGCATCCATGACCCCGCCGGAGGCGGCCCCGGCGCCGATCACCGTGTGGATCTCGTCGATGAACAGAATCGCCCCGGGAAGCTTCTTGAGCTCGGTGATGACGCCCTTCAGACGCTTCTCGAAGTCGCCGCGGTACTTGGTGCCGGCGATCAGCGCACCCATGTCGAGCGCGAAAATGGTGCAGTCGGTGAGCACCTCGGGCACCTTCCCTTCGATGATGAGGCGTGCCAGCCCCTCGGCGATCGCGGTCTTGCCCACGCCGGCCTCACCGACATAGAGCGGGTTGTTCTTGCGGCGCCGGCACAGGATCTCGATGGTGCGCTCGACCTCGAGCTTGCGCCCGATGAGCGGATCGATGCGCCCGTCCTGCGCCAGGCGGTTGAGATTGGTGGTGTACTTCTCGAGGGCGCTGCCGCCTTCGCCCTCGCGCTCGCCCTCCCCGGCCGCGTCTTCCTTGTCGGAGGCCTTCTCCTCGGCAATCTTCGACAGCCCGTGGGAGATGTAATTGACCACGTCGAGACGCGTCACGTGCTGGCGGTTGAGCAGGAACACAGCGTGGCTCTGCTTCTCGCTGAAGATCGCCACCAGCACGTTGCCGACGCCGACTTCCTTCTTGCCGCTCGACTGGACGTGGAACACCGCCCGCTGCAGCACGCGCTGGAAGCCGAGCGTCGGCTGCACCTCGCGCTCCTCACCCTCCTCGAGCTTCGGCGTGGAGTGCTCGATGTGGTCGCGCAGTTCCTGCTTGAACTTCACCAGGTCGGCCCCGCAGGCACGCAGCACTTCGCGCACCTTGGGCGTGTCGAGGATGGCGAGCAGCAGGTGCTCGACCGTCAGGTACTCGTGGCGCGCCTCACGGGCCTGGTGGAACGCGTCGTTGAGACAGTACTCAAGCTCGTTGGACAGCACGTCAGCGGCACCTTTCAATTTGAACGTTCAGCATCGATCCCGTTCCGTCGACCGCAGCGCAGCGGCACGTCATGCCTCCTCCAGAGTGCACATCAGCGGATGCTGATTATCGCGCGCATAGGTGGTCACCTGCGCCACCTTAGTTTCTGCGATCTCGTATGTGAAGACCCCGCAGACCCCCTTACCCTTGGTGTGCACCTCGAGCATGATGCGCGTTGCGGTAGGACGGTTCATCGTGAAGAACTTTTCCAGCACATCGACGACAAACTCCATGGGGGTGTAGTCATCATTCAGAAGCACCACCCGGTACAGCGGGGGCTGTTTGACTTCCGGTCGTGCCTCTTCGACGACGACGCCGGTTTCGGGGCGGACCGGATGCGGATCGGGCATGGCTGTCTTTATAGGGGTCGCGAAACGGCAACACAAGCCTGCCAGAATGTGGAGTAGTTACTCCTGCAGAAACAATCGCTTGAGAGCATAAGCATGGCCTGCGTATCATTGCGCGGGCCATGGTGCGGCGCGCGGCTCGCGCGGCGCACATCCCGCCGTGCCAGGAGCCTCGAGGACCGCCATTGACCAGCTGCTGTTAAGCCCATGAACGCCGCCTCCTGGCTCGAAGGTCTTCCCGCGCACGATCGCTGGCGCGCGCTGCTGATGAGCAAAGGCCCGCGCGTGGCGACCTGGGTTCTCGGGCTGGCCCTCGGCGTGCAGGCGGCGCTGATCGTGACCGACCTGGCCGCCGCCGGACGGCGCGGCGCGCGGCCGTCTGCAGCCCCGGGCGCGCGGCCGTGGACCATGCGATCGCACACGCTCGACGTGGCCGGCATCACCAATGCGCACCTTTTCGGCGCGGCGCCGGCGCCGAAGCAGGACGGGGCCAATGCCCCGCAGACCAGCATTCCACTCGTGCTCACCGGAACCATCGCCGGCGATGATCCTCAAAATGGCCTGGCGATCCTCGGACAGACCGCACAGACCGCGAAAGTGTATGCAGTGGGAGACAATGTTCCCGGCGGCGCGAGGCTGCATTCGGTCTACAGCGACCGCGTGGTCCTCGATCGCGCCGGACAGCTCGAGTCGCTCGCGCTGCCGCGCAAGGTAAGCGGTAACGCGCCGCCGCCGTCGGCCGCCGCGCTGCCCGACAACCCCTCGCTCGAGCGCATGCGGCGCATGATCACCGAGCAGCCCGGACTGATCACCGACATCATGCGGCCGCAGCCGGTGATGGACCACGGCCACATGAACGGCTTTCGCGTCTACCCCGGCCGCAACCGCCAGGCTTTCCTGCGCCTCGGGCTGCGCCCGGGCGACCAGGTGACCGCCATCAACGGCACCCCGCTCGATGACCGCGACCGCGGCGAGCAGATCCTGCACACGCTCGCGAGCTCGAGTGAGGCACGCGTCACGGTCATTCGCGGCGGGGTCACGGAAGATCTCAACCTGAACATCGCCCAGGTCGCACAGGAAGCGGAAACCGTGGCCGCGCAGTCACCGCCGGCGCAGTCTTTGGCGGCGCCGTCGGCGCAGACCGGGGCCGTGCCCCCGCCGGTGGAGCAGCCGCCGGCCGCCGCGTCCCCGGAGCCGCCGAACGGCGGCCAGTAGGGACGGGTGCGTTCGCTGCGGGGGAAGAAATCGGTGACGACAGGTCTACGTTTCATTGCGGTGTGCGCGCTTACGGTGCTCGTGACCGTCGCGCTCGCTCCGGCGCAACCGCCGCAGCCGGCGCCGCCGCCGCCGCCGGTCCAGCGCATCACCCCGAACTTCAAGGACGCCGACATCACCCAGATCGCCGAGGCGGTGAGCGCGGCGACCGGCAAGAACTTCATCATCGACCCGCGCGTGCGCGCGCAGGTGACGATGCTCTCCTCCACGCCGATGTCACCGGCGGCCTTCTACGAAGCGTTCCTGTCCATCCTGCAGGTGTACGGCTTCATCGCCGTACCTTCCGGGAACATCGTGAAGATCCTGCCCGATGCCAACGCGCGGCAGTTTCCCTCCAATGACCTGCCCGATCACGTCAGCGCGACCTCCGATGAGATGGTCACGCAGGTGATGGAGGTGCACAACGTGAGCGCGGCGCAGCTCATCCCGATCCTGCGACCCATGATCGCGCAGTACGGGCATCTTGCCGCTTACCCCGCATCGAACATCCTCATCATCTCGGATCACGCGAGCAACGTGAACCGCATCATGCGCATCATCCAGCGCATCGACCAGACGAGTGGTCAGGACCCGGAAATCATCGCGCTGCAGAATGCGGGGGCGGCCGAGATCGTGCGCGTGGTGAACTCGCTCTACCAGGGCGCGAACGCCGCCGAGGGCGCGACCATCAAGGTCGTGGCCGATGAGCGCTCCAACAGCGTGCTCATCGCCGGGGAACAGTCGCAGCGCCTGAGGGTGCGCGCCCTCATCGCGCACCTGGACACCCCGCTCGAGACCGGTGGGGACACGCGCGTACGTTACCTGCACTACGCCGATGCGGAGAAGATCGCGCCCAAGCTCAAGGAGCAGATCACCGGCATCGTGCAGGCGGTCGCCGGCGCCGCCGGCATCCAGGGTCCGATCACCGGCGGGGGCACCTCGGCGCAGGCCGTGGCGGAACGCAATGCCATGGTGTGGGCGGATCCGACCAACAACGCGCTCGTCATCACCGCGCCGCCGCGCATCATGCACATGGTGATGGAGATCATCGACAAGCTCGACATCCGCCGTCCGCAGGTGCTGGTCGAGGCGATCATCGCCGAGGTCGATGTGGATAAGAACTCCGAGCTCGGCATCAACTGGGCCGTTTTCTCCAAGGGCGAGACCGTCCCGGTGGGCAGCTTCGTCTCCCCGGTCGGCGGCACGAGCATTGTGGACCTCGCCGGCGCGATCCAGAACCCCGCGAGCGTCACGACCCCGCTGCTGCAGGGCACGACGATCGGCATCGGCCGCATCGCCGGCACCGGGGTGAACTTCGCCGCCATGATTCGTGCCATCCGCGCCGACACCACCACCAACATCGTCGCCACGCCCTCGACGGTCACGATGGACAACCAGGAAGCGGAACTCAAGGTCGCGCAGGAAGTGCCCTTCATCACCGGTCAGTTCACCAA
>DASYNX010000058.1:0-1711 GCA_036008385.1 Steroidobacteraceae bacterium
CTGGCACTTTGGGCAATGACGGTTGCGACACGAATTGTAGGCAATGCGGCTGTGGCCGCAATCTTCGCAGCGCTCGACATGGCCACCGAGCGCGGCCGAGCGGCACTGCTCGATCGCCGACATCACCTGGAGCTGACCCAGGCTCACATGCCCGGCATTGGCTCGGCGCCAGTCGGCTCCATGGCGATGAAAGACGTCTGCGACCTCCAGCCTTGGGCGGCGCACGGCCGCCTAGCTAGGCCTCGGGTCGCGGCGTCCCCTCGATCAATAGGGCCAGCCGATCGAGTGGGCTGGTTACGGTGCGGATCGTGGTATTGGCGACGCGGGTGTAAAGCGCGGTGGTGTCGAGCTTGGCGTGACCCAGGAGCGTTTGGATCACGCGAATATCGACATCTTGTTCAAGGAGGTGCGTGGCGAAGCTGTGCCGCAGCGTGTGTGGCGACACGCGCTTCTTGATGCCGGCGGACTGGGCGGCGGCACGGACGGCGCGGCAGAGCTGGCGGGCCGACAGCGGCTCGACCGGGTTGCGGCCGGGAAACAGCCAGCCCCCCGGCAGCAGCAGGCTGCGCCGCCGCCCCTCCCGCCACCAGGCGCGCAGCAGCCCGAGCAGCTGCGGCGACAGCATTGCGTGGCGATCCTTGCGCCCCTTGCCGCGCTCAACGCGCAGCAGCATGCGCTCGGAATCGATATCGCCGACCTTGAGCGCGACCACTTCGGAGACGCGCAGCCCGGCGCCGTAAGCGGTGGCGAACGCCGCCTTGTACTTCGGCGCCGCCGCCGCGCGCAGCAACAGCGTCACCTCCTCGACGCTGAGCACCGCCGGTATCCGCCGCGGATACGGAACGACCGTGAGCCGGCGCGCCAAATCCGCCCGGTCGAGCGTCACCGTGAAGAAGAAGCGCAGAGCCGAGACCGCGCTGTTGATGCTCGGCGGCTGCATCCCGATCCGCGTCTGGTGCAGTTGGAAGAGACGCAGGTCTTCCGCCGTCGCCGTGTCGGGCGAGCGGCCGATGAAGGCCGCGAATGACCGCACGTGGCGGACATAATCCCGGCGGGTGTGCTCATTGAAACCGCGCACGGTCATGTCTTCGATCATCCGCGCCCGCAGCGGGCTGACGGGCCGACGTGAAGTATCGGAGGTCATCGGGGCTCCTCTCTCGAGCTGAAGGTTGCTGGACCTTCGATGCTCGGGATCAGATGCCCCGACCGTCACGCGCTACCGCACATCACCTCGTCGAAAATGCGCCGACCGCGACGCGTGCTCCCTCCCGCGCGAGCGGGTTCGTTCTCCGGCGCATCTCGCCCGTTGCGGCGCATTCCGGCGATCGTCTCCTTTCTGAACCCACAGCAGGCACTCAGCCTTGTCGGCGGGAACCGCTCTTAATGCCCCAGACCTGCCGTTCGCAATACCCGTTGGGATCGGCTCAATTGGTGAAGGGTTTCGGATGCCGGCCCCGTGGTGGCTATCCGCGCGCGCTCTGAGGGCCGGCGTCCGAAAGCCTCCCAGGAAGGAACCCGCGGGCCGCCGAGGTTGGCGGTTGGCGACTATGGAGATTTGATGGTGCGGTGGCGTGTGGGTGGGAGATGCGCTGACTGCCGTGGTCGGCGGCAGGGGGACGATCGCAGTAGCGATTTTGTCGCTGGGGCGGTGGGTCGAGGGGCGTTTGGGCGTGACCGACGATGCGGCGTGTGGCTTTGGAAATGGTGGGGC
>DASYNX010000059.1:0-9447 GCA_036008385.1 Steroidobacteraceae bacterium
CCCTGCTCAGCGCTGTACGGCCCCTCGGCCGCCGCCAGCACGCGTGCGGCATCCTCGGGCTTGTGCGCCGCCAGGTAGTCGCGCGCGGCTCTCAGCAGGTAAGCGCTGCGGTCGGTGCCGCTGTTCTGCGCCGCGAGCTCCTCGTAGATGCGGGCGGCGCCCGCAGAATCGCCCGATTGCTCGAGGGCCTGGGCACGATCGAGCGAGGGCGGCACGCCGGCGCGCTCGCTCAGACTCGGACAGCCGCTCAACGCCAGTGCGGCGAGCACGACGGAGGCGGCGCGGGCGCTCAGCAGGCCTGGGTGCATCAGTTGAACAGCCTCTCTCCGACGGGCAGGATGCCCGAAACTGCGGCCGCGAACCTGAGGCGGCGTGAGGCCGGATTATAGTGGTCAGGGTGAACGGGCGGCTGCAAGTCATCGCCACGCCGATCGGCAACCTCGCGGACCTGAGCGCACGGGCGCGCACGGCGCTCGCGGCCGCCGACGTGATCGCCGCCGAAGACACCCGCCATACGGGAGCGCTGCTCAGGGCGATCGGCATCGCCACACCGCTGGTGTCGCTGCACGAGCACAACGAGGCGCAGCGTACACCCGCGCTGCTCGCGCGCCTCGCAGCCGGGGAAACCGTCGCGCTGGTGAGTGATGCCGGGATGCCGCTGCTGTCCGATCCGGGATTCACGCTGGTGCAGCAGGCCGTGAGGGCGGGCTGCACGGTGAGCGTCGTCCCGGGTCCCTCGGCAATCACCGCCGCACTGGCGCTCGCCGCACTGCCGACCGACCGCTTCTGCTTCGAGGGCTTCCTGCCGGCACGTGCGCCGCAGCGCCGCGCCGCCCTCGCCGCACTCGCGCACGAGCCGCGGACGCTGGTGTTCTTCGAGGCGCCCCACCGGATCGTCGCCACGCTGCGCGACATGGCGGAACAGCTGGGTGGCGAGCGCCAGGTGGTGGTGGCGCGCGAGCTGACCAAGGCGCACGAGACCATCTATCGCGGTACGCTGCGCGAGCTGGCGGCGCGCGCGCAGGAGGATGAGAACTTCGCACGCGGAGAGCTCACGCTCGTCGTCCATGGCGGCGCCGCACCGGCTGCCGCCGGCGTCGACGAGCCACTGCTGCGGCGCGCCGTGGCGCTGCTCACCGGAGAGCTGCCACCGGGCCGGGTCGCGGCCATCGCCGCCCAGCTCAGCGGTGCGAGCCGTGCCGCGGCCTACGCGCTCGCCATCCGCGGCGCCGCCCCGGCGGGCTCCAGCGCCGCGCTCCCGGACGAGGAAGAGGCCCCCTAGCCGGCCCGCGCCCCGATTTGACTTCGGTGCGGGCGGCCGTATCGTGCGCTACGAGAGTCGGCCGGGCAGTCGCTGCACCAGCAAAGGCTGGGGTGGAGGAAAGTCCGGGCTCCGGCGGATCGGGTGCCAGGTAACTCCTGGGGGGCGCGAGCCCACGGAAAGTGCAACAGAGAGCAGACCGCCTAAGTCCCTCACGGGACCGGTAAGGGTGAAACGGTGCGGTAAGAGCGCACCGCGTCGGTGGCAACACGCGACGGCACGGTAAACCCCACCTGGAGCAAGGCCAAATAGGGAAGCCGCATGCGCCCTTCACCGGGCGATGCAGCGTCGATCCACGCGCGCTTCCGGGTAGGCCGCTAGAGGTCCGCGGTGACGCGGATCCCAGAGGAATGATTGCCCTCGACAGAACCCGGCTTACAGGCCGACTCTCTTTACGCGCTGGCGCGCAGGGTTCAACGCGGTTCGCAGAAGCGAACCGCGTTCCTATAGCTGAAGAAGGGAGCGCTGCGCGCGGGATTCAACGGGGTTCGCAGGAGCGAACCCCGTTCATTTAGCTTAAGAGGATCTAGACTAGATGAAGAGGCGTGGCGCGCGCGATCCGTGCGGCTGCTACTTGACGACCTTGAGCTGCGGGCGGCGCGAGCCGCCCTCCTCCGTCTGCGGCGGATGTGTCGGCGGCTCGGGACCCAGGTCCTGCTCGGAGAACACCATCCCCTCTCCGGTCTCGCGCGCGTAGACGCCGAGCACCGCGCTCACCGGAAAGCGCACGTGGTGGATGACCCCGGCGAAGCGCGCGTCGAATTCGACCTCGTCGTTGCCGAGGCGCAGGCGCTGCGTGGCGCCCTCGCTCAGGTTCAGCACGATCTTGCCGTCCTTCACGTAGGCGCGCGGCACCTCGATGCCCTCGCGCGCGACGTCCACGATCACGTGCGGCGTGTGTCCGCACTGGGTGATCCACTCGTGCATGGCGCGCAGCAGGAATGGACGCTTGGGGAGTGTCTTGTTCATGGCTACAGCAGCCGCATCTCCTGCTCGCGCTCCGACAGCGCCTCGCGGAACGCGGGGCGCGCGAATATCAGCTGCGCGTACTTCTCGATCGGCTGCGCCTGGGGTGGCAGGTCGATCTCGTAGTTCGGCAGCCGCCAGAGGATCGGCGCGATGGTGGCATCGACCAGCGAGAACTCGTCCGACAGGAAGTACGGCTTCACCTTGAACAGCTCGGTGCTCTGCAGAATGGTGTCGCGCAGGATCTTCTTCAGCTTCACCGTCTGCTTCTTGTCGGGCTCGGAATCGATCTGGCGCGCCAGGCTGTACCAGTCGCGCTCGATACGGTACAGCGCCAGGCGGAATTGCGCGCGCGTGACCGGGTCGACCGGCATCAGCGGCGGGTGGGGGAAGCGCTCGTCGAGATACTCGATGATGACCCGCGAGTCGTACAGCACCAGATCGCGATCGACCAGCGTCGGCACGCTGTGATAGGGGTTCAGGTCGAGCAGGTCCTCGGGAAAGCGCCCCGCCTCGACGCTGACAATGTCGATGCTGATGCCCTTCTCCGCCAGCACGATGCGCGTGCGATGACTCCACGGGTCGCCCGGCGCGGAGAACAGCGTCATGATGGATCGTCTGCTCGACAACTTTCCGCTCCTGCGACCCTGGCGGCATGCGACGCCGGGGCGCCGCCGGCGTCAGCGCCGGCGATCAGTGCACGTCTTTCCAGTATTCGCGCTTTACCAGCCATGCGAGCCATGTGAATACCAGCAGGAACAGCACCACCCACACGCCGAGCGCGCGGCGCGCCGTCTGCGTGGGTTCGCTGACGTAGTCGAGGAAGTTGACCGTGTCGCGTATGAAGCCGTCGTACTCGGCGGCGCTCAGGCGGCCGGGTACCAGCGGCTCGAAATGGTCGAACACCTGCTCGTGCATCTGGCCGCCTTCGCCGGCGACCGTGACGTCGCGGAAGACCGCGCGCTTGAGGCCGGAGAGCTCCGAGAGCACGTCCGGCATGGCCGCCGCCGGCAGTCGCAGATTGTTGGCGCCCGTCTGGCGCGTGGGATCCACGTAGAAGGTCTTGAGGAACTGATACAGGTAGTCACGGCTGCGGGCGCGCGCCATGAGCGACAGGTCGGGCGGGGTCTTGCCGAACCAGGTCTCGGCGTCCTTGGGCGGCATGCTGGTGAGGATGTATTGCGTCGGCTTGTCCCCGGGGGGCAGCAGTTCCTGTTGCAGCAGCGCGGCGGGGATGCGCAGGTCGGCGCCCAGGCGTGACCAGCGCTCGTACTTCAGCGAGTGGCAGCCGAGGCAGTAGCTCGTGAAGTTGCGCGCCCCGCGCTGCACGGAGGCGATGTCGGCGACGTCGTTGTTGGCTTGCCAGCTCTTCCAGTCGGCGCCGGGACGCGCCGCTTCCTCCTTGCCGGCTGCCTCCTCGGCCGCCGGCGACAGCCCCGCCACCCACGCCAGGAGCAGTGCCGCCAGCAGTGCGCGGCTGTCAATGCGCATGATAGGTCACCCGCTCCGGCACCGGCTTCACCTTCTCGAAGCGCGTGTAGAAGGGCATGCCGATGAAGAACAGGAAATAGATGAGCGCGAAGATGCGCGCCAGGACCACATACAACCCTTCTGCCGGCTGCAGTCCGAGGTAACCAAGCGCCACGAAGGACACGGTGAACAGCGTGAGCGCGGTGCGCGACATCCAGCCCTTGTAGCGTATCGACTTCACCGGCGAGCGATCGAGCCACGGCAGGAACAGGTACGCCGCCACCGACAGCAGCAGCAGGAGCGCCCCGAGGCCCTTGTCGGGCACGGCGCGCAGGATCGCGTAGTAGGGCGTGAAGTACCACGCCGGCGCGATGTGCTCGGGCGTGGACAGTGGGTTGGCGGGCTCGAAGTTCGGCGCCTCGAGGAACAGCCCACCGAGCGTCGGCACGAAGAACACGACGATGGCGAACAGCACGAAAAACACCCCGACTCCGACCACGTCCTTCACCGTGTAGTAGGGATGGAACGAGATACCGTCCAGCGGCTTGCCGTCGGCGCCGAGTTTCTCCTTGATCTCGATGCCGTCGGGATTGTTGGAGCCGGTCTGGCGCAGGGCGACGAGGTGCAGCATCACGAGCAGCAGCAGCGCCAGCGGCAGCACGGCGACATGCAGCGCGAAGAAGCGGGTGAGTGTCGCGTCCGCGATGCCGTAATCACCGCGGATCCAGATGACCAGTGCCGGGCCGACCCCGGGGATCGCGCTGAACAGGTTGACGATCACCTGCGCGCCCCAGAACGACATGTTACCCCACGGCAGCACGTAGCCCATGAACGCCTCGGCCATGAGCGCGAGGTAGACCAGCATGCCGAACAGCCATAGCAGCTCGCGCGGCCTGCGGTACGACCCGTACAGCAGCGCCCGGTACATGTGCAGGTACACGACCACGAAGAAGGCCGAGGCGCCGGTCGAATGCAGGTAGCGGATGAGCCACCCGTAATCCACCTCGCGCATGATGTACTCGACCGAGTCGAACGAGGTGTGCTCGCCCGGCTTGTAGAACATGGTGAGGAACATGCCGCTCACCAGCTGCACCACCAGCACCAGCAGCGCGAGCGAGCCGAAGAAGTACCAGAGGTTGAAGTTCTTCGGGGCGTAGTAACCGGTCAGCTGGCTGGCGATGAACTCATCGACCGGCAAGCGCTTGTTGAGCCACGCCCGGAAGCCTGTCTTCGCCGGCGAAGCGGCGGCGCCCGCGCCAGGCAGCGGCGCCGGTGCTCCGGTCGCGGTCTTCACGGCCATCAGGCGGCTCCCTTCTCGTCCGCGCCGACCAGCAGCGTGCGCGCATTCGGGTAGGAGTACGGCGGCACCTGCAGGTTGATCGAGGCCGGTGAGCCGTCGAACACGCGCCCGGCAAGGTCGAAGCGCGACCCGTGGCACGGACAGAAGAACCCGCCCGGCCAGCTCGGATACAGCTCGCCCTTGTCGAAGCGCTGCTTGGGCAGGCAGCCGAGGTGGGTGCACGTGCCGACCAGCACCAGGATCTCCGGCGTGCGCGCGCGCAGCGGGTTTTTGGCGTACGGCGGCTGCTCCGAATATTGGGAGGTCGGATCCTTCAGCTGATCGTCGTGGCCGGCGATGCGCGTCACCATGTCGGGCGTGCGCCGTACGACGTAGATGGGGGAGCGGCGCCACACCAGGGTGGTCATCTGCCCCGGCTCGAGCTTGGCCAGGTCGAGCTCGGCGGGCGCGCCCTCGGCGCGGGTGCGCTCGGAGGGGCTCCAGGACTCGAGGAAGGGCACCGCCGCGAAGGCCGCGCCGACCGCCCCGGTGGCGATGGTGGCCCGAGTCAGGAACTTGCGCCGGCTCAGGTCGACTTCATCGTCGGCGACGACTGCGTGATCCGCCATCCAACCGTCTCCACTTTCGTTCGCGTCTCGCGAGCCGCGCGGACGAGACGCGGGCGCGATTTCGTACCTTGCGGGGGGCGGCGCATTATACACAACCGAACACCCTCCTCCGGGCGCACCACGGATCAGCTGATGCTCAGGCGCTTGGGTAGCGCACTGGTTTTCGTCGCCGGATCGGTCGTGGGCGGGTTGGCCCTCGCCTTTCTCGTCGTGGCGCTGCGCCCGGAGCTGCTGCGCGGCGCGGCCCGCGCCCCGGCACCGGTAGCGGCGCCACCGGCGCCGCCGACCGCTGCGGCGAGCCCGCGCGTGACCTACGCGGACGCGGTCGAGCGTGCCGCTCCGGCCGTGGTCAACATCTACACCGCCCGCCTGGTGACCGAGCGCGTGGCGCCCTCGCTCGGGGAGCTGTTCGGGGAGTACATCCCGCACTACCGCCAGCGCATCGAGCGCAGCCTCGGCTCGGGTGTGATCGTCGATGAGGCCGGCCACATCGTGACCAATCACCACGTCATCGCCAACGCCGACTCGATCCGGGTGCAGCTCGCGGACGGACGGGTGGCCGATGCGCGCATCGTCGGTCGCGACCCGGACACCGATCTCGCGGTCCTCAAGATCGATCTCACTCCGCTGCCGGTGGTGATCTTCGGGCGCTCCGACCGCCTCAAGGTCGGCGACGTGGTGCTCGCCATCGGCGATCCGATTGGTCTGTCGCAGACCGTCACCCACGGGATCGTGAGCGCAGTGAGCCGCCAGCAGCTCGGGATCGCGCCGCTCGAGGACTTCATCCAGACCGACGCGCCGATCAACTTCGGCAACTCCGGCGGCGCGCTGATCGATACCAGCGGCGCCCTGGTCGGAATCAACACCGCCATCGTCGCCAAGAACATCGGCGTCGAGGGCATCGGCTTCGCGATCCCGGTCAACATGGTGCGCGGCGTGCTGAGCGACATCATCGCCCACGGCCGCGTCATCCGCGGCTGGATCGGAATCGTGCCCGAGGACCTGCCGGAGCAGCAGGCGCAGCAGCTCGGGCTGGGCCAGGCCGCCGTCGTCATCGGCAACCTCTACGCCGGCAGCCCCGCCCAGCGCGCCGGGCTCCTGCCCGGTGACCTGCTGCTCGACATCGACGGGACCGCGCCCCACAGTGCGCAGGACGCCCTCGGGCGCATCGCCAGCCGCCAGCCGGGCGCGAGCGTCGTGCTGCGCGGGATGCGTGCCGGACGCGTGTTCGAAGTGCGGGCGCAGGTCGGCGAGCGCCCGCACAGCGGCGGCTAGCCTGAGCGCCGATCGTCGTCTAGCATGAAACGGTGAACACGACGATCGCGATCGGGCACGATCCGCCGGCGCGGGCGTTTTCGGTTTGACCACGCTCACCACCCGGCGCTTCGATTCGCGCGACGCGCTCGATGCGGCGCTGGCCGAGCGTCTGGCGCGCGCGCTCGGCGTCGGCGGTGCGTCGGCCGTCATGCTCGCGGGGGGCACGACGCCGCTGCCGGCATACCGCGCACTCGCCCGGCGCGCGCTGCCGCACGATGAGCGACTGCACGTTCTGTTCTCGGACGATCGCTATGTTGCGGCCGATGCGGATGCCAGCAACTACCACCAGGCGCGTCCGCTGCTCGACGCCCTCGCCCTGGCACCGGCGCGCCTCATCCGCGTGCATACCGAGCTCTCGCTCGAGGCAGCCGCCGAGGACTATGAGCGCCAGCTGCACGCGCTGCTCGCCTCGGGCGCGCGCGTCGGGCTCGGTATCCTCGGGCTCGGCGCGGAGGGTCATACGGCCTCACTGTTCTCGGCCGCGGACCTCGAGCGCGCACGCGCCCACCTCGCCATCGCCGTGCAGCGGCCCGACGGCCTGTCCGCGGTCAGCGTGACGCCGGAGTTCCTCGCGCAGGTGGCCGAGCCAGTATTCGTGGTCGCCGGCAGCGGCAAGCGGGCTGCCGTGCGCGCACTGGCGGCGGGGGATCCCGCGCTGCTGGCCTGGCGCGCGGTCCAGGGCTGCCCCGCGGTGGCCTTGTGGGTCTGGGAAGGATGACGCCTGGCGCGAACGTCGTGCCGATCTTCGCCACGCCCTTCGCCGTCGTTCCGGTCGGGGTGCCCGCGGAGCTCAATGCGGCACTCGCCGCGCTGTTTCTGGAGCGTGCCACCGAGGCCTACCGCGATCCGGCCGCGCCACGCGATGCCCTGTGCTTCCGCGGTCGCGAGGACCTGTTCGAGTGGCAGAACGAGGCAATCGGGGAGCTGAAGCGCGGGATGCTCGGGGGGGTGTGCGCGGCGGTCATGGCCGTGAACCGCTACACCGAGGCTGAGTTCGATGCCCTGGCGCTGCAGGCGCGCGCCCGCTTCGTCGTCATTCGCCCGAACGGCGGCCTGTCCGCCGCGAGCGCGCCGCTCGCCTCCTGGTACGCGATCTACTGCGTCGCGGCACCCCCAGTAGCGCCGTCGCGCGCGGACAGCGCTGCGCTGCGCCTGTACGCCATCCGCGATGCGACCATGTTCATCGATTCGGCTAACTTCCGCCTGCGTGAGCCGTTCAGCAGCGCGCACTACGTCTGGCGGCTCATGCCGGGCCACATGGCGGTTTTCCCCGCCTCGATCCTGCACGAGATCGCGCTGAACCGCGCGGACGCCGAGCTCCTGCTGGTCACCGCACGGTTGCGGTTCGCCCATGGCGGGCAGGTGGCGATGCCGCCATGGTGAACACGCCGCTGCGCATCCGGTCGGCCTTCGCCGTGCCCTTCGGCGAGGCGCGCCTCGGGGACTGCCGGCAGCTGAACCGGGAGCTCGAAGCGCTGTTCCTGGCTCGCGAGACGGAGGAGTACCGCAATCCCACGCCCACACACATTCCACAGCCGGAGATGTTCGAGAGCCGCTTCAACCTGTTCCGCTGGCCCGAGGCGTGCGTCCAGGAGCTGCGCCGCTTCATGCTCGACAGCGTAGCGCAGACCGTCCTGGAGGCGTCCGACCTGCAGCCCGGGGAGCTCGCTCGCCTGCAGATCCACAATCACACCTGGTTCCACGTCACCCGCTATGCGGGCTCCTTCGTGGCCCACAATCACCCGCTCGCCTCCTGGTCGGCCGTGTACTGTGTGCGCGCGGGGGAGCGAACTCCCGACCACCCCGCCAGCGGCGTGCTGCGCTTCCTGGACACCCGTTCCGGGGCGGGTGCTTACCTGGACATCGCCAACCGGCGGTTGCGGCCGGCGTACGCGCTCGGCTGCAGCGAGATCCGCCTCGAGGAAGGCCAGCTGATCGTTTTTCCCTCGTTCGCCTTCCACGAAGTCGCGCCGTTCTACGGCCGGGACACCCGCATCACCGTTGCCACCAACTGCTGGTTCACCTGAGAGGCCTCTCAGCCACCCCGTCGCGCCGGCCGCCGGTCCGATGGCCGGCGTTCCACGCCTGTAGCGAATCAGCAACAACCCGCTGTCGCAGGTCCTGCCGACTCTGAAAAGCCGGGGTGAAAGCGTTGTACCCGGGGAGGCGGGTTG
The DNA here is from genome assembly GCA_036008385.1 of Steroidobacteraceae bacterium. Classification (GTDB taxonomy): domain Bacteria; phylum Pseudomonadota; class Gammaproteobacteria; order Steroidobacterales; family Steroidobacteraceae; genus 13-2-20CM-66-19. The sequence goes on from DASYNX010000059.1 coordinate 9,157, forward strand.
GCAACATCGCGACAGCGTGCTAATAATGCGGCCCCAAGTCGTCCGGCGCCCCGAGGGAACAGCGAAGTAAGGGGACAGGCGGGGTGCGGCGACTGCTTCTCAATACAAATCGCGAATTCATTCAGAGGAATCAAACATGGCGAAAAGTCGCAGCTTGCAACAGGCGGTACGCTTTGCACTGGCGACCGCGACGGCTGCAGCCGGGGTCTCCGCGCTGCATGCACAGGAAGCACCGGCACCGGCGCCTGCGGCCGCGGCCGCGCCCATCCAGGAGGTCGTGGTCACCGGATC
>DASYNX010000060.1:0-1722 GCA_036008385.1 Steroidobacteraceae bacterium
CTCCACGATCGGTGTCTCAAGGCGCGCGCCATCAAGCCACGCCGCGCCATCGTGCCACGTCAGGCGCTGCTGCGCGATCCAGGATAAGACCCGCGGATAGATGATGTGTTCGGTGGCCAGCACGCGCGCGGCGAGCGTGGCCTCGGTGTCGGCCGCTCGTACTGCCACCTTGGACTGCAGCACGATGGGGCCGCTGTCAAGCTCGGGCGTGACGAAGTGCACGCTGGCACCGTGCTCGCCGGCACCGTCCGCCAGCACGCGCCGGTGGGTGTGCAGCCCCCGGTACGCGGGCAGCAGCGACGGATGGATGTTCAGCATCCGACCCAGATAGTGCTCGACGAAGGCAGTCGACAGGATGCGCATGAAGCCTGCGAGCACGATCACCTGTGGCTGCGAGGCGTCGATCGATGCGGTGAGCTCGCGCTCGAAAACTGCAACTGACGTGCCCGGCTCACGCAGCACCGTGGCCGTGGCGGCGCCGAGGTCGCGCGCGGCGAGCAGCCCCGCAGCATCGGTGCGATCGGAGATGACGCTGACCACTCGGGCATTGATCTCGCCCGCCAGGCAGGCGCGCGCAATCGCGGTCATGTTAGAGCCGCGGCCGGAGATCAGGATGGTCAGCCGCAGCGGGGTGCCGGCGCTCATTCTTCGATGAGCACGCCGCGGCTGCCGGCACGCACCTCGCCGATGAGCTGCGCGCCCGCCCCGTGCGCGTTCAGCAATTGCACCGCGGCGGCGGCGCGCTCGGCAGCGACGATGACCACCATGCCGATGCCACAGTTGAAAGTACGGTACATCTCGGCAGCATCCACCCGCGCGATGTGCTGCAGCCAGTCAAACAGCGGGTCGCGCGGCCAGCGGCGCCGCTCGAGCACCGCTTCCAGTCCCGCGGGCAGCACCCGCGGGATGTTATCGGTGAGTCCGCCGCCGGTGATGTGAGCCAGACCGTGCACCGGCAGCGCGCGCATGAGCGCGAGCAGCGGCTTCACATAGATGCGGGTCGGGGCGAGCAGCCGGTCAAAGAGGCTGCGCCCGTCGAGCAGCGTCGCCGGAGTGGCGTCGGCCGTGGCGAGGAGTTTGCGGATCAGTGAATAGCCGTTCGAGTGCGCGCCCGAGGAGTCAAGACCGATGATCGCATCGCCCGCGGCGACCTTCGAGCCATCGATGATCGCGTCCTTCTCGACCACGCCGACGCAGAACCCGGCCAGATCGTAATCCTCGCCCTGGTACATGCCCGGCATCTCCGCCGTCTCGCCCCCCACCAGCGCCGCTCCCGCCTGCACGCAGCCCTCGACGATGCCGCGCACGACCGCCTCGGCCACGCCGACCTGCAGCTTGCCGGTGGCGTAGTAGTCGAGGAAGAAAAGCGGTTCGGCCCCTTGCACGACCACGTCGTTGGCGCACATCGCCACAAGGTCGATCCCGATCGTGTCATGGCGCCCGGTGTCGATCGCGAGCCGCAGTTTCGTGCCCACCCCATCGGTGCCCGCGACCAGCACGGGACGCTGGTATCCGGCCGGCAGCTCCACCAGCGCGCCGAAGCCGCCGATGCCGGCGAGCACCTCGCGGCGCTGCGCGCGGCGCACCAGCGGCTTGATGAGTTCGACGAGTTCATCGCCGGCGTCGATGTCGACGCCCGCATCGCGATACGTGATGCCGTGATCAGTCATGACTCTTCGAGGAAACCTGGATGGGCTGCCGTAGGGTGCGGTGGCCTATGGT
>DASYNX010000061.1:0-54138 GCA_036008385.1 Steroidobacteraceae bacterium
AATCTGCAGCTACGACTTGGGTCGACAAAGCAGTTTTCAGACGGGTCCAGTTGTAATCGACGACACGATTTTCGTCACGACTGACTTCGATACGATCGCGATCGACGGAGCAACGTGCGCACCGAAATGGCGCACCACTGAAGCCTACACGGCGGCGGGGCCGCTCAAGGTCAACCGTGGTGCCGCGGTCGCCGATGGTCGCGTCTTCCGCGGCACGCAGGACGGACGTGTTCTCGCGTACGACGCTTCAAGCGGCAAGCGCATCTGGGAGGTGAGGATCGCCAATCCGGCGTTGGGGGAGACGGTCCCGGCCGCATTGATCGCGTGGCAGGGACTCGTGTTTGCAGGTAACGCGGGCGGCGACAACAAAGGCGTCAAGGGACGCATGTACGCACTGAACGCTACGACGGGCGAGGTCGTATGGGAACAGTACCTCGTGCCTCGCCAAGGTGGGGATCAGAGCTATGGCCCACACGCGCCGGCGCCGGCGATGCCCTCCGCTGGCTGGGGCAATGCCGCAGACGTGCCCATTACGGGGGGCGCTACATGGACCAGCTATTCGCTGGATCCCGCATCCGCCACACTCTATGTACCCGCTGGAAATCCGGGGCCTGACTTCGCGCGCGAACTGCGCCCGGGGGTCAACCCGTACGCGGGCACACTCATCGCGCTCGATGCCAAAACTGGCGCAGTGAGGATGACCTATCCTCTGGTGCAACGTGACTATCACGATTGGGACGTGTCGGCAGCGCCAGCCGTGTTTACCACGCGTGGCGGGGTCAAGATTGCGGCCGAGGCGATTAAGAACGGGCACGTGTACGGCATTGACACGGCGACCGGAAGACACCTGTGGAACGTACCCACAACGACCGTCGAGAATGTGCAAGCACCACTGTCCGCGAGCAGCAACACGCGCTTCTGCCCGGGTACTCAGGGTGGGACTGAGTGGAACGGCGCGAGCTACTCCCCGCAAACGAACTTGGTGTATGTAGGTGCGGTGGATTGGTGCACCACGGTGAAGCTCGCGTCCGATGATGCGATCAAGGCTGGCAAGTCCGGGCAGCCATGGGGCGGAGCTGACGGAAAGGAGCCGTTTGGCGAGTTGGATCCGCCCGGCCGATGGGCCGGATGGATAACAGCCATCGACGCTGATCGTGGCAAGGTCGCCTGGAAGCGCAAGCTCCCTGCGCCGGTACTCGGTGGCGTTACCCCCACCGCGGGCGGTGTGGTGTTTGCGGCTGACATGCTGGGTAATGTCTACGCGTTCAACGCTTTGACGGGTGCCACGGTGTGGCACACCCAAACCAGCGGCGCAGTGGGCGGGGGAATTGTCAGCTATGCGACGCCGTCAGGGGCGCAGCGCATTGCCGTCGCGGCAGGTATGACCTCTCCGATCTGGCCAACGGCAAAGGTCAACGCGGAAATGGTCGTCTACGGACTCAAGTGACTGCAATGCTCGGCCCAACTCGACAGCGTCATGTATTCAGGCGCATGCCCAGACAAGCGAAGGCAGATCATTTTAGGTATTAGAGCGGGAGCGATGCTATGGCAAGCAAAGTCTGGTTCATTACGGGTACCTCGAAGGGTTTTGGACGCGTTTGGGCGGGGGCCGCGCTTGCGCGCGGCGACCGGGTCGCCGCTACGGCACGCAGCGTGAAAACCCTGGCTCCCCTGGTTGAGCGCTATGGCGAGCGTATCGCGGCGATCACTTTGGATGTCACCGACAAGGCTGCGGTCCACGCTGCGGTCAGCGAGGCGCACGAGCGCTTCGGCCGTCTCGACGTGGTGGTCAATAACGCCGGCTACGGACTCTTCGGCGCGATCGAGGAGGTCAGCGAGGCGGAGGCTAGGGAGGAGATCGAAACCAACCTCTTCGGCGCGCTATGGGTCACCCAGGCGGCCTTACCGATCCTGCGTGCGCAGGGCTCGGGCCACATCATTCAGGTCTCCTCGATCGGTGGGGTCAATTCCTTTCCAACCATTGGCCTCTATCACGCCTCAAAATGGGGGCTCGAGGGGTTCAGCCAAGCACTCGCTGCCGAGGTGGCCGGCTTCGGTATCAAGGTGACGCTCGTTGAGCCGAGCGGCTTCGCCACCGATTGGAGTGGACCTTCGGCCAAGCGCGCCACGCCTCTGCCGGCGTACGACGCTGCACATGCGGCGATTGAGGCCTTCCGCAGCCACAATGTGCCGGGCGATCCAAATGCAACAGGCCCCGCCATCCTGAAAGTCGTCGACGCGGCGGAGCCGCCACTGCGCATCTTCTTTGGGTCTGTGGGGTTACCGATGATGCGTGCGGAATACGCGAAGCGGATCGACACGTGGGAGAGATGGAACCACGTCTCCATTGAGGCTCAGGGCACTAGCGGATGAGGGGCGGACCGGTCGAAGCAGACCCCGACCCCGAAGAAAATGTCCGTGGCGCGTGCGCAGACGCAACTCCTGAGGACACCACGCCCGGACGATCTCGGGCTCAGGCGTCTCAGCAACAAGACCGGCTTCCAGATCAGCATTCTGCCCAATGGCACAGTCTTCGCCATGGAGCACCTGCAGGAGGGCCGCCGGATCATGGTCAACCGCGCGCTGGGTTCGCCGCTCGCCGGCAGCTTGGGCCGCCTTTGTCTGCGCACCGGCGGCCGCGAGCCAGTGATTCGGCCGATCGCCGGCGCCGAGGCGCGCTGCCGTGTCGGGGCGACAGCCGAGCGCTTCCTCTGGGACGGGGGCATGGGCGGTGTTGAGCATCAGGTCACCCTGCAGCTAGATGCGGATGAGAATCTCTGGCTATGGCGTGTGCAGGTACGCAACGGGCGCGAGGACGCACTGGCGTGCGACACGATCTTCATCCAGGATCTCGGCCTCGGCGAACCGGGGTTCCTGATGAACAACGAGGCGTACGCGAGCCAGTACCTCGACCATCATGTCGCCCGGCACTCCAAGATGGGTCACGTCCTGATGGGGCGGCAAAATCTGGCGCAGGACGGCAGGCATCCGTGGGTCGCGCACGGTTGTATCGAAGGTGCGGCGGGCTTTGCGACCGACTTCCGGCAGCTGATGGGACCGGCCCACCGTGATGCCGATCAGTTCGCCATTCCCTTCGGGACGAACCTCGCCTCGATCCGCTTGCAGCACGAGACCGCATGTGCCGCGCTCCAGTCCGCGGCGGTTGCACTCGCCCCGGGTGCCACGGCGTCGTGGACCTTCTTTGGCATTTACCGCGCCGACCATCCGAGCGCTTCCGGTGACGCCGACCTTGGGCTGATCGATGAGGCAGCACCCGCCCGCGCGGGACAAACACGGAGCAGGATCCGACTGTCTTCGCCGCCACGCAACTGCCTGCTGGAGGCTCGCTGCGCGATCGCCGATGCTCTGGGGGAGACGGCGTTGCGCGAACGTTACCCCGAGCAGACGCACGTCGAGCGCATCGAAGGAGGGCTGTTGTCCTTCTTCACCGCCGCAGGACCCGACAGCCGTCACGTCATCCTGCGCGACAAGGAGCGCAACGTCCTGCGCGGCCATGGCGCGATGCTGTTCAGCGGCCGCCACATGCTGCCCGATGAACGCACGCTCTGCCTCACGTGCTGGATGCACGGCGTGTTCGGTGCGCAGCTCACCCTCGGCAACACCTCGTTTCACCGCCTCTGGTCTGTCTCGCGCGATCCCTACAACCTAATGCGCGGCAGCGGGCTGCGCATGCTGGTGGAAGTCGGCGATGGCTGGCGATTGCTGACGGTGCCTTCGGTCTTCGAGATCGGCCTCGCGGATTGCCGCTGGATCTACGCGCTCGCCGCCCGAACCATCACCGTCTCAGCGGTGGTGTCCGGCGATGAACCGGCAGTGCAGTGGCGCGCGGCCGTCGACGGCCCGCCGTGCCGATTCCTCGTTTTCGGTCATCTGGTTCTCGGCGAGCAGGAGTTCGCGCACGCCGCGCAGCTGCTGATCGACGCCGCCCAAAAGCGGTTCAGCTTCCGGCCAGAGCCGGGAGGCATGTGGAGCCAGCGCTATCCCCAGGCGGTCTATCACCTCGTGACGAGCACACCGCAGAGCGTCGAGGCCATCGGGAGTGACGAGCTACTTTACGGCGACCGTAAACTACGCACCGGCGCGTACGCGGTCCTGCAGACGGCGCCGACCAACGAGCTCCTTTTTGCTGTGGTGGGCTCGCTTACCGATCCGGCGCACGCCGAACGGCTCGCGGCGAAGTACGCCAGCCGAATCGAGGACGCGGCGATGCAGGCTCAGGCGCTCGGCCACTGGAGCAGGGTTACGCGGAGCGTCCGCATCGGAAGTCCGGACACTGATGCCGCGGTCAGCGCGATCGACGCGAGTTTCCCCTGGCTGGTGCACGATGCGATGGTGCATCTCGCCGTGCCGCACGGCCTCGAGCAGTACACCGGCGGCGCGTGGGGTACCCGTGATGTCTGCCAGGGTCCGATGGAATTGCTCCTGGCGCTCGAGCGCGACGATGAGGCCAAGGCAATTCTGCGCATTGTTTTTGCCCAGCAGTACGCGCAGCGTGGCGACTGGCCACAATGGTTTATGCTCGAACCTTACTCGGCCATCCAGGACCGCGAGGCGCACGGCGACGTAATCGTCTGGCCGCTGAAGGCCTTATGTGACTATGTGGAAGCGACCGGCGACTTCGCCGTCCTCGCCGAACCGGTGCCCTGGCGGCGCGAGGACGACCTGGAGCGGAGCGCCGCTGCCGATCCCATCTCGACCCACATTGATAAGCTGATTGCGACGGTCCGGCAGAGCTTCGTGCCCGGCACGAGTTTGATCCGCTATGGCAACGGCGACTGGAACGATTCCCTTCAACCGGTCGATCTCGCCAAACGGGACTGGCTGGTGAGCAGCTGGACGGTCGCACTGCTTTACGAGCAGCTGTGCCGCTACGCAGAGATTCTGCGACGCAGCGGACGCTCCGACGGGTCCGCCGAGGAGCGTCTGGCCGCGTCGATGCGCGAGGATTTCAACCGCTTCCTGGTCCGCGACGGCACGGTGGCGGGCTACGGTGAATTCAGCCCGGCGGGTGGGTTGCCCGAACTGCTGCTCCATCCGGCTGACCGTCGGACGGGGGTCAGCTATTCGCTGCTGCCCATGACACAGGCCATTTTGGGTGCGCTCTTTACTGCGGAGCAGGCGCAACACCACCTCGGTCTCATCCGCCAACATCTGCGCTTTCCCGATGGCGTGCGTCTGATGGACCGGCCGCTCGCCTACCGCGGCGGCCCGCAGACCCTGTTTCAACGAGCCGAATCCGCGGCATTCTTCGGTCGCGAGATTGGGCTCATGTACACGCATGCGCATCTGCGTTACGCCCAGGCCATGGCCGTTCTCGGTGAGGCGCAGGAGATGTGGGAGGCGCTGTTGCTCGTCAATCCGATCGCCGTAACGGATCGGCTGCCCCAGGCATCGCTCCGCCAGCGCAATGCCTACTTCAGCAGCAGCGACGCGGCCTTCCGGGACCGCTATCAGGCGAGTGCCGAGTGGGCACGGGTCCGCGACGGGACAATCGCGGTTGATGGCGGCTGGCGCATCTATTCGAGCGGACCGGGCCTCTATGTAAATGTGCTCATCGCCCATGCGTTCGGCTTGCGGCGGCAGTTCGGCACGCGTGTCGTCAGGCCGTGCCTGCCGGCTTCGTTGCGACGTCTGCGGCTCGAATGGAGCGCGAGGCCTGCGCCCGGCGCGCGGCTGTAGTGATGAAGGCGGCGTAGCTCCACGAGAGATGCTTCGCGGAGGTCTGCGCGCCGGTGGTCTGATCGAACTGCTCCGAGAGCTCACCACTCTCGGGTGTGAAGGCCTGCACCGTACGCATGATGGCATCGCCGCGCTCGAGGGCGAGCCGCGCGAGTTCGGCGCCGTCGGCCACCGGTTCGGTGGCGCCGAGGCGCTGCCGAAAACGCGCGTTGGCCGGTACGACGGCCATTCCCGCCCCGCTGCCGAGCGCCTGCGCCAGCCTGAAATAGAATTCCGCGGCGGCGAGGGTGGCGAGATACCAGGCGCCGCCACTGTAGTAGCGGTCATGCGCGTAGCGGCCCATCGCGGGTCCCCGGCCTCGCGGGCGCTCGCGGTTGATGGCGTACTCTGTTTCGAAAAGCTCCTCCAGGACGGTGAGGGTCGCCTGTGCCCTGGGGTCGAGCACGCTGTGTCTGACGCCCGTGCGCCCCGCATGAAGCACCGCGAGAACGACCGCGATATCGAGAGCTCTCGCCGGGTCGCCTGATCCTGCAGCGATGCGCGAGCGGTAGAACCCGGCGGGCGCGTTCCAGAAGCCATCGAGGCGCGCAAGCGTCTGCTCCGCCGCGAGACGGCCGGCGCGGGCGCGGGCGGCCTGCCCGCTCTCAGCGAGCCATTCGGCGGCGCGCGCCAACGCCTCCGCTTGCACCAGCTGCGTGTAGTAGTGATAGCCGCTTTCCTCTTCCCAGACGTCGCTGCATGGCTTGCGCACGTAGGAAAGCGTAAAGGCGTAGTCGGTGCTGATGACCTCGCTCAGCGCCGCCCGGAGCGTCGGATCCTGCTGCAGCTCCGGGAACTGCCGCCACCAACACATGAGGGCAAGGCAGCGCAGCGCCGGCCCATCGGTCTGTGGCCGGGACCAGCGGATGAAATCCGGCGTGCCGTCAGCGTTGACGCGCACGTCCGCCAGCACGGCTTCTCCCGATAACGCGGCGATCTCGGCGTCCGGCCGCACGTACTTGAGGAAAGCAGGCTGTACCTTCGCCCTGAAGTCGCCGCGCCGCAGGAACTCCTGCCCGTCGAGAGCCTGCAGCGAGAGGCTGAACTGCACGAACTCGCGGAAACGCGCGACTGCGGAAGGATCGGTGTAGCCAGCAGCGAGCGCCACACGCAGGGCGTCGATGACGATGGCCGAATCCCGGTACCAGTGGAAGAAGTAGTCCGGGTCCGGGTCATAGTGGGCCGGCACGGGGGAGGCGAGCACTGATCCTGGGTGCGGAGTGACCCGCTGCCCGAAGCCGGGGCGCTCGGTGACCAGATGGGTCGCGGAGATGGCACCCAGCATCCTTGCCGTGGCGAGGCGCGCCTCTGCGGCGATCCATTCATCCAGCCCAGATGCGCTCACGCGAAATGCGGGCTGCGGAAACCGAGCATCTTGAGCCCCGCCTGGATTTCCGGGATGCCCATGAACAGCTTCCAAAGCAGTCCGCTGCGGTGGTTCTCGATCATCACGATGATCGGGCCCTGGTTGATCGCAAGAAAACTGTCGGCATACCATTCTTGCTGCTCACTGAAGCCGTCCACGAAACCAAAACGCCCCCAGATCCGGTCACCGAGATCCTGGTAGAAGTGCCGCAGCGCCGCCATGGCCTCCCGGGGTGCATAGGGGAAGCTCGCCAGGGCGGCCGCGGGAGTGATGACGCCGCGATCAATATCGGGCGCGTGCGCGGCAAAGCCGCCAGGGGTATCGCCAGCGCTCAGGCCCCAGCAGTCGGATCCGTACCCCTTGTAGCGGTGCGGATTGCGCACGCAGTACGCGTAGTTGATGCGCGTGTGATTGACGTTCTGCTGGAAGTAATCGGCATACCGGTCACTCAGCCCACGTGGATCGAGACCGCAGAAAGAGAAATGCGCAAAGAACAGCGGCCCGCCCCAGGCAGGCCCGAGCGGCAGCTCCACACCCTCGAAGGGGCGCCGGTTGATGAAGTCACGGCTCATTGCCCAACCGTCGTGATAGACCTCCGCGGCCACGGCATAACGCGGCGCACTGGCCGCCAGCACATAGGTGATGAGACATTCGTTCCAGCCGCGAATCTCGTGGTTCAGTGCGAATCCATTGGTGGGACTCCAGTGCCAGGTCAGCACCCGGCGTCCGCCCTGGATGTACCAGTTCCATTCCGCCTCGCGCCACAGCCAGGTGATGCGCTCGCGCAGGCGCACCTCCTCCGGCACGTCGCGATCGAAATAGGCGCGCACGCACAGAAGTCCCTGAAACAGAAACGAGCTCTCCACGAGATCGGCACCATCGTCCTTGCGGCTGAAGGGGACGGTGGCGCCCGTGTCGCCGCGCATGAAGTGCGGATACATGCCGTGATAGCAGGTAGCTTTCTCGAGGCAATCGAGCATTACGCCCAGGCGCGCCAGCGCCTGCTCGCGGCTCACCCACGCCCGCTCGCAGGCGACGATCAGCGCCATGGCACCGAAGCCCGAGCCGCCGATGGAGACGGGGGTTCCCGGTTCATCGGCGCGCCGGTGACAGCGATCGAGTGCCAGGCCGCTGACCGGGTGGGCCCCCTCCCAGAAGTAGCGGAACGTCTGTCGTTGGACCAGATCGAGAAGCGGCTCGTCGGAAAGCGGATGAGCGCGATTTTCGGCGGCCGAACGGGATGCGTCTTTTGGAGCTGGCATGGTAGTGGACCTACTACGGCGTAGCGGTTGCGAGTCGGTCTCCCGGGCTGAAGGTGGGGCCCTGCGGATCTGTCAGGAGCTGCACTCGCCGCACGAAGAACGCTGCGGGATCGTCGTTCCTGCCGATATCGATGAGGCCGATATTGGCAAGTTCGCCGGTAAAGAGCGCCTCGGTGCGCCGGCGCGAGACGGGATCGAGCAGCTCGAATGCTCCGTTCAGGACTACCCACTGCGGTCGTTGCAATATGACGCGGGCGATCGCGAGACACTGCTTCTCGTCCTCGTTCAGTCGCTGGTCCCATTGCTCCGTGGTGTCGAGCAGCGGCTGCAGCCGTTCCAGGCCAACGCTTGCCAGCGCCCGCGCGGTGGCGGCGTCGTCAAAGTCGTGGGTCGCGCATGGATAGCAAAGCGCGCTGCGCAAGGTTCCGGGCGGTACGTAGGCGCGCGCCGGCAGAAACATCATAGACGCCCGCGCGGGGCGTGTGATGCGACCGCTGCCCCAGGGCCAGATCCCGATGATTGCCCGGAACAGGAGAAGCCGCTCCGCCCCACGCTCTCCCGTGATGAGGACTCGCTCCCCCGGCTCGAGGTCCACCAGCCTCTCGCTCAACCGGATCGCACCTGCCGGCGCAGCGACCTGCAGGTCGTCGAGGCGGATCGCGGGACTCTCGGTTTCCCTCAGATCGATGCGGCTGGCACCCTCATCGAAGCGATCCATGGTGACTAGTGCGCCGCGGAAGCTCGCCACCCGCAGCAACGTAGCCCGCCAGTCCGCGATGCCGGAGAAATTGTCCACGAACCATCGCAGCGAGGTCTGTACCTGGTTGAAGGCGCCGACCACCAGCATCAGCTCACCGAAGCTCATCTCACCCGTAAGGTAGCTCGGTGCGGCGACCAGGATCGGCGCAACGATCGTGAACCAGCCATAGCCGGCCGTGATCCAGGTGAGCCGCGTCATCGCACCGATGATGCGTCGTAACATCTCGAGAACGCTGTCGAACACGTGGTTGAGGTGCGCCTTCTCATCGGCTTCACCGCCGTAGATCGTAATACCTTCGATCTCCTGGTTGGCACGCACCAGCGCAAAACGCAGGTTCGCCTCGCGCGCATAGCGCTCGGAGTCGAGTGCGATGAGTGGACGACCGACCAGCCAGCTCAAGAGCGATGCCGTACCGGCATAGAACAGCGCACACCACACCATGTAGCCAGGCACGTGGAAGCGCTGGCCACCGAAGGGCAGGATCATGTTCCGGGAGGACACCCACAGCACGCCAATGAAGGACAGCAGGAGCAGCGTCGCCTGCAACAGCCCGATGCCCAGATCAGTCATCAGGTCGGTGAGATGCTGCGCATCCGCATGCAGGCGCTGGTCAGGGTTCTGTCCGATGACACCCGCATTCGAGAGGCGGAAGGCCCGCAGCGGCTTGAGCCACTCGTTGAGTAGGTCGTGAACCAGGCCCTGACGCAGCACGACGCGGAAGGTCTGATTGAGCCACACCTGGCTGACATTGAGCACCAGCAGGATGGCGGCCAATTCGGCGAACACCTCCAGTTGTTTGATGAACGCCGGCATGTCCTTGTGCGTCAGCGCATTGTAGAACGGTTGATTCCAGGCATTGAGCCGGATCTGCATGTAGGCCGTCGCGGCGACGACCACCACGAGACCCGTGGCGAGTATCAGCAGCTGATTGCGCTCGCGTGAAGCCCAGAACGCAGCGACCATCCGCGCAACCTCGGTGAAGAGGCTATCCTTGGTGAGGGCAACTGGGGCGGGGGTGTCTCGGCCGGGGGCTTTAGCGGTCGGGACGCCTGCGCCGTCGGTGCCAGAGGAGGACTCGCTCGGTGGTTGCGTCATCGTATCGATCCGTTCCGGCTCCACCAGATTGAACGATCCGGGCGGGAGCAGTCACCACGGACATTCCTGAGCCACGTGAGCTTAGCGCAAGGCAACAGTATGGGACGCATCGATCGGTTGCTCGCCACGATGACACTCCGGGAGAAGATCGGGCAGCTCAGCATGGCCGCAGCGTCCCGCGCGGTCACAGGTCCCGGCGCGCGGCGCGAGCTGGAGGAGGGCATTCGCAGCGGGGATATCGGCAACGTGCTGAACGTGTGGGGCGGCGCAGAGGTGCACGCCCTGCAGCGCCTCGCCGTGGAGAGTTCCCGCCTCGGCATTCCGTTGCTAGTCGGTCTCGATGTCATCCACGGTCATCGCACGATTTTCCCGGTACCGCTGGCAGAAGCCTGTGTGTTCGATCCTGACACCTGGGTGAGAACGGCGCGTGCGGCGGCAGAAGAGGCTGCCGCCGATGGCATTGCCTTGACGTTCGCGCCCATGGTGGACGTCGCGCGCGATCCACGCTGGGGACGGATCGTCGAGAGTCCGGGCGAAGACCCTTGGGTAGCATCGGAGTTCGCCGCGGCCAAGACCCGCGGCTTCCAGGGAAGCGACCTGCGTGTCATCTCCAGCCTCGCGGCGACGGCCAAGCATTTGTGCGGCTACGGTGCGGTGACTGCCGGCCGGGAGTATGCCTCGGTCGATGTCTCCGAGCGCACATTGCACGAGATTCATCTGCCGCCGTTTGCGGCCGCCGTAGCGGCTGGCACAGCAGCGATCATGCCCGCTTTCATCGATATCGCCGGCGTGCCGATGACCGCCAACGCGCCGCTCCTGCAGGGCTGGCTGCGCGGTCGGCGCGCATTCGACGGTGTCGTGATCAGCGACTACAACGCGATCGCGGAGCTGCGCAACCACGGCGTGGCGACCGACACCGCCGAGGCCGCCGCACTCGCCCTGAAGGCGGGGGTTGATATCGACATGGCCAGCGATGCGTATGCGCAGGGATTGCCCGAAGCATTGGAGCGCGGTCTGATCAGCACGACGGAGCTTCATGCCAGCGTGTTGCGAGTGCTCAGGCTGAAGGAGCGCCTCGGCCTCTTTGATGATCCCTACGGGCGCGGCGCGGCCGGACGCGCAACAGCGGCCGCGCGCCAACTGGCACGCGAGGTGGCCCGACGCGCCATCGTGCTGCTGACCCATCGCGGGAACATATTGCCCATGTCGCCGCATGCCCGGCGTATCGCCGTCATCGGTCCGCTGGCGTCAGCGTCGGGCGAGATGTTGGGACCGTGGCCGTCCGCTGGGCGCGCCGAAGACACCGTGAGCATACTCGCGGGACTCAAGGACGCCTTGCCCCGCTGCCGCATCGACAGCCTGCCGGGCACCGATACGAGCCATCCGGACTCAAGCGGCGTTTCATCCGCCATCGAGCTCTGCCGCGCGGCCGAGCTGGTGATCCTCTGCCTCGGTGAGGATCCTGCGATGAGTGGAGAGGCCGGGAGCCGCGCGGATCTGGGCTTGCCGGGATGTCAGCAGGCACTCGCGGAGGCGGCTCTTGCGGTCGGTAAGCGCGTGATCGTGCTACTGACCACGGGCCGCCCGCTCGCGCTACCATGGCTCTTCGAGCGCGCGGACGCCGTTCTCGCCACCTGGTTTCTCGGCAGCGAAGCCGGCAATGCCATCGCCGATGTCCTGATCGGGAAGTCCAACCCTGCAGGGAAATTGCCGGTGACCTGGCCGCGCCACGGCGGACAGGTGCCGATCTTTTATGGCCAACGGCCGACCGGCCGACCGGCAAAGGTCGGCGAGCGCCTCAGCAGCTCTTACCTCGATGTTTCGGCGACGCCGCAATTTCCCTTCGGCCACGGCCTATCCTACAGCTCCTTCACACTGCACAACCTGCGGTGCGCTCCCCGCATTGTCAAAGCGGCTGAGAGCATCGACGTGTCCGTTGCGGTACACAACGAGAGTGCTATCGCCGGCGAGGCGACAGTGTTCCTGTTCGTGCGCGATCCCACAGCGAGTATCTCCCGCCCCGTCCTGGAACTTAAGGGTGTGCGCAGAATCGCGCTCGGGCCCGGAGAGGACGGCAGCCTGACCTGGCAGTTGCCGGTCGCCGCGCTGGCGTTCGTCGGTGCGGATCTCGATCTCGTTCTGGAACCGGGGCAGTTTGAGATCCACGTCGGCCAAAGCGCCGATCCGGGTGAACTTCTCAGCTGCAGCATTGAAGTAATGCCATAACGTCGGCGACACATGGCCCTCGCCTGTGAAGCCGCAGGTCTGACAAGTGATCTTCGCGCAACGACATATAAAGAGTGGGCAGAATCTCACCCGCGCACATTCGACGAGCATCCCCGCTCGCCCCGCGTCAGCCCTTTCGGCGATGCGGTAAACACCTCCAGAAAGAGAATCGAAATAAGCGCTAACTTATTGTTTTTGTTTGTGCCCAGTTCGTCCGACGGGCACCAGCGTGCAGGTCCGGGACCAAGCGGCACCGTACAATAAAGGTCATCGATAAAAGCTATTGATAACTAAAAAGAAGGGGCGTCGTGTTCCAGCAACTGTTGACACCGAACCCAAACGGTTGCTGGGGTCTTGGTCGGCGTAGGATTGACGCGGAGGAATTATGTACAGCGGCCCAGCTTGGCCCGACCTCTCTTACGTTGGCTGGCGTGATACAGCCCTAACCTTGCAGCTATGGACGCAGATCGTAGGGAAAATTCGACTAACCCTCACGCCTTGGCTCAATCACAGCTGGCAAGTGCCGCTTTACGTCAGCGCACGAGGGCTGAGTACGTCACCGATCCACGTGCACCGGGAGATTCTGGAAATCGAGTTCGACTTTGTCACCCAGCACCTGGTAGCTCGAACCAGTTGGGGCGAGAAGCGGACACTCCCGCTGAAGGCACAATCGGTTGCTGAATTTTATGGCCAAACGATCGATCTACTGAATGGGATTGGCATTGAAGTCAACATTTACGATATGCCGAACGAGGTGCCTAGCCCAATCCGCTTCTCCGAGGACCGGAGCCATGCAGTCTATGACGCCGCTGCTGCCCATCGGTTCTGGCGCGCTCTCATACAAGTCGACCGGGCCCTTAAGCTATTCCGAAGCGGCTTCTTGGGAAAGGTGAGCCCCGTCCATTTCTTTTGGGGCAGTTTCGATCTGGCGGTTACACGGTTTTCGGGGCGACGCGCGCCGCTGCACCCAGGCGGTGTGCCCGGACTTCCTGATGCCGTAGTGCGGGAAGCGTACTCCCACGAGGTCAGCAGCGCCGGGTTCTGGCCCGGCAACGACGCCTATCCACAGGCTGCATTCTATTCGTATGCCTATCCTGAGCCGCCGGGCTTTCGCCTTCGATCCGTGACCGAGGGTGCCCGCTTCGATCAAGCGCTCGGGGAATTTATCCTGCCATACGATCTGGTTCGGCACTCGGCGGACCCAGACGCATTATTGCTGGATTTCCTGTCGAGCACCTACGGAGCTGCTGCCGACCTGGCTGGATGGGACCGGGGCGCACTGGAATGCGCTTTGGGAGTTCCGGCTCTGGTTCGTCGGCTTACCAGTGAAGTCTAGGAGGATGGAGGGGGGGTCGCCTGTTGGGTGACGCGACAAGTCTTCCTATCGGGCAGCTCTGGAAGGATTCATGAGAAAGCTGCGCGTATCACAGCGCCTCTGCGCCAAAAGAGCATGTTGCCGCGCCGCACGAGGTGACCCCGCATCTCGCGCTGTCCAAGGTCCGTCAGTCGCAGTGGGACTACGAAGACCAAGGGGAGCGGAACATTGGAACAGGTTGTATGCGGGTTACACAGAGAGAGCGGCGCTCCCGCCCGGCCGCTGCACCGGCGGCCAGACGGCCGCCCCGCATCTGTGGCGTTGAGCGCTTAACCGAGGCCTGCAGATCGGGGCGCGCTCGGCCCATGATTGATGTGCGGCGCATGGCCGGGGGCGCGGTTGATTTCGCTCGTGCGGAAGCGCTCGCGATATTGGCGTGGCGTAGTGTTGAAACGACGCTCGAAGGCGCGGCGGAAGACGTCTGCGCTGCGGAAGCCGACCGACTCGGCGATGCGTGCGACGGAACTTTGCGTGGTGATGAGACGCCGGCACGCCTCATCGAGTCGCAGCATCTCAGCCACGCGCCCCGGCGGAAGTCCGAAGGCCTTCACGAACTTGCGTGTCAGGTGGCGCGGAGTGACACACGATCGAGCCGCCAGCGCCGCTACCGAGAGATCCTCCGCCGGGTGCGCGCTGATCCACGCGATGAGCTCGCTCAGCCGATTGCGTCCCGCAGTCTGGAACTTAAGAGGCGCGGAGTACTGCGCCTGCCCGCCGGCGCGCTTCAGGTAAACGACCATCTCGCGCGCGACGGTGAGCGCGAGTTCCGGCCCGTGATCGGCCTCGATCATGGCCAACGCGAGATCGATGCCGGCCGTCACTCCGGCCGAGGTCCAAAAAGGCCCGCTTTTCACGAAGATGGCATCCGGGTCGACGCGCAGCGCCGGAAAGCGTCGCGCGACGTCCTGAGCAAAGCGCCAGTGCGTGGCGACGCGTCGCCCGTCCAGCAGGCCAGTCGCCGCCAGCGGATAGATACCGATGCATACACTGGCAACACGCCGACACCGGGCCGCGTGGCCTTTCAGCCAAGCGGCAATGGGAGCACTGATCGCGGGATCGAGCGCTCCACCGCCGCCGGCGACGATCAATGTGTCCAGCTGGGCAGGGGCGTGCGCCAGTGCGTGGTCAGGAGCGAAGCGCAGACCGGACTCGGCTACGAATGGCTCGTCTCGTGGGCCGAGCAGCAGACACCGATAAGCGGGCGTCACGCCGCGTGCCACCTCCGCAGCGATCGCGAATGCGTCGAACGGCCCGACAACGTCGAGGGCCACGACCCCCGGATAGCCAATGATGCCGACCACCCGTGTCACAGCATGCCTCACTCCGGCTCGAGCTATTGTCTGCGTCTGGTATAGCCGCGCCGGCGCCAGCCTCAGGTATCACAATTGCAGCCGACCCGGCCGCAGGCCGCAATGACGCAAACGCGACGATTCAGGACGTCTGCTGGATTACATCTCATCAATTGAATATTGCTCTCAGTACAGGTCCCGAGTCGAGCTGCCGGTGCGACTCGTCGAGACGACGGCACGGTCCGGCGCACCGCCTGCGGCGCGCCACAATGGCGGATGTTGTCCCGCCTTCATCGGTCACAAATCCGACGATTTCGGAATTGGCAGGGCTCGCAATCTTGATTCATGGCGGACACTTCGCGAGCATACCCCGCAACCGGAGTGGCCCAGGCATCCGAATCGCAAGGGGAAGCGCGGGCCTGTGGCGTTGTGGGGGACATGTGATGTCGAGAGGGAATTTGCCCACCTGCGCAAGCCTGGCTACTGACCAGGGACGGCGGTATTTCCTGCTCGGAGTAGTGAATGGCGCAACTGTCTGTGTCAGCGCGCCGATGCTCGCACTGACTGCGGAGCAGCCTGCGTTTGCCTTGCCCAAGGAAGTAGCCGGTGTCCGCTTGCCGGACACGTTGCTTGCGCAAGCCGCGGTTGACCTCGCCCGGGCAGCCTCTCCGGGGTCCCTGTTCAGACATTGCATGCGAACCTACTTATTCGGCGCCATGTTGGCCGAGGTGAACAATGTAAGCTATGACCAGGAGATGATCTTTGTTGCGGCAGCGTTGCACGATCTCGGGCTGACGTCGCTGTACACGACGCCGGACCATACCTTTGAGGTAGATGGAGCGAATGCCGCTAAAGAGTTCCTTGCTTCGCGCGGCGCGACAGAGGCGCGAGCTGAGCTCGTTTGGAACGCCATTGCACTGCACACTTCACCGCTCATCGATCATCAGGCACCTCAGGTTGGCCTCGTCGGTAGTGGAGCAGGCGCGGATGTATTCGCCTCACAGCTCAGCTTATTGCGCACAGAGCGTGTTCGCGCCGTGGTTAAGACCTTCCCGCGGGGTTCTTTCAATATGGAGTTCCGCGATCTGCTCGTTGTGCACTGTCAACGCAAGCCGTTTTCCCAACAGGGAACGTGGCTTGATGGCTTCTGCCGGGCTCACAATCCTGGCCTGACTTACCCTGATCTTGAGACGAGATTATTGAGCACGCACTTTCCCGGATGAGGCAACTACCGGGTCCAGGGCCGAGCTGCTCAGAAGCACTTTGACACCAGAAGGGGATCGCGATGGACCGATGGGAATTGACCCGCAGGCAGGCGCTGGTGAGCAGCGCGGCATGCGTGGCCACGCTGGCGGCTTATGGGCGTGGAAGCGGCGGTACTAAGAGGCCAGACGCGTCGGCCGCGGGGACCGTCCGGATCGGCGGCGACCTCACGGTAAACCGGCTCGGGTTCGGCGCCATGCGTATCGCGGGCGGCGAACACGTGTGGGGCGAGCCGACCGATGGCGCTGAGGCGCGGCGGGTGCTGCGCCGCGCGGTGGGGCTCGGCGTCAACTTCATCGATACGGCAGACGCCTACGGGCCGGAGATCAACGAGCGGCTCATCTGCGAGGCTTTGCATCCGTATCCGCGTGGGCTGGTGATCGCGACCAAGGGGGGTATCGTGCGTCCGAGCGCTCCCGAATGGGTGGCGGATGGGCGCCCCGAGCACCTGCGCGAGGCGTGCGAAGGGAGCCTAAAACGTCTCAAGCTCGAGTGCATCGATCTGTATCAATTGCACGTCCCTGACGAGGGCGTTCCGCTCGAGGATTCGATCGGCGCGCTGGCCGAGCTGCAGAAGGAGGGCAAGATCCGTCACATCGGCGTCTCGAACGTCCAGCTCGATGAGCTCACACGGGCGCAACGTGTGGCGCGCATCGCGTCGGTGCAGAACCGCTACAACTTCGCTCAGCGCAAGTCGGCGGATGTGCTCGATACCTGCACACGCGACGGCCTGGTGTTCATTCCCTGGGCGCCGATCGGAGGTTCCGCGCAAGCGGTGACCCACGGCAAAGGCGACTTGGACGCTCTCGCGAGCGCCCACGGTGTGAGCGTTGTCCAGATCGCCATCGCGTGGCTGCTCGCTAAATCACCGATGATACTGCCGATTCCGGGCACATCTTCGGTTGCGCACCTGGAGGAAGACATCTCAGCAGGCAGTGTCAGACTCAGTGCGGCCGAGATGACTGCCCTCGCGTAGTGGGAGAGGAGAATCCGCTCGACCGCCCTGCGGGACGGGGAAGGCTATCCGACGGATAAGGCGGTCGGTCCTTGCGCTCCCACGACCGCGAGCGAGTTCGCGCGACGCTCCCCCAAATTCGCGGGCCGGACCGGCTGGCCCCTTACGGCAATCAGGCCTGCCCGGACGGTGCATCCCTCTTCGATCTCATTTGCCACAAGCGGTGCGGTGTATGACCACGCGGCGGTTATGTGCGCGGCCTTCCGCAGTCTTATTGTCCGCCACCGGATTGTCGGCGCCGTACCCTTTCACTGTCAGGCGGTGCACGCCGATGCCATTGCTTGTCAGGTAGTCCGCGACGGCCTGCGCGCGGCGCTCCGACAAACCCTGGTTGTAGTGCGCGGTGCCGGTCGAGTCGGTGTAACCATCGACCTCACCGTCGACGAAGTTAAGGCGCTTCAGGGTCGCAATCATCTTATCGAGTAGTGCCTTGTCCTGGTCCGTCAGCACCGCCGAATTCGTCGCGAAGTGGACTTCCTGGGTCATATCACATGGGCAGCCGTACTGATCGACCGCAACGCCCGGCGGCGTATTCGGGCACAGCGCCGCAGGTGCCGGCGGCGGGGGTGGGGGCGGCGGCGGTGGCGGGGGTGGCGGTGGGGGTGGTGGCGCGGCGGCTACAACAGCGGGCTTCGGCTGGTCGCCAAACTGATAGTTGATTTCCAACCGAACGACGCTCGCGGTGAAGCTGTTATGGGTGTTGTCAAGCGAGAGCCCACTGTTGATGAATGCACTGCACGCACTAGCAACCGTGCTGCTGCAGCTGGCTACGCTGTTGGAGCCCTTGCCGAGATTCACATACGTATACTCGGCTCCTATCCACCAATGATCCGCCAACGCGTACTGGACGCCGGCGCCAACCCCCCAGCCGCTGGATTTAGAGTTTTTGCTCCCAGCGAAGCTAGCCGGACCGACAGGACTACCAACGGCCGGAGTGTAACTTGCCGAAACGTCATGTGATCCGCTGCTGAAAACACCACCTGCCCTGAGGTAGGGCAGCCAATTATCGATCGCGTAGCCGACTTTTGGACCCAGGATAGCAAAGCCGTTCGGGTTGGGCTTGCTGGAAAAGTTGTATGTGCCCTGGGGGAAGGGACACGCGCCGGTGCAGGTAAACGACTTGTTGCGGTTCTTAGCACTCCAGAAGTCGTAATCAGCTCCAAAGCCCCAGACCCACTGCTGGTACTGGAAGTTGTAGCCGATCTGCGCGCCGCCGACGAACTGTCCGTTGTTCGGACAGTCTCGATTGTTAAACGCCACGCTATTGGCAACGACCGGGTTGTACGCCGTCCAGGTGTTGCACGTGGTACTCCACGCTCCGCCCAGGTTCCCACCGGCGTAAAAACCGCTCCAATCGTGACCTGCGGTAGATGAGTCTTGCGCGTGCGCGGCACCAATTGAGGCCAACGCAAGCAACGCCGCCGTAAAGATTTTCATAATCTGTGTCCCAACACCAGGATTGCTACATCGTGTGCAGTCTTGCTGCAAAGCACTACTGATCAATTGACTAGCTTGTCGTCGATAAACAGCACGATCAACGCACCCACTACCGACAGAATGATTCCCGCCCGGTGGACCGGGGCGCCCTGCACAGGCTTGTTGAACAGCCGCGCGATGTATCCTCCAACGAAGGACCCGACTATACCGACGATGCCGGTCATGATGATTCCCATGTGCCGGGAGCGGGCTAGATGAGCTTCGCGATGGCGCCGGTGACGATCCCGACGATGAACATCCATAGGTAGTGCAGCAAGCTCCGCTCCTCCTCTGATTATTGTTGAGCGTTCTCCTAACCTTCGGCGCCCAATTCTAGCGGCAGGTCTACTAGGCGCAATAGCGCAGCGCGAGCGCAGACGCGGCCGTCTCTGCTCCTGCGTGTCCGGGACACACCTAGGCCAACGGAGATCGAACGTCGTGCGCGCAGCGCTGCCGCCGATTTGCCGCGGCTCAATTCAGCGGCTGGACCAGCATGACATCAAGCGGTACTTAGTTTGTTTCGTGACGGCACGACGACCTTCGTTCGCAACAGTATTCGAAACGCCAAGCCATGAGTTATGAGAAGGAGAGGCACGTAGGCAGCCACGATAAAATAGCCAGCGCCTAGCAAGCCTGGGGTAGCTGGGAGTGATATGCGGCTTCCCAGGTAAAAGCCGAAGAGCAGGTCCGCCGTTCCGAAGGTATTGAAAACCCAGGTCACCGTTGTCCCACTACGAGTTCGCAGGGCAGCCAGGGCGAGCAAAGCCAGAATGGCGGTCAATAGATCACCGTAGGCTACTGGTTGAGCAAATGCGGCGGGTAACTCTGAAGACACAACGCCCGGGATCACAAATGCCAATCCGAGGAACCTGAACGCATGCAGCGTTATTCGCTCTACGCCTCGCACCGCTATCTCGCCCGGTGCGGAGCGCCGAAGCGAGGAGCGGGTCTTGCCGGATACGACCTCATCACCTTCACTGGAGCGCCGGCGGCGACGGGCCCGTTCTTTATGGGCGAGGCGCTCGAAGGCGCACGGGTTGCGGTACGATGCGACAGCCCCCTCATTCAGCTCCAAGCCGCAGCCCAGGGTGTCGGAATCGCTGAGCTGGCTTGCTTGCTCGGTGACGAGTGCGCCGATCTCGCGCGTATCTGGCCTGATGAACCGGCAGCGCTCCGCAGCCGCGTGGCTGGTTGTTCATCAGGATCTGCGACGCTCGGCCCGGATACGAGTTGTGACGTCTGCCATTGTCGATGCCTTCCGCCGTCAGAGCGGAACACTCCGCCACGGACTGAGCGGATGAAAGGCAAGATGCAGTACCGTCACAACTGCGCGGTGGCGACGCGCGACATTGGGAACGGCAGACGACCGCCCTGAGGGCCTGTATGACGACTCGCCAGTAAGCGCGGCCGACCCTGGGCGCGCACGGCTAAGCTTCTTTCTACTATTATTCTCCGCCGGTGTCGGTATTGAAAATAGCCGCGGGGCTCCTCGGGGGTATTAAGGCGGAGCCAAAGCCTGAGCAGGCTCGGTAGGAGGTGGCGTGGCGCTGCGGATCGAAGACTACGCGATGATCGGCGACTGCAGGACGGCCGCTCTGGTCGGTCGCGACGGCTCCATTGACTGGCTGTGCTGGCCGCGCTTCGACTCGGCAGCATGCTTTGCCGCGCTACTTGGAACCGAAGAAAACGGACGGTGGCTGATTGCACCAGAACAGACGCCGCTTCAAGTGGCTCGCCGTTATCTTCCCGGCACCCTCGTTCTCGAGACCGAATTTGAAACAGATACCGGTCGGGCGGCCGTGATCGATTTCATGCCCACGACGGAGGGCTCCCATCTGGTGCGGATCGTGTTCGGCCGTCGCGGACGAGTAGCGCTGCGCACTGAGCTCGTGATGCGGTTGAACTACGGCGCGACGGTTCCCTGGGTCGATCGCCTCGAGGACGGCGCAGTCAATGCGATCGCCGGACCTGAGCGGCTGGTATTGCGCAGCCCGGCCGCGCTCCGTGGCGAGGACCTGCAGACAGTCGGCGAATTCAGCGTCGCTGCCGGCGAGTGCGTTCCTTTCGTCCTCTCCTACGGATCCTCCTTTCAGGATCCGCCAGCGCCGATCGATGCCTCTGACGCGCTCGAACGCACGCAAGCGTCCTGGCGACGCTGGAGTGATCGGTGTCCTGAGGTAGGGCCGTGGACCGAAGCCGTGAAACGATCACTCATGACGCTGAAAGCGCTTACTTACACTCCGACGGGTGGGATCCTCGCTGCGGCCACGACATCCTTGCCAGAGCATCTGGGCGGTGTGAGGAACTGGGACTACCGATATTGCTGGCTGCGTGATGCCACGTTCACACTCCTCGCCTTCATGCACCTGGGCTACTACGACGAAGCCCGAGCTTGGCGAGACTGGCTCATCAGAGCTATCGCGGGCAGTCCGCGCCAGGTGCAGATTGCCTACGGACTGGGCGGAGAGCGGTGGCTGCCAGAGTCGGTTATTCCCTGGCTGCCCGGGTACGAGAATTCTGCACCGGTCCGGATTGGAAACGCGGCACATGAGCAGCTGCAACTTGATGTCTTCGGTGAGGTCTTCGATGCCATGTCTCAGGCGCTGAAAGCAGGCATGCAGCCACCTGAGCGTTCCCGAACCCTCCGTCCGGTCGTGCTGGAATATCTAACGACGGCCTGGCGGCAGCCGGACGACGGCATCTGGGAAGTGCGCGGCGAACGGCAGCACTTCGTTCACTCCAAGGTCATGGCTTGGGTCGCATTCGATCGCGCAGCGAGCGAGCTCGAAAGTCGAACGTTCAATGACCCGGGGCAGCGCTGGAAAGCGATCGCTGATGAGATTCATGCGGAGGTCTGTGAACACGGCTTCGACCGTGACTTGGACAGCTTCGTGCAGGCCTACGGGTCTCGGCGACTCGACGCAAGCCTGCTGCTGATCCCGCTGGTCGGCTTTCTTCCGGCATCCGATCCGCGTGTGCGGGGAACCGTGAAGGCAATCGAAAAGAAACTCGTGATCGGTGGCGAATTCGTGCGGCGTTATGAAACCGAGGATCCCGGCGACGGACTTCCGCCGGGTGAGGGCGCCTTTCTGGCGTGCAGCTTCTGGCTCATCCAGAACTACGTCCTGCAGGACCGTCGCGCCGAAGCTCGCAGGCTCTTTGAGCGCTTGCTCTCGCGATGTAACGACGTCGGACTTCTCGCTGAAGAGCTTGACCCGCTGACGGGCCGCATGCTGGGCAATTTCCCACAGGCCTATAGCCATGTGGGCCTCATCAATTGCGCTCTCAGCCTAAGCCGGCAAATGGGACCTGTGGAGGAGCGCGCCGAGTCGGCGGAAACCCGGTGAGAACGGATATCAGCGGGCTCGTGACCCGCGCTCTAGCTTTCTCGTCCCAGCTCGCGTCGCAGAGCCTCTTCCCGAGCGTCCTCGACCGCCAGCGGAGTGGCGTTCAGCCGTCGTGAATCACCGGACCGCTGCCAGTTTGCGCACCGGAGTCCTGGCGTTCAGTTCCGTCAGAAAATCGATGAAGGCGCGGATCTTGAGGGGTACGTACCGGCGGCTGACGTACACGATATACAGCGTCGGCCCCTGCACGGGATAGTCCGTGAGCACGGGCGTCAAGACTCCCTTGAACTCCGGTTCTTCGAAGAGTATGTCCGGCAACGGCGCAAGACCGATGCCGGCGGCGGCGGCGTGTGCCACGCCGCCTACCGAGCGGTAGCGCATGACGACGCGGAGCGGAACTTCAATCTTTCCCTCGGGGCCCGTCAATGAGAGGGCATCGATATTACCGACCGCCACGAAATCGTGGTGGGCGAGCTCCTCCGGGGACTTGGGCGCGCCATGAGCCTTCAGATATTCGCGTGACGCCGCGACGAAGAAGGGCACTGACCGCAGCGGCCGGGCGATGAGACCCGGCGCAAGCGAGCTCTCACGCGTCACGCGCAGGGCAAGATCGTAACCTTCTTCCACGAGATCGACGCGCCGGTCTTCGAACGACACATCGACCACGATCTCCGGGTAGCGGCGACGGAACTCAGCAAGATTATCTGCCAGGAGTTGCCGCGCGAACCAGCTGGGACACGTGACGCGCACGGTGCCGCGGGGCGCAGTACCGAGGGACCCCAGTTCCAGCTCCGTGGCTTCCAGGTCATCCAGGATGGTCTTGCAGCGCTCGAAGTACACGCCGCCCGCTTCCGTCAGGCTGAGCGTGCGACTGTTGCGATTCAGCAGTCGGACCCCGAGTCGCTTTTCCACGTACGCCACGTGTTTGCTGACCATCGCGGTGGAGAGGTCCATGCGATCGGCCGCAGCAACGAAACTTCCCGACTCGACGACCTGCCGGAATACCCTGATGCTGGTCAGCGTGTCCACCCGCATAGTGTACGTCAGGAGGATGCTTTGCGGGCCTCGGTCGGGATTCTCAGGGGGCCAGCATCGCGGCGAGGGCAGCCACTGCAATCAGCACAACGATGACCCCTAAAGCGGCGCCGAAGCTGCGGTTCCGGTCAGTCATGTTTCGCTCCGTGACGAGTTCCTTCGGTTGCTCCGAACATGTTGAAAGCGTAGCGAGGGACGATGACCGGGGCGAGCCACGAAGAGTTGATGAAGCGTTTCCCGGTAGTGAAGTGTCCAGCCGATGCCTCGAATCGATGCCCCATAGAGAACTCGATCCCTACCGTCGCGGTCTTAACGGGCTGCGACCGTATGCTGCTGCCAACCGGCGCCGCGCGGGCGCTGGTCCATATAAGAACCCCGGGCGCTCAGGGCGTCGGACACCTCGCGGAAGGCGGTCTGAATCGTGAGCTCGTACTGCGCGACGCCCATCTTCTGTCTGCGTGAAACGCTGCATTTACCGCAGATCGATTGTTCTCCTCACGCCCGCCTTATAGCGTGGTCCCACAGAACGCATCGTCCGCAGTGGACGTCACCGAATGGAAAGGAGCACTGGCATGAACCGTCGAATATGCCGGAGCCTGGCCTCCGTGGTCATGGTGGCAGCCGGCGAGCTCCGCGCCCCGGGGAATCTGCGTTACCCGCTATCAGGAGGTCCGGGATGTTCGGCATGACGTTTCTGACTGCTCCGGGTGGGCTCGAGCGCTCACCGGGCAGACCGTCTCCGTCCCGGGTCGCGACCGGGTCGCGCCGGATCGCACTGCTGCGGAGCGGTCGCCGGCACGGCCCGATTACACGACTCATCACGCCGTGGGACATCGGTGAGTTGACCCAGCCTTTCGTGTTCCTCGGTTACTCTGAGCAACCGCCGGGGACACGGACCGTTGTTGGCGCTCTTCCTGGCATTGCCACTCTAACGCTCGTACTGAGTGGCGCACTGGCATTCGAGGATGCATCCGGCAACAAGGGGGTAGTTGCGGCCGGCGGATTCAAATGGACGACGCCGGGCGAGGTCGTATGGCATACCGGTGGCCGCGCCACAGGCGAGCCGCTCCGAGGATTTCAGCTTTGGGTTGACGTGTCCTCGTTGCTGGCGGTCTCCGCTGGCGAGAGTCAGTGCGTCGGGCCGCAAGAAGTGCAGGAGGAAGGGCCCGCCAGGGTCATCCTTGGGGAATTGGGTCGTGCGCGCAGCCCTCTTGCCCATGCTCCGCCGAACATTAACTACTTCCATGTACGGCTGAGAGACGGGCAATGTTGGCGTTACGTGCCGCCGCAGGGCCACAACGTTACCTGGCTCGCAGTCGACCGTGGCAGCGCGCGGTTGGAAGACGGCCCCGTCTTCCGGGAGCAGATCGCGCTCTTCGGGGAGTCACGAGGAGTGATCGAGGTTCAGGCGGACGGCGAGAGCTCGTTCGTGCTTGGATCGGCGAGGCGAGTTTCCAACGTGCTCGTGCCAGGCCCGCCGTCGAGGATTGATTCGATGAGTCCAAGGTCAGGAGGTAACGAAGCATCTGTTCTCGACCGGCGGCTCGCGCATGGCAAACGGCGATGATGCCGCGCTTCGCGCGAGCTGTCGGTCGAACCTCTTCGAGCGCGCACATCTGCCCGCGGTCCTTACGGGAATTTCCGCGGACGCGGCGACCGAGGTGTTGGTCGAGAAAGTCTGTCGTGCCGCAGGCGGCAGCTACGGACTTCTGACTGCGCGTCTCGGTTCCATTCCGTTTCTGTCGAAATAAAGCGCCCCGTAGTGGAAATGCCGCATTCACTCGCCCTGGGCACACTTTTGCTCAACGGCCGAGGTCGATCGGCGAGCAGCGGCTGATGAAGAGTATGAGGAGAGGCTCATGAAAGGGTATCTACGATTCACTCTCGCCGCGGCGCTTTTGATCGCCGTGCTCGAGGTGCTGCCCGTTGCGCAGGCGGACAGCACCGCGCAGGCAGCGCCGGTCGCACCGTGCGACATGCGCCTACGCGTCGAGCTGGCGCCAGCCGTGCCCGACCCGCACGATTCCGGCTTCGTCAGCTCGCTCCTCGGCAACCACCCCGATTACCGGCTGACCATGCAGCGGCGGGACCCCGATAACGGCTCCGTCATCGCACTCGATCTCACCGGCCCCGGCCCGGAAGCAGGCTGTCGTGAGGTGGTCAATTCGATGCGCAAGGACGCACGGTTGGTGTCCGTCGACGTGCAGCGGGATGCAACCAGCACAACGCTAGCGAGCGCCGTGCAACCCATGGGGACGGTGCACGCGGGGCCCGATGGCGATTGGATTGTCGAGCCGCTGAATGGAGTCTCCTACGCGCAGCAGGCGAGGGATCGCTACGAGTGCGACATCCTTGCTGTCGATCAGACTGGCTTCGACCCGACCAAAGATAACGGCGGTGTACCGCCTGAGGCGGTGCCCGGCAAACGAGCGGACTACTTACGCGCCGAGGCCACTTGCTTCCAAAGCCGCGGCTACGTTATGAGGTAACGTGCCACACTTGGGAATCTCGGCGACCTGAGCGACGGGTTTCCGTTGTAGCCTGCAGCGATTAGCAGACTTTCTGCCGCTCACCTCGTGCGGAGGCGCGCCTTATAGCCTCGATGAGACGGGAGTTGTGAAGTGCGTGGTCAAAGCTGGGTGTACTGTAAGTGCCCGCATGCACATCGCGGACGAGATGAGCGTAGACCTCTCCCACGTTGATCGCCGCACCCGTAAGCCCACCCGAGACCGCGACCTTCTCAAAAGCGACGTTCGAGGTTAGCTTGGGATCCCCCGCCTGGAAGCCGTAGGGGTGATCATCGTTCAGGCTGAGCCACCCCTCAGACCCCCTGATTTCGAAGCTGAATCGAACATTCTCCGGCGCTACACCAGCGTTAATGTCGGCTGTGAATACAGCGCCGGAACGCGTCTTTCCGAGGACGGCGACCTGATCGGGAGTATGACGCAAGCTCTCCTCGCCGAGGTCCGTCAATCTGACAGCCGGCCATAAAATCTCCGTCCGAGCATCAACCTCGACGACATCCCCGAGGACCACTTCCACCACATCGAGTGTATGCCCCGCAGTGATCGTCAGCAGGTTGGCACCGGACGATGTGTGATTGAAAAAGTCACGCGTGGAATGCATTTCCGGCCCGAAGCCGCTGCTGGTGGAGACGATTCTCGCGTTCAGTGGCCGTCCAATCTTTCCGGAGGCAACCAACTGGGCCGCGCGTCGTACGGCTGGATTCAAACGACCCTGCAATCCGATCGCGGTATGCAGTGAACCGGCCGCCCTTGCCATCGCTTCGGCCTCCGCTACGGTGCGTCCGAGAGGCGCCTCGCAGTAGACCGCTTTGCCAGCAGCCAGCGCGGCCATAACGAGGTCGTGGTGTTCGGGCACCTTGACGGCGATCGTTATGACATCAATCTGATCATCGCAGATCATCGCGAAGGGGTCGGAAAACCAGCGATCGGCACCGAAGGCTGCAGCGGCTTCCCGTGCAACCTGCTCGTTGCGCGTTGCCACAGCCGCGAGCTTCAGGCCGGGAAGACCGCGGATTGCTGGAACGTGCGACATCTTCGCCCAGCCTGCTTTGGCTTTTGCACCGACGATTCCGACACGAATGTCCTTCTGAGTCACGGTTCAACCTCGCTATATTTCACAGTGATCGATACGAAGCGTGGACCGTATTTGAGGATGACATGTCGAACAATCCGCATCTCATTCATGCAGCGTTTCACCTCAGTAAACGCCCGTGTTCCCCGCCGTAGCAGCTTTGGCTGCTGGACAACGAGGGAATCGGGATGTTTGGGCAGGCAGGATTCAGGGCCTTGCTAGGCGCCTATCAGCGGGCGGGTGAGTGCTACCAGGCGGCGGGCGAATACGCTCTTGCGAACCGAGCCTTCTTCAGGGCGCTGGGACCTGAGAGCGCGGTGACGCTACGTCCGCTTCCGACCGGCGGGACTAGGCGAAAACGACGGGGATTCAATCACCCGCTCGGTGGTCGCGTGTCACTAGCCGAGAAGCGACCCATGCCTTAGAGCGGTACCCGACGCACGTCGATCGGGGTGTCAAACCAAACACACGCACAACAGATCGGCCTCGAGCAACCACTCGATCGCCGCCCGTCGCGACTCGATATCCTCAAGCGCCGCCACTAGTAAATCCGCATCGTAACCAGCGGTGGCCTCTGACCTACTGCGCAGTTTCGCGCCGGAGGTCATGCCAGGTCCTGTCGTCTCCGGCGTTGACGATGGCGGGAGCACGCCCTGCGCGGGCGAATCAGGGACGGTAACGCTGTACATCGGGACCTCTCCTTGGTAAGTGCAATACGCATGCCATCGAGGCGGTCGGGAAATGGGTCAGAGACGACTTCACCGCGTTGCACAGAAAATAGCGCCGGTAGATCGCCGGCTCTCTCAATTCCTGACTCCTAGTACCTTGGACTCCGTTTGCGGAGCTGAGTTCGACTCGGGCGCGCGCCGCACAGCTTAGGTGCGCGGGTAGCAGACTTTGCACCAGAGCTGACCAGTGCGCGGCCGGTCGACTTTCGGTAGACGTTGATGTCGATCCACCGGTAGACCCAGCAACCTGCCTTAATTCCCCGACGCGCTCGCTAAGCCGCTCTGCACCCCGAGCACGAGCGGAGCAGCGGCTCGTGCTGCGCCGCTTGCGGGCGTCATACAGTTGCAACCGCGCGCCCCTAGCCTCCCGCTTCCCCAAACGTAAACAAGGGAGCCATGTCATGCGCGTTTTCCCCACCACCGCGGCACTCGCCGCGGGCCTGGCACTCGGCGCGAGTGCGGTTGCCGTGACGGCGCAGGCAGCGCCGAGTCTGAATCGTGAAGGGATTCAGCACGTGCTCCTGATCAGCATCGACGGCATGCACTCGGTCGATTTCATCAACTGCGCGCACGGGATCGCGTCCGTCGACAACGGCGCCTCCTACTGCCCGCACCTCGCGGAGCTGCGCGAGCACGGCGTCGACTATCTTGACTCCAACACCTCGCGTCCGTCGGACTCCTTCCCCGGCCTCATGTCCATCGTGAGCGGCGGCCTGCCGCGCTCGCTCGGCGTGTACTACGACGTGGCCTATGACCGCTCGCTGGCACCGCCCGCCGTGACCACCGGCAACGGCCTCTCGGCCGGCAACTGCACGCCGGGCCACTTCCCCGGCACGACGACCGACTACGAGGAAGGCATCGATATCGACCAGGGATTGGTGAACGGCGGCGCCCCGGGTGCCGGCCTGACGGACGGCACGGCCGCCTCCATCGATCCGCAGAGGCTGGTGCGCGATCCCGCGCACGGCTGCGCGCCGGTGTATCCGTGGAACTTCGTGCGCCTCAATACGATTTTCAGCGTGATTCATCAGGCCGGCGGCTATGCTGCCTGGTCGGACAAGCATCCGGCCTACGCCTCGGTGTCAGGCCCGCAGAGTGGCTCGCCGGTGAACCTGCCGCACAACCTCGATGACTTCTATGCCCCGGAGATCAACTCCAACGTGGTGGGACTGCCCGGGGTCGCGACGCCGACCGGCGTGCACTGCGACCAGGTGCAGGATCCGAACGCCGACCTCACGGCCTGGACCAACTCGTTCGTCAACATCCAGTGCTACGACCAGCTGAAGGTCAACGGCATCCTGAACCAGATCGAGGGCTGGAAGCACAACCGCTCGGCGCGCGCGCCGGTGCCGAACATCTTCGGCATGAACTTCCAGGCGGTGAGTGTCGGGCAGAAGCTGATCGAGCCCGCCGCGGGCGTGGGTGGTTACAGTGACGCCAGCGGCACGCCGAACCCAGCCCTGGTGAATGAGATCCAGTACGTCGATGCCACGATCGGCCAGTTCGTCGCGGAGCTGCAAAAACAGGGCCTGCGCGACTCGACGCTCATCGTCATCACCGCCAAGCACGGCCAGAGCCCGATCGACACCGCGCGCTACGTCGGGATCACGTCCGCGGGCCCGGTCACCACCTCACCCTCGCGGATCATCGACAGCTGCCTGCCGGACTCCGAGTCCAACGCCGGCAACCAGATCGGTCCGACCGAGGATGACGTGTCGCTCCTGTGGCTGCGCTCGACCTGCGATGCGGCCACGGAGGCTGCGCTGATCGAGTCGAGCTCGCCGACCAGCAACAACGTGGCGGGCGTCGGGCAGATCTTCTACGGCCCGGCCATCACGCAGCTCTTCAACGCGCCCGGCCTGCCGCCCAAGCGCGATCCGCGCACGCCGGACATCGTCGTCACCTCCAATGTCGGCGTGACCTACTCGGGCAGCACCGCCAAACACGCCGAGCACGGCGGCTTTGCGCACGATGACACCAACGTGATGCTGCTCGTCTCGCACCCCTCGCTCGAGCGCCGCACGGTCACCGTGCCGGTGGCGACCACGCAGGTGGCCCCGACCATCCTGAAGGCGCTGGGACTCTCGCCCGCGAGCCTCCACGGTGTGCAGATCGAGGGCACCGCGGTGCTGCCCGGCACTCCGTGGAGCGAATAAGCCCTGTGCGAGTGCTTTAAGAACGGGCGGCGTCCCGCGAGGGACGCCGCCCTTTTTCTTGGTGCGCCGTGCTCGCGCCGTGGAACACGGTGCTACGCGCCGCCGCCGGTCAACGTCGTGCCCGCAGTGCTGCTTGCGGAAGCCGAGCGGCGCGGCGGCGGATTCGGCGCCGCGCCGGCGAGTTTGATGCGCCCATCCGGTAATGGCACGACAATGGGGGTTACGCGGACTTTGGCGATCCCGATCCTGGGCGTGATGCCAATCTTGCGTGCCGTGGAGGGAGAGAGGTCCACGATCCGCCCGTGCACATATGGTCCGCGATCCTGGATGGTAACCACCGCGCTCTTGCGGGTGGCAAGATTGGTCACTTGCGCCACGGTGCCCAGCGGCAGTGTGCGGCTCGCGGCATTATTGCCCTGCGGGTTCATTTTGTTGCCGTCGGCCATCTTTCTTCCCGCAAAGCGGTCGGCGTAGAAGGAAGCGACGCCGGTGCGCTCTTGGCCGGAGAGGTCAGGTTGCGGCTTGGGATCGGTACGCGGCGTGACGGCCTCGGCCGCGGTGCTCAGGAGCGGGGCGCTCGCGAGCGGTCCGAGCGCGGCGATTGTCAGCATCTTCGCCACCAGCGGAGCGGTTACTCCCTTGAGTTGAGAGATGTGCGCCATTGCGTCCCTGCCTCGTGGAGGAATCCTCCGGCACTCGCGGCGCACAGGTCTGTAAGCCGCCGCCCCGGCGGCACGTGCGGCAGCGGCGGGCAAAGCTGCCGGTATTCGCTGACGCGCTGGCGCAGCGCTCAACCTCGTGCTCCCAGCGTGTCATGCGCCGATAGTGGTCTAGTCGAAAGAAATGCCGGCACGGCCAGGTAAGCAATCGGGCAACGACCTGCACCGGCGTCAACTCTGCGGCTTGCGCCACCCTCGCAGGGGTTTCGAGCAATTGCATCCGGAGGCCAGAAGCGTCAGCGGCAGGTCCCCGGCCAGCCACTCCCTGGCAGCCGGGGTGTTACCGCATCGCTCTTTCGGACAAGCAAGCACGGCGACCGCGCGATTGAATCTCCGGCAGCATGGCGAGTCAAACTGTCGCTCGTAGGCAACCACTGGGCGAGAATCCAAGCCTGTGCAGGGTCGAATGCGGCGACCATGCGCGCTCGCCCCCACACGACGGACCTGTTCGGGGCCGCCGCGCGGGTGACGATTACTGCAGGCAGTTACCGCGGGGATGCCATGCTATTTATCTCTTTGTCGCAGTAAGCCCTGATTTCCTTCTCGGGCACGGCCGGGTTGGCGGCTTGTACCTGCGTTATGCACTTGTTCATCAGACCCTGCTTGTCGGCGTCACTCATGCGTGAGCTCGAGTCTGCCGGCGGAGCGGTCTGCTCCTGCGGTGTCGTACTGGTCCGCGGTTGTGCCGGGGGCGGGGTTGTCTGCTGGGCCAGGGCGACGGTTGCGGCGGCTAGCGCAGCTAAAGCTAATGTTGCTCGTTTCACGGTGCACCTCCTTTTGCTACAGCGACAGACTAGACACGTCGCTCAGATCGAAGCTATCGGAGATGGCCTACATTGATACGTGATGCGCCGTGCTGTGAACGGAGCGCAGCAAATTGCCAGTGTTGTCGCCGACTAAAGACACTCTTCCGCCAACCCGCCACTTCAGGCTGAGGTCACGTCAGGTCGTTTGCGTCAGCACGTGACCCGCCGTGGCTCACCGCTTGCTATGTGAATAGACCTCGCGAATGACCTCGACCACGAAGCTCGGTTGATTCGAAGGGGAAGTATTCGATTGCGTGCCCGAGTTCAGATTGCCACGCTTTTCGGAGTGTATTCGTGTTCACTCCGAGCGCTCCAGCGATACAGGTCTTCATCCCCACAATGGGGGCACTTGAGCGCCGTCAGTTGATCGTCGACTTCGGGCACGGCCACTTTGCTTCCTGCCGGTGGGAGTGCAATGGCAATGACGACTCCGCATGACCGGTTCTTACACAACCACCCGAGGTAGCGATTCCCTGGAACCATCTGCTGCTTCAACCTGAGGTCGACATGGAGCGCGGCAACTGAGGCTACCGGCTTACGTAATCGCGTACCCATGCTCTTGGACGGACGTTTGATCGCCATTGGTCCCTCTCCGCTTAGGAACTTGGGGAGAGCCTACTGCGCCTGCGACAACTCTACTAGCTCCCAACCTATCGAACAGAGCACAACAGCCGAGCAGAGGACGAATACGAAAGTCCCCGCATCCGCCATCGTTCGGCTCAGCTCACCGCTTGCTTCACGAGCGCGCAGATCCTTGCCTCTTCGGTCTCGAAGGCCGCCGGAGTCTAGCTTTCTCGCCCCAACTCTCGTCGCAGCGCTTCGTCGCGTGCATCCTCAACGGCCAGCAGGACGTCGTCGGCATTGGCGGGCGTCTCGTCTCGCGCGAATACACCATTGAGGGTGCTGTCCGCGGTCAGCTCACCTTGCTCGAACAGCGCCCACATCTCGCGCGCAAACTCGGTTTGCAGCAGCTCCGGCGCGAAGCGGCCGAGCGTGCCGCGGATGTTGTTCACATCACGCTCGAGCATCGCGAGCGCACCATTGTTACCCGCCGCATTCACGGCCTGGGGTAGATCGATGATGACGGGCCCCTCGGTCCCGACCAGCACGTTGAACTCCGAGAGATCGCCGTGGATGAGCCCAATGCTCAACATGTGCACGATCTGCCGGATGAGGAAGCGGTGATACTCGCGCGCCGTCTCAGGCGACAGATCAACCTCACCAAGGCGCGGGGCAGGGTCCCCGGCGGCATCGGTCACCAGCTCCATGATCAGAGTGTCGTTGAAATACCCGTAAGGCTTCGGCACGCGCACACCGGCGGCGACGAGTTTGTACAGCGCGTCGACCTCGGCATTCTTCCACTGAGCTTCCTGCTCCCTGCGCCCAAAACGGGTGCTCTTGGCTATGGCACGGGCCTGGCGACTGCCGCGTACCTTGCGGCCTTCCTGGTAGCGCGCACGCTTCTGAAAGCTTCGCTGCCGCATATCCCGATAGACCTTCGCGCAGCGCGTGTGCGCCCCCGAGCGCACCAGATAAACCGTCGCTTCCTTGCCGCTCTTGAGCGAGCGGATGACTTCGTCGATCACGCCATCATCGATCAGGGGTTGCAGGGCGGCGGGAGTCTTCATGAATCCTTAAATCGGGCATTGGGGAACTGTTCACTCGGCACGCGGTCTGACAGGTGACCTTCGCGCAACCACATCTATAAAGAGTGGGTAGAATCCCACCCGCGGACGGTCGACGAGCATCCCCGCTCGCCCCGCACCAGCCCCTTCGGCGATGCGGTAAACACCTCCAGAAAGAGAATCGAAATAAACGCTAACTTATTGTTTTTATTGGTGCCCGGGAGAGGACTCGAACCTCCACGGAGTTACCCGCTAGTACCTGAAACTAGTGCGTCTACCAATTCCGCCACCCGGGCAGCGTCAGGAAGGCCGCGCAATGTACGCACGGGTCAGGGGACTGTCAATTGAAGGCACGCAGAGGAAAGTTCGGACATAGCGACCGGCGTGGCAGTGCGGCCGCGCGCACGCGCGAGGACGGCAAGGTGCGTGAGCAGCGCGCACGATCCGCCGCGTCGGGCGGCGCTCGCGCATCGGGCGCAGCGTCCCGTTCGCGCGGCACCCACACCGCTGCGGCGGGCACGTCTGTGCGGCCCGGCTCGCTCGTCGAGGGAACGGTGAGTGCCAACCGCGCGGGCTACGGATTCCTGCGCGTCGAGGGGATGAAGGACAGTGTATTCCTGCCGCCGCCGCAGATGCGCGGCGTCATGCACGGCGATCGACTGCGCGTCAAAGTGGCGCGCGATGCAACTGATCGCTGGTCCGGCGTCGTCGAGCAGGTGCTCGAGCGCGGCGTGGGCGCGTTCCTCGGCACGGTGGATGTGCAGGGGCGCAGCGCCTGGGTGAGTGCCGCGGACCGCCGGCTGCAGCTGCGCTGTGCGGTGGCGCCGCAGGATCTGCACGGCGCGCACACCGGCGATTGGGTCATCGCCAGGATCACACGTCATGCGAGCTCGGCCGCGGTCGCCCAGGCCGTGGTCGTGAAGCGCCTCGACCCTGACCGCCCGGTGGAACTCGCGACCGAGTCGGCGATTGCGCGCTTTGATCTGCCGAATGAGTTTCCCGCCAGCGTGCTGCGCGAGGCGCAGGCCTTCGGTGAGCGGGTCGATCCGCGCGCGGCGGAGGCACGGGTGGATCTGCGCGATCTGCCGCTCGTCACCATCGACGGCGCAGACGCCCGTGATTTCGACGATGCGGTCTACGCCGAGCCGCACGCCGCCGGCTTCCGCCTGATCGTGGCGATCGCGGACGTGAGCCACTACGTGCGGCCGGGCACCGCGCTCGACACGGAAGCGCAGAAGCGGGGCACGTCGGTCTACTTCCCGACGCGGGTATTGCCCATGCTGCCCACCGCGCTGTCGGATCATCTGTGCTCGCTCGCCCCGAACGTCGAGCGGCTGTGCTTTGCGGCCGACATGGTCGTGACCCGCGGAGGTGCGTTAAAAACCGCGCGCTTCTATCCCGCGGTGATGCGCTCGGCCGCACGGCTCACCTATACGCTCGCCAATGAGGCGTTGTTCGAGGGACGACCGGCGGCGCGCGCGCAGCTCGGCCCGCTGCTCGAGCGACTCATGGTGCTGGTGGATGTCTATCGCGCGCTCCACAAGGCGCGCGGCCACCGCGGAGCGCTGGATTTCGACGCCGCGGAGGCGGAGTTCGTGATCGACGCCGGCGAGCGGGTACGCGCGGTCGAGCTGCGCATCCGCAACCACGCGCACCGGCTCATCGAAGAGTGCATGATCACGGCGAATGTCGCGGTCGCGCAGGAGCTCTTGAAGGCGCACATGCCGACCCTGTACCGGGTGCACGGCGTGCCCGAGGACGAGAAGCTCGAGCGGCTCGCATCGACACTGACCGCGCTCGGAATCGATGCGCGTATCCCGAAGACCGTGAGCACGCGCGATCTGCAGGCGATCGCGCGCCGGGTGCGCGATGTCTCGGAGCGCAGCTTCGTGGAATCGCTGGTGGTGCGCGCCATGCCCCAGGCGATCTACCAGCCCACCAACATTGGGCACTTCGGACTGGCGCTCACTCACTACGCGCACTTCACCTCGCCGATCCGCCGCTACCCGGACCTCGTCGTGCACCGCACGCTGAAGGCACTGATCGGGGACAAGGGCGGCTCAGCGGTGCGCTACGCGGCGGGCGAGCTCGCCTCACTGGGCGTGGTCACCTCGCAGCTCGAGAAGCGCGCTGACGAGGCCGACCGCTACGTGTCCGGGTTCCTGAAATGCACTTATTTAAAGGAGCGCATCGGGCAGAGCTTCCAGGGACTGATCACCACCGTGGTCGAATTCGGCTGCTTCGTGCAGATCCTGGACGTGGCGGTCGACGGATTGCTGCACATCGATAACCTGCGCGATGACCAGTACATCATGGAGGAGGACGGCCACGCCTGGCGCGGCCGCCGCAGCGGGCGGCGTCTGCGCACCGGCACGCACCTGCGGGTGATCGTCACGGCGGTCAATCCCATCGAGGGCCTCATCGACCTGGCGCTGGCGGAGCCGCCATGATCGCGGCAGGATCGTAAAGCCGCCATCCCGTGGCAGCCGACCGCGCGCCATGAAGGCCACCGAAACCATCTACGGACTGCACGCAGTGCGCGTGCTGCTGGAGCGCCACCCGGCGCGCGTCGTTGCGGTGCGCCTCGCCGAGCGACGTGAGAGCTCGCGCGTGCGGGATATCGAAGAGCTCGCGCACCGCCACCAGCGTCCCGTCGAGCGCGTCGCCATGCACTCGCTCCGGCAGCAGCTGGGCGAGGTGGCCCACCAGGGGGTGGCGGCGCTCATCACGCCGCTTCCGCCGTGGAGTGAGGACGAGCTGCTGGCGGCGCTCGGGAGCGCCGCGGCGCCGCTGCTGCTGGCGCTCGATGGCGTCCAGGATCCACACAATCTCGGTGCCTGCCTGCGGACCGCGGATGCCTGCGGAGCCCTCGCGGTGCTCGTGCCGCGCGATCGTGCGGCGCAACTGACACCCACGGTGCGCAAGGTGGCGGTGGGGGCGGCGGAGACCACGCCGGTGGTAGCCGTGACGAACCTCGTACGGACGCTAAAGCTGCTGAAGGGCGCAGGTCTTTGGGTGGTGGGTGCGGACGCGGCGGGCGGGAAGCTCGCGCGCCAGGTGGATCTCACGGGGCCGGCGGTGCTGGTACTCGGGGCCGAGGGGACGGGCCTGCGCCACCTGACTCAGCAGAACTGCGACTTCATGGTGAGACTGCCGCAGCTCGGCGCGGTCGAGAGCCTCAACGTCTCGGTGGCGGCGGGGATGCTCCTTTATGAAGCCGTGCGCCAGAGAGGGGAGTCGTGAGAGCGGTGCTGATCCTGTCGGGCTTTCGCGAGGCGCTCGCGGCGGTGACCGGCCGGGCGGTGCAAGGCAAGGTCGTGTTGCTCATGGAGTAAGCGGAGGGGCCGTGGATTTTCAACTGAGCGAGAAGTCAAGAAACCACCTGGCGCGCCTTGGCGCATTCATGGAGGAGCACATCTACCCGAACGAGGCGCGCTTTCAGGCGCAGCATCGGGCCGGCAACCGCTGGGAGGAGCCGCCGCTGCTCGCGGAGCTGCAACAGAAGGCCCGCGCGCTCGGGTTGTGGAACCTGTTCCTGCCGGATTCGTCCCACGGCGCAGGTCTCAGCAACCTCGAATACGCGCCGCTGTGCGAGCTCATGGGGCGCGTCCCGTGGTCGCCCGAGGTATTCAACTGCTCCGCCCCCGATACCGGCAACATGGAAACGCTCGAGCGCTACGGCACGCCCGAGCAGAAGCGTACCTGGCTCGAGCCGCTGCTCGCGGGCCGCATCCGCTCCGCCTTCGCCATGACCGAGCCGCGCGTCGCCTCGAGCGATGCCACCAACATCGAGAGCTCCATCGTGCGCGACGGCGACTTCTACCTCATCAACGGGCGCAAGTGGTGGACCTCCGGCGCAGGCAGCGCGCGCTGCCGGCTGTTCATCTTCATGGGCAAGACCGACCCGCACGCGCCCCGGCATCGCCAGCAGTCGATGATCCTGGTGCCGCGCGAGACGCCGGGCATCACCATCCTCCGGCACCTGCCGGTGTTCGGCTTCGATGACGCGCCGCACGGCCACATGGAGATCGAGTTCACCAACGTTCGCGTGCCGGTCGGGAATCTCCTGCTCGGCGAGGGAAGGGGATTCGAGATCGCGCAGGGGCGTCTCGGGCCGGGACGGATCCACCATGCGATGCGCATCATCGGCGTGGCCGAGCGCGCGCTGGAGAAGATGTGCCGCCGAGTCAAGGGCCGCGTCGCCTTCGGCCGGCCGATCGCCGAACAGTCGGTGACGCTCGAGCGCATCGCCGAGTCGCGCATCCGCATCGAGCAGGCGCGGCTGCTGGTGTACAAGGCGGCGTGGCTGATGGACACGGTGGGCAACAAGGCCGCGCGCGCCGAGATCGGCGGCATCAAGATCGCCGCCGCCGACACCGCCTGCCAGGTGATCGACTGGGCGATCCAGGCGCACGGCGCCGCCGGCCTCTCCGAGGACTTCGATCTGGCCAGCGCCTACGCGCAGGCACGCGCCCTCCGGCTCGCCGACGGGCCGGACGAGGTGCACCGCAACCAGATCGGCCGGCTGGAGCTCGAGAAGTACGCCTGAGATGAGTGGCGCAGAATTCGCCGGCACTATGCCCGTGGCGGAGCGGCAACGGTTCGACACCGATGCGCTCGAGCGCTACCTCGACGCCCACCTCGCGG
Source organism: Steroidobacteraceae bacterium (assembly GCA_036008385.1). Lineage (GTDB taxonomy): Bacteria > Pseudomonadota > Gammaproteobacteria > Steroidobacterales > Steroidobacteraceae > 13-2-20CM-66-19. The sequence continues at coordinate 37,527 of DASYNX010000061.1, forward strand.
GCTTCTCACCCCCCCTCACCGTGGAGCAGTTCCGCGGCGGGCAGTCCAACCCCACCTTTCTCCTCACCGCCGGGGACGGGGCGCGCTACGTGCTGCGCAAGCAGCCGGCCGGTGTGCTGCTGCCGTCGGCGCACGCAGTGGATCGGGAGTTCCGCGTCATCCGCGCGCTCTTTGGGAGCGCGGTGCCGGTGGCGCGGCCGCTGTGCCTGTGCGTGGATGAGCGCGTCATCGGCACCATGTTCTACGTCATGGGCTACGCGGCCGGTCGCAACTTCTGGGATCCGACGCTCCCGGACCTGAGCGCCGGCGAGCGCGCGGCAATCTACGACGAGATGAATCGCGTCATGGTGGCGCTGCACACGCTCGACTACCTGGCCACCGGGCTCGGCGACTACGGCAAGCCCGGCAACTACTTCGCGCGCCAGATCGCCCGCTGGAGCCGGCAGTACCGCGCTTCCGAGACCGAGCGCATCGAGGCGATGGAGAAGCTGCTCGCCTGGCTGCCGGCGAACATCCCGCCGGGCGAGGAGACCACGCTGGTGCACGGCGACTACCGTCTCGACAACCTGATCTTCTCACCGGACTCGCCCCGCATGCTCGCGGTGGTCGACTGGGAGCTCTCCACTCTCGGGCATCCGCTCGCCGACTTCTCCTATCACGTCATGCTCTGGCGTGTCGGCGCGGGCGAGATCCGCGGTCTCGCCGGCGTCGATCTGCCCGCGCTCGGCATTCCGACCGAATCCGAGTATGTCGCGAGCTACTGCCGCCGCACCGGTCGCACCGGCATCGAGCCGCGCGTGTGGGAGTTCTGCATGGCGTACAACCTGTTTCGCATCGCCAGCATCCGCCAGGGGATCATGAAGCGCGTGCTGGAGGGCACCGCCGCCAGTGGTCACGCGCGCGCCTCGGGCGCGCTGGCGCGCGCGACCGCCGAGCTCGCCTGGCAGCAGGTGGAGCAGCACCTGGGCGGCTGAGCGCCGGGGCAGCCGCCCGTCCCTCAACTCCTTGTTTCCTAAGCATCGCGCGCGTTTTCGCCATTGCGGTGGCCGGCCGGTTTCAGTATGCTGCGCGCCCCTTTTCCGACGAAGGGGGCGGCCGCACAGTCTGACCGACCTGCAGCGCGTATCTCCTTGCCGCACCGGGCTATGCCTTCGCTCCGGGCGGCTTCAAACCGTAAGGAGCATTCATGAGGCATTACGAGATCGTATTCCTGGTGCATCCGGATCAGAGCGAGCAGGTGCCCGCGATGATCGAGCGCTACAAGGGCATGATCGCCGCCGGCGGCGGCCAGGTGCATCGCTTGGAGGACTGGGGACGCCGTCAGCTCGCCTACCCGCTCTCCAAGATGCACAAGGCGCACTACGTGCTGATGAACATCGAGACTGACCAGAAGACGCTCGATGAGCTCACCGGCGCTTTCCGTTTCAGCGACGCGGTGCTGCGCCACCTGGTGGTCCAGATGGACTCCGCCGTGACCGATCCTTCCCCGATGGCGAAAGCGGCCGACGAGGAGGGCGAGGGCGGTGGGCGTCGCCGCGACCGCGCGCGCGATGACACCGCGCCCGTCGACGAAGACGACAACGTCGCCGGCGAGAGCGCCTGAGCACTGCGCCACACCTGAATCAATTCGAGGAGCCAACACATGGCAATGTCCCGGGGACCCGGTGGCGGAGGCGGCGGCAGCCGCTTCTCACGCCGCAAGAAGTTCTGCCGCTTCACCGCCGAAGGGGTGAAGACCATCGACTACAAGGATCTCGCGACGCTCAAGGCCTACGTCACCGAGACCGGCAAGATCGTTCCGAGCCGCATCACCGGCACCAAGTCGTTCTATCAGCGCCAGCTCGCGGTCGCGATCAAGCGTGCGCGCTTCCTCGCGCTCCTGCCCTACACCGACCAGCACTGAGGTTGACCGCGATGGACGTCATTCTGCTGCAGAAGGTTGCCAACCTCGGCAACATCGGCGATCGCGTGAAGGTGCGCTCGGGCTTCGGCCGCAACTTCCTGCTGCCGCAGGGTAAGGCGACGCTCGCCACGCCCGAGAATATCGCGCGTTTCGAGGCGCGCCGCGTCGAGCTCGAGCGCCTGGCGCGCGAGCATCTGACCTCGGCGGCAGAGCGGGCGGTGGCGCTCAAGGATTTCAAGCTGACCATCCCCGCCAAGGCGGGCACCGAAGGCAAGCTGTTCGGCTCGATCGGCACCAGCGACATCGCCGAGGCGTGCACGCGTGTCGGCTTCAAGATCGAGCGCAGCGAGGTGCGCCTGCCCCACGGCCCGCTGCGCGCGCTGGGTGAGCACACCGTCAACCTGCACCTGCACGCCGACGTCGACGTGCCACTGCAGGTGGCGATCGTCCCCGAAGAATAGCGCTGACCCGCGGCAGCTCGTGGCCGGTTCCGCCAAGGCGCGTGAAGGAGCAGGCTCGGTTGCGCTGCTCGACGCGCCGATCCCGCCACACTCGGTGGAAGCCGAGCAGGCCGTGCTCGGTGGCCTGCTGCTCGATCCGGCGGCGTGGGACAACGTCGCCGACGCCGTCACCGAGCAAGACTTCTACCGTCCCGATCACCGGCTGATCTTTGCCGCTATCGCCGAGCTCGCCGCGGGAGGCAAGCCCTGCGATGCGGTCATGGTGTCACAGCACCTCGAGCGCTCCGGCAAGCTCGAGCAGGCCGGCGGGCTCGCTTACCTCAGCTCCATCGCGCGCGATACCCCGAGCGCCGCCAACGCGCGCGCCTATGCCGACATCGTGCGCGAGCGCTCGCTGCTGCGGCAGCTGATCCGCGCCGGTACCGACATCGCCACGGCGGTCTTCAACAACGACGGCGAGAGCGCGCGCGCGCTGGTCGATCGCGCCGAGCAGCGCGTCTTCGAGATTGCCGAGGGGAGCTTCCGCCGGCGCGAGGGGGCGGTCGCGGTGCGCTCGCTGCTGCCGGGCGTCATCGATCAGATCGACGAGTGGCACAACAATCCCGACAAACTGCGCGGCCTCCCCACCGGCTTTACCGACTTCGACAAGCTCACCGGCGGCTTGCGCCCCGGAGACCTGGTGATCGTTGCCGGCCGCCCCTCCATGGGTAAGACGACGCTCGCCGTGAACATGGCCGAATACGCCGCCGTGCACCCGGGCACGCGCGCCTCGGTGGCGATCTTCAGCATGGAGATGCCCTCCGAGCAGGTGATCACACGCATGCTCGCCTCGATTGGCGGTGTGCCGCTCAACAGCCTGCGCAGCGGCAAGATCTCGGACGAGGACTGGGTGCGGATCACGAGCGCGACCAGTCAGCTGTCGGAGGCCAAGATCTTCGTCGACGAGACCCCGGCGCTGAATCCCACGGAGTTGCGGGCGCGTGCCCGGCGCGTCAAGCGCGAGCATGGCTTGAGCCTGGTGGTGGTCGATTACCTGCAGCTGATGGACGTACCGGGCACGCAGGAGAATCGCGCCACCGAGATCGCCGAGATCTCGCGGGGGCTGAAGGCGCTGGCGAAAGAGCTGCAGGTGCCGGTGATTGCGCTGTCGCAGTTGAATCGCGCGGTCGAGCAGCGCGAGCACAAGAGGCCGGTGATGTCGGATTTGAGGGAATCAGGCGCCATTGAGCAGGAGGCTGACATGATCCTCCTCATCTACCGCGAGGAGGTCTACGATCGCAACACCACCAAGAAAGGCATCGCGGAGATCGATCTCGTCAAGCACCGCAACGGCGAGATCGGCACCTTTCTGCTCACCTTCCAGGGACAGTACACGCGCTTCGCCAACTACGTACCCAATTCCTATGCGGAGGGCGTGCTGCGGTGAGCCGGCTCATCCGGGCCGTCATCGACTCCGAAGCCCTGCGTCATAACCTCAGCGTAGTCCGCGCCCGAGCGGGGCGCGCCAGGGTCATCGCGGTCGTCAAGGCCAACGCCTATGGCCACGGGCTGGTCCCCGCCGCCCGGGCGCTAGCGGCCGCCGATGCCTTCGCGGTGGCGCGACTCGAGGAAGCGCTGGAATTGCGCGCCGCCGGCATCGGCACGCGCATCGTGCTGCTCGAGGGAGTGTTCAGCGCCGCGCAGCTCGAGGAGGCCGCGCAGGCGCGGCTCGATCTCGTATTGCACGATCCGCTGCAGATCGAGCTGCTCGAGCGATCGGGCGGTGCCGGGCGCTTTGCGCTGTGGCTCAAGATCGACAGCGGCATGAACCGCTTGGGCTTCGCCTGCGGGGATTTCGCCGCGGCGCTCGCGCGCATCCGCGCTCTCGCCTCCGCACCGCGTGAGCTGCGCCTCCTGACGCACCTCTCCTGCGCCAACGAGCGCGACGATGCCGTAACGCGCTCGCAGCTCGAGCGTTTTCGCGCGGCGACGCGCGGGCTCGACTACGAGGTGAGCATCGCCAACTCCGCCGGGCTGTTCGGTGCGGTGACCCTGGGCTGTCACTGGGTGCGCTCCGGGCTTGCGCTCTACGGCGCCTCGCCGTTCGAGGATTGTACGGCCGAGCGCCTCGGCCTGCGGCCGGTGATGACACTGCGCAGCTCGGTGATCGCCGTGCGGCGCGTGGCGCCCGGGGAGGCGGTCGGCTACGGCGCCACCTGGGTGGCGGGGCGCGACTCGCTGATTGCCATCGTCGCAGCCGGCTACGGCGATGGCGTGCACCGGAGCTTGAGGAGCGGCACGCCGGTGCTCATCGGCGGCGAGCGCGCACCGCTCGCCGGCCGGGTGTCGATGGACATGCTCGCCGTGGATGTGTCCGCGCTCAGCGATGTGCGGATGGGAACGCCGGTGGTGCTGTGGGGCGCCGGGCTCCCGGTCGAGGAGGTGGCGCGTCACGCGGGCACCATCGCCTACGAGCTGCTGTGCAGCGTGAGCCAGCGCGTGCCGTTCGAGTAGTCCGGCGCGCGCATCGCGCGCGGCTCGTCTGTGACGTGCGCGGCGGTCCGCCGGTGCGCCGCGGCGCTCTAGCTGACGAAGAACCCCATCTTGACGCCGGCAAGTTGGATGACGTCGTTGTCGTTCAGCTTGGTCGCCTGCGCGCCGATCGGCGTACCGTTCAGCAGCGGGAAGTCATTGTCCTTGCCGCTGTCGACGTGCACGATGTAATACGCCTCGGAGCGGCGCGTGATGGCGGCGACCTGCACACCGGGCCGGCCGAGCGTGGTGAGCGCCTTGCTGAGCTCGACTTCCCGGCCTGCAAAGGCGCCCGAGAGCACCTGCAGCTTGGCCTTCTTGAGCGCGGCGCCTTCGGCCAGCACGCGCGAACGCCCGGTGACCGAGGGGCCGGCGCCGGTGGCATCGGTGACGGCGCGCAGCTTCTCCACCGGACGGGCAGAGGGCTGGATCACCATGGTCTTCTCGAACTCGTCCTGCTGCTCGTCATCTTCCACGAAACGCAGCTGGTGGTGGCCGACCGTGATCACGTCGCCGTGCTGCAGCGCATGCTTCTTGATCAGCTTGCCGTTGACGTAGGTGCCGTTGGTGCTGTTGAGATCCTCGAGGAACGAGTCGTTGAGGATATTGATGATCAGCGAGTGATGCCCGCTGACGGCGGCGTTGTCGATGCGGATGTCGTTATCCGGCAGGCGCCCGATGGTGTAACGCTCCTTGTTCATGTTGTATTCCGCCATCACCTGGCCATCCAGGCTCAAGACCAACCTTGCCATGTGCTTGTGCCCCTATCGCGTGTCAGCCGAACCAACCCAGGATCTTGTCGAAAATCTTCGTGCGCGCCGGAAAAGCATCCACGATGTGCGCCATGACCACCGAGACGTTGTCCCGTCCCCCATTGTCATTGGCCAGCTGAATCAGTTGCTTGGCGACCGTATCCAGATTAGCACTAAAGGTGTTTATGGTTAAGTGAATATCTTCGTCCTCGACCATATCCGAAAGCCCGTCCGAGCACAGCACGTAGACCTCACCCTTGTTCACCGGTACTTCCTGGATTTCCACGTCCACGTTGGGTTCCACGCCCAGGGCGCGGGTCACGTAGTTCTTGTTCGCCGCCCGTTGCGCCTCCTCGGCGGAGTAGAAACCTCGGTCGACCAGCTCCTGCAGCAGCGAGTGGTCCATGGTCACCTGTTCGAACTTGTCCCCGCGCTGACGGTACAGGCGTGAGTCGCCCACGTGGGCGATGGTGACCTTGTTGTCGAAGAACAGCGCCGCCACCACCGTCGTACCCATGCCCTCGCACTGCGCCTGGGTGTGCGCAGTCTGATAGATGATCTTGTTGGCGCGGTTGATGGCGTCGCGCAGGATGATATTGGGACGCGACAGGCCCGACTCGGTGTCCGAGAGTGACAGATCTTCGCGCTCGACGTGCTCGCGCACCAGGTTGACGATCGTCTTGACCGCGATGCCGCTCGCAACCTCGCCGGCGTTGTAGCCGCCCATGCCGTCGGCGAGCACCAGCAGCCCGATGTCGTGGTCGACGGCGATCGTGTCCTCGTTGTGCTCGCGGACCTTGCCGGTATCGGAGAGCCCCACGAAGCGCAGCTTGTTTCGCAAGCTCATGCTGCGCCCTGACCCACCTTTGGTCCACCGAATGTGATACGCGTCACTTTCCCGTCCCCGAACCGAGCTGGCATAAGCTAGCATCGCCGGCGGGAGCTCCGAGTGGCCTTGGTCACAAAAGACACCCTTCGGGCCTCCCCCGGCGGCGAATCCTATCCGAAAGTCGAGCGAGCGCGCATCGATGGCACGCCCAAATCCGCTGTTCGTGTGCGGCTCTTGCGGAGGCGAAACCCTCAAATGGCAGGGCCAATGCCCGCTCTGTGGCGAGTGGAATTCACTGGAGCAGCGCAGCGCCGCCGGCACGCGGGCTGCCGCTCCCGCCGCCGTGGTGGCCCTGAGCGAGGGCGTGCAGGCGGCCGCGGGCGCCGAACGTGTGGCGAGCGGCATGGCGGAGCTGGACCGGGTCTTGGGCGGGGGGATCGTCCCCGGCTCGGTCATCCTGCTCGGTGGCGATCCGGGTATCGGTAAGTCGACCCTGCTGCTGCAGGTCGCGGCCTTCGTGGCCGCGTCCCGGGCGGTGGTCTACGCGAGCGGCGAGGAGTCGGTGACTCAGGTGAGCCTGCGCGCGCAGCGTCTCGCGCTGAGCGCCGCGGGCCTGGCCCTCGTGGCGGAAACCGACCTTGCGGCGATCCTGGCGGTGACGCGCGAGCGGCGCGCGACGCTGCTGGTGGTTGATTCCATTCAGACCGTGGAATCATCAGGCAGTGCGGGCGGCGCTCCCGGCGCCGTGTCGCAGCTGCGCGCGTGCACGGCGGAGCTGGTGCGCTTCGCCAAGTCGACCGGCACCGCCGTCGTCATCGTCGGCCACGTGACCAAGGAGGGCATGATCGCAGGTCCCCGGCTGCTCGAGCATCTGGTCGATACGGTGTTGTATTTCGCCAGCGAGGCCGGCAGCCGCTTTCGTATCGTGCGCGCCACGAAGAATCGCTTCGGTGCGGCGAACGAGCTGGGCTTCTTCGCCATGACCCCGACGGGGCTGCGCGAGGTCAAGCACCCCGCCGCGATCTTTCTCGCGCGCTCGCCGGTGCCTGTCCCCGGTAGCATCGTCACCGTGACCCGCGATGGCGGGCGGCCACTCCTTATCGAGCTTCAGGCCCTGGTCGATCGCATGCGCTTTGGTGCACCGCGGCGCGTCGCGCAGGGGCTGGATGCCAATCGCCTCTCGATGCTGCTCGCCGCGGTGAATCGCCACGCGGCGCTCTCGCTGCAGGAGCACGACGTGTTCGTGAACGTCGTCGGCGGCATCGAGATCTGCGAGACCTCCTGGGACCTGCCGGTGCTGCTCGCACTCGCCTCCAGCCTCAGGGGCCGCGCGCTGCCCGCGGCAATGGTGGCTTTCGGCGAAATCGGGCTCACGGGCGAGGTGCGCCCGGTGGCCTATGGGGATGAGCGGCTGCGCGAGGCGCAGGCCCAGGGGTTTGGCGTTGCGGTCGTGCCGCAGGGCAACGCCCCGCGCCGGTCGCCGCCCGGCATCCGCGTGATCGCCGTGTCGCGCATCGGGGAGGCGCTGGAGGCGGCGCTGGCGGAAGGCGGCTGAGTCAGGCGGGGTTCGGCGCAGCCGTGCGCACCCGCACGGTGCGGATGGCGTTGTCCCCGATCTGCAGCACCTCGAACTCGTAGTCGCCGACGCGCACCATGGTGCCGGTATCCGGGATCATCTCGAGGTGCTCGAGCAGCAGACCATTGACAGTCTTGGGCCCACCCGTGGGCAGCTGCCAGCCGAGCGCCCGGTTGAGCGCGCGGATGGTGGCGCTCGCGTTCACGATGAACACTCCCGGGCGCTCGGGGTGCACGTCCTTGTGGGTCACGGTCGCAGGGTCGGTGGTGAACTCGCCGACGATCTCCTCGAGGATGTCCTCGAGTGTGACCAGGCCTTCGATGTCGCCGTACTCGTTGACCACGAAGGCAAAGCGCCGGCGATTGCGTTGGAAGTAACCGAGCTGCACATTCAGCGCGGTGCCCTCGGGCACGAAGTACGGCTCGCGGCTGCGCGCGATCTCGATCAGCCGCCCGCGGGTGAGCTCGCCGCGCACCAGCTCGTTCGCCACACGCTTCATGTGCAGCAGGCCAATGAGATTGTCGAGCTCGCCTTCGTACACCGGCAGCCGCGTGTGCGGTGTCTGACGCAGTTGAGTGAGAATGTCGTCCCAGCTCTCGCTCACGTCGACCCCGGCGATCTCCTGGCGCGGGATCATGATGTCGTTCACCGTGACGCGCCCGAGGTCGAGGATCGACAGCAGCATCTGCCGGTGACGCGCGGGGATCACCGGCGCAGCCTCCGCGACCACGGTGCGCAGCTCGTCGGCGCTCAGCGCCTGAGTCGTGGCCGTGGCGCGCCCGACCCCGAAGAGGCGCAGGAAGCCGTAGGCGAGGGTGTTGACGAGCCATAGCGCCGGACGTGTGACCAGCACCAGCACGCGGTAGATCACGGAGGCGTGCAGCGCGACGCCTTCGGGGTTGGAGGCGGCGTAGATCTTCGGTGCCAGCTCGCAGAACACGATGACCACGATGGTGAGCAGCGCCACGGCGAGCGGCACGGCATAGGGGTAGCCGCTGCGCTGGGCGAGGATGGTGGCGATGGCGGAAGCGAAGGTGCTCGCGGCGGCGAGAATCACCAGATTCGCTCCCAGCCACTCGTCGGGCCGCTCCAGCAGCCGCTCGAGCACCCGCGCGGTGGCCGAGCCCGCCTGCGCGCGGTGGCGGATCCGGTAGCGATTCACCGAGAGCATCGCGACCTCGGTGCCCGAGGAGAAGGCGACGATGACAAGCAGCAAGAGCAGCGCCAGCAGGAGCGGCGTGGTCGGTGCGAGGTTCAAGGCGGTGTTCCTCAGGGTTCGGCCGCGCCTAGCATAGAAGCTTATGGGCCCGAAGCGGGAAAACCGCCCCCGCGACCCTGCAATCTCCGGGCCATATAATCCCCGGGCCATATGATTCCCGAGCCATGTTCGACAACCTGACAGCACGCCTGTCGCGCACCGTCGAGAGCCTGCGCGGGCGCGGCCGCATCACCGAGGAGAACGTCGCGGCGGCGCTGCGCGAGGCGCGGGTCGCGCTGCTGGAAGCGGACGTGGCGCTCCCGGTGGTGAAGGCGTTCATCGAATCGGTGAAGGCCAAGGCGCTCGGCGCCGAGGTCCTCAGCAGTCTCACCCCAGGGCAGGCGTTCATCGGCATCCTGCACGCGGAGCTGGTCGAGCTCATGGGCGGATCGCGTGCGCCATGGAGGCTGCAGGCGACGCCGCCGGTCGCGGTGCTGCTCGCAGGGCTCCAGGGCGCCGGTAAGACCACCACCGCCGCCAAGCTCGCGCGACTACTAGTCGAGCGCGAGCACAAGCGGGTGCTGCTCGCAAGTACCGACGTGCGCCGGCCGGCTGCGATGCTGCAGCTCGAGCGTCTGGCTGCCCAGGTGCACGCCGAATACTTCCCTGCCCCGGCGGGCGCGGCGCCGGCCGAGATCGCGCGCGCAGCGCTCGAGCGTGCGCGCAACGGTGTGTTCGACGCGGTGATCATCGACACCGCCGGTCGCCTGCACGTCGATGAAGTCCTGATGGCGGAGGTGCGGGATATCGATGCCGCCGTGCGGGCCGCTGAGAGACTCTTCGTGGTCGATGCCATGGCCGGCCAGGACGCCGTGAATGCCGCGCGCGCCTTTGGCGCGGCGCTCGATCTCACCGGCATCATCCTCACCAAGGCCGACGGCGATGCCCGTGGCGGAGCGGCGCTGTCGGTGCGTCAGATCACCGGCAAGCCCATCGTGTTCCTGGGGCTCGGTGAGAAGACCGAGGCGCTCGAGCTCTTCGATCCGGAGCGCATGGCCGCGCGCATCCTCGGCATGGGCGATGTCGTGAGCCTGGTCGAGCAGGTGCACCGGCAGGTCGATCACGCCGAGGCGCAGCGTCTCGCCCAGAAGCTCGTCAAGGGCAAGAGCTTCGACATGGCGGACCTGAAAAGCCAGCTCGAGCAGCTGCAGAAGATGGGCGGAGTGGGGGCGCTGCTCGACAAGCTCCCGGGGGCGGTCGCAAAAAAGGGCGCCGTGTCACCCGATCAGGGGGACCAGCAGCTGCGGCGGCAGATCGCGATCATCAATTCGATGACCCCGCGCGAGCGGCGTTCCCCCTCGATTATCGACGGCTCGCGCCGCCGGCGCATTGCCAAGGGCTCGGGCGTGCAGGTTCAGGACGTCAACCGGCTGCTGAAGCAGTTCATGGAGATGCAGCGGGTCATGAAGAGCATGAAGGGCGGGCGCTTGCGCCAGCTGATGAGCGCTTTCAAGGGCGGGCTGCCGCCCGGGTTCCCGGGCCGCTGACCTTGGGGGGAGCGGAAGGCGGGATCATGCCGCGCGCGGGGCCACCTGACCGATCGCCGCCCGCGCGGAAAAACTGGCGCAGGATCGGCGGGTTGCGTAGAATCCGCGCTCTTTTTTGGGCGTCGCACGCCCCACTGCGGGAAATTGAGAGCGACAAGATCATGGTAACCATTCGCCTGACGCGGCGCGGGGCGCGCAACCAGCCCTTCTATCACGTCGTCGTGACCGACAGCCGCAAGCGCCAGGGCGGCCCGAGCCTGGAGCATGTTGGCTTCTTCAATCCGATCGCCCGCCGCGGCGAGCAGAAGCTGAGGCTCGATCTGCCGCGCATCGACTATTGGGTCGGCAAGGGCGCGCAGCCGTCGGACCGCGTGCGCCATCTGGTCGCTTCCTACCGCAAGCAGGCGACGGCCTAGACACTGAAATTCCGGGCAGAGCTGCCGCGGATCTCGTGGCCGCAATGAGGGCGGCGGTGGAGTGGATCGAGCTGGGACGCCTCGGCGCACCCTACGGCCTCAAGGGCTGGATACACGTCGAATCCCATACCGATCCTCCGCAGCGGCTGCTGGAGTACCGGGAGTGGATGGTGAGGCTCGCGAGCGGCGAGCGGCTGAAGCGGCGCGTGGCCGCGGCGCGTGCGCACGCGGGCGGACTGGTCGCGCACCTGGAGGGCGTTGCCGGGCGCGATGCGGCGGCGGCGCTGACGGGCGCGGTGGTCGAAGTCGAGCGTGCGGCGTTGCCGCCGCTCGGGGAGCGCGAGTACTACCGCGCCGACCTGGTTGGTTTTCGGGTCCGCAACCTCGAAGGCGCGGATCTCGGTGAGGTGAGCCATTTCGTGGACGCGCCGCGCGGAACGGTGATGGTGACGCGCGCGGCCGGCGGACAGGAGCACTGGGTCCCGGCCGCCCCACCGCACCTGCAGCGCGTTGACCTGGCGGCGCGCGAGATTGTGGTGGACTGGCCGGCGGAGCTGGAATAGAAGGCTCATGCAGATCGAGGTCGTCACGCTGTTTCCGCGCATGGTTGCGGGGGCACTTGAGTTCGGCATCGTGGGCCGCGCCATCGAGCGGGGGCTCCTGAGGGTGGGCACCGAGGATCCGCGCTCGTACGCGAGCGATCCGCACCGCACGGTGGACGATCGCCCCTACGGCGGCGGCCCGGGCATGGTGCTGAAGCCGGCACCGATGCTGGCGGCGATCCGCACGGCCCATGCGCGCCTGCCCGGGGGGAGCCCGCGCGTGTACCTGTCGGCGCAGGGTGAGCCGTTTTCGCAGACGCACGCCCGCGAGCTGGCGGGACTGCCCGGACTGCTGCTGGTAGCGGGGCGCTACGAGGGAATGGATGAGCGCGTGGTCGAGCTCGGCATCGATCGCGAGCTCTCGGTGGGCGACTACGTGCTCTCGGGCGGGGAGCTGCCGGCGCTGACGATCATCGATGCGCTGGCGCGCCTGCTTCCCGGCGCACTCGGGGATGAGCGCTCGAGCGCGGAGGATTCGTTCGCGCAGGGACTGCTCGACTGGCCGCACTACACACGGCCGGAGGTGTTCGAGGGTCGCGGCGTGCCGCCGGTGCTATTGTGTGGCGATCACGCCCGCATCCGCCGCTGGCGCCTGGCGCAGGCGGTCGGCCGCACGCTCAAGCGCCGGCCGGGCCTGCTGAGCGCGGCGCCGCTCGCACCCGAGGTGCAGCGGGCACTGGCCGAGTTTCAAGCCGGTGGCAGCGAGGCTGCCGCCAGCGAAGATCGAGGTGAATGAGCATGAGCAAGCTGATCAGTGACATCGAGAAACAGCGCATGACCCGCGAGATTCCGGAGTTCCGGCCCGGCGACACGGTGGTCGTGCAGGTCAAGGTGGTCGAGGGCGACCGTGAGCGCGTGCAGGCCTATGAGGGCGTGGTCATCGCCCGCAGCAATCGCGGGCTCAACTCCTCCTTCACGGTGCGCAAGATCTCCCATGGCGAAGGTGTCGAACGGGTATTCCAGACCTATAGCCCCGCAATCAGCGACATCACCGTGAAGCGTCGCGGCAGCGTACGGCGCGCGAAGCTCTACTACCTGCGGGATCGGTCGGGCAAGGCGGCGCGCATCGAGGAGAAGATCTGACGATACCCGGCAGCGCCTGCCTCAACGCCGCGGGCTGCGCAGGAGACGCTTAGATCATGACACCCCGCTCGTTCTTTTCCGGCTTGTGGCGCGGCCTGGACGGCCTGCGCAAGGTGCTGCACCTGATCGTGCTGCTGGTGATCTTCGGTGTGCTGATCGGGGTGCTGCGCGGCAGTGTCCCGCGCATCCCCTCCCGGGCCGCGCTGCTGGTCGTTCCCGAAGGACGTCTCGTCGAGCAGCTCTCCGGCGAGCCGCTCGAGCGCGCGCTGGAAGAGGCGCGGGGCGAGGAGCGCGCCGAGACGCTGCTGTGGGATCTGACCGATGCGATTCACGTTGCGGCTAGCGACGCGCGCATCCAGGTGCTCGCGCTCGATCTGGAAAAATTCGAGGGCAGCACCCAGCCGACGCTCGAGGAGCTCGCCCGGTCATTGCGCGAGTTCCGTGCCGGCGGCAAGAAGGTGATCGCTTACGGCGCCGAGCTCACCCAGGAGCGCTACTACCTCGCCGCCCAGGCCGACGAGATCTATCTCGATCCGATGGGCTTCGTGCTCCTCTACGGCTACGACCGCTACCGAACCTACCTCAAGGACGCGCTCGACAAGCTGGGCGTGGACATCAACGTGTTTCGCGTCGGCGCCTTCAAGAGCGCCGTGGAGACCTACACGCGCACCAACATGTCGCCCGAGGATCGCGAGGAGAGTCGCAGCTACCTCGGCGCCATGTGGGGCAGCTACCAGGACGCCATCACGCGCGCGCGCAAGCTCGCGCCGGACGCCCTCACCAAGTACGTCGATTCGCTGGCGAAGACGGTGCCGGCCGCGGGCGGCGATGCCGCGCGGGTGGCGTTACAGGCCGGGCTCGTCACCGCGGTAAAGACGCGGCTCGAAGCTGAGCAGCGCCTCATCGGCCTCGTGGGCGAGGACGATACCAACGGCTCGTTCCGCTCGGTAACGGCCGACGACTACCTGCGCTATGCGCGGGCGCAGAAGAAGCTGCACGCCGACGGCAAGCCGCGCATCGGGGTGATCGTGGCGGAGGGGGAGATCCTCGACGGCGACCAACCCCCCGGCACGATCGGCGGGGACTCGACCGCGCGACTGATCCGCCAGGCGCGCCTCGATAAGGACGTGAAGGCGGTGGTGCTGCGGGTCGACAGCCCGGGCGGCAGCGTCATGGCTTCCGAGCAGATCTACCGCGAGCTCGGCGCGCTGCGCAAGGCCGGGAAGCCCCTGGTGGTGTCGATGAGCGGCTACGCCGCCTCGGGCGGCTACTACATTTCGGCTCCGGCGGATGAGATTCTCGCGAGCCCCGCGACGCTCACCGGCTCGATCGGCATCTTCGCTGTCATTCCCACCGTCGACCGCACGCTCGGCAAGGTCGGGGTCAGTGTAGACGGGATCGGCACCACGCCGCTGTCCGGGCAGCTGCGCATCGACCGGCCGCTCGGGGAGGAAGCCCGGGCGCTGCTGCAGTCCCAGATCAGCCGCGGCTACGACGACTTCCTCGAGCGCGTGGCGACGGGGCGCAACAAGACCCGCGCTGAGGTCGACGCGATCGCCCAGGGGCGCGTATGGGCCGGCGTGGACGCCCGGCGCGTGGGTCTGGTCGATCAGCTCGGCTCCTTCGACGAGGCGCTGAAGGCCGCCGCGCGGCGCGCCAAGCTCACCGACTACGCCGCAGAGTTCATCGAGCCCGAGCTCACCTGGGCGCAGCAGCTCGCGCTGTCGCTGCGCTCACGCCTGGCCCGCCTGGCACGCCTGCTGCTGCACGCGAGCCCGGGCGAGCTGGCGCTCACGCAGCTCGCCGAGCGGCTCGATCCCGTGGCGCGCGAGGCGCAGCTCCTGAGCCGCTTCAGCACACCGAACCGCCTGTACGCGCACTGCTTCTGCGAACTGCGCTGATGCGCGGCGCGCTGTGGTGCGCGCCACAGGATTGTGAGTTCGGCGAGCGCCAGCGCGGCCGGCATCGCCGCAGGCTGAGTGGCGACTAGAGCGTCGACCAGTCGAGGATCACCTTCCCCGACTTCCCCGACCCCATGGTCTCGAAGCCCTGGCGGTACTCCTGCACCGGGAAGTGGTGGGTGATGATGGGCTCCAGCTTGAGCCCGCTCTGCAGCATGCTCGTCATTTTGTACCAGGTCTCGAACATCTCGCGGCCGTAGATTCCCTTCAGGGTAAGGCCCTTGAAGATCACCTGGTTCCAGTCGATGGCGGTGTCCTCGGGCGGAATGCCGAGAATGGCGATCGAGCCGCCGTGGTGCATGGTGCGCAGCATCTCGCGGAAGGCGGCCGGGTTGCCGGACATCTCGAGACCGACGTCGAAGCCCTCCTGCATCCCGAGGTCCTTCATGGTCTGATCGAGCGACTCACGCTGCACGTTGATGGCGCGCGAGGCGCCCATCTTGCGTGCAAGCTCGAGACGATAGTCGTTGACGTCGGTGACGACGATGTGGCGCGCGCCGGTGAAGCGCGCCACCGCGGTCGCCATGATGCCGATGGGGCCTGCGCCGGTGATGAGCACGTCCTCACCGACCATGTTGAAGGCGAGCGCGGTGTGCGTGGCATTGCCGAACGGATCGAGGATGGAAGCGATGTCGTCCGCAACCGAGTCGGGGAGCTTGAAGGTGTTGCCGGCCGGAATCGCCAGGTACTCGGCGAATGCGCCGGGACGGTTGACACCGACACCGACCGTGTTGCGGCACAGGTGGCGCCGCCCGGCGCGGCAGTTGCGGCAGAACCCGCAGGTGATGTGCCCCTCGCCGGAGACGCGGTCGCCTTTCTTGAGGCCGTTGACCTCCGAGCCCATCTCGACGATGCGCCCGCAATATTCATGTCCCACCGCCATCGGCACCGGGATGGTCTTCTGCGCCCAGGCGTCCCAGTTGTAGATGTGCATGTCGGTGCCGCAGATCGCGGTCTTGGCGATCTCGATGAGCACGTCATTCGGCCCGACCTTCGGCTCCGGGATGTCGGTGAGCCAGATACCGGGCGTCGCCTGCTGCTTGACCAGTGCTTTCATGGTGTTCTCTTTATTGGGGGCCGGCGTGCGCTTTTGCTACCGCTGCCGGGTATCAATGGATCACGCCCAGGTCGCGGCCGACGCGCGTGAAGGCTTCCACCGCCCGCTCGAGCTCCTCGCGCGTGTGCGCCGCGGACAGCTGGGTCCGGATGCGCGCCTGGCCCCTGGGCACCACCGGGTAGGAAAAGCCGATGACGTAGACGCCGCGCTCGAGCAGCGCATCGGCCATGCGGCCGGCGAGGGTAGCATCGCCGATCATGACCGGAATGATCGGGTGCTCGCCGGGCTTGAGATCAAAGCCGGCCCGGCTGAGTGCCGCGCGGAAGAAGCGCGTGTTGTCGAACAGCTGCTCGCGCAGCGTGCTGCCGTGCCCGAGCAGATCGAGCACCGCGAGGCTGGCTGCGGCCACCACCGGCGGGATGCTGTTGGAGAACAGATAGGGCCGCGAGCGCTGTCGCAGCCATTCGATCACCTCGCTCCGTGCGGCCACGTAGCCGCCGCTGCCGCCGCCGAGCGCCTTGCCGAGCGTGCCGGTGAGGATGTCGACGCGCGCGGCGATCCCGCAGTGCTCGGGCGTGCCGCGCCCGGTGGCGCCCATGAAGCCGGTGGCGTGCGAGTCATCCACCATCACCAGCGCGCCATAGCGCTCGGCCAGGTCGCAGATCTCGCGCAGCTTCGCGATGAAGCCGTCCATGGAGAAGACGCCGTCGGTGGCG
>DASYNX010000062.1:0-13638 GCA_036008385.1 Steroidobacteraceae bacterium
CCCGACGATGCGTGCGCCGGCGCGCCTGAGGCCCGTGACCTCGCAGTGCTCGACGACGTCGACGCCGGCCTCGGAAGCCGCACGCGCGTACCCCCAGGCGACGGCATCGTGGCGCACGGTGCCGCCGCGCGGCTGCAGGAATCCGCCGAGCACCGGATAGCGGCCGTTGTCGAGGTCGACGAGCGGGACCAGACGCTTCACGGCTTCGCGAGTCAGCGCCTGCGCATCCACGCCCAGCAACCGCATCTGGTTCGCACGGCGCGTGAAGAGGTCGCGCTGCGCCTCGGTGTGAAAGAGATTCAGCGTGCCACGCTGACTGACCATGGCGTTGAAGTTGAGGCAGCGCTCGAGGTTCTCCCACAGCCGGAGCGAGAAATCGTAGAAACGGATGTTGTCGGGATGAAAGTAGTTGGAGCGGATGATGGTGGTATTGCGCCCGACATTACCGAGCCCAATCGGCCCCTTCTCCAGCACCGCGACGTCGGTGATCCCGAATTCGGTTGCGAGATAGAACGCGGTCGCGAGCCCGTGTCCGCCGCCGCCCACGATCACCACCCGGTAAGCCGGCCGCGGGCTGGCCTTGGCCCAGGCACGCGACCAGCCGCGCTGGCCGTTGACTCCCTCGCGCAGCAGTCGCCACAGCGAGTAACGGCCGCTGCCGGCGGGTTTGGCGCGCCCCGGGTGCGCGGGGGAGTGCGGCGGCGTAGTCATGGGGGCCTCATGATAAAGCGCTTCGCCGTGCGGACACACGGCCGTCGGGTCGGGACGCCGGGCTTGACGGCCCGGGCCGCAACCGACAACGTGCGCTCGCAATGCCGGCCGCCAACCTGCTTAAGTCGCTGTGCGTCGCCGTGGCGCTCGCGCTCGCCGCCTCGCCGGCGCACGCGGCTGCGGTGGTGGTGTCTTCGAAGCTCTCGAGCGAATCCGCCATGATCGGACAGATGATTCGCCTGTTGCTGAACGCCGAGGGGATTCAGACGCTGGACCGCACGCGCATCGGCGCGACTTCGGTGGTGCGCAAGGCGCTGCTCACCGGTGAGGTTGACCTGTACGTCGAATACACCGGCAACGCCGGCCTGTTCTTCAACGACGCCTCCGACCCGGTCTGGAAGGATCTCGCCAAGGGCTACGAGCGCGGCGCGCAGCTCGACTATGCGGCGAACCACATCGTCTGGCTCACCCCGGCACGCGCGAGCAACGCCTGGGCGCTGGCGGTGCGCCGCGACGTGGCGCGCGCCAACCGCCTGCGGACCATGAGCGACTTCGGGCGCTGGGTCGCCGGTGGCGGCATGGTGGTGCTCGCCTGCTCGGCGGAATTTGCCAATGCCGGGACCCTGCGCTCACTCGAGCGGACGTACCGGTTCACGCTGCGCTCCGATCAGCTCATCGTGCTGGCGGGCGGCGAAACCTCCGCCACCATCGGGGCGGCGGCCGCCGGCACCAACGGCACCAACACCGCGATGGTCTATGGCACCGACGGCGGCATCGCGGCGGCCGATCTGGTACTGCTGGTGGACGACCGGCACGATCAACCCGTCTATGCGCCCGTTCCGGTTATCCGCGAAGCGGTGCTCAAGGCCAACCCGCAGATCGCCCGCATCGTGAAGCCGCTGATGGAGAGCTTCGATACCGAGACGCTGCAGCAGCTCAACGAGCGGGTGCAGATCAACGGCGAGTCCGACGAAGCAGTCGCGGTCGATTACCTGAGGACCCGGGGTTTTCTGAAGTAGGGGACGCGACTGGAAAGGCCAGTGCCAATGAAGCGGCCGCGGGGGCCGAGCATCGACCGGCTGGGACTGCTGCTGTCGGTCCTCGGAGCCGCGGCGCTGGTGCTGCTGCCGTTCGTCGTATTCAAGGCGAACCGGATCGTGCTTGGCGATGCGCGCGGGCTGTTCGAAGTTCTGCCGGCGTGGGCAGCGTGGGGCTGTCAGGCGGTGCTGCTGCTCGCCGCGGTTGTGGCGCTGGCCGTACCGGGGCCGAAGCTGCGGCTGGCCGCGGCACTGCTCGGCGTCGTGGTGCTGTCCCTCGCCGTGGCGGCCGCGGCGGATGCGCTCACGCCGGCGGGCGACAAGGTGGTGCGCGTCGCTCCCGGAGCGGCGGCCTGGCTGCTGCTCGTGTGCCTCGGGCTGATGGCCACCGATGCCATCACGCGCCTGCGGCCGGGGCCGCTGACGCGCGTGCTGCTGCTCGGGCTGTTCGTCGCAGTCGTCGGCGCCGCGCTTGCCCACGGCGGCTTCGACAATCTCTCCGTGATGCGCGAATACGCCGTGAACGCGACGCGCTTTGCACAGGAGCTGCGGCGCCACGTGGGGCTCGCGCTCGGCTCACTCGCTGCAGCGGTCATCGTGGCGCTGCCGCTCGGAATCCTGTGTTACCGGGTCCCGCGACTGCGCGCCGGTGTGCTGGGGACGCTCAACGTCATCGAGACGATACCGGCGATCGCGCTGTTCGGCATTCTGATGGCGCCGCTCGGCGCGCTCGCCGTGGCGCTGCCGTGGGCCGCCGACCTCGGTATCCGCGGGATCGGAGCCGCGCCCGCGGCCGTCGCGCTGTTCCTTTATGCGCTGCTGCCGATCGTCGCCAACACCGTGGTAGGCCTGAAGCGCGTGTCGCGCGCCACAGTGGAAGCCGCCCACGGTATGGGAATGACGAACTGGCAGGTAATGACCCGCATCGAGCTGGTGCTCGCCTTGCCGGTCATCCTGACGGGAATTCGCGTGGTGCTGGTGCAGAACATCGGCATGGTCACGATCGCCGCACTCATCGGTGGCGGCGGGCTCGGCACGTTCGTCTTCCAGGGCATCGGGCAGACGGCGATTGACCTGGTGCTGCTCGGCGCAATCCCGATCGTCTCGCTCGCCTTCGCGGCCGCGGTGCTGCTCGATGCGCTGGCAGAACTCACCGACCGGGTGCCGGCGTGATCACCGTCGAGGAACTCAGCAAACAGTACGGCCCGACGACCGTGGTCGATGCAGTGTCCTTCACCGTCGAGCGCAACTCGATCAGCGTGATCGTGGGCACTTCGGGCTCGGGCAAGTCGACGCTGCTGCGCATGATCAACCGACTCGTCGAGCCCACGGGCGGCCGGGTGCTGCTCGAAGGCAACGATACCCGCGGCGAGCCGGCGCACCTGCTGCGGCGGCGCATCGGTTACGTCATCCAGGGTTACGGTCTGTTTCCCCATCGAACGGTGGCGGAGAACATCGCCACCGTGCCGCGGCTGCTCGGGTGGGACACATCCCGTATCCGCGCACGCGTCGAGGAGCTGCTGCGGGTGTTTCAGCTCGACCCGCAGACTTACGCCGGCGCCTTCCCGCATCAACTCTCCGGCGGACAGCAGCAGCGCGTCGGGGTGGCGCGCGCACTGGCGGCGGAGCCTGCTGTGCTGCTGATGGATGAGCCGTTCGGCGCGCTCGATCCGATCATCCGCGCCAAGGCGCAGGAGGACTTGCTCGACATCCGGCGGCGCTTCGGCACGACCATCCTGCTCGTCACGCACGACATGGACGAGGCGTTTCGTCTCGGTGACCGGGTCGCGGTGATGAGCTCAGGCAGAGTGCTCCAATATGACCGGCCGGCGGTGCTGTTGACGCGCCCCGCCGATCCGCTGGTGTCGCGCATGACCGGCGTCTGCGACCGCGCCCTGAAGCTGCTGTCGCTGACGACGGCCGGCGAGGCCGCGGTGCCGGGCGACAGCGAGGGACCGAGCGTACCGGCATCCGCCACGCTCCGCGACGTGTTGTCGGAGCTGGTGTGGAGCGGCGCCAGCTCCGCGGCAGTCATCGGCGCGGACGGCGCACCGCGCGGTCAGCTCACCGTGGCGGCGATATTCGCTCGCGGGCGGCCGTGAGCATGTCGCGCGCGACCCTGCTGCGACTTGCCGTTCTCGCGCTGCTGCTGGCGTTTCTGCTGTTTCCACAGCGGTTCGCGCCCGTGTTTGCGCCGCTGACCCAGTACGGCGCGCCGCCGATCTACGACCAGGGGAACTTTCTCCTGCTGACACTCGCGCAGCTTGGGACCGTGTGCGTGGCGGCCGCCGCCAGCACGCTGGTGGCGGTGGGACTCGGGATCCTGGTGACGCGTCCGAGCGGCGCGGAGTTCCTCGCCCTGTCGCGTACACTCGTCAACATCGGCCAGACTTTCCCGCCGGTAGCGGTGCTCGCCGTGACGGTTCCGCTGGTCGGATTCGGCGAGAAACCGACGCTCATCGCACTCTTTGCATACGGGCTGCTGCCCATCTTCGAGAATACCGTGACGGGGCTCCGGAGCTGTCCTGCCAGCGTGCTCGAGGCAGCGAGCGGCATGGGCATGAGCGCCAGGCAGCGCCTGCTGAGCGTCGAGCTGCCGCTGGCACTGCCCCTGATCCTCGAAGGGGTGCGCCTGTCGCTGGTTATCAACGTCGGCACGGCGACCATCGGCTCGACGGTCGCCGCCAAGGGACTCGGCGAGGTGATTATCGCGGGATTATTGTCAAACAACACCGCCTTCATCCTGCAGGGCGGCCTGGTGACCGGTCTCATGGCAGTCCTGCTGTACGACGCGCTGGCGGCGCTCGAGCGGCGGATCTGTCGCACGGTGCAGCTCGACTGACCAGCGTCCGGGCGGAAATTGCCCTAGAATCGCAGCTGAATGGTAACTGCCGCACGCACGCCCGCGCTGGATTCTCCCGGGGCGCCCGCGACGCGCGACACGGCGCACGTCCTGGTCGAAATCCCGACGCTGCTCATCGCGCTCGCCACCTACGGTGGCTGGCTGGCGATCACCTTCTCTTACCGCCACTGGCCGCTGGTGGTCGTGGCACCGGTCGCCGCCGTGCTGATCACGCTGCACGGCTCGCTGCAGCATGAGATCGTTCACGGTCACCCGACCCGCTGGCGCGCCTTCAACCGGCTGCTCGCGATCGTGCCGCTCACCTTGTACCTGCCCTATGAGCGTTATCGCGCCAGTCATCTCGCGCACCACATCGACGAGCGGCTCACCGATCCGCTCGATGACCCGGAGTCCTTCTATTGGACGACCCACGACTGGGCGCGGCTCAACGCGCTGCAGCGGGCGATCGTGCGCATCCAGCAGACGCTCGCCGGGCGGGTCACGATCGGTGCGTTCTGGGCCATCGGCAGGTTCCTGCATTCGGAGTGGCGCGCCGTTCGGGCCAACCGGGAGGGCGTCCGGGCCGCGTGGCTCGAGCACCTGCTGTGGTGCGTGCCGGTGATCGTGTGGGTGCAGCTGGTATGCGGCATCCCGCTTTGGGTTTACCTCCTCACCATGGCGGTCCCCGGGACCAGCCTCACGCTGATCCGCTCGTTCGCGGAGCATCGCGCGCGTCCGCTGGTGCGCCAGCGGGTCGCCACCGTCGAGGGGTCGTGGTTCTTAGGGCCGCTGTTCCTTTTCAACAACCTCCATGCCCTGCACCACGAGGCGCCCGGCATTCCCTGGTACCAGTATCCGGCGCGTTACCGGCGGATCCGTGAGCGCCTGCTCGCCGAGAACGGCGGGCTTGTCTATCACACCTACTTCGACGTGGCGCGCCGCTTCCTGTTTCGCCCGCACGATTCGCCCCTGCATCCCACCGACCGGTGCCCCTGACGGCCTGAACCGACGCGCGCTGCGCTACTCCCGCGCCGCGCGCCGACGCTTCAGGCCGGCAGCGGGTAGCCCGCCGCCCGCGCCGCCCGATCCCGTTCGAGCAGGACGGTGAAATCCTCCGGCGCCACGGCCGCGAAACCCGCGAGCAGCAGTTGATCCGCGAACGGCCCAAACCACTCCTGCCCCGCAGCAGCGACGAACGCGGCCTGCAGCCGCGTGATCAACTCCCCAGGGGTATCGGAGGCCGCGACGAAGGCCGGCATCGGCGCGAGCCCGGTCGAGGCGAGCACCCGCACGCCCGCGGTGAGTTGCGGTGCATGCCGGGCGAGCAGCAGGTGCCAGTACGCATCGAGGGGCCCAACGTCGATGCGACCCTCGCGGACGCTGTCGAGCACATTGCGCGCCGTTACCAGGTTGCCATGCATCTCGGCGTACAGCGTCGGCCGTTCCGGGGTGCGAAAGGCGAGCAGATGATGGCGGAAGGCGTTGAAACCCGAGTGGGAGTGCGCGACGGTCCAACCGGCCCGGCCGCCGAACGTGTCCTGCAGCGTTCGGTACGGGGCGTCCCGGCGCACGATGAGATCGGTGCGGTAGACGGGGCGACCCGCGGCCCACGACGCGCGCGGGATCGGGGCGGCGATCGGGATGACCGGTGCGAGCTGAAGCGCGATCGGGTAGCCGCACATGAAGACCGCGCCGAGGTCGGCGCGCCCCCACAGGTCCTCGAGCGGCTGCGGCGCCGGGTAGGGGAGGTAACTCAGCTCGACACCCGCGGCGCGCGTCACCTCATCGAGGAGCGTGCGCCACAGCGTCTCGACCGAGGGGGTCACCGCGTACATACGGGCGTTCATGATGCGTGGACTCATGGGACGGTCCCGCCAGGCTATCCCGCAGCGGTGATTTCACGGCTGCGGCGCGCCACGTAGTCGCCGATCGCTTCCTTCACCGCCGGGTCGAGCGGTGGCGGTGTGTACTCGGCGAGCAATCGCTTCCAGATCCCGGTAGCGCGCTCGGTGGCGTTATGCGCGCCGGCCTGCGTCCAGCTCTCGAAGCTCGACCAGTCCGACAGCAGCGGCCGGTAGAAGGCAGACTCGTAGCGGGCGAGGGTGTGGGCCGAGCCGAAGAAGTGCCCGCCGACGGCAATGTCCTTAATGGCGTCCACCGCCAGGTCGTCGTCGTTGAAGCTCACGGGCTTGAGGATCTCGGCCCAGTTACGCAGCAGCTCCGCGTCCACGATGATCTTCTCGAGCGAGGCGGACAGGCCCCCTTCCAGCCAGCCGGCCGCGTGGTTGATCAGGTGGCTGTGGCTCAGGACCGCCGCCTGCAGCGAGAACGCCGTCTCGTAGGTCGACTGCGCATCCACCACCGGCGCGGCGTTCACCGCGCTGGTGCGCACGGGGAGTCTGAGCCGGCGGCCGAGCTGTGCACCGGCCAGCACCGCGTGCACGTACTCCGGCGTGCCGAACGCCGGCGAGCCGGTACGCATGTCGACGTTCGAGGTGAAGCCGCCCATTACGCACGGAGTCCCCGGGCGCACGAGCTGGCAGAGCGCGACCACGCCGAGCGCCTCGGCGGTCTGCTGCACCAGTGCGCCGGCGAGCGTCACCGGCGCCATGGCGCCCATGAGCGTGAAGGGCGTGATAACCACGCACTGCCCGTGCCCGGCCATGGTCATGATGTTGTCGAGGATCTCCTCGTCGACGCGCCGCGGGGAGTTGACGTTGGTTACCGTCATCAGCGTCGGACGCGCGGCGAGCGCCTCGATGCTGCAACCGTGCTCGATCGCGGACATCGCGATGGCATCCTGTGCCTGCACACCGCCGATGCCGCGCGCTGCCCACACCGTGTCGGCACACTCGATGTGCGCCTGATAGGTGAGCAGATGCCGCACCGGCACCGGCACGTCGACCGGCTCGACCACGATGCCGCCCTGCCAGTGCAGCACACCGAGTGCGTGCGTGAGCCTTAGGATGTTCCGAAAGGCCTCGAGGTCGCCATAGCGGCGCCCGCCCTCCTGATCGCGAATGTTCGGTGCGCCGGTCACCGGGCCGAAGTTGACGACGTTGTCGCCGACCTGCAGGTCGCGGACGCCGTTACGGGCGTGGAGCACGAAGCGCGCGGGTGCGCGAGCGAGCTGCGCCTCGACGATGTCGCGCCCCAGCCGCACCATCTGCGAGGCATCGTCCACCAGCGCGCCGGCGTGGCGGTAGACCTCGCGAGCCGCGGTGCTGCGGATCTCGAGTCCCGCCTCCTCGAGGATCCGGAACGCGGCGAGCAGGATGCGCTCGACCTGCTCGACGGTGAGGATCTCGAGCGGTGGCCAGGGGTTCGCGAGGCGCGGCAGCGGCGCGAGCGAGGGGCCGGTGGAGCGCGGCGGCCGGCCGCGGTCGCGCCGGCGGGTGCGGCCCTCAGCCGCCGGCGGCGGGCGGCTCATGCTCGCGGTGATAGCGGTGGATGGCCCACAGATAGCTCTCCATGAGCGAATCTTTCCCGAGCTCCGCCAGCAGCTGGTTGCGGCGCTCGGGCGCGACCATGCGTGCCAGCTGCGTCTTGGCATGCGCGAAGTGGCTGAGCTGATTGCGGTACTGCCACAGCAGCTCGCGCGTCGCCATCTTGTCCTGGTGCAGCTCCCAGACACCGAGCAGCACTGCCAGGATCCCCAGGGCGAGCGTCAGCATGTTCGTCAGCGGGATGCCGAGCCCCATTTGGATGTGGTGTAGCGCCTTGCCAAAGAGAAACAGCACCGAGATGGTCACGAGTATGGCGATGAGCATCCCCTGGCGCAGGATCTTCACGCGACGGCTGGCCTTCTCGAGGCGCACCACCTTACGGCTGAAGTATTCGAACTGGTCGTCGATCCATGCGCGCCCGACGCCGCCCGGCTCGAGGGCATCGAGGCGGCACATGGGACCTGAAGGCACTTCGGGCGGCTCTATCCCGTTCAGGACGAAAGTGATCCAGCCAAAGCCGCGGAAGCGATCGATCCCGGAGAGTGACAGCACCTCGGAGGCATCCACGCTCTGATCCGCACCCGCGAGGCGCAGATAGAACTTGGCGCGCAGCGTTTCCGCCAGCGCACGGTAGGCGAGGTGCTTGCCGAACCAGCGCTTGCCCTGCAGCACGTAGTACACGCACAGGCTGGTGAGGAGGATCAGCGCGTAGGCGATCAGCACGACTCGCGACTCCGTGACCTTCTCGTAAATCAGGTATGCGAGGCCCATCGTGAAGGCCATGACGCCGAACAGATGGAACAGCCGATCCGAGTGATGCTGGTAGTAGACGGCCAGCGTGTCGGCCTTGCCGTATTGTTTATCGATTTCCTGCAGTATCGGCCGATCGCCCGACGGGGGCGCTTCCGACAGGCCGCTCATGAGGGAGGCGTGCGGCGGCAGTCGGCCGGCCTCGCTCAGCTGCCGATACACGAGGTTGTAAGTGTTGAGCTCGGCCAGCTGGCGCTCGAGGGGCGCCGGCAGGCTGTGCTGCACCTGGAGCGCGCTGTCGCCGGTCGCCCGCAGGAAGCACGGCTCGTGCAGGTCCACCGGCGCCCCGTTGCGCGGGGTGGGCATCCAGTACACCAGGTGCTCATCGTGATCGCCCTCGTCGAGCGTCTCGATGAATTCGAGCGTCGCGGGTCCGGGATGCTCATCGGTGCGGATGCCGAGGAATCTCAGCACGGTATCGGCTGTCCCCCCGGGGAGCTTTGAGACCCTGCCGTCCCACAGCGCCAACAGCAGGCTGCTGCGGCGGATGAGTGTGGCGGTGAGGTTGGCGTACATCGCTTCGCGCTGTGCCAACGAGTGCCGCTCGGCGCGCTCACCGGCGGGGGGGGCGGTGAGCTCGACGCAGCGTACGTGCGGGTGATGCAGCAGGCCCCTGAGGTGATTCAGCGTGTCGGCATCGAAGTCGGCGGCGTAATGATCGATCGACATCGGCAGTACGGCCTCGACGGTGACCCCGAGAGCGACCGCCGTCTCCGCGACCAGCAGATCCGCACCCTCAGCCATGCCGACGGTCATGATCAGCTCGGTGTCGGGCAGGTGCGTCTTCAGCTGGCGCACGAAACTCGTCACCGCTTCGCGCAGGCGCGGCTGGTCGGCGGCGTCGAGGTCACGGTGACCGGACACACCGACCATGAAAGGCGAATCGGCAATCGTCGCGTTGTATGAATCCACTCAGTCACCAGGCTCGGGCGCTGACGACATTGTGCGGGTGACGCTGCCCGGCGACAATGGCTGCGCACGTGGTTGCGCTCGCGTGCCGGTGAGGATCGCATGAGCCTGCGTGGTGGAGCATGAGTGCTGATGCTCGTGGGGTGGGGCGGTCGCAGCCTCGCCCCTCGCCCGTCGACGTCGAGGCGTTCCAGGCCGACGGCGCCGTGGTGCTGCGCCAGCTCCTGAGGCCCCCCGAGGTCGAGCTTCTCGTGCAGGGGATCGAGGAAAACCTCGCCCACCCGAGCCCGCGCGCCAAGGTCGCCAGCAGCCGCGACGATCCGGGGTATTTCGTCGAGGACTTCTGCTGCTGGCAGGAAAACGCAGCCTACCGACGCGTGATATTCGAATCGAGGATCGGGGAGGCCGGCGGCCGACTCATGCGCAGCGGCAGCGCGCGGCTGTATCACGATCACATGCTGACCAAGGAGCCGGGCACGCGTGCGCGCACGCCCTGGCACCAGGACCAGCCGTATTACAACGTCGCGGGCAGGCAGAACTGCAGCTTCTGGATACCGGTCGATCCGGTCAGCCGGGCTGCGACGCTCGAGTTCGTCGCCGGCTCGCACCGCGGCCCGTGGCTCATGCCGCGCTCCTTCCTCGATGCCCAGGCGCGATGGTTTCCTGAGGGAAGTCTGGCCGACCTGCCGGACGTTGACGGACAGCGCGAACGCTACCGGATCCTTGGGTGGGAGCTCGAGCCCGGGGATGCGGTGTGCTTTCACATGCTGACGCTGCACGCCTCCGCCGGCGTGAGCCTCGGGCGGCGCCGCCGCGTGTTCTCGGTGCGGCTCCTCGGCGATGACATCCGCCACGCGCCACGCGCGTGGCCGACCTCACCCGAATTCCCCGGCCTCACCGAGTCGCTGCCCGCGGGCGCGCCAATGGAGCATGCGCTGTTTCCGCTGCTGTGGAAGGCCTGAAGCCCGCCCCGTCAATCCTCCCCGCTCATGTGGCGCACGAACTCGCGCAGGGCCGCGCGCCGATCCTCCCACAGGTCGAAGCTGAGCGTCGTGTGCTCGTTGTCGGCCAGCAGCGCGAGGCGGCGCGCTGCGGCGATGAAGCGCATCGTGGCAAGATCCGAAGCATAGACGTTGGGCGGAACGGGGCTGCCGGGCGGCGCGTGCACCGGTACGCCGATCCCCGCCTCGTGCGCCGAGTGCCCGTGGAGCCTGAGCACGATGCGCCGATCGTCCGCCTGCAGCAGCAGCGGCTCACCGGAGGGCAGCACGTCCGAGCGCAGGCGTGGATCGGCCGTCGACCAGAAATACACGATGAGCACGTAGTCGATCTTGCCGCCGCGATTGACCGCCGCGGCCGCCAGCGTGGCGTAATCGCGCGCGTTGGCAGCCAGGTCCTGGCGTGGGTAAGCGAATACCAGCGGCTGGTCCACCACGGTGATGGTGGCGCCGGTCTCCTCGTCGAGATACTCCCGCGGAGGGTTGCCGGCCGCAGCTACTCCGGCCGCGGCGAGGAGGGCGAGCAGCAGCGCTGCCCGGCTGGCGCGACGTGGGAGAGCGGCGCCGCGCGTCACTTTCCGAAGGTTATGCGATAGGACACGCTCGCATAGTAGCGCGTCGTATTCTGGGTCTGCACGAACTGGCCGTTCTGCAGCTGCAGGAACGCCTGGCGACTGCCGAGCTCGCTGCCGACCTCGAACTGCAGCAGCTTGTTGCCGCGCTGGTAGTCGAGCAGCGTGGACGGAAGATAGGTCGTCTGGGTGCTACCGTCGCTCAGCTCGCTGATACGCTCGACCCCGAAGCGCGGCGCGAGGCGCCACGCTCCGCCCACGGGAAAGCGGCTGGTGAGGTTGGCGGAATCGATGCGGCCGACCTCGGTGTTGCCGTGCGTGAGCGTCAGGACGTTGAAGTCATCACCGCGCCACAGATCGTTGGCGTACAGCTGTGTCTGGTAAGTGAGCAGCGTCCCGGTGGCTGGCTGCTCCGGTACGCCGCCGGAGGCCGGCGTGGCGCTGATCTCGCTGGCAGTGACGGTGGTCGTCCACTGGAAGCGTGCACCGAGGGGCCGCGTCGCGGTAACGCTGTAGTTGGTGGTGATCGGCGTGCGATCGAGCGCCAGTTGGCGGATCTCCTCAGGTGTGAAGAGCTGCGACAGCTGCCGCAGGTCGGTCACCGGCTGCCCGATGAGCGCGTTGCCGGTTGTGAGTACCGGCGAGTTGCGCCGTTCGGCGTCGAAGCTCGCGATCCAGCGGGCCGGCAGCTGCAACGTGCCGAGGAGGCTGGCGGTGTTGAGAGAGTGGTACGAGGTGTCGTAGTCCACCACGGCGACCACCGAGGCCTGCGGGAGGAGATAACGACCTTCGAACCCGACCGCCTCGCGGTCGCGCAGGCCGTCATACTCCTGAGTGGTGGCGAATATGCTGCCGTCCCAGTGCGCCCCGGGCGGCGTGAACGCGAGCGCCACCGCCTCGAAGCGGATATCCGTCTGTGGTGAGACCGTCAGCAGGTTGACCGGGTAGCCGGCGGCTGCGTTGATCGACCAGGACGGCGCGAACTGCCAGGACAGGAACAGGCCGTCGAAGGTACCGAGGATGCCGTAGGTATTCGCCACCTGACGGCCGACACGCGCCAGCAGTCCCTGCGGCCGGTCGAGGACTTCGAGTGTGGCGATGCTCACGCGTGTCGCGTCCGCGCCGATCCCCTGCGTAAAGCTCTTGTCGTAGCCGCCGTTCAGCCGCCCGATCAGGTCGAAGGTCTCGCCGCGGCGGCGCGCCAGCAGGTCCACGTCGGTGAACAGCCCATTGTCGTCGGTCGTCTGCGCGGCGAGCGGCAGGCTGGTGTTGAGTGGCGGCGCACTGTTGGTCACGCGCGTGCCGTCGTAGCGATACATCTGCGCCAGGCCGCCGAGCACGTCCCAGCCCTGCTCGGGAGCGATCACCTCGCGTCCAGTGCGCGCCCTGGCCTCAGCGCCCTGCAGCATGCGCATACGAAATGCGACGCGCTCGGCGGCCTCGCCGTTGGGATAGCGGCGCAGGTATTCCTGGTACTCCGCCTTGGCATGCGCGAGCTGCCCCGAGCGCTCGTAGGCGAGTCCCAGCAGCTCCTGCGCACGGGTGCGGTCGGGGAATTCCGGCTGTCGCTGCAGCAACGTGAGGAGCGCTATGGCCTTCGGATAATCGTGCGCGCCCAGCGCCACACGCGCCTCGGCGAGGAGCTGCTTGCGCTGCTCGGGCGGCAGCGGCGGATCGGTGCCAATGCGCTCGACGGGCGGCAGAGCCACCGCAGCCGGGGCGGCATTGACGTCACTGGTCACGGCGTCATCGCCGATGGCGAGCCACGCGCGTGGGTAGTCAGGGAGCGCGAGCTGCAGCAGTCGGTCGGCCTCGGTGCGACGCTCGATGGGGCCCACGCGCAGGCGGTACCATTTCTCGCCATCGACCACGATATCCGAGACGAATGCCGGTGCCTGCAGGCGCTCGTGCGCCCGTTGTATCTCCTCGGGGCTGAAGGGCTTGGATTGGGAGTCGAGGTTGATGGCGAAATTGCTGACCGCCTCGCTCTCGCCCACAGTTATTTTGCCGTGATGGCGTGAACGGTCGACGAGGCGCAGGCGCAGGCCCTGCGGATCAACGCCCTGCGCCAGCACGAAACGCTCGCTCTTGCGGAACGTGAGCGTAACGGTGATCTGCCCGGGAGCGGCGGAGTCGACGCGCGCACCCGACACGATATCGGACCCGCCGGAAAGCGGCGGAGTCTCCGAGGTGATCTGGCCGAAAGGGCTCACGCGGCAGTCCGCCAGCGGCACGAGCTGGATGTGCACCTCGCGGCCTTCGCTCGCCGGCACGTTGGTCACGAACCGCATCGAGCAATTGAAGACCATCGAC
>DASYNX010000063.1:0-2501 GCA_036008385.1 Steroidobacteraceae bacterium
GCTGCGTTGCCCATGATTGAGGTCGCGTACTGGAACGGGTTGCAGATCTGGCAGTAGGAGACTCCGAGCGCGTGTGCCGGATCGGACAACGCCGCCTCGGCCAGGGCCGTGGAAGAGTTGAGCGTTGCCGCCGTGCCGGTCTTCACCGCATCGTTCGAAAGGACGATGGCATCGTTGTAGGAGCCGCCGAAATACGCCCAGCTGATGTTCTTTTCGCTCAGTGCATCACCAATGGTGCGCACCGCGGACGGCGGCACCATGTTCTGCGTGCCCGGGGAAGGCGCCTGGAAACCATTAGGTAGGAAACCCGGGTTGGTGTTGTCCAGCATGTAGTAGTGCGCCGGCGCGCAGTTGGGCTGCGGACGATAGGGCAACGTTCCGAGATAACTGACGATGGGCGCCACGCCCGGCTGTGTGACGTCGGAGCAATTGCTGAAAGCGTTGTCGGCCGTGTACTTGTTGGTCGAGCCCGGCAGCGGATTCGGATTGGCGATCTCGGTCGCGGGCGGAGTGCTGGGGTTGCCGTTGCCGTCGCTCCAGAACGCGGCATCGCCAGTGCCGAGCATGAAGTGATTCGCTCCGGTGCCGCCCATGAAGGACTGGTGGAAGTTGTCGCTCAGGCTGAAGCGGTCGGCGAGCGTCTTGAGGAGCGAGGCCTGCTCCTGCTCCGCGTTGTAGAACCCCATCTCATTGCCCTGACTGAAGTTGCCCTGCACCGCCGGCACTTTGCTGTCGTTGAGGGCGTAGGTGGCCATCACGAACGGGAACAGGTCGTTCAGGCAGCCGGTAGGGTTGGCGCGCGTGGCGTTGCCAATACTGCAATCCGACTGCTGCCACGCCTGGTAGAAGCGATGCGTCATGTCACCGGTGTAGTCATCATCGCTGATGTTCGGGCCCTGCAGCACGAACGGGCCATTGGGCAGCATCCCGGCGTTGGGAATGCGCGTATCGAGTGAGCTGGGCGGCAGGCTGGTGAAGCCGGTCGTCAGAATCGTGTTGGTGTTGGCGTTAAAGTCCGGGCTCGGGTCAAAAATCGCCGCCTGTGCGAGGAACGCCGGCGTAAACGGTGGACTGGTCGTGCTCTGTGCCTGCCGCGCGCCGTTGGTATTGGGCTGCGGCATCTGCCCGGCATTGCCGTACGCGACCTTGATGCCGGCCGGGACGCCTACGTAGTACAGCGGCTGCGCCGGCACCATGAACTGCTGAGCGAGCGCGAAATTCGGCCCCGGTGAGCCGTCTTCCCTGACGATGCCCTTGGACAGGAGATTGGCCATCGTCTGACCCTCGCCCTTGGGCTTGTAGACGCCGAAGGTATGATCGGTGCCGCGATTCTCACCGATCAGGATGATCACATGTTTGATCGGCGACTCGCTGCGCATGCTGCGGGCACCGTCCTGGTCGTCCGCCTTGTTGTCAGCCACACCTGCTGCAGCAGTGACCAGGGACACCGATAAAGTAGCGCCCATCACCCAGGCGCGTCGAATCCGACCTGCCTTACGCATAACTGCTCCCTCCGGTAGGACTTATGAAGACCCGCGAGCAGCCTAGTGACGCTGTGTCTCAGTTTCATGAATGAAAGATGTCGCCGTTGTTGAGGAAAGCGCGCGGTAACGGCGGCGTTGCGGTTTGGTGTCCTGGGCGCGAGCGCGCGTTCAGCGCGCTTGCGCGGCTGGCGCAACGGCCGCGGTGCGCGCGGCTACGTGCGCGGCGTGCAGCGTTGGGTTGAACAAAGACCAGGGCTCGGCCGTTTGCAGCGCAAGCGGCGCGGCCGCCACGGTGAGCTTGCGGTAGGTGAGATAGTCGTCCGCGGCGGTGGTGAAATGACCTGAGGCCGCATCGCGGCCGAGTCGTTGCAGGATCTCGCGCAGCGCGGTGACGGCGGCACGCGCGAGCGTGCGCTCGTGCGCACCCGCGGCGGCTTCGCCGGCTGCGGGATCCTGATAGCGATCGGCAAGATCCTGCAGCTGATCCCGCAGTGTCGACACCACGAGCGTGATGACCTCGTTGTCGTGCTGTGCAATGCCGATGTCGAGGACACTGGCGAGATCGTTGAGGTCCGCGAGCACGTTGGCTCCGGTCAGGTGATACTCAGGGTGCACCCCGTCGCCGATCGCCGCCAGATAGGCGCGCAGATCGTCCCGCTCGGCGGGCTTCAGACCGAGCGCGAAGGTGTGATCAAAATAGTCGAGCACCTGGGCGTAGGTATCGAAGCGGCCGTCGTGGAAATACGGAGCGTTGAAGTTGGCGTTGATCAGTGTCGGAGTCTTGTAAAGGCCGCCCGATCCGACGTCGTGCTGGCGGTGATCGACGAATGCCGCGGACGGGATGTGACAGCTGGCGCAGCTCAGCTGCGGCTGGTTCGGGAACGGTCGCGCGAAGAGCGCCTCGCCGCGGCGCTGAGCGGCGCTGGCGCCGGGTTTGAGCCCCCCGCCGGCGTCGAGCATCGGATTGGGCAGGAAGTCGATGTCCTCGATGTAGATGACGATTGCATCGAGAATCTG
>DASYNX010000064.1:0-5115 GCA_036008385.1 Steroidobacteraceae bacterium
GTGACGGGGTCTGCCAGAGCCGCAGACATGCCGCCGGCGCCCAGACACACTAATGCTCCGATAACGAATCGCATGATCATCATTCCTCAGGTTTAGGCGGGCTGCATGAAAGGGTCGCCCGAAGCGCGACTATACTCCAGCAGATGGCCATAAGCCGAACCTCGCGCGCGCCCGATCCGCGGCAGCGCGCAGATCCCGCAGCGGCGCGCTCGGCTGCGATTGCCCTGCTGGCGCGGCGCGATTTCTCCTGCACGGAGCTCGGCGATCGGCTCATCCGGCGGGGCTTCGACGCCGGCGCCGCACAGGAGGTGGTGGCCGAGCTCGCCCGCGAGGGTGTCCTCGACGAGGAGCGTTACGCGCACAACTATGTCGCGTATCACGCCGGCCGCGGCCAGGGCCCGATCCGCATCGCGGCGGAGCTGCGCCGGCACGGGTTGCCGGTCGCCCTCATCGAGGCCGCCCTCGCCGCCGGCCCCGACTGGCGCGCGCTGGCCGGCCAGGTATGCCGCGCCCGATTCGGCCCGCAGCCGCCGTCCGGCTGGGCACAGCAGGCGCGCCAAGCCCGTTTTTTGCAGTACCGTGGCTTTTCGTCGGATCATATCCGCGCGGCCGCGGGCACCGAGCCCGATACAGGACTGACGGATCCTTGAACAAGCCCTCCTACATGAGCGCGGCGGACGTGCGCGGCACGTTCCTGGAATTCTTCCGCTCGCAGAGCCACATGGTCGTGCCTTCGAGCTCGCTCGTGCCCGCCAACGATCCGACGCTGCTGTTCACCAACTCCGGCATGGTGCAGTTCAAGGACGTGTTCCTCGGCAAGGAGCAGCGCGACTACCTGCGCGCGGCGTCCGCCCAGCGCTGCGTGCGCGCCGGCGGCAAGCACAACGATCTCGAGAACGTCGGCTACACCGCCCGTCATCACACGTTCTTCGAGATGCTCGGCAACTTCTCTTTCGGGGATTACTTCAAGCGCGAAGCGATTCACCTCGCCTGGGACTTCCTCATCTACACCCTCGGGCTCGACCCGGCGCGGCTGTGGTGCACGGTGTACAAGGACGACCACGAGGCTGCGGAGGTGTGGCTGAAGGACATCGGCATCAGCAAGGAGCGCTTCTCGCGCTGCGGCGAGGCTTCCAACTTCTGGGCCATGGGCGATACCGGTCCGTGCGGCCCGTGCAGCGAGATCTTCTTCGATCACGGGCAACAGATCCCGGGCGGCCCGCCGGGCTCGCCGGACGAGGACGGCGATCGCTACGTCGAGATCTGGAACCTGGTGTTCATGCAGTTCGAGCGCTCCGCGGACGGGACTCTGAGCCCGCTGCCGAAGCCCTCGGTGGACACCGGCATGGGCCTCGAGCGCATCACCGCGGTCATGCAGGGTGTGCATTCCAACTATGACATCGATCTGTTCAAGAATCTGATCCGCGCGGCGGGCAAGCTCGCGGGCACCTCGGTGCTGACCTCGAGCTCGCTGCGCGTGATCGCCGATCACATCCGCGCCTGCGCGTTCCTGGCTGTCGACGGCGTGTCGCCTTCCAACGAGGGGCGCGGCTACGTGTTGCGCCGGATCATGCGCCGCGCCATCCGCCACGGCTACAAGCTCGGCATCCAGAAGCCGTTCTTCTACAAGCTGGTGCCGATACTCGAGGAGGAGATGGGCGCGGCCTACCCGGAGCTCACCCGCGGCCGCGCTCACGCCGAACGCGTGATCAAGCAGGAAGAGGAGCGCTTCGCCGAGACGCTCGCCAACGGCATGGTGCTGCTCGAGAGCGCCATCCGGAACCTGCGCGGTGCCAGGGTGATCGACGGCGACACCGTGTTCAAGCTCTACGACACGTACGGCTTTCCGGTGGACCTCACCGCCGACGTTGCCCGCGAGCGCGGGCTGAGCATCGACCAGGCGCGGTTCGATGCGGCCATGGAGGAGCAGCGGCGCCGCTCGCAGGAGGCGAGCAAGTTCGTGGATACGCGCGGCGGTGCCAGGGTCGATGCACAAACCGAGTTCCGCGGCTACGAGGTTCTCAATACCTCCGGTCGCGTGCTCGCGCTGCTGCGCACGGGCAAGGACATGCTCGTCGAGGCGCTCGAGGAAGGCGAGGAGGGGGAGGTGGTGCTCGACCGCACGCCCTTCTACGCCGAGTCCGGCGGCCAGGTGGGCGACGCCGGCGAGCTGCGCGGTTCCGGAGTGCGCTTCGTCGTGAGCGACACTCAGAAGCGCGGAGCGGCGCATGCGCACATCGGGCGACTGGCGCAGGGCCGCATTCGCCAGGGCGACACACTCGAGGCCGAGGTGGACGGCGCGCGCCGCGCCGCCACGGTCCTCAATCACAGCGCCACGCACCTGCTGCACGCGGCGCTGCGCAGGGTGCTCGGCACGCACGTGCTGCAGAAGGGATCGCTGGTGGCCCCCGATCGGCTGCGCTTCGATTTCACCCACACCCAGGCGGTCAGCGCGGCCGAGCTCACGGAAGTCGAACGGCTGGTCAACGCGCAGATCCGCGCCAACGCGCCCGCCGAGATACGGGTGATGGACTACGAGGGCGCGGTCGCGGCCGGCGCGATGGCACTGTTCGGCGAGAAGTACGACAAGGACGTACGCGTGCTGCGGCTGGGTGATTTCTCGATGGAGCTCTGCGGCGGCACGCACGTGCAGCGAGCCGGTGACATCGGGCTGTTCAAGATCACCAGCGAGAGCGGTGTCGCCTCCGGCGTGCGCCGCATCGAGGCGCTCACCGGCGAGGCGGCGCTCGAGTACGTCGAGGACAGCGAGACGCTGGTGAAGGATCTGGCCGCGCTGGTGCGCGGCTCACGCGAAGACGTGAAAGACAAGGTGCGCGAGCAGCTCGAGCGCGCGCGACAGCTGGAGCGTGAAGTCCGCACCCTCAAGGACCGGCTCGCGTCCGGCCAGGGAGTGGACCTTGCCGCAGGCGCGATCGATGTACAGGGCGTCAAGGTGGTGGCGACCAAGGTGGCCGGCGCCGATGCCGGGGCGCTGCGCACGGCCGTCGATCAGCTCAAGGAGCGCCTCAAGTCAGCGGTGGTGGTACTGGCAAGTGTCGAGAATGCCGCCAAGATCATACTCGTTGCCGGCGTAACCGCGGATCAGACCGCCCGCATCAAGGCCGGTGAGCTGGCCGGAGCCGTGGCCGCGCAGGTCGGCGGCCGTGGCGGCGGCCGTGCGGATTTTGCGCAGGCCGGTGGCAGCAAGCCCGAAGCCCTCGATGCCGCGCTCGAGTCGGTACAGGAGTTCGTGCGCGCGCGCCTGACAGCGTGAGCACGACGGCGCGCGAGTTTTTTGCCCGGCGTCGGCGCTTTCCGTATCATGGCCGCCCCGCGCGTTGGCGGCGCGCTGCGCGCCGCCCCAGTCGCTGAAATGACTGCGCTTCCGGTGAGCGGAGAGATGGCCGAGTGGTCGAAGGCGCACCCCTGCTAAGGGTGTAAGGGTCAAAAGCCCTTCGAGGGTTCGAATCCCTCTCTCTCCGCCAAAATCAAGTGCATAAAGCGATACCGTGTTGGGACATAGATCGCGGTTCTGGTGTCCACATGAAAACCACATGAAAACCGCGCCAACGAAAAAATTCGGCGAACGCTTGCGGGGCGGGCCGAGTCGCACGATGCGCGCACGGACACCACCACTTCGGCGATGTACTGGCCGCTGACGGCCTTCGCCATCAAGGCAAGTTACCCAAACTTCGATCCTCGGGGGCTGCTCACTCCGCCGTTCCTCGAGCGCTGTCCCGATGTGACCGCGAAAGGATGCTGGTACTACGCGTATGTGGCGGCGGCCGAGGTCGCGAGCCGACCGGCGGTACGTCCGGGTTTGGCAGCAGATTCCGGAGCTGCAGAGGTACAACGAAGACAACGGCAGCGCCGCGAGACCGCTCAAAGGTCCGCTCCTCATCCTCGCAGGCGACGACGATCAGTCGGTGAACTGCGCGAACATCAGGGAGGGCGTCGTCCGGGCGTGCAAGCTCGGTCTGTCGAGTTCCTGCACCGGCCGGGTCTAGACAATGATCCACTGATGGAGAAAACCATCGACCTGCACCTCGCCTGGATGCGCGCCCGACTCGCTGGAAAACCATGGCGCGGCAGCGTCTGCAGGGACTGAGACGTGGACGGTAGTTGCAAAGTAGCAGAGTGCTATCGGCCAAAACCCGACGCTTTGTCCGTCGAATTGGGCACCCAAAATCGGTCATTGCCGACGCCGAACTCCCCCTGGTTGCCAACCCCGGAAGCATCCGCGACCATTCGGGGCGACTAGGGGGAAGCTCGACATGGTCGAGGGTGGCTGCGTACATTGAACGCCACTTCGCAGGCCGTTTTCATCAGCTATGCCTCGCAGGATGCAGAGGCGGCCGGCCGTATCTGTGCAGCGCTCCGGGCGGCGGGCGTCGAAGTCTGGCTCGACCGGAGTGAGCTGCGGGGCGGGGATGTATGGGACCAATCGATTCGCAGGCAGATCAAGAACTGCACTCTGTTCATTCCGGTTGTCTCAAAGCATACGCACGAAAGAGCTGAAGGGTATTTCCGGCTCGAGTGGAAACTCGCCGTCGATCGATCGCATCTGATCATGGCCAATAAGGCGTTCCTGCTTCCCGTCGTCATCGATGATACGGGCGACGACGATGAGAACGTCCCAGACAAGTTCCGGGAAGTGCAATGGACGCGCCTGCCCGCAGGTGAGACGCCGCCGGCCTTCGTCGAGCGCATCCAGCGGCTGCTGTCGCCCGAAGCGGCTCATGCACCGGGAGGGGTCAGCTCGGCAGCCGCCCCCGCAGTGCCACCCACTGGGGCTGCCCCCCAACTGCCTGCGCCGAGTCCTGCCTTGCCGCGTCCAACGCAACGAGTCCTGCTGCTGATCGCGGCTGTCGCGATCATCGGCGTCGGCTACTTTGCGGTTGACAAGTTATGGCTTTCGAAGCGGTCTGCAGCGGATGCGCAGAGCTCGTCATCGACTATTCAGGCCGGCACGCCCCCACAGAGTGCGATCCCGGAGAAGTCCGTCGCGGTACTGCCGTTTGTCGACATGAGCGAGAAGAAGGACCAGGAGTACTTCTCGGACGGATTGAGCGAGGAACTCATTGACCTGCTGGCGCAGGTCCAGGACCTGCG
Organism: Steroidobacteraceae bacterium; assembly: GCA_036008385.1. GTDB lineage: Bacteria > Pseudomonadota > Gammaproteobacteria > Steroidobacterales > Steroidobacteraceae > 13-2-20CM-66-19. Next base: position 5,113 of record DASYNX010000064.1, read on the forward strand.
GGT
>DASYNX010000065.1:0-1759 GCA_036008385.1 Steroidobacteraceae bacterium
ACGCGCACCACTGGCTGCTGCTGCACGGGCGCTACGTGTGCACGGCGCGCGCCCCCGCCTGCCCCACCTGCCTCATCCGCGACCTGTGCGAATACCCGCACAAGACCCAGGCCAAACCGGTTCGTGCCCGGGGCAAGACCCTGGCGCAAGCGATCCGCCGGCGCAGTAGCACGCGCCGCCGCGCCTGATTGGTAAGCCGCGCATGTCGCTTTTCGCCGGTCAGAGTCGCGATGAGCTGCGCCGCCGCTACCTTGATGCGTGGCGCAAGTTCTCAGCCCATGAACCCCTCGAGCCCCTCGAGGCGCAGCTCGCCGCGGTGATCGCCGAGCATCCCGAGTACGTCAGCTGGCTCGAATCCGGCGATGCCGCGCTGCTCGCGGACTTCACCCCCGAGGGCGGCCGCGAGAATCCCTTCCTGCACATGGGACTGCATCTTGCCATCCGCGAACAGGTGGCGACCGACCGGCCGGCAGGCATTGCTCGCGTGCACGCCGCGCTCACCCGCCGCAGCGAGAGCGCCCACGCAGCCGAGCATCGGATGATCGAGCCGCTCGCCGAGACCCTGTGGGAGGCGCAGCGCAGCGGGCAGGCGCCCGATGAGCTCGCGTACCTGGAGCGATTGCGACGACTGTAGCTGCCCCAGCCTATCGCGGGCATTTTGCTACTTGCGCGGTATGTACAGATCCGTGAGCGTGCCTTCGAAGGCCTCGGCAGCACCGGCGATTGTCTCACTCAGCGTCGGGTGCGGATGAATCGTGAGCCCGATGTCGGCAGCATCGCAGCCCGTTTCAATCGCCAGCGCCACCTCGCTGATGAGATCGCCGGCGTTGGTACCCACGATCCCGCCGCCGAGCACGCGGTGGCTGTCCGGATCAAACAACAGCTTGGTGAACCCATCCTCGCGCCCCAAAGACAGCGAGCGGCCGTTTGCCACCCACGGAAAGGCGCCCTTCTTGAAAGGCGTGCCGTTGGCACGCGCCTCGGTCTCGGTCAGTCCCACCCAGGCGACTTCCGGATCCGTGTACGCGACCGAGGGGATGACGCGCGCATCGAAGGCGCGCTTCTGACCGGCCGCGACTTCGGCGGCCACCTTGCCCTCGTGCATGGCCTTGTGCGCCAGGAGCGGCGGCCCGGCGATGTCGCCGATCGCAAAGATATGCGGCACGTTGGTGCGCATCTGCTTATCGACCGGGATAAAACCGCGCTCGGAGACCTGCACGCCGGCAAGCTCGGCGCCGATCGCGCGGCCGTTCGGCACGCGGCCGACCGCGACCAGCACGCGGTCGAAACTTTGTGCGGCCGGGGCTTTCTCGCCTTCGAAGCTCACCTTCAGACCGCCAGCCTGCGGCTCGATGCCGGCGACCTTGGTGCCGAGCAGGATCTGTTCATAGCGGGCGCGGATGCGCCGCTCGAGCGGGCGTACCAGATCCGGATCGCAGCCCGGCATGAGCGTCGAGGTGAGCTCCACGAGGCTCACCCGAGTGCCGAGGGCATCAAACACGCACGCCATCTCCAGACCGATGATGCCGCAGCCGACGACCAGCAGTGCGCCGCTGAATTCCGGCAGTTCAAGCGCGTCGGTGGAATCGAGGATGCGCGCATCCTTGGGCAGGCCGGGCAGGCGCACCGGCTCTGAGCCGGCGGCGATGATGCACTGCTCGAAGTGGATGCGCTCCGAGCCGCTCGCGCCCATGACCTCCAGCACGTTCGGACTCACGAAGCGCCCGCTACCGGTGATGACCTCCACCTTGCGCTGCTT
>DASYNX010000066.1:0-1615 GCA_036008385.1 Steroidobacteraceae bacterium
CTCAACCTGCCGACCGAAGAATTCGACGCCCTGGAGCGTGCGCTCGCGCTCGAGCCGCGCTACCTCGCGGCGCTGCTGCAGAAGGGCGCGCTGCTCGAGGCCACCGGCGATGCGCGTAACGCCGCGCGTGCCTATCGCAACGCGCTGGCAACGCTCCCCCCCGGGAACGCTTCGCCGCCGGCGACGGTGGCCGCCATGATCGAGCACGCGCGCGCGGCGATTGCCAAAGACGACGCCGCGCTTGCGAGCGCGATCGAGACGCGTCTCGCTGCCATAAGCGAGCGCCATGGCGGCGGACAGTCTCGACGCGTCGAGCACTGCATCGATCTGCTGACGGGCAGGCGCACCCGCTACCTGCCGCAGCCGACGTTCATGTATTTTCCGGAAATGCCGGCGGTGGAGTTCTTCGACCGCGGCGACTTCCCGTGGCTGGATGCGATCGAGGCGGCCGCCGATGAGATCCGGGCGGAGCTGATGAACGTGCTGGTCTCCGATCGCGAGGGACTCGAGCCCTACATCGCCTACCCCGAGGGCACGCCACTCAACCAGTGGGGGGAACTTAACAAGTCACGCCGCTGGAGCGCGTACTACCTGTGGAACCGCTCGCTCGAGCAGCCGGCACACCTGGCGCGCTGTCCGCGCACCGCGCAAGCACTCAGAGGCGCGCCGCAGTGCGACGTGGCGGCGCGGGGCCCGAACGCATTCTTCTCGATCCTGGATGCCGGCACCCGCATCCCGGCGCATACCGGCGTGACCAACACGCGACTCACCGTGCACCTGCCGCTCATCGTGCCGCCGGACTGCGGCTTTCGCGTCGGCAGCGAGACGCGCGAGTGGGTGACCGGCAAGGCGTTGGTGTTCGATGACACGATCGAGCACGAGGCCTGGAATCTCTCGGACGTGCCGCGCGGCATCTTGATCTTCGACATATGGAATCCGTTCCTCACCGCCGCCGAGCGCGACCTGGTCCGTGCCGTCACCGAGACCGTCGGCACGTACTACGGCACATCCGCGCAAGAAGCGCTGTGAGCCCGAAGCAAGAGAGGCGCCCGCAGCCGCGCACCGCCCGGCTGCTGCTGGGCGCGTTTGCGCTCACGGCAGTTCCGCTCGCGGCCGCCGCGGCACCTGCGGCTACTGCACCCCCGAGCGCCCTGCAAGCCTGTGCGAGCATCGCTGCCGATGCGGACCGGCTCGCCTGCTACGACCGACTCGCCGGGCGGGCTGTGGCAAGCGTCCCCGGGCACGCAGCCACGGCGGTTGCGCCGCCCGCCGCCGCCTCAGCGCCCGTTGCAGGCGTGGCTGCCGCTGCGCCGCCGCCTGCCACCGCCTCAGCGCCCGTTGCAGGCGTGGCTGCCGCTGCAGCGCCGGCCACTCCCGTGCCGCCGCCCAAGGAGTCTTTCGGGCTCTATGAGGCCGAACACCCCAAGCCGGCCCCCGTCGCATCAGCCCCATCACTCGAGGCTCGCGTGGTCGCACTGGGGAGGAGCGCAAACGGCCACATGATCGTGTCGCTCGAGGGCGGGGCGGTGTGGGAGCTGGATGACTCAGACCCGCTGCTCGCCGTCGGTGAGACAGTGACCATCACGCGCGCGACGTTCAGGTCCTACATCATGCA
>DASYNX010000067.1:0-2955 GCA_036008385.1 Steroidobacteraceae bacterium
CACGCAATGCAGCTGCACGTCCTCGCTCGCGTTGATTTCCTGATGCGGCACGTACGGGGGTACGTAGATGAAGTCCCCCGGCGTGGCCTCGGCCACAAACTCCAGCCGATCGCCCCAGCGCAGGCGCGCCACTCCGCTCACAACGTAGATGACGCTTTCGAGGTCCCCATGGTGGTGCGCCCCCGTCTTGGCCTTTGCCTCGATCGTCACCGTGCCCGCCCATAGTTTCTTCGCACCAGTCTTCCCGGTGGTCACCGCTGCACGCCGATGCATGCCCAGAGTCTGCGCCGTCGCATCATCCAGTTCGTTCGAGCGGATGATCCTGACACCGTCCGTCCGCCAGCGACGTGCGTTGCTGTTCATGCTGATCTTTCGTGGTCGGCGACTGCAGAGAGTGAGCCCAAGGCTGCGCAGCAGCGGTCGCACAAAGTGTAACCGGCGCTGACCGCAGGAGACTAGCGACACTCGGCCGGGGACCGAGGAGGGGCGCTCTCGCCCTGGGAGAGCGCCGACAGGCGTATGCGCTTTCCGGTCGCGTTCCTGGCTCGTTTGAGTCGCCAGCCTCACACGTGAGAGGAGTGCTCTATGAACCCTATTGCGGCAGCTTCTCTGATGTGCGCCCTTTTGCTCAGCCTGAGTACCCTCGCGCAGCCCCCGCAGGGCGGCGCCGCGCCCCCGACTCCGCCCGCAGGTACCCCCCTCCGGGCACGCACCGCCGCGCACCCGACCGCACGGTCAGTCTCCACTGCAGATCCCACAGCCCGCTTCGAGGAGGGCTGTGGGAAGATCCTGTGTGAGTTTCCGCGCGAGATGAGGTCACGCGACGAGCCGTGGACGCAGCCGGCGGGCTAAATCAGTTTGAAGTCCCCGGGTGAGTTTTGCGGGAAGACCAGGGTGCACTGCGCCGGAGTTAGGCCCCAGAGCGAGCGGAACAGATCGCCCCATACCGCGCGGTAGTCATTCAGTACCGGGTAGTCGCGGTCCTGGAATAGGTCGCACGCTCGAGGCGCTGCTGGGCTCCGGCGATCCGGCCGCCGCAAACATAGTAACGATTCGGCCGGGGCTACGTTGACCCCGGGGCCGGGTAACTCCTCTGCATGCTGAATGGGCGATCAACGGCTGCCCGGCGCCGACGTCGAACGCGCGGGCGCGGGCGCGGGCGCTGAAGGCTTACCTTATGTCAGGAGCGCATCGCGGGCAGCGGCGCAAGCGGTGCGGCGGCGCTGCTCGAGTCCCACGGCAGTGGCGCGACTTTGCCGACCATCCACAGCCAGCCGATCAGGCCGAGCACACTCACGAGCGCGGCGAGGACGAAGGCGGCGGCGAAGTGATGCGTCTCTTCGACGAGCACCCCCGTGAGCGCCGGGGCCACTACGCCGGCAAGATTGGCGATCGCATTCTGGATTCCGACCCAGCGCCCTGAGGCACTCGGTCCGGCGAGGATCTGGGAGATGGCAAAGGTACCCGGAGAAGACATGCCCATCAGGACCTGAAAGCCAAAAATGGCCGCCAACCCCCAGGCCGGGGTGCCGAGTCCGATACAGAGCATGCACACCACTGCGCCCAAGAGTGCAGCGATCATCACGGACTTGTAGGCGAGACTCCCCCGCCCGGTGCGCGCGCTCACCCGGTCGATCGCCCAACCGGCGAACAGAGCGCTGAGCGCGTTGACGACATAGGCGCTGCCGGTGAGGGTTGCCATGGCGGCGGTCGAGAAACCACGCTCCCGCACCAGATAGAAGGGCAGCCACGTCAGCATGAAATAGAAGGTGTAGTTGCTGGCGAAGTGTCCGAGGCTCGTGCCCCAAAGAGCCCTCTGGCGCAGCAGGCTAAGCAGGTCCGGCCCATTGCCCGCGAGGAGGCCGGTCGGGCGCGCCGGCAGCCTGATTCGCGACCAGGGCAGGAGCCACAGCAGCGAGAGCGCCCCGAATACCCAGAACGCGGCGCGCCAGCCGAACTGCACCATCAGCAGACCGCCGCAATACGCGCCGACCGCCGGAGCGAAGTTGTACGCGAAGCCGACGATGCCGTTGGCAGTGCCGAGGCCGGCCACGGGCACCACGGTGGCGAGGAGTTTTGAGACGCAGGGAAAGCCGGCACTCTCGCCGACCCCGAGTAACAGGCGCAGGAGGAGCAGTACGGTAAAGGAGTGCGCGAAGCCGACGAGCATGGTAGCGCTCGCCCACAAGGCGAGCCCGACGGCGAGCACGCGCTGCGCGCCGAAGCGCTCGGCCAGCCACCCGACTGGTATCTGCAGCAGCGCATAGGACCAGAAGAACGCGGAGAAGAGCAGGCCGAGCTGGCGCGGGGAGAGTCCCAACTCGTCCTGCACCAGAGTGGCTGCGATGGGCAGCGCGCCACGATCCACGTAGTTGATGAAGAGCGCCGCAGCCAGCAGCGCCACGATGCTCCAGCGGGCCGCGGCGCTCGGTTCAGTGGCAGTGTGCGACGGACTCAACGGGCATAGTCCGCATCGTCGCGATCCAGCTGGCGTTTGAGGGCCCGGAAGTGCAGCTCCACCCGCTCTTCGCCGCCCACGCGCTCGCAGGCCTGGAATTGGGCGAAGGTCGTCTGCACCACCGCCTCGGGCAGCACTCGCAGCTTGCGCCCGGTGGCAAGCGCGAGGATCTGGGCCTGGCAGGCGCGCTCAAGAAAGTACAGCCGTTCAAAGGCGTGCGCCGCCGAGCGCCCCGTCACCAGCACCCCATGATTGCGCAGCATCAGGACCGACTTGTCCCCGAGTGCCCGGGCTAGACGCTCACCTTCGGCGTACTCCAGCGCGAGGCCGTTGTAGTCAACGTAGGCGATGTCGTCGTAGAAGCCGACGGCATTCTGTCCGGCCATCTGCAGGGACGCATCTTCGAGCATGCTCAGCGCCGTCGCGTGCGGCATGTGCGTGTGCAGGACACAGCGGGCCGCGGGCGCCAGCCGATGCACGGGGAGGTGGATGTAAAG
>DASYNX010000068.1:0-2171 GCA_036008385.1 Steroidobacteraceae bacterium
GGCGATTATCTCCTCGGTGAGGCGGAAGCCCTGCAGGTGATGTACAACTGCGGCTCACCCAGCCTGGTCGTGATTCCGAACACGCGCACGTTCGACCACTCCTCCGAAATGCTCGCCAGCACGCGCATGCTGGAGCTGCAGCGGGTGATCGCAGCGGAAATGCCGCGTCACATCGTGATATTCGATATGCCACCGCTTACCTCGGATGACGTGCTCACGTTTGCTCCGCGGGTCGATGCTGTGCTGCTGGTCGTCGCCGAGGGGCGCACCGAGCGCGCCTCGCTGCTGAAGGCGAAGGAGCTGATTGCGGAGATGAACCTTCTGGGGGTTGTGCTGAACTGCTCGTCGGAGCGGGACGGCGCAGCCGCCTATTACTAGCGCGCGTCGAGACTCGCGTACAAAGCTGCGAATTCCCGCGCCATGCGCGCCACGGAGTAGTGCTCCACGACGCGCGCCCGCGCGGCCAATGCCAGCCGGTGCAGCAGCTGCCGGTCGGTCGCGAGTCGCTCCAGGGCATTCGCCAGCGCCTGCGGATCGCGCGCCGGCACCAACAGTCCGTGCACCCCGTCCTGCACCACATCAGGTATGGCGCCGACCGGTGTGGTCACCGGAACGGCACCGCCCGCCATGGCTTCCAGCAGCGCGTAGGGGAGACCCTCGCGGTAGGTGGCTAACGCCAGAACGTCGGCATCCCGCCAGAGCTGCTGTTTCGCGGACCCGAATAGCGCTCCGACCAGGTAGGCTCGATCGCCGAGCCGATCGGTCTCGATTGCGCGGGCAATCTCATCCCGCGCCGGTCCGGAGCCGGCGATCGTCACATGGACCGCGATGCCGCGATCGCGCAGGATCCTGGCCGCCGTGAGCGTCTCGAAAATTCCCTTGTCGGCGGCGAGCCGACCGAGATAGGCGATCCTGAGCGGTCGAGGGGCGACATAGCGTTCGGCGCGCAGCTCGGCCTCCCCAGGTGACACGGCGTTGGCGATGCGAAGCAGCCGGGCACGAGGCGCGAACTCACCGTAGGCCGTCAGTTCGCTTTGCGCCAGCACCACCACGGTGTCAGGCCAGGCGAGGACGCGACGCAGCAGCGCGGTGCGCGCACGCTTGCCGGCGAAGAACTCGCCCGGCAGCGCGCCGCCGTGAACCTGATAAACCACCTTGCATCCGAGCGCTTTTGCGGTGACGAGATAGACGAGGTCTCGCCAGTAGCTCCTGGGCATGAGCGAGGTATTGATATGCACGATCCGCGGTCGCGAGCGAACCAGGCGAGCGGCAAAGGTGAAGGGACTCGTGGCGAGGCGAAACAATGTGCCCATGCGCCCCTCGGCGCGACCTTCGCTGCCGACCTGAAACTGGCTCAGGCGGAAGTGCTGGGACAAGGTCGATTCGAACAGTTGATTGAGATGCGTGGAGACCCCGCTCACCGCGCTGCGCGCCGGACCGAGCAGCAGGACGCGAGGACCGCCCGCCATCACGCGGCTAGTTCTGCCGTCGCGGCACTGCGTGGGCCCGGCCGCTCTTCATGGCGGCTTCATAAGCCCGCAACAGCTGCGGCACCTGATGATGCCAGGCGAGGCCGCCGTCGACCCGCTGGCGCCCGATTGCGCCCATCGTCGCGCGTCGCTCAGGATCATCCAGCAGCTCGCACAGCTTCACGGCAAAATCGGCGACGTCGTTCGGGCGTGCGTACAACGAGGCTTCTCCGGCCGAGAAGCGCCCCTCCGTCAGGTCGAACTGCACGATCGGCTTGCCGAGCGCCATGTACTCGAGAATCTTGTTCATGGTGGATTTGTCATTCATCTCATTAGCGCGATCGGGATTCACGCACACGTCCGCGGTGCTCATGATCTCCCACAACGCGGCATCCGGAATACGGCCGGTGAACTCGACACAGTCCGCGACCGCCAGCTCACGAGCCAGCTGGCGCACGGCCGCCAGCTCCGTGCCGTCGCCGACAATGACAAACTGCACGTCGTCGCGGTGCAGCCTCTGGCGCATGTACGCCACGGCCTCGAGGAGCAGATCCAGTCCCTCCTGCTTGCCGATCACCCCCACGTAGCCGACCAGATGCGTCTTGCCGCGGCGCAGCTCGGGGCGCGGCGGCAGCGCGCGCACGCGCGTGAGGTCGGCGCCGCTGCGCACCACGAACACCCTCGCGGGGTCCATGTGGCCGC
>DASYNX010000069.1:0-3285 GCA_036008385.1 Steroidobacteraceae bacterium
GAGCTAGCGTCCGCCCTTCCAGTTCGCATTGATGCCGAAGGTGCGGGGGCGGTAGGTGTAGTCGTTCTCCTGCACCGTAGGCGCTCCCGACGGCTGGCCGAGCGCGTAGTTCGTCACCCGCGCCGAGTCAAAGAGGTTATCGACGAACAGTGATATCTGCCATTCTCCCAGGTACACGCCGGCGCGCACGGTAGTGAAGCTGGTCGACGACAAGGAGTAAGAGAAGGGATTGTAGGTCGCCGCATTACGGGGGTCCTGCAGATACGACAGCCACGGGTTGCGACTCTGATACGTCCAGTCCGCGCGAGCGAAGGCATCGTGCTGCGCGAGCCGGAAGCCGTATTCCGCACCCAACGCCACCGTGAACGGTGGATTGGTACCGGGCGCATAGTCGATCGCGGCCTGCCCGGAGATCGCATCGCCGTTGCTGGTCTTGCACGGGATCCCCGGCGGCGTTGTTGACGGGGTCGCATAGGGAGCGCAGTCCGATGGCGAGTTCTTGGTGAAACGCGCGCTGGTATAGCCGGTCGCAAAATCGAGGTGTAGCTGACCGAGCGCGAGCTCCGCCTGCAGGTCGCCGCCCCAGGCGGCCGCCTCGCCCAGGTTGTCGGTGAACTGCAGGCCGCAGGCGCCGGCTACGTAGATGTTCTGCTGAATGCCGTTCCACTTGATGTAGTAGACGCTGGTCGCGATGCGCAGGTTTTCGCCGATCGTATTCTTCGAGCCGATCTCGTAGTTCTGCGTCGAGTCGGATCTGTAAGTGAGCGGCGCGCCGTTGGGATAGCCGGCGGCTGTCAGATCCGCATCGCAATAGGCCGGCAGCGGGGCGTTGCCGCCGCCCACGCGGAAGCCCTTGGCATACGAGGCATAGAAGAGATCCTTCGGGTCGACCTGGAAAGCGGCCACGACTTTCGGCGTGCTGGGCGTCTCCTTCTCACTCGCACGGACCTGGGTGGGCATCGAGGGGATATAGCTGTAAGGCCCGAAGTTCTCCAGGCCGTCAGCGTAATGCGTCAGCGAGAACTCGGCGCGAGCGATGCGCTCACCGACCGTCAGGCGGAACCAGTCAGTGAACGCGTAGCTCAGCTCTCCGTAGGCGGCGATCTGGCGATCGAAGGTCGTATTGTTGTTGTAGTAGATGTCACACGCCGGAATCGCCGAGTAGTTAACGCTGGTCGGACAGGAATAATCGGGTGTCGCTGAGGAAGTGACGAAGTCGGGCGGCCCGGGGCAGATCGACGCACCTGGACAGTACAGGTTTATGGCGGCATTTGTGGCCGGATTGGCTCCGGTGCCGGTGCCGTACAGGTACTGGTAGAGCGCGTTGATCTGCTTGTCGTTGAGCTCCTCGATACTACCCTCCTTCGCCAGCTGCCAGAAAACCCCGCTCGTCCAGTGCAGCTTCGCGGACTCATCGCTCGACTGCCAGCGCAGCTCGCCGCTGTAGTTTTCCTGCGAATTCGTCATGGTATTCGGCGTCTGGTAGTTGGCGAACTGTGGCGGCAGATGGATACCGCTGCCATCGATCAGCGGCACCGGACCGGGGCAGGTGTTGGTGGCCGCCGGTGTCGGGACGCAGGGAACGCCGAAGAAGGAGCCCGCAACCTGGTAGTAGCCGAGGTCGTAGACCGTGCCCTGGTAGGCGGTGATCTGATTGCGATGGAAGTAGGAGGCGTTGGCGATGATCGAGCTCTTGCCGAGATCCCACTCCAGTTTCAGCGCCGGCAGGTAGTACTGATCGTCGTTGGGAATGCGCTCGGGCGTCGCCGTGTTGAAGTTGCCGGCGCCGGCGTTGGAGTACGCCGGCCAGTAGGTCGAGTCATCGTGCTTCTGGAGGTTCTGGTACAGAATGCTCGGCGTGACGCTGACGGAGGCCGACGGCTGCCAGAGCGCCGCGAGCCGCCCGAGCAGCGTGCCCGAATGGTTGATGTTCTTCTCGACCACGTCACGCGTGGTCGGATCGACCCGGTCGATCCAGCCCCCGTCCCAGCGGTACCAGACGCTGGCGCGCACTCCGAACGTGCCGTCGACGATCGGCTGCCCGTGAGCCACCCCGAACTCATAGTTGGGCTGCCCATACTGGGTGTACGACACTTCGCTCCGCAGATAGGAGCTCTCAGTGCTGACACTCGGCTGCGTCAGGATATAGCGCACCGCGCCGCCTTCGGCGCCGGCGCCGAACAGCGTGCCCTGCGGCCCGCGCAGGATCTCCACGCGCTCGAGGTCGAAGGTCTTCGGCAGGGCATCATCGGGATTGAAGCCCACTGAACGCATCTGAATCGGCGTGTCATCAATATAGATGCCCGTCGTGCCGGCCCCGGCCGAGGAGGAGATTCCGCGGATGGAGATGGCATTGGTCGCGGAGTTGTCGATCGACACGCCGGGGGTGTAGCGCGCAATGTCGATGAAGTCCTTGATGCCCTTCTGATCCATGTCGGCCTGAGTGAGCGCCGTGACGCTGATCGGCACCTTGCTGAGCGACTCCTCGTGCCGGGTCGCCGTCACCACCACCTCCTGCAGCACCGCCGGCTCCGTGGCGGACTCCGTGGCGGCCGGCGCGGGACCGGCGGTGGCGAGCGCCGCGGCAGCGTCGGCGCGTGCCAGCGGGTTATGGGCGAGCAGCACGGCGCCGGTGGCGAGCGGCAGGCCGATCATGGCGCGAATGTTGCGAGTCGAGTTCTTCATGTGCTTATCCTCCCCCGCCCGGTACGGGCTTCCCCCTGTCGCGCTCGTGCAGTTTAGATCTGCAGCACTACCGCTGCATCTGCGCTCCAGCTTACGAACACCTCATCACTCCAGTCGATGGCGGCCTCCGACGTGCGCCGCTCGTTCTGCGCAAAGACGGTGACCAGCTTGCCGCTGGTGGTCTTGATCTGGTATGTGGAGCGGTTCCCGAGATAGCCGAGCTCCCAAACGGTGCCGCGCAACTGATTGATCCGGGCACCATTCACGGGTTGCTTGGCGAGCCGCACCTTCTCGGGCCGCAGCGCCACCCAGACACGCTGGCCGACGCTGTAGCTCCCGGAGTCGTCGACCAGCAGCTCGGTGTCGATCTCCACGCAGCGCACGCTCACCAGGCCGTCGGTGCAGCCGCTCACCGTGCCCTCGAACAGGTTGGTGCTGCCGACGAAGTCCGCCACGAAACGGCTGCGCGGGAACTCGTAGATCTCCGCCGGCGTGCCGACCTGCACGACCTGCCCGCGGTCCATGACGGCGATACGGCTGGCGAGCGCCATGGCCTCGTCCTGGTCGTGGGTGACGACGATGAAGGTGATCCCGACCTTG
>DASYNX010000070.1:0-17929 GCA_036008385.1 Steroidobacteraceae bacterium
GCAGCCGCGCCTCGGGGGTGGCGTAGTCGGGGTCGGTGATCCACTCCTCCTTGCCGATGACCTGGCAGATCTCCTTCCACACGGGGGCCTGGGTGATGAAGTAGAGATAGGCATTGGGATCCTTTTCCCAGCCCTTGCACCTGATGATCCAGCCCGGCTGTCCGCCACCGGAGGCATTGCCGGCGCGCGGTACCGCCGAGCCGAACTTGCCGTCGGGGTACTGCGGGTATTCCTTCATGACGCCGCTGCGTGCCAGACGCTGCTGGTCGCGGAGCTTCACGCGGCAGAGGTTGAGCACGCCGTCCTGCATGGCCGCCAGAACCCGCTGGCCCCGGGCGGTAGTGTTGCGCTGGTAGAGCGCGCAGACGATGCCGAGCGCCAGGTGCAGCCCCGTGCCGCTGTCGCCGATCTGGGCGCCCGTGACCAGCGGCGGCCCGTCATCGAAGCCGGTGGTCGAGGCGGCGCCGCCGGCGCACTGCGCCACGTTCTCGTAGACCTTGCAGTCCTCGTAGGGCCCCGGGCCGAAGCCCTTGACCGAGGCCACGATCATCTTCGGATTGAGCTGCTGGATACGCTCCCAGGTGAAGCCCATGCGATCGAGTGCGCCGGGCGCGAAATTCTCGACCAGCACGTCGCAGTGCTTGACCAGCCGCTCCAGCACCGCCTTACCACGGGCGGTCTTGGTATCGAGCGTGATGGAGCGCTTGTTGGAATTCAGCATCGTGAAGTAGAGGCTGTCGACCCCAGGAATATCGCGTAGCTGCTCGCGCGTGATGTCGCCGGCGCCGGCGCGCTCGACCTTGATCACGTCCGCGCCGAACCACGCCAGCAGCTGCGTGCAGGTGGGCCCGGACTGCACGTGGGTGAAGTCGAGGATGCGGACGCCGTCTAGGGCCTTGCCCATGTGAATCTCCGCCCGGCCATCACTTGTACATGGTCTGGTTCTTGGTGCCGGGCGCGTACTCGCGCGGGTCGACCCAGATGTTGACGACCGCCGAGCGCTTGAGGCGCTGCACGGACTCACGCGCGCGCTTGAGCGCCGGAGCGATCTGCGCCGGGTCGCGCACCTCCTCGCCATAACCGCCGAGCATCTCCGCGAAGCGTCCGAAGGGCACATCGCCGAGCAGGTTGCCGACGTTGCCGCGCTCCTCGCCGTACTTCGCCAGCTGCCCGTAGCGGATCTGGTTCATGGCGGAGTTGTTGCCCACGACGGCGATGTAGGGCACGCCGAAGCGGTTGGCGGTCTCCATGTCGAACGCCGTCATGCCGAAGGAGCCGTCGCCGTAGTAGCAGAGCACTTCCTTGTTGGGATGCGCGAGACCTGCGGCGATGGCGAACCCGGTGCCCACGCCGAGCGAGCCGAGCGCTCCGGGGTCCATCCACTGTCCGGCCCGGCGGGGGCGCACCGCTTGGGCCGAGATCGTTACCACATCGCCGCCGTCACCGATGTACACGGTGTTGTCGGAGAGGAATTCGTTGAGCTCGTACGCCACGCGGTACGGGTGGATCGGCTGATTGTTGGACCTGAACAGCGGCATGAGCTTCTCGGTGGCCGACTCCTCGGCAGCCGCCAGCTTCCTCATCCACTGCTGGCGCGCCTGGCGCTTGTCCGCCTTGATGCGACCCGTGGCTGCCTGCAGCACCGCGCCGAGGATGGCTCCCGGATGACCGACCAGACCCAGATCGATATCGCGGTTCTTGCCCACCGTGCGGTAGTCCATGTCGATCTGCACCAGCGTGAGCTTGGTGCTGATGCGCCGGCCGTAGCCCATGCGAAAGTCGAACGGCGTGCCGACGATGACCAGCACGTCGGCGTCGGCGAAGGCATTGCTGCGGGTGCGGTCGAAATGGTGCGGATCGCCCGGGGGCAGCAGACCCCGGCTGGCGCCGTTGAAGTAGCCGGGGATGTCGAGCCCGCGCAGCAGCGCAATCGCCTCCTCCTGCCCGCGAGCGGTCCACACCTGCTGCCCATACAGGATGGCCGGGCGCTCGGAGTTGACCAGGATGTCGGCGAGCTTCTCGATGTCGCGCGGATCGCCGAGCGAGCGCGTCGAGGCGCGATAGTGACCGGGCTTGGGCACCACGGCCTTGGTGACATCTACCTCGCGATCGAGCACGTCGCGCGGTATCTCGAGGTAAACCGGCCCCGGAGCGCCGTTGAACGCCTCGCGCGCCGCCATCGAGATCATGTCGGCGACGCGCTCGGTGCTCGGAACCGTGGCGGCGAACTTGGTGATCGGCGACATCATGTCGACGTGCGGCAGATCCTGCAGCGACCCCATCTTGTGCTGGGTGAGCGCGCCCTGTCCGCCGATGTGCAGTACCGGACTCTCGGAGCGAAACGCTGTGGCGATCCCCGTCACGGCGTTGGTGCAGCCCGGGCCGGCGGTCGTGACGACGCAGCCGAGGTTGCCGGTCTGGCGGGCATAACCGTCGGCGGCATGCGCGGCGACCTGTTCGTGGCGCACGTCGATGATGCGGATGCCTTCATCGATACAGCCGTCGTAGATGTCGATGATGTGGCCGCCGCACAGCGTGAAGATCGTATCGACGCCCTCGTTCCGGAGAGCCTTGGCCACCAGGTGGCCGCCGGAGACTACATTGGCGTCGCGGCTTTTCCGCTTGAGCGTATCTTCCGCGGTACTCGTCCCTCTGCTCTCCGCAGGTTTGGTTGCCGTCTCTTGCATGGACGCCTCCATTCGTAACTGTTGAGGCGCGCGAGGCCAGCGAACCGCCCCGCGCGCCTCGCGCGTTCTTCCGGCTCATCGAGCCGGAAGAACGCGCATTGCTCCTGGGCTCAGCGCGTCGCCAGGTTCGGCGTTGCCGCAACGCCGCCGGTGCGACTCGTATACGCACTGCGCATGGGCTTCAGTATCAGGATGGCCGCGAGCGCCGCCACGATGTTGAGGATGGCCGCTGTCATGAATACCGGGTGCCAGTTGCCCTTGGCCGCGATCACGCTGGTGAGTGGTACCAGCAGCGCCGCCGTTCCCTTGGCGGTGTACATGAGTCCGGTATTGGTGGTCGCGTACGTGGCGCCGAAAGTGTCGGTGACCGTCGAGGGGAAGAGACTGTAGATCTCGCCCCAGGCGAAGAACACCAGGCCGCTCAGCACCACGAACATGACCGGATCGGTGCCGAGATTGGCGAGTGCGATGATGCCGACGCCCTCGATCAGGAAGGCGATGAACATCGTCTGCTCGCGACCGATCCGGTCGGACACCCAGCCGAAGAACGGCCGCGTCAGGCCGTTGAGGATCCGATCGATGCTCAAGGCGAACGTGAGCGCCGGCATTGTGAGCCCCAACAGGCTCACCGGCACATCGGCCACCTTGAAGTCCTTGGCGATCGGGGCAAGCTGAGCGGTCGCCATCAGACCGCCGGCCGCCATCATCACGAACATCACGTACATCACCCAGAAAGTCGAGGTCGAGAGCATCTCCAGCGGCTTCGCCTGATAACGGCTCGCACCCAGGGTTAACTTGGTCGGTGCCACCATCAAGCTCGCCGGCGGCGCCAGGATTGCCATGCCGACGATCACGACCACGATGCCCTGGAACAGACCGAACGTCAGGAAGGTCTGCTCGTAGCCCGAGGACTTGATCATGTGCGCGATCGGGACGATGGTGAGCGCCGAGCCCATGCCGAAGCCGGCTGCGGTGAGGCCAGCCGCGAGCCCGCGCCGTCCGGGGAACCACTTCACCGCGTTGCCGATGCAGGTGCCGTAGACCGCGCCGGCGCCGATGCCGCCGAGCACCGCGGCGAAATAGAACATCCCGAGCGAACTCGCGAAGGAATTCATCGCCCAGGCGATGCCACAGAGCGCGCCGCCGCCGACGATCATCCATCGCGGACCGAACTTATCGACCAGGTACCCTTCCGCGGGCACCAGCCACGTCTCGAACAGGACGAATATGGTAAACGTGACCTGGATGGCCGCCTTGGACCAATGGTACTTATCGCCGATCGGCCCGACGAACAGCGTCCAGCCGTACTGCAGGTTGGCGACCATCACCATGCAGATGATGCCGACGATCAACTGCGGCCAGGGGCGGGCGAAAAAGGAACTGGATTGAGTTTGCGAAGTCGTTTCGGTAACCATCGATGCTCCCCCTAAAGTCGACTCAAGCGAAAATGCCGTCAGCCGGTTGCAGGCAATTCAGCGACTGGTGGCGTGCGAATCGACCAGGGATGCACCAGCGCAGCGCGCCGCACCGGACGATCCGCACCCATCTTGCGCACTGACCTGAGAATCGGTTGCTTCCGGGTGACCCCCTTGGAATTGGTGTGTATAGGCGTCAGTGCGTACTTGCACCGCGGCCGACCATATGTGATATATCTCCACGTTGTCAATCCGACGCTCGCTGCACCGATGCTGTGCAGGCGGGTCGGATTGAGGCCCTGGAGCAAGGCCAGCCGGTGACCCATGCGGCCTTTTGCACCGCATTGGGGAATTCGGCGCCTAGGGGGTACTTTGTGTCTGATATATCTCGGCGCATTACTGCATCGCATTGTAACGCGGTGTTAGCAACCGTTCGTCCGACAAACGGCAGGCGGTCACGCTGTCATCGGATGTGGATATATTCCAAGACTTGATGAGCGCCGTGGTTTCACCCGCAAGGACCGCACGCATCGCCGGAAAGCTCGCGTTGGCGCCGCTGAACGCGGTGAGTCTGCGCGATCAGGCGTACGCGCTGCTGAAGGACGCGATCGCCAGCACCGATATCTACAGTCAGCGCCAGCGGCTGCGGCTCGATGAGCGCGAGCTGCTGCAGGCGCTCGGCGTGAGCCGTACCCCGATCCGCGAAGCGCTGCAGATCCTCGAGCAGGAAGGATTCGTGCGCACCGTGCCACGGCGCGGCATCTTCATCGTGCGCAAGTCCAAGCGCGAGATCATCGAAATGATCCAGATGTGGGCGGCGCTCGAAAGCATGTCGGCACGGCTCGCTACGCTGCACGCACCGGACGCGGAGATCGACAAGCTGCGTCACCTGTTCGACGAGTTCCAGAACTCGCCACCCTCGGAGCACATCGGGGAATATTCCGATGCCAACATCGCCTTTCACCAGATGATCATCCGTCTCGGCGGCTCGCAGCTCATCGCGGACGCGACCAAGAACCTGTTCATTCACGTGCGCGCAATCCGCAAGGCCACGATCTCCCAGGACAACCGCGCGGCCCGCTCGATCATCGAGCACCTGAAGATCATCGAGGCACTCGAGCGGCGCGACACCGAGCTCGCCGAGCGGCTGACGCGTCAGCACACACTCGATCTCGCCGCGCACGTCGAGCGTTACTGCGACTTCCTCGACTAGCTGCGTTTGCGACGGCTCTCGCGGCGCGTCGCGGCGGCGCTCGCGGCCGTAGTCTCCGGGCGCGGCGCCGGCCGCCTCGTGGGCGCGGCGTCGCGAAACTCGAAATGCACCAGCTGCTCGAGCAACGCCGCCCCCTCGCGCAGCAGAAACTCCTTGAAGGCCGCCGCGACCGGCGGCAGCCGCTTGGCGCGATTGTGCACCAGGTACCAGTTGAGCATGGCCGGGAAGCCCTGTACGTCGAGCACAACGAGATTCCCGGACTTCAGGTCCAGGCCGATGGTGTGCGCCGAAAGGAACGCGATGCCCATCCCGGCCACCACCGCTTGCTTGATGGTCTCGGTGCTGTGGATCTGCATCGCGATGTTGAGGCGGGCAAACTGCCGGCCGAACACCTCACGCATCGAGTTCCAGGTGTCGGAGCCGGTCTCGCGCTGCACGAAGCGCTCGCGGTTGAGGACCGTGCGCGGGATCTGCCGCACCCCGGCAAGCGGGTGCTCGGGCGGCGCCACGATGACGTAGGGGTGCGGTGCGAACGGCAGCGCGATGATGTCCATTTCCCGCGGTGGCCGCACCATGACCGCAAGATCCGTGAGGTTGTCGGCGAGCTGACGCAGCAGCTCTTCGCGGTTGTGCACCGTGAGATTGAAGGTGACTCCGGGGTGGCTTGCGCCGAAGGCGGCGAGCACGCGCGGGAAGAAGTAGTCACCGGCGCTGATCACCGCGACGTTGAGGCGCCCGCCGGTGACGCCCTTGAGCTGCGCCAGTGCATCCTCGGCCTCCTTCATGCGCTGGGCGATGGCAGTGGCACAGGCGAGCATCTCCGTCCCCGCGGCGGTGAGGTAGGTCCGCCGCCCGATCCGCTCGAACAGCGGCAGCCCGACATAGGCGGCGAACTCCTTGATCTGCGTGGAGACGGCCGGCTGAGACAGATGCAGCTCCTCGGCGGCGCGCGAGAAGTTCCTGTGGCGGGCGGCGGTCGCAAAAACCCGCAGCTGGCGCAGCGTGATGTTCTTCACCAGGCCAGCATACGCTGACCCGAGGTATTCTTGAAATCATATGGTCGCGATAGAAAGCTTTAATTTTTTCTTTGGTACGGCACGGAGTAGGCTGATAACCGTCGAGAAACAGCCTGCGGGTGCAGCAATGCAGAACATGGTGAGCAGCCTTCGCGATCCGGCGGCCGGCAATTCCCTCGATGCCGAGCTGGCGGCTTACAACCGCGCCTTCTGCGAGCTCGAGCTTCCGTGGCGCTGGGATGCCGACACTTTCCGCCGGCTACTCGATGAGGCGGGCGACCGCGAGTGCGTGAGCACCTACATCGAGCGCACCCACGCGCACCTGCTGCGCGCCTACGACAAGACGTTTCTGCGGGACCTGGTCCTCGACGCTCGCGACCGCTGCCGCCAGGAAGCCTAGTCCGAAGCTACCCTGCCGCTTCAGGCGGCGGCCGCGCGCTGTGGAAATGCCCTAACGCCTGCTCGTAACAGCCGGAGCAACCGCTCACGGCTCGCCTCGCAGCGTTCCGTTGACCGCTCTCCACGCCTCGCGCCACACCAGCGCACCGTTCAAGTCACGGTAGTCGATCGCCAGCCGCTCGCCCGTGAAGGTGAGATCGGCATAGCCGTCATAGCCGATCTCGATCTGCTCATCGTTCGGATAGGCGCGCGCGTCGGTGAACACGAGGGCCACCCGCTCGTCCACCACCGGCGGATCGAGCTCGACCGGCATGCCGCCGTGGCCGATGCCCCGGCCGAAGACCTCGAGGCCGCGCGCTACGCTGAATCGCTCATATACGGCGAGCCGGTGCTCATGACCCCAGAACCACAGCACCGGGCGATGGATCAGTCGGGCGAGCTGACGCGCGGACTTTGGATAGCTGCGCTCGAAGCGCGAGTAGGGCGGGTGATGCGTCAGGATGATCAGCCCGCGCTGGTCCTGATCGAGCCGCACCGTGTCGCGCAGCCAGCGGATCTGCGCCCCGGTGAGGTTGTTGTCGGGCGCGAACGGCCAGCAGGGCAGCTCCTCGAGCAGCGGCCACTTGACTGAGTTGTAGCCGCTGTCGAGCGCGATGATCCTCCAGTACTGGTTTTCCAGACAGAAGAAGCTCGCGTGCTGCGCCGGCCCGCCCGTCAGTCCGCACTGCGGCAGCAATACGTCGAAGTAGGCGAGGCCGCGGGCGTACATCTCGTGATTGCCGATCAGGGCGAACGTGCCGCGCCCGCCGCGCGGCCACCGGGTCGGCTGGTAGTCCGAGGTGGGCTCGCCGAGGAGGTTGGCACGCACCTCGGCCTCATCGCCGACGTAATAAACATCGCCCAGGTGGACGGTGAAGTGCGGCGCCGCAGCGGCAATCGCTGCGGCCACCGCCGCTGCCTCGTCGGTGCCACATGCCCAGTCGCCGGCGAGCGCCACGCGGACATTGTCGGCGTCGCCCGCGAGCGGATAGATGCCGTCATCGCTCGCGCTCAGCGTGTAGTCGGGGAAGACGTGCCGCGGTCCGAGGCGATGGCGCGCATAACTCGCGGCCCAGGCGATGAGGTTGCTGCCGAGCAGCTCCCCGATGGGAAGATAGGGCGCGCGCGCGCGCTGCGGCGCGCCCGGCGCTGCGGCATCGAGTGCCTGACGCGCGTAGTTGAGGATGAGGGAGCGCGGCAAGCGGCGCAGCGGCGCGAGATCGCGACGCCCGGGAGTCGCTTCACTCATGCGGCTGTGCGGGATGCGCGGGCTGCTGCGGCCGCGCGATCGGCCGGACCTCGGCGGCTATGAAGTGCGTCACGCGCGGCGGGTCGCGCACCAGGTGGTTCACGTGATCCTCGACCAGGCGATCGGCCTTGGTGACGCGCCGGTGCTGGCGCAGGTGCTCGAGCCACGAATCCACCAGGAAGGTCTCGATGACCCGCTCGGGGTGCGCCGTGTCCTGGAACACCTGCCACGAATACGCTCCGTCCCGCCGTCGCTCGCGCCCGAGACGCGCGAGGGATGCGAGGAACGCCGCACGGTTTTCGGGTACGACGTGGTATTCGACCGTCACCAGGACCGGGCCGGCATCGCCTTCCACGGCAGTTGCCAGCACCGGCTCAGGCCAATGCATCGAGGGCGTGAGGTCGGCCTCCGGGCCTGAGTGTAGTTTCCAGCGGCGCGTGGCGAGCATCGCGAGCAGCGCGCCCACTCCGGCGGCGAAATGCGCGGCCGGCAGTCCAATGCGATCAGCGAGAAGGCCCCACAGGGCACTGCCGAGCGTCATCGTTCCGAAGAACACCGTAACGTAAACGGCGAGCCCGCGGCCGCGCACCCACTCAGGCAGCGCCACCTGTGCGGAGACGTTGAGACTTGCGAGCACCGCGATCCACGCGGCGCCGGCGATGAGGCACGCGAGCAGCGCCGTGCCCGCCTCCTGCGCCAGCCCGAAGAGGATGAGCGCAGCGGCGTTGCCGATCTCGCCGACGATGACGACGCCGTCGGCGCCGGCCCGCGCCTTCAGCCCCGGCAGCGCAAAGGCGCCTCCGACGGCGCCGGCACCGATGGCGCCGAGCAGCACGCCATAAAGCGCCGCGCCACCGTGCAGCTGGTTGCGGGCCACCACCGGCAGCAGCGCCCAGTAGGCACTCGCGAACAGGAAGAAGCCGATCGATCGCGCCAGCGTCGCGCGCAGCTGCGGGTTGTTGCGTGCGTAGCGCAGGCCAGCGCGGATGGCGCGGGTCAACTGCTCGGCCGGCAAGGTGCGCGCCGGCGGGGCCGGTGGGCACCACCACCAGATCACGGCGATCACGCCGAGATTGCTGAAGGCATCCAGCCAGAACGGAGCGGCAATCCCAAGACCCACGATGACCACGCCGGTGAGCGCTGGCCCAAGGACCCGGCTGATGTTGACGCCCACGCTGTTCACGGCCACCGCCGATGACAGCGCCGGCTGCGGCACCAGCAGCGGAACGATCGCCTGCCAGGCGGGCGTCTCCAGCGCCGCCAGGCTCCCCACCAGGAAGATGAAGATGAGCAGTACACCCGGGGTGATGGCGTGCAGTGTCAGGAGCAGCGCAAACAGCGCCGAGAAGACCGTGGTGAGAATCTCCAGTACCAGGATCACCCGACGCTTGTCGATCAGGTCGGCGACTGCGCCGGCCGGCAGCGCGAACAGGAACAGCGGCAGGCTGTTGGCGACCTGAACCAGGGACACGGTGAGGGGACTCGGGTCGAGACTGGTCATCAGCCATCCGGATGCGGCGTTGAACATCCAGGAGCCGACGTTCGAGACGACGGTCACCAGCCACAGGTTGCGGAAAACCGGATAGCGCAGCGAGCTCCAGGCGGACGTGGCGGTCGCGGACGGCGCCGCGGTCACTTCGGCGGATTTCTGCGGGTGCTGCGACATGGAAGCGCGGCGGCTCAGCGGCCCGGGCCGTCGCCCGCCGGGGTGGTACAGTGCGCACGGCTCATGGCGGACTCCCTGCTGATAACGTGCGGACCTTGATTCGCCGGGCTTCGAGCAGGACGCGCGCCAGGTTTCGCAGGCCCTGGCGCAGCATGTTCCAGCGGGCGTGTCGGTGCAACTCAACGAGCCTTACGATCGCGCCGCCGGTGTTGCGTAGAATGCGGGGCCCCGGGTTGCGAGGAGGACGCTCATGGATGGCCCCCTGACCCCCGAGCTCCTGACGCGCATAGATGCCTACTGGCGCGCCGCCAACTACCTGTCGGTCGGGCAGATCTATCTCTACGGCAATCCGCTGCTGCGCGAGCCGCTCGGTCCGCAGCACATCAAGCCGCGACTGCTCGGTCACTGGGGCACGACGCCCGGACAGAACTTCATCTATGTCCACTTGAACCGCCTGATCAGGCAACACGATCTCAACATGTTCTACGTGGCCGGGCCCGGTCACGGCGGCCCGGCGCTGGTCGCGAACACCTATCTCGAGGGCACCTACAGCGAGTTCTACCCCGATGTCAGCCAGGACGAGGAGGGCCTGAGGCGGCTGTTCAAGCAGTTCTCCTTCCCCGGCGGGATACCCAGCCATGTCGCGCCGGAGACTCCGGGCTCCATTCACGAGGGCGGTGAGCTCGGCTACTCGCTCAGCCACGCCTACGGTGCCGTCTTCGACAATCCGGATCTGGTCGTCGCCTGCGTGGTGGGCGATGGCGAGGCGGAAACCGGCCCGCTGGCCGCCGGCTGGCATGGCAACAAGTTTCTCAACCCTGCAGCCGACGGTGTGGTGCTCCCGATCCTGCATCTCAACGGCTACAAGATTGCCAATCCCACGCTGTCCGCGCGCGTTGCGACCGAGGAGCTGACGGATTTCCTGCACGGCTGCGGGTACCAGCCCCACCTGGTCGCAGGCGAGGAGCCGGCGGCCATGCATCAGCTGATGGCGGCGACTCTCGACCGCGTCATCGACGAGATCCGCGGGATTCAGGCCGAGGCGCGCTCACGGGGCTTCACGGCGCGGCCGCGCTGGCCGGTGATCGTACTGCGGACGCTCAAAGGCTGGACGGGACCTAAGGTGGTGGATGGTCAGCGCATCGAAGGAACCTTTCGCGCGCACCAGGTGCCGCTCGCCGAGGTGCGGACCAACCCCGCCCACCTGAAGATGCTGGAGGAGTGGCTGCGCAGCTACCGGCCCGAGGAACTGTTCGACGCTCGCGGCCGGCTGCGCGCCGAGCTGGCCGAGCTCGCACCCAGCGGCGAGCGCCGCATGGGAGCGAATCCGCACGCCAACGGCGGATCGCTGCTGCGCGACCTGCGCATGCCGGATTTCCGCGAGCACGCCGTCGCGGTGAGCGCGCCCGGCGCCAGCGACGCGGAAGACACTCGTGTTCTCGGGAATTTCCTGCGCGAGGTGATCAGGCTCAATCAGCAGCCGCGACATTTCCGGCTGTTTGGTCCCGACGAGACCGCCTCGAATCGCCTCAGTGCGGTGTTCGAGGTCACCGAGCGCCAGTGGACCGCGCAGATACTCCCCGGTGACGATCATCTCGCCCCGGCGGGGAGCGTGATGGAAGTGCTGAGCGAGCACCAGTGTCAGGGATGGCTGGAAGGTTATCTGCTCACCGGGCGCCACGGTCTGTTCAACTCTTACGAGGCATTCATCCACATCGTGGATTCGATGTTCAATCAACACGCAAAATGGCTGAAGGTGACGCGCGGAATTCCCTGGCGCCGTCCGCTCGCCTCGCTGAATTATCTATTGAGCTCGCACGTCTGGCGGCAGGACCACAACGGCTTCACGCACCAGGATCCGGGTTTCATCGATCACGTCGTCAACAAGAAAGCCGATGTTATCCGGGTCTACCTGCCGCCGGACGCCAACTGCCTGCTGTCGGTGGCCGATCACTGCCTGCGCAGCCGCCACTACGTCAACGTGATCATTGCCGGCAAGCATCCGGCGCCGCAGTGGCTGAGCATGGAGGCCGCGGTCCGGCACTGCACCGCCGGTATCGGCATCTGGGAATGGGCTAGCTCGGATCGCGGACAGGAGCCGGAGGTGGTGATGGCCTGCGCCGGCGACGTGCCGACGCTCGAGATCCTGGCGGCAGTCAAGCTGCTGCGGCAACATTTCCCTCAGCTGCGGATCCGGGTCGTGAACGTCGTCGATCTGATGAAGCTGCAGCCGGCGAGCGAGCACCCGCATGGCCTGTCGGATCAGGACTTCGATGAGCTGTTCACGCGCGACCGGCCGATCATCTTCGCCTTCCATGGCTACCCGTGGCTCATCCACCGCCTGACCTACCGGCGCACCAACCACGACAACCTCCACGTGCGCGGCTACAAGGAGGAGGGGACGATCACCACGCCCTTCGACATGACCGTGTTGAATGACCTCGATCGCTTCCACCTCGCCGCCGACACCATCGACCGGCTGCCGCAGCTCGCCGCGAGTGCCGGCTACGCCAAGCAGCACCTGCGCGACAAGCTGCTCGAGCATCGCGAGTACATCACCCGCTACGGCGAGGATATGCCGGAGATCCGCAACTGGCGCTGGCGGGACTGAGACGGCTCCGCAGGCGGGGTGCCTTGATAAGATGCCGCTCTCGAACGCTGCGGGGGGCGCGCGATGAATGAGCAGGTGGCGACCATCGGTCGCACGAAAGATGCAATGATGGATCTGGCGGTCCGCTTCGGCCCGCGGTTACTCGCCGCGCTGCTGATCCTCGCGGCCGGGCTGGCGGTGAGCCGGTGGCTGAGCGGCTGGCTCGCCCGCGTGCTCGATCGCCGCGAGCTCGAGCCGCCGATCCGCCTGCTGCTCAGTCGTCTGGTGTGGGTCGCGTGCATCACGCTGTTCATCATCATGGCCCTGCAGAATCTCGGGGTAGAGCTTTTGCCGCTCATCGCGGGCCTGGGAGTGGCGGGAGCCGGTCTGGCACTGGCGACCCAGGGCGTGCTGAGCAATGTCGTCGCTGGATTGTCCATCATCTTCGCCAGGCCGTTTCGCGTCGGCGAGTACGTCGCGATCGCCGGAGTGGAAGGCGTCGTCGAGGAGATCACGCTCTTCAGTACGACGCTCGGACACATGGATCGCTCGCGGGTCGTCGTTCCCAACCGCAAGATCGTGGGAGAGATCCTCCATAACTACGGCAGCATCCGTCAGGTCGAGGTCGCCGTGGGCGTTGCCTATGACACCGACCTCGCAACCCTCGTGTCGCTCATACGCGCGGTGCTGAGCGCCAATCCGCGCGTGCTCAGGGAGCCCGAGGCCGTCGTTCAGCCGACGCAGTTCGGCGATTCGGCGCTCGGCATTGCCGTCAAACCCTGGGTCCGGGCTCAGGATCAGATCGCAGTCACCGGCGAGATCTACGGCGCAGTACTCGAGGCGTTTCGCGCGCGCGGTGTCGTCATGCCGGTCCCGCAACGCGACGTCCGGCTCATCGGCCGGCCGCCTCTGGGAGGAGCGCCACAATGATTCAAGGGTACAGTGACCACTCTGCCGCCGAGCGCACGTTCCTCGCCTGGGTGCGCACCGGTATCGCGGTGATCGCCTTCGGTTTCGTGATCGAGAAGTTCAACGTGTTCCTGCTGTCGATTGCGAGCCTGGCAATGGCTGATGCCGGCCGCCGGGCGCAACTCCCGTACGTCCCCGGCCGGCTGGGCCAGTACGACGGGCTGGTGCTGATCTTCGGAGGTGTGGCGCTGGTCGTGCTGGCAACCGCGCGCTTCGTACGCACGACGCGGCTGCTCGATGACCCCCAGCCGCACTCCGCCAGCAGCGTGCGTGCGGAGCTGATTCTGTCCGGATGGCTGGTGCTGCTCGTGACGAGCTACAGCGTCTATCTGGCGTTCGGCTGAGCGAGCAGCCGTGATCGCTGCTCGGCGACGTCGCGCCTTTGCTCGGCGAGCAGGCCGGCGAATTTCGGCGAAGAGCGTAGCGTGCCGAGTGCAGGGTCCCGCTCCATCCACTCGGGCGCGCGCCAGCCGTCCGCTACCGCCCGCTCGAGCGCAGTGAGCGCAGCCTGCGTCTGGCCCTGCGCGGCGAGCACTCCGGCGGTGCAGTACTCGAGGCCAGCCGCACGGCCACCCTGCTGGTGGATCGTCTCGAGGCGCGCGTGAACGCCGTCGCTCAGAGTAGCGGCCTTGTCCCGCTGCCCCGCTGCGCGCAGCAACACCGCGTATTCGAGCGCGTGGCTCACGCCGATGCCGAGCCCCGAGCGGTCGAACAAGGTCGCGTCCCCGTCCGGCGCCGCTTCCACCAGACGGTATGCCTCGAGCGCCCGAGCGCGCGCATCCGCGAGTGCGAACCCCAAGGCCACGGCGGCGCGCGTCTGGGCGTCCGATGCGCCGCGTCGCTGCAGCTCCTCAAGTGAGGTGACCAGGCCCTTGAGGTCACGGCGGCACAGATAATACGAGACGCCGCCGTAGAGCACCGCCCAGTTGAGCGGATCTCGTTGCCGGCCCGCCTGCAGCCAGTGTTCTGCGGCGTCACAGTCGCCGAGCTGCGCGTGCAGAGCCGACATCTGGCCGAGCGCTTCCGCCTGATTGAGCCCGAGGGCGGTGGCGCTGCGGAACAACTGCACACCCTCGCTCAGATGCCCGATGCGCACGTTCAGAAACGCCAGCAACCAGTAGGCGCTCGGCAACCCGGGCTCGAGCGCGATCGCCCGGCGCGCATGTTCCGTGGCCTCGGGCAGGCGGTCGAGCTGATCGAGTGCCAGGCCGGCGTTGAGCTGCAGCATCCCCGAGAGCGGGTCGACGATCAACGCGTGCTCGAACACCCGATCGGCGCCGACGAAGTCGTGTTGCAGATAGAGATTGCGCCCGTACCACATCTGCGCCGGACCGTAATGTGGATCGAGCACTATGGCGCGGCGCAGGTGCGGGATCGCCTCCTGCAGGTGACCGGCCTGATTGTCGATCAGGCCGAGCGAGGCATGCGCTTCGGCGAGATCCGGGCTCAGGGACAGTGCGTGCTGCGCTGCGGCGCGCGCCTGACTCAACAGCGTGGGATCGTCATGCGCGGCGTACTGACTGAGCAGCGCGTAGGCGTCGGCGAGGCCCGAATAGGCCAGGGCATCGTCCGGTGCGAGTGCGATGGCGCGCTGAAAGTGGCTGACCGCCTGGGTAAGCCCCTCCTCGGTGCGCTGCTCGAGCAGAAAGCGGCCCCGCAGGAACTCGTTGTAGGCCGGGCCGTTGTTCGCGAGCGCATCCGCGTGACTCACGGGTCGGGTCATCGCCGGATCCATGTGCTCGAGGACCGCGTCGGCGATCTCGTCGTGAACGGCCCACATCTGCTGGTCGTCACGCTCGAATGCCTGGGACCAAAGGTGATAGCCGCTGCGTGCATCGATCAGCTCAGCGACGATGCGCACGCGTCCCGCGTGTCGCCGGATGCTGCCCTCGAGCACCGTGTCGACATTGAGCTTCTCGCGGATCTGCTGCAGGTCGCCGCCCCGGCCGGCAAACAGAAACGAGGAGGTTCGCGCCGCCACGTGCAAGCCGGCGACGTTCGCGAGGCTGTTGATCAGATCCTCCGACAGCCCGTAGCCGAGATACTGGTCGTCGGGTGCGCCGCCGAGCGCCACAAAAGGCAGTACCGCGACCGATCGGGGCGGTGCGCGGCCGGTCCAGAGTCTGCGCAGGGATTCAGGCGAGCCCAGCCAGAACGCCAGTCCCGCGGCAAGTACCAGCGCCGCTGCCGCAGCCCAGCCGGCGCGTCGCACGAATGCGGAGCGCGCGGGGCCCGGCTGCGCCGGCGCGTCGGTGTGCGCGGTCGCCGCGGTGTCCGCTGGCGCCCAGGGACTGACGGGTGCAATGAGGCGGTATCCCTTGCGCGGAATGGTCTCGATGTAGGTTGGTGCCTCGCTCACGTCGCCAAGCGTGCGACGCAGTCGCGCGACCGCCTGGTAGACCGAGCCGGGCGCTACGACGACTCCCCGCCACACCTGCTCGAGCAGTTCCTCGGCGCTCACCACTTCCTGCGCGTGCTCGGTGAGGTGCAGCAGCAGCCGCATGGTGCGCGGCTCGAGCCTGACGACCTGTCCGTCTCTTGAGATCTGGTCCAGGGCCGGATCGACCCGCCAATCGCCGACGCGCAGGGCCCTATTGGGGAAAGAGCCCATAGGAACAGAGACTTGTGCGTATTCGCAGGCAGTGTAGCAGCGCTTCATCGCCGGGCGCTACAAGCCCCGACCCGAAACAGTCAGAAAACCTTCAGAGAAGCTTCAGGGCTTCGTTGAGACTTCCGGCCTGCAGGCGCCGAAGCTCAGACTGGATGGTCAGTACAGCATTTCGCCGTCGACTGGTCGTGAGCGGTGCACTACTGCTGGCGGCGGCATTCTCGCTGCGGTTCTTCGAATCACCGCTGGCCGCGTGGTCGGCGGCAGGCGCGGACGGTAGCCCGCGCTGGGACATCGGCGCACTCACGCTGGCGCTCTCCGTCGTACCCACGGTTCTGCAGATTCTCGCCTTGTCGCTGGCGAGCGTCGCGCTCGTCGGCCGATCCTCCCGATCGCTGCCCTGGATTCCTTTCTTCTGGGCGGCAGTCAGCCTCGGGCTCGCTTGCCTCGGGCGTCCGGAGCTGAAGAGCTGGGCGGCGGCCAATCTGCCGGCGCCGCTGTGGCGGCTGTGGGTCGATCTGTCGGCGGGACAGGTTTCGGCGCTCGCGCACGGCTTTGGCGCACGTCAGGTCGTTGCAGCGCTTGCAGGGGTCGCTGTCGCCGGCCTCGCGCTACGGGCGGTCGTCCGCCACTCCGGGCCTGAGACCCATCGCCGGCCAGCGCGGGGCCGGGCCGGCAGGGGCGGGGTGCCAGCTGCCGATCGAGGAAGTTTCGCCACCTGGGGGGACCTATGACAACCACAAGACTCGTTCTCACACTCATCGCGGTCGGCCTGGGTGTGACGGGCTGTGCCGAGAACCGCGGGTACGAGAAGGCGTTCGCGGACAAGCAGGCGGTGCCCGGAAGCAGCCATCGTTTCGAGGCGAGTCCTGATCGGATCTTCCAGGCGGTCAAAGTGACGCTCGTGCAGCAGGGGTTCATCGTCGAGCAGGCCGATGCGGCGAGCGGCCTGGTCAAGGCGGCTCGCACTCTTGCCGATCCGAAAAACAAGAAGATCTCTTACAACATCAGTTCGACGGTGGACATATCCGGTACGCCAGCCGGTCGCAGCGCCGTCGTCACCATGGCGGCCAACCAGCAGACCGTCACTCACGATTCCGGGCATAACTGGATGCCGATACTCGGACCGATCATGATCCCGACGGGGAAGACCTATCAGACGACCGTAACCGGAGAAGGAACGATCACTGATCGGGCCTTCTACACTGACTTCTTCGCCGCCGTCGACAAGAACCTGTCCGAGGCTGCCGCGGATTCGGTCCCTGCGGGGCCTGCGCCCGCGCGCAGCACCGAGCCAGCGCACCGACCCACCGCGCAGGCGGCTCCGAACGTCACCGTGGCTGCCGCGAATCCGCCTGTGGCGACAGCCAGCGCCGCCACCGACGACGCCGCAACCGGACCGCCGCCGCCCGTGCGGCCAGGAACTGATTCGGCCACAGCGACGAGTGCCGCGACCGCTAATGCCGCGACGTCCGCGCCGGCCGCGCAGCCGGCACCGCCACCGGAAGGCCATCAATGATCGATCACAATCAACAATCACAATGAGTTGGCAAAATGAAAGAGCGTCTCCACGCCCTGATTGAGAAGCGACTGCGGAACCGCCGCAAGGAGCTGCTCGTCTCCCTGAGGAGTGTTGAGTGGGGTGCCCGTCCGGAAGCTCACCCTCAGTGCCCCGAGCGGGCGGCGCAATCAATGGAGCTGAATGAGGTCGAGAGCGCGCTGCGACGGCTCCAAGATCGGACCTACGGCATCTGCCGCGAATGCGGCGCGCCGATCGCCCATGCCCGTCTGTACAGTGAGCCGCATATCGATCGGTGCGGCCATTGTGCGGCGCGGGGGTTAACGATGGCGCGCGAGCCCGCAAACCGGCCCGGTGCGTGAAGACTCGCGCCGGGCAGTGCTGACGGCAGGCGCCGCGGTCAGGTCTTGTCTCTAGCGCTGCGCTCTCAGGTAGGCGGCGACCGCGGCCATCTCCGGATCCTGAAGGTTCAGGGCGACACCATGCATGATGGCGACGTTGCGCATGTTGCTCTGGAACGAACCGAGCTGCTTCAGGACATATTGCGCGTGCTGACCCG
>DASYNX010000071.1:0-38932 GCA_036008385.1 Steroidobacteraceae bacterium
AGCAGGGCAGTGAGCGAACGCTGCTGATCGCCGAGCTCGATCTCGAGCGCGGACAGCCGCAGCAGGCGCTGGCCGCGTTGCGTGCGATGTCCGAGCCGCACGCCCCGGCGCAGGCGGCCCGCTACCGCGAGCTGCGCGCGCGCGCCGCCGCGCTCGCCGGCGGCCAGCCCGAGGCTGCGCCGCCCGCGGCGACGGCAGCGGCAGGACCCCACCTCGCGCTGCTGCTGCCGATCACCAGCCGCGCCGCCGGCGCCGCCACCAGCGTGCGCGACGGCTTCATGACGGCCTACTTCCTGGCGCCGCCGAGTGAGCGTCCACGCGTACGGGTATATGACACCGGCACGCAGAGCGTCGCGGACGCACTCACGCAGGCCGTACGGCAGGGCGCCGACTTCATCGTCGGTCCGCTGACCCGCGAGGAGGTCACCGCGGCCGCGGAGTTCGCCGGTGCGCGCGCACCGCTGCTGGCTCTCAATTTCCTGCCCGCGGATCATCCCGCGCCGGCGCAGTTCTATCAGTACGCCCTGTCGCCCGAGGACGAGGCACGCATGGCTGCGCGCCGCGTGCTCGAGGATCACCACCGCCGCGGCGTGGCGCTCGTGCCGAGCGGCGAGTGGGGCGCGCGCGTGCTCGCCGCTTTCAAGCAGGAGCTGCTGTCCGGCGGTGGTGATCTGCTCGTAACCGGGCAGATCGATACCGGGCGCACCGACTACTCCGCCACCATCACCGAGGTGCTCGGCATCAGCGAGAGCACTGCGCGCTACCGGCGGCTCGAGTCGACCCTCGGCACAAAGCTGCAGTTCGAGCCGCGGCGACGCGGCGACATCGAGTTCATCTTTTCACCGGCGCCCGCCAACGTCGAGCGGCTGCTGCGGCCGCAGCTGCGCTTTCACTATGCCGGCGACCTTCCCGATTACGCGACCTCGGATGCCTTCGAGCCCGATGTGCGCATCAACGAGGATCTCGAGGGTCTGATGTTTCCCGACATGCCGTGGATGCTGGGCGGGGATCTGGCGGATGCGGTGCACGCCGCCGCACGCGACGCGTGGCCTGCGGGCGGTCCGCACCGCGGGCGGCTGTTCGCCTTCGGCTTCGATGCCTTTCGGCTCGCGCAGGCGTTGCGGCATTCCGGCGTCGCCGGCAACGTGAGCGTCGTCGGGTTGACGGGACGACTGAGCGTCGACGAGGAGCGGCGCGTGCGCCGCGAGATCGGCTGGGCGCAGCTGCATGACGGCGAGCTGCGGGTGCTGCCGGCGGCTGCGCAGTGAAGCCGTCCTGACGCTTCCTAAGCAAACCAACACGCCTGAGCAAACCCGAGCGCTTGGGGTATGCCAACGCCCCGACAGCTGAGCGGACGACGTGCCGAGGAACTGGCCGCCGATTTCCTGCGCCGGGCGGGCTGCGAGATCCTGCTGCGCAACTACCGCCGCCGGCTCGGCGAGCTCGACATCGTCGCGCGTCATGCCGACGTGTTGGTTGTTGCCGAGGTGCGCACACGCGCCAGCAACGCCTACGGCGGCGCTGCCGCCAGTGTCACGCGTGTCAAGCAGCAGCGCATCGCGCGCGCCGCCGCTGCGCTGCTGCAGCAGCGCGCCGATCTGGCGGGTCTGCCGGTGCGCTTCGATGTCATGGTGGTGACGGATCCGCACGGGCCGGCGCCGCACATCGAGTGGATCCAACACGCTTTCGCGGGCGCGTGAACGGCACGACGCAAATGGCTGATTGTTAAGAGCGAAACGGGGCACGGGTCCGCCTCCCCTTGCCCCGGCTGTCCCGGACACTGTGCATTTCCACATAAGTCGTTGTGACTGCGACGGATTTCTCACTATTTTCAATTGACATAGTTCGCCACGGATTCCTATAGTGGCGGCCAGTGGGAGAAAGTGGGGGGAAATGGGCGAGATCTCGCCTCACAGGTCATGTTTCGCGGCGCAACAAAAATCACCCTGGACGACAAGGGGCGGATGGTCATGCCCACCCGCTACCGGGAACAGATTAACGAACTCGCCCAGGGGAAATTGGTCGTCACCGTCGATAAGGACCAGTGCCTGCTCATTTATCCGCTGCCCGAGTGGGAACAGATCGAACGCAAGCTGATGAATCTGCCGAGCCTGAACGCGACAGCGCGCCGGCTGCAGCGGCTGATGGTCGGCCACGCCACCGATCTGCCCCTGGACGGGCACGGCAGGGTGCTCCTGCCGCCCGAGCTGCGCGAATTCGCCAAGCTCGGCCGGCACGGAATGCTGATCGGTCAGGGCAATCGCTTCGAGCTGTGGGACGAGACGCGCTGGAACGAGCGGCGCGACGCCTGGCTGGCGAACGCGGAAGCCCCGACCGATCTGCCTTCCGAGCTCGAGTCCCTGTCGCTGTAAGGGCTTTCGGACGAGGTGGCTGGGCTAGGCCCGAGGCAAGAGCACTCATGGGGGCGGGGGCGCACCGCTTCGAACGTGGATGAGCACGCACCGGTGCTCGCCGCTGAGGCGCTCGAGGGGCTGGCCCTGAAAGCGGGCGGTTACTATGTCGATGCGACGTTTGGGCGTGGCGGTCACACGGCACTCATACTCCAGGCCCTGGGTCGGGAAGGCCGCCTGCTCGCGCTCGATCGGGATCCGGCGGCCATCGCGGCCGGCCGCCGCCGCTTTGCCGACGAAATGCGGCTTGCGCTCGTCCACGCGTCGTTTGCCGATGTCGCCACGCTCGTGCCGGCAAATGCGCAAGGTCGTGCTTGCCAGGGCGTGCTCTTCGACCTCGGCGTGTCCTCACCGCAGCTCGACGATCCACAGCGCGGCTTCAGCTTCAGAGCCGACGGCCCGCTCGACATGCGCATGGACCCGACGCACGGCGAGCCCGTCTCGGCCTGGCTCGCTCGCGCGGGCGTCGACGAGATACGCCAGGTGATTGCAACCTTTGGAGAGGAGCGCTTCGCGCGTCGCGTGGCGCAGGCCATTGTCGCGGCCAGGCGCGAGCATCCGCTCAAAAGCACTGGCGAGCTCGCCGCCCTGGTCGCAGGCGCGGTGCGCACCCGCGAGCCTGGCAAGCACCCCGCGACGCGCACTTTTCAGGCGCTGCGCATGTTCATCAACGACGAGCTGGGGCAGCTCGGGCGCGGCCTCGCCGGCGCACTCGAGACGCTCGCGGCCGGCGGACGCCTCGCGGTCATCAGCTTCCACTCGCTCGAGGACCGGCTGGTGAAGCGCTTCATGCAGCGCGAGTCTGAGATCGACCCGGCGCTCCGCGGCCTGCCGCTCATTCCCGCCGGCGCGCAGCCGCGGCTCAAGCTCATCGGGCGCAAGACCCGGCCCACGGCTGCGGAGCTGGCCCGCAATCCGCGGGCGCGCAGCGCGCTGCTGCGCGTGGCGGAGCGCCTGCCATGAGCCGCCGCGCGCTCGCCGTCGCGGTGCCGCTGCTGTGGGTGGCCGCGCTCGGCTCGGCCGCCGGCGCGATCTGGTGCAAGCACCGCGCGCGCGAGCTGTTCGTGCAGCTCGAGGCACTCAACGCGCGGCGCGACGACCTCGAGATCGAATGGGGCCAGCTGCAGCTCGAGCAGAGTGCCTGGTCCACGCACGCCTTCGTCGAGCGAGTCGCAAGCACCCGCCTGCACATGGCGCTGCCGCCGCCGAAGGAGATCGAGATCATCTCCCGATGAAGGCGCGCAGTACACGCGATGAGGCGCCGGCCTCTTTCCGCTGGCGCGCGTACCTGCTGATGGGGTTGCTGGGGATGAGTGCGCTCGCGCTCACCTGGCGGGCGATCAACCTGCAGCTGGTCGATCATGGCTTTCTCGTCCGCCAGGGCGATGCGCGTTTCTCGCGCGTGCTCGACATTGCCGCGCATCGCGGCACCATCAGCGACCGCTACGGCGAGCCGCTCGCCGTCAGCACGCCGGTGGATTCCATATGGGTGAACCCGGGCGAGCTGGCGCTGGCAACTGACCAGATCCCGCGGCTCGCCGCGGCGCTGAAGCTCGACGCGCTCGAGCTCGCGCGCCGCGTCACCAGCAACCTCGATCGCGAGTTCCTCTACCT
This sequence comes from Steroidobacteraceae bacterium, assembly GCA_036008385.1. Classification (GTDB taxonomy): domain Bacteria; phylum Pseudomonadota; class Gammaproteobacteria; order Steroidobacterales; family Steroidobacteraceae; genus 13-2-20CM-66-19. The sequence continues at coordinate 4,026 of DASYNX010000071.1, forward strand.
GGCCCGCCACCGCCAGCCCGCCGAAGCCGCGCAGATCAAGGCCTTAGGCATCCCCGGCGTCTACACCTCGCGCGAGTACCGCCGCTATTACCCTGCGGGCGAGGTTACCGGGCACCTGCTCGGCTTCACCAACGTCGACGACGCGGGACAAGAGGGCCTCGAGCTCGCCTTCGATCACTGGCTCGCCGGCGAGGACGGGGCGAAGCGCGTCATCCAGGACCGCTACGGCCGCATCGTGCAGAACGTCGAGAGCATCCGCCCCGCGCGCGAGGGCCGGGACCTGGTGCTGTCGATCGACCTGCGCATCCAGTATCTCGCCTACCGTGAGCTCAAGGCGGCGATCCGCGACCAGCGCGCGCGCGCTGGCTCGGTCGTGGTGCTCGACGTCGCCAGCGGCGAAGTGCTCGCCATGGTGAATCAGCCTGCCTACAACCCGAACGACCGCGACCAGATCGAGGCGAGCGTCTATCGCAACCGCGCCGCCACCGATATCTTCGAGCCTGGCTCCTCGATCAAGCCGTTCTTCGTGGCCGCGGGGCTGGTCTCCGGCAAGTACGACCGCCGCAGCATCATCGACACCGCGCCCGGCTACTTCAAAGTCGGCGCCAAGATCTTCGAGGACGAGCACAACCTCGGTGCGATCGACATCGCCACAGTGCTCGCCAAGAGCTCCAACGTTGGCATGGCGCACATCGCCCTCACGCTTCCCCCGCAGGAGATCTGGACGACGCTCACGTGGCTCGGGTTCGGCCAGGTCACCACCAGCGGCTATCCGGGGGAGTCGGCGGGGCTGCTGCCGGCCTACTCGCAGTGGCGGCCTATCGGCATCGTCACCATGTCGCACGGCTATGGGCTGTCGGTCACGCCGCTGCAGCTGGCGCATGCCTACGCCACCCTCGGCGCCTTCGGAGTGGTGCGGCCGGTGTCCTTCCTGCGCCTCGAGACGCCGCCGCCCGGCCAGCAGAAGCTGCCGACCGCCGTGTGCCGTGAGCTCCTCGGTATGCTCGAGTCGGTGGTCGCCGCCGAAGGCACCGGCAAGCTGGCTGCGATTCCCGGATATCGCGTTTCCGGCAAGACCGGGACCGCCTGGAAGGCCACCGCCGGCGGCTACTCGACCGATCGCTACATGGCAGTGTTCGGCGGCGTTGCGCCGGCGACCGAGCCGCGTCTGGCGGCGGTGGTAGTGATCGACGAACCGAGCGCGGGCCAGCACATGGGCGGACAGGTGTCGGCGCCGGTGTTCTCGCGGATCGTGGGCGGAGCGCTGCGGCTGCTCGCCGTCGCCCCCGATCAGCCGATCAACACTCCCGAACAGGTCCCGGCGGGACCGGCGCTCGGCAACGTGCGCACGGCGGCGCTGCCATGAGCGGCGCCGGAACCTCAGGAACCCCGGCGGCGGGGCGCCCGCTCGGCGAGCTCGTCAGCGGTTTCGTCGTCGCGCCGCCCGATGTGCGGGTGAGCGATGTGACGCTCGACAGCCGCGCGGCCACCCCCGGAGCGCTGTTCCTCGCCTGTCGCGGTCGCACGCATCACGGGCTCGATTTCGCGCCCGAGGCCAGCGCGCGCGGCGCACGCGCGGTGCTCTACGAGCCCGAGGGCGCACCCGGCACACTGCCGCTCCTCGCTCCGGGCACCAGCGTAATGGCGCTGCCGGAGCTCGCCTCGCGCGCCGGCGTGATCGCGGCGCGCTTCTTCGGCGAGCCATCGCAGCGGCTTACCGTGGCGGGCATTACCGGAACCAACGGCAAGACCACCTGCGCGTGGCTGCTCGCCCAGGCGCTGCAGCGCTGCCACCGGCCGGCCGCCTACATCGGCACTCTCGGGGCCGGCATACCGCCGCACATCGCGCCCACGCGCCACACCACACCCGATGCGGTCACCGTGCAGCGCCTCCTGGCGCAGCTCGAGGCGCAGGGCGCCGAGTGCGTGAGCATGGAGGTGTCCTCGCACGCACTCGATCAGGCGCGGGTCAACGGCGTGCACTTCCACACCGCGGCCTTCACCAACCTGACCCGCGACCATCTCGACTATCACGGCACCATGGAGGCCTACGGCGCCGCCAAGGCGCGGCTGTTCGGCTGGCCGGGCCTCGCCTGGCGCATCATCAACGTGGATGACCCGTTTGGCGCCGCGCTCGCGGGCGTCGCGCCCGCCCCAGGGTGGCTCGCGGCCGTGACGCCAGCGACGGCCGCACGCCTCATCGTCACCACCCGGGGAGCTTGCGGCAGCGGCGACCTGCCGCACGGCGCGCAGTTCGTGCGGGCGACGCGGGTGCGGCCCGATTCCGCGGGGCTGCTCATCGACGTCGAGTCGAGCTTCGGGAGCGTCGAGCTGCCGGTGCGTCTGGTGGGCGAATTCAATGTCGACAACGTGCTCACGGTGCTCGCGGTGCTGCTGGCGTGGGACATCCCCCTGCCCGCGGCCGCGCAGGCGCTGTCGCGGGCGCGCGCGGCGAGCGGGCGCATGGAAATGTTCGGCGGCCGCGGCCGCAGTCCGCTCGCCATCGTCGATTACGCGCACACGCCCGATGCGCTCGCCCAGGCGCTGCGCGCTGCGCGGCTGCACTGCCGCGGACAGCTGCGGGTGGTGTTCGGCTGCGGCGGCGATCGTGATGCGGGTAAGCGGCCGCTCATGGGACAGGTGGCGGCGGAGCTCGCCGACGACATCGTGCTGACCGATGACAATCCGCGCAGCGAGGATCCGGCGCGCATCGTCGCTGACATCGTCGCGGGCGTCGCGCAGCGCACGCCGCTCGTGATCGAGCACGATCGCGCGCTCGCCATCCGCATGACGCTGCAACGCTCGGTGGCGGACGACGTGGTGCTCATCGCCGGCAAGGGACACGAGGACCACCAGATCATCGGCGCCGAGCGGCGCGCCTTCCGCGACCAGGCGATCGTCGCCGACGAGCTCGCGAGGCTGCTGGCATGAAGCGCACGCTCGGCGAATTCGCGCGCGCCTGCGGCGGGCGACTCACCGGCGCCGACGGTGCGTTCAGCGACGTGGCCAGCGACTCGCGCACGCTCGTGCCCGGACAGCTGTTCGTCGCACTGCGCGGACCGCACTTCAACGGCCACGACTTCGTCGCTGCGGCGGCTCAGGCCGGCGCCGCGGGCGCACTGGTCGATACCGCGCAGGGAGTGGCGTTGCCGCAGATCGTGGTCGCCGACACCGCGGCGGCGCTCACGCGCGCCGCGCGCGCCTGGCGTGCGGATTTTCGCGGCCCGCTGGTCGGCGTGGCCGGCAGCAACGGCAAGACCACGGCCAAGGAGATGACGGCCGCAATCCTCGGCGAGGCCGGCAGCTGTCTCGCCACGCGCGGCAACCTCAACAACCACATCGGCGTGCCGCTGACGCTGCTGCGGCTCACCTCCGAGCATCGTTTCGCGGTGGTGGAAATGGGCGCCAACCACGCCGGGGAAGTTGCCGCACTGGTCGCAATCGCGCGCCCGTCCATCGGCATGATCACCAATGCCGGCGCCGAGCATCTCGAGGGTTTCGGCAGCCTCGAGGGCGTCGCGCGCGCCGAAGGGGAGATGGTCGCCGGACTCGCCGCCGGGGAGGCCGCGGTCCTCAACGCGGACGATGAATTCGCGAGCCTGTGGCGCGGACTGACGCGCGCGCGCGTGGTCACCTTCGGCGTGCGCCGGCCGGCGGACTTCAGCGCCAGCGAGGTGCGCACCTCGGTCGGCTCGCAAGGCTTCCGCACCCGCTTCCGGCTCACTGCTCCGCAGGGGAGCGCCGCGATCGAGCTGTCCATCGGTGGCGTGCATAACATCGCCAACGCGCTGGCCGCCGCCGCCGCCGCCAGCAGCGCCGGCGCGACGCTCGAGCAGATCGCCACCGGTCTCACCCGCGTGCGCGCGGTTCCCGGGCGTCTGCAGTTCAAACAGACCCTTGGGGGTGCCTGGCTGATCGACGACTCCTACAACGCCAACCCGAGCTCGGTGCGCGCCGCCATCGAGGTGCTCGGCTCGCTCGCGGGACGCAGGTGGCTGGTGCTCGGGGACATGGCCGAGCTCGGCACTTTCGCCCTTGAGGCGCATGCCGACATCGGCGAGTTTGCCCGCGCCGCCGGGGTCGAGCGGCTGTACGCAACCGGGCCGCTCACCGCCGGCGCGGTCGCGAGTTTCGGCGCCGGCGCGCAGTGGTTCGCGGAAGCCGGCGCGCTCACTGCCGCGCTCACCGGCGCGCTCGAGGCGGCAGGTCCCCAGGTGTGCATTCTCGTCAAGGGCTCGCGTTTCAACCGCCTCGAGCGCGTGGTCGCGGCGCTCACCGGCGCAGCGGGCGCGAGCACGGTCGGGCACTGATGCTGTACTGGATCACACAGCAGTTCCCTGGCCACGTCACCGGGCTGCACGTGTTCTCGTATCTCACGTTCCGCGCCATCCTCGCGACCTCTTCCGCGCTCGGGCTGTCGCTCATCATCGGGCCGCCGCTGATCGCCCGTCTGTCGCGCTACCAGATCGGCCAGGTGGTGCGTGATGACGGCCCGGCGAGCCACCTGCCCAAGGCCGGCACCCCCACCATGGGCGGCACGCTGATTCTGGTCACCACGCTGGTGAGCACGTTCCTGTGGGCGGAGCTTTCCAACCGCCTGGTGTGGACGGTGCTCGGCGTCACCTTCGCCTTCGGCTTCATCGGCTTCTACGACGACTACCTGAAGCTGGTGGTGAGGAACCCTAAGGGGCTCGCGCCGCGCTGGAAGTATCTGTGGCAGTCGGTCGCCGGGCTCGCCACTGCCGCGACGCTCTACTACACGGCCACCGAGCCCGCCGAGACCGAGCTGTTCCTGCCGTTCGTCAAGACCTTTCATGTCCCGCTCACCGCCTTCGGCTTCATCGCCATCGCCTATCTGATGATCGTCGGCATGAGCAACGCGGTGAACCTCACCGACGGCCTCGACGGGCTGGCGATCATGCCCGCCGCACTGGTGGCGTCGGCGCTCGGGATCTTCGCCTATGCGAGCGGCAACGCCGTCTACGCGCACTACCTGCAGATCCCCGACATCCGCGGCGCCGGCGAGCTGCTGATCTTCTGCGCGTCGCTGGCCGGAGCGGGACTGGGATTCCTGTGGTTCAACTCCTACCCCGCGCAGGTGTTCATGGGCGATGTCGGGGCGCTCGCAATCGGCGCCGCCATCGGGGTTCTGGCGGTGATCGTGCGCCAGGAGCTCGTCGTGCTGGTGATGGGCGGGGTGTTCGTGCTCGAGACCGCATCCGTGGTCCTGCAGGTCGCTTCCTTCAAGCTCACCGGCCGGCGCATCTTCAAGATGGCGCCGATCCACCACCACTTCGAGCTCAAGGGCTGGGCGGAGCCGAAGGTGATCGTGCGCTTCTGGATCATCTCGCTGCTGCTGGTGCTGGCGGGCCTCGCGACGCTGAAGCTGCGATGAGCCGCGCCACCAGCAATCCGCCGTACGCCGTGATCGTCGGCCTGGGATCCACCGGGCTGTCGTGCGCGCGCCATCTGCACGCGCTCGGGTGGCGGCTCGCGGTCACCGACACCCGCGCGGCGCCGCCGCAGCTGCCGGCACTGACCGCGCTCGATGCGCGCATCGCGGTGCGACTCGGCGGCCTCGACGCGAGCCTGCTCGAGCAGGCGGTGTGCGTGGTGGCCTCGCCCGGTGTTCCCCTGACCGGTGCGTTCTTCGACGAGGCGCGCCGCCGCGGCCTCTCCATCGTCGGCGACATCGAGCTGTTCGCACGGGCCGCCGCGGCGCCGGTAGCCGGCATCACGGGCACCAACGGCAAGAGCACGGTCACGACGCTGCTCGCCCGCATGGCCGAGCGCGCCGGGCTCAAGGTGCGCGTCGGCGGCAATCTCGGCGAACCCGCGCTCGATCTGCTCGGCGGCGACACCGAGCTCTACGTGCTGGAGCTGTCGAGCTATCAGCTCGAGACCACCACCACTCTGCACTGCAAAGCCGCCACGGTGCTCAACGTGAGTCCCGATCATCTCGATCGCTACGGCTCGCTGGCAAGCTACGCGGCGGCCAAGGCGCGCATCTTTGCCCGCTGCGATACCGCGGTCATCAATCTCGACGATCCGCTGGTCGTCGACATGCCGCGCTCCGCCGGCCGCAACCTCTCCTTCTCGCTGCGCGCGAGCATCGGCGCCGATTACGCCGTCGCCATGCACGCGGGCGCGTGGTGGCTGATGCGCGCTGCCACGCCGCTCCTGCCGGTGGCCAGCTTACGGATCAAGGGGCTGCACAACGCCGCCAACGCGCTCGCCGCGCTCGCGCTCGGTGAGGCGCTGGCGCTGCCGTTGCCCGTGATGCTCACCGAGCTCGCGGAATTCACCGGCTTGCCGCACCGCTCGCAGTGGGTCGCCGACGTGAACGGCGTGAGCTACGTCGATGACTCCAAGGGCACCAATGTCGGTGCAACGCTCGCCGCGGTGGCGGGCATGCCGGGACCGCTGGTGATGATCGCCGGAGGCGAGGGCAAGCACCAGGATTTCGCGCCGCTCGCCGCCGCCTTCCGCGGCAAGGTGCGCCACGCGGTCCTCATCGGCCGCGACGCCCCGCTGATCGCGCGCGCGCTCGCCGGAGTGTGCACGCTCGAGAGCTGCGCGAGCCTGCCCGAGGCCGTGCGCGCCGCGGCGCGCGCCGCGCGTGTGGGGGATACGGTATTGCTTTCCCCGGCCTGCGCCAGCTTCGACATGTTCACCGACTACGCCCAGCGCGGCGCGGTGTTCGCGCGCGCCGTGCAGGAGCTGGCCGCGTGAGCACGGCCGCCACCGCGCTCGCGTTTGCGCGCTCCGGCAGCCGCGGCGGCGCCGTACACCTCGATCCCATCACCCTGGCGCTCACCCTCGGGATCGCGCTGCTCGGTCTCGTGATGGTGACCTCGGCCTCGGTATCGATCGCCAGCCAGGAAACCGGGCAGCCGTTCTACTACCTCGAGCGCCAGCTGGTGCTGACGCTGATCGGCGCCGGCTGTGCGGCGCTCGTGTTCGCGATCCGCACCGAGCTCATCGAGCGCGCCGCCGTCCCGCTGCTCGCGCTCGCCTTCGTGCTGCTGGTCGTCGTCCTGATTCCGGGGCTCGGGCACGCGGTGAACGGCAGCCGCCGCTGGCTGCGCTTCGCCGGCATCAACTTCCAGGTGTCGGAGCTCGCGCGCGTGCTGGTCCTCATCTATATCGCCAGCTACGCGGTGCGCCGCGAGAGTGAGCTGCGCGGATCGCTCGCCGGCCTCACCAAGGCGCTGGCGTTGCTCGCCGGCGTGAGCCTGCTGTTGCTGGTAGAGCCTGACTTCGGAGCGGCGACCGTGCTGTTTGCCACCGGTTTCGGTCTGCTGTTCCTCGCCGGCGCCCGACTGCGCTACGTGATCGCGATGACCGCGATCGCGGCGAGCGGCTTTGCGGTGCTGGCGGTGAGCTCCGGTTACCGGCTGCGCCGCCTCACCACTTTTCTCGACCCGTGGGCGGACCCTTACAACAGCGGCTTCCAGCTCACCCAGTCGCTGATCGCCATCGGCCGCGGCCAGTGGTTCGGGGTGGGGCTCGGCGATTCGGTGCAGAAGCTGTTCTACCTGCCGGAAGCGCATACCGATTTCCTGTTCGCGGTGCTGGCCGAAGAGCTGGGACTCCTTGGGGTGGTGCTCACGCTCGCCCTGTTCCTCGCACTGGTGTGGCGCAGCTTCCGCATCGCGCGGCTCGCGTCCGAGGCGGGACTCAAGTTTCCCGCCTACCTGGCCGCCGGCTTCGGCCTGTGGGTCGGGATCCAGGCATTCGTCAACATCGGCGTCAACATGGGCGTGCTGCCGACCAAGGGCCTGACGCTGCCGCTGATGAGCTACGGCCGCTCGAGCCTGGTGGTGGCGCTCGCCTGGGTGGGGCTGTTGCTGCGCGTGTACCACGAGACCATGCGTGAGCGGCGCGGATCCGCCACCGTGCGCGGTGCCGCATGAGCCGGCCCATCCTCATCATGGCAGGCGGTACCGGCGGCCACGTGTTCCCGGGACTGGCGCTGGCACGACTGCTGCGCGAGCAGTCGCTCGAGGTGCTGTGGCTCGGGACCGCACGCGGACTCGAGGCGCGCGTCATTCCTGCGGAAGGCATCCCGCTCGAGCGGCTGTCGGTCGCAGGGCTCCGCGGCAAGGGCGCGCTCAGCTGGCTCGCCGCGCCCTTTCGCCTCACGCTGGCGCTGCTGCAGGCGCTCGCCATCATGCGGCGCTACCGTCCGCTGGTCGTCGTGGGACTGGGGGGATTCGTGAGCGGGCCCGGAGGCCTCGCCGCCTGGCTCACCCGCCGCCCACTCGTGATTCACGAGCAGAACGCCATCGCCGGCTTCACCAACCGGGTGCTGGCGCACCTCGCCCGCGTGGTGCTCGAGGCCTTTCCCGGCAGTTTCGGCCGCGACGTGCACGCGCGCGTCATCGGCAACCCGGTGCGCCGCGACATCAGCGCCCTGCCGCCACCCGCGGTGCGCTTTGCCGGGCGGGTCGGTCCGATCCGCATCCTGGTGATCGGCGGCAGCCAGGGCGCGGCGCGCCTCAATGCGGTCGTACCGTTTGCGCTCAAGCGCCTGTCGGCGTGGCTCGCCTTCGACGTGCGCCATCAGGCCGGGGAGCGCTGGGTGGAAGCCGGCCGCGCGAGTTACGCGCAAGCCGGGGTGCGCGCGGACGTGCGTCCCTTCATCGAGGACATGAGCGAGGCGTACGCGTGGGCTGACCTGGTGATCTGCCGCGCCGGCGCTCTCACGGTGTCGGAGCTGGCCGCCGTGGGCATCGGCGCCATCCTCGTGCCGTTCCCGGGTGCGGTGGACGATCACCAGGCTCACAACGCGCAGTACCTGGTGCGCGCGGACGCCGCGGCGCTCATCGCCGATCGCGAGCTCACCGAGGAGCGGCTCGCCGCCGAGCTGCAGCGGCTGTGCGCCGGGCGCGGGAAGCTGCTCGCCATGGCCGAGCGGGCGCGCCTGCTCGCCAAGCCGCGGGCCGCGGACGAGCTCGCCGCCTCGTGCCTGGCATTGGCGCGGAGTGCCGCATGAGCGCCGAGCGGCGCACGCTTCCTGCCCGCCCGCCGCAGGAGCGGCGCGTGACGCCCGACCGGCGCGACCGCATGCGCCGCATCAACACCATTCATTTCGTCGGCATCGGCGGCAGCGGCATGAGCGGCATCGCCGAGGTGCTGCTGAACCTCGGCTACGTCGTGCAGGGGTCAGATGTGCGCGCCAGCGCGGTGACCGAGTGGCTCACGAGCCTCGGCGCGCGCATCACCATCGGGCACGCCGCGGCCAACATCCGCGGCGCCGACGTGGTGGTCGCCTCGGGCGCCGTGCCGCGTGACAACCCGGAAATCGCCGCGGCGCTCAACGCACGCATCCCGGTGGTGGCGCGCGCCGAGATGCTCGGCGAGCTGATGCGCTTCCGCTACTCGATCGCCGTGGCCGGCACGCACGGCAAGACCACGACCACCAGTCTCATCGCCAGCATCCTCACCGCCGGGGGCGAGGACCCGACCTACGTGATCGGCGGACGCCTGAAGAGCGCCGCCAGCAACGCGCGCCTCGGCGCCGGGCGCTACCTGGTGGCGGAAGCCGACGAGAGCGATGCCTCCTTCACGCATCTGCAGCCGCTCATCGCGATCGTCACCAACATCGACAACGATCACCTGAGTACGCACGGCGGCGATTTCGGCCTCCTCAAGCAGAGCTTCCTGGATTTCCTGCACAACCTGCCGTTCTACGGGCTGGCGGTGCTGTGCGCCGACGACGAGCAGCTGCGCAGCATCGCGCAGGAGGTCGGGCGCCCGATTCTTACTTACGGGCTGGACGCGGGCGCCGACGTGCGCGCCGTGGAGGTCGGCGCGGCGGGCCTGCAGACGCGCTTCCAGGTCGTGCGCGCAGGCAGCGCACCGCTCGCCGTGACGCTGAATCTCCCCGGGATCCACAACGTGCGCAACGCGCTCGCGGCGGTCGCCGTGGCCACTGAGCTCGACATCGACGACCAGGCCATCCTGCGCGCGCTCGCCGCATTCCAGGGCGTGGACCGGCGGCTGCAGCACATCGGCGATGTGACCACCGCCGTAGGTCCCGTCACGATCATCGATGACTATGGCCATCACCCCACCGAGATCACCGCGACGCTGGCTGCGGTGCGCCAGGGCTACGGCGGACGGCGCGTGCTGCTCGCCTTCCAGCCGCACCGCTACACGCGCACGCACGAACTGATCGACGATTTCGGCAAGGCGCTGTCGGCGGCCGACGTGCTGTGCGTGACCGAGGTTTACGCGGCCGGCGAAGCGCCGATTGCCGGCGCGGACGGACGTGCCATCTGCCGCGCGGTACGTAGCCGCGGGCAGCTCGAGCCGCTGTTCGTCGAGAAAGTCGAGCAGCTCGCGCCGGCGCTGCGCGACGTGATTCAGGGAGGCGACGTCATCGTCTGCATGGGCGCGGGCAACATCAGCGCGGTGGCCCACTCACTGCCGCAGGCGCTCGCCGCTCTGCTGCCGCCCGGGAGGGCCTCATGAGTGTCGCGGTCGCCCCGGAGTTCAGTGCGCGCGTGCGCCGCAACGAGCCCCTGAGCCGGCACACCTCCTGGCACGTCGGCGGACCGGCGGAAGTGTTCTTCAATCCGCGCGATGCGGCCGATCTGGCGGCTTTTCTGCGCAGCGTGCCCGCGGAGGCGCCCATTCACTTCATCGGGCTCGGCAGCAACCTCCTGGTGCGCGACGGGGGCCTGCGGGGCGTGGTCATCAGCACGCACGGCACGCTCGATGTGCTCGAGCGCCTGAGCGAGACGACGGTGCGGGCGGGCGCCGGCGTCGCCTGTGCACGCCTCGCGCGACAATGCATCAAGTGGGGTCTCGGGCCAGCGGAGTTCTTTGCCGGCATACCGGGCACGCTCGGCGGCGCACTCGCCATGAATGCCGGGGCCTTCGGCGGGGAGACCTGGCAACACGTGCGCGCCGTCGAGATCATCGACCGCAGCGGCCGCACTCGCCGACGCGCACCGTCCGAGTACCGCGTCGGCTACCGCCAGGTGGTCACCCCCGGGCCCGACGAGTGGTTCATCGCGGCCGAGCTCGGCTTCGAGCACCGCCCCGGCGCGCACCAGGACGAGGTGCGCATGCTGCTCGCGCAGCGCAAGGCGTCGCAGCCGATCGGGGAGTGGAGCTGCGGCTCGGTATTCACCAACCCGCCGGGCGATCACGCCGCGCGTCTCATCGAGGCGAGCGGGCTCAAGGGCTTTCGCATCGGCGACGCCTCGGTGTCCGAGAAGCACGCCAACTTCATCATCAATCACGGCCAGGCGCGTGCCGCCGACCTCGAGCGCCTCATCGGGCACGTGCGCGCCGAAGTCGAGCGCCAGCACGGCGTCGCGCTGCACCCCGAGGTGCGCATCGTGGGAGTGCCGTAAGCCATGCGCCTCACCTATGAACCGCAGCGGCTCGAGCGCGTGAGCGACGCACGTGCCTTCGGTCGCGTCGCCGTGCTGTTCGGCGGCGACTCGAGCGAGCGGGAGATCTCGCTGCTCTCGGGCAACGCGGTGCTCGCCGCGCTCAAGGCACGCGGCGTCGACGCGCACGCCTTCGATCCGCGCGATCAGGCTCTCTCCAGCCTGCTGAGCGGTGGCTTCGAGCGCGTGTGGATAGCGCTGCACGGCCCCGGCGGCGAGGACGGGACGCTCCAGGGCGCGCTCGAGTATCTCGGAGTCCCCTACACCGGCAGCGGTGTCATGGGCTCCGCCATCGGCATGGACAAGCTGCGCACCAAGCGCTTAGGCGTAGCGGTCGGCGTACCGACCGCCGACTTCGTGGTGCTGCGCGGACCGCAGGATTTCGAGCTGGCGCTCGAGCGGCTGAAGCTCCCGCTGATGGTCAAGCCCGCAACCCAGGGTTCGAGCGTCGGCATGACCAGGGTGGAGCGCGCCGGAGAGCTCGCGGCAGCCTACACCGCGGCGGCGCAGTTCGAGACGCTGGTCTTTGCCGAGCCGTGGCTGACCGGCAGCGAGTACACGGTCGCGATCCTCCAGGGCGACTCGCTCCCCTCGATCCGCATCGAGACGCCGAAGACCTTTTACGACTACGAGGCCAAATACTTCCGCGCCGACACGCGTTACTTCTGTCCGGCGGGCCTCGGCGCCGGCGCGGAAGCGCACCTCGCGCAGCTCGCGCTCGCGGCGTTCGAGGCGTGCGGCGCGTCGGGCTGGGGGCGAGCGGATTTCATGATGGATGCCGCCGGCCGGCCGCAGCTCCTCGAGATCAACACCATTCCGGGCATGACGGATCACAGCCTGGTGCCCATGGCCGCCCGCGCCGTCGGCATCGACTTCGGCGAGCTGTGCTGGCGCGTGCTCGAGACGAGCTTCACGCGCCGGGTCGCGGCAGCGACCCCGCCACGGCAGGGGAGGAGCTGAGGCTCATGCTGGGGCGCCCGAAAAACCGCCGCAAGCCGTCGGAAGCGCGCATCAGGTGGCCGGCAGTGAACTGGCACGCGCTCGGCGTGACGCTCGGCGCGCTCGGCCTGATCAGCGCGGGTGCACTCAGCGTCGCCTGGGCATTCGATCAACCGATCGAGACGGTCGCCGTGACCGGCAGCTTCCAGCGCATCGCCCCGGTGGATGTCGAGCGCGTGGTGCGCGCGCAGCTGCACGGCGTGGGACTGCTGTCGGTGGACCTGGCCGCCGTGCGCCGTGCCATCCACACACTGCCGTGGGTGGATGCCGTGAGCGTGCAGCGCGCCTGGCCGCGCGGGCTCGCGGTGCTGGTGCTCGAGCAGACCGCGGCCGCGCGCTGGGGCGAGCACGGCCTGCTCAACACCCGCGGCGAGCTGTTCGACGCCGACGAGCGCCACGTGCCCTCCGAGCTCGCACAGCTCGCCGGTCCCGAGGGCAAGGAGTCGCTCGTGGCGCAGCGCTATCTCGCCGCCGCCGAGCGCCTCATGCAGGCGGGCGTGCGTCTCAGCGCCGTGCGCCTCGATGCGCGCGGCGCCTGGGAGTTCGACCTCGCCAACGGCGTCACGGTGCGCCTGGGGAGGCGTCAGGTGGATGAGCGCTTCGAGAAGTTCATGAACACGGCGCTGAAGCTGGTCACCCAGCGCGGCGAGGACATCGCCTACGTGGACATGCGGTACACAAACGGGTTCGCCATCGGCTGGCGCGGCAACGCCGCGCGCCCCGCGGCCGCCCGCAGCGAAAGTAATCACGATGCTTAAGCGCACGGAAAGAAATCTCATCGTCGGGCTCGACATCGGCACCTCCAAGGTGGCGGCGCTGGTCGGGGAGGTGGGGCTCGATGGGTCGATCGAGCTGCTGGGGCTCGGCTCCCAGCCCTCGCGCGGGCTGAAGAAAGGCGTCGTGGTCAACATCGAATCGACCGTGCAGTCGATTCAGCGGGCCGTGGAGGAAGCCGAACTCATGGCCGGCTGCGAGATCCACTCGGTGTTCGCCGGCATCGCCGGCAGCCACGTGCGCAGCCTCAACTCGCACGGCGTGGTGGGCGTGCGCGACAAGGAGGTGAGCCACGGCGACGTCGAGCACGTGATCGATGCGGCCAAGGCGGTCGCGATCCCGGCGGACCAGAAGATCCTGCACGTGCTGCCGCAGGAGTTCATCGTCGACGGCCAGGAAGGCATCCGCGATCCGATCGGCATGTCGGGCGTGCGGCTCGAGGCGAAGGTGCACATCGTCACCGGCGCCGACAGCGCCGCCCAGAACATCGAGAAGTGCATCCAGCGCTGCGGCCTGGACGTCGACGACGTGGTGCTCGAGCAACTCGCCTCGAGCTTCGCCGTGCTCACCGACGACGAGAAGGAGCTCGGCGTGTGCCTGGTCGACATCGGCGGGGGCACCACCGATCTGGCGGTGTTCGCCAACGGCGCAATACGCCACACCGCGGTGATCCCGATCGCCGGCGACCAGGTGACCAACGACATCGCCGTCTCGATGCGCACCCCGACGCAATACGCGGAAGACATCAAGATCCGCTACGCCTGCGCGCTGTCGCAGCTCGCCAATCCCGACGAGAGCATCGAGGTGCCGAGCGTCGGCGAGCGCCCCGCGCGGCGCCTGGCGCGCCAGACGCTGGCCGAGATCGTCGAGCCGCGCTACGAGGAGCTCTACGGGCTGGTGCGCGAGGAGCTGCGGCGCAGCGGCTTCGAGGAAGTGATCGCCGCCGGCGTCGTGCTGACCGGCGGCAGCTCCAAGATGGAAGGCGCCATCGAGCTTGCCGAGGAAGTGTTCCACATGCCGGTGCGACTCGGGGTGCCGCAGACGGTGCGGGGCCTCACCGACGTGGTGCGCAATCCGATCTTTTCCACCGGCGTGGGGCTGCTGCTCTACGCCCGCGAGAACGCCTTGCCCGCGCGCCGCGGGGGCTCCCTGGGGAACGCAATGTCGATGTTCGACCGCATGCGCTCCTGGTTCCAGGGGAATTTTTGAAGCTGACAGTGCAATGCGAACGACGATTCAACCAACCACTTGTATTCGTGTAGAGGAGCGACCACATGTTTGAACTGATGGATGCATACAGCCAGAGCGCCGTAATCAAGGTGATCGGCGTCGGCGGCGGCGGCGGCAACGCCGTCGCGCACATGGTCTCGGCCGGCATAGACAGCGTCGAGTTCATGTGCATCAACACCGATTCGCAGGCGCTCAAGCACGCCAAGGTAAAGACGGCGCTGCAGATCGGCTGCAACATCACCAAGGGCCTGGGCGCCGGCGCCGACCCCGAGGTCGGCCGCCAGGCGGCGATGGAGGATCGGGACCGCGTCGTCGAGCTGGTAGAGGGCTGCGACATGTTGTTCATTACCGCCGGCATGGGCGGCGGCACCGGCACGGGGGCGGCGCCGGTGGTGGCGCAGGTGGCGCGCGAGCTGGGGATACTGACGGTGGCGGTGGTGACGCGGCCGTTCGAGATGGAAGGCAACAAGCGCGCCTGCGTGGCCGATCACGGTATTGCCGAGCTCGGCAAGTACTGCGACTCGCTCATTACAATTCCTAACCAGAAGCTATTGACGGTGTTGGGACCGCAGACCACGCTGCTCGATGCGTTCAAGGCCGCGAACCAGGTGTTGCAGGGCGCGGTGCAGGGCATCGCCGAGCTCATCACCCGCCCGGGACTCATCAACGTCGACTTCGCGGACGTGCGTACCGTGATGGCGGAGACCGGCATGGCGATGATGGGATCGGGCGCAGCGAGCGGCGAGGGTCGCGCGCGTGCGGCCGCCGAGGCGGCGGTCTCCTCACCACTGCTCGAGGACATCAACCTCGCGGGCGCGCACGGCATCCTGGTCAACGTGACTGCCGGCATGGACCTCTCGATCGGCGAGTTCCAGGAAGTCGGGCAGATCGTGAAGCAGTTCGCATCGGACGACGCCACCGTGGTGGTGGGCACGGTCATCGATCCGGAGCTGACCAACCAGGTGCGTGTCACCGTGGTTGCCACCGGACTTGGTCGGCCGGCGATGAGCGCACGTGCGCCGACGACGGCGACCCGGGAACGTGAGGCGGCCGGCAGAGGCGACGCACGGGGCAGCGAGCCGGCAATGCGAGTGGTGCGCCGTGCGCCCCTCTCGAGCAGCGACTACGCCGCGCTCGACAAGCCCACGGTGCAGCGCCAGCGGGCGGTCGGCGATGGGCTGCGGACCGAGGCTGACGCGGAGGAGTTGCTGGACATTCCGGCGTTCCTACGGCGGCAGGCCGACTGATGTGATACGTTAGCGCGTCTAACGCAAGTGCCAGAGGGGCCCGCTTGGCTTGGGCGGCCCTCCTCACGGCGCACGTAAGGCGCGTGTCAGCCGTGATGCGGCGCGATCGTTAGAGAATCAGCAGGCATGATCGGACAACGAACCCTCAAGAACTCGATTCGCGCGACCGGCGTCGGGTTGCATACCGGCAAGAAGGTGCTGATGACCCTCAAGCCGGCCGACCCCGACAGCGGTATTGTTTTCCGGCGCACCGATCTCGCCAACCCGGTGGACATCCGCGCGCATGCCGAGAACGTCGGCGATACCCAGCTCGGTACCACCCTTGGCCGGGGCGAGTCGCGCGTCTCGACGGTGGAGCACCTGTTGTCGGCTTTTGCGGGGTTGGGCATCGACAACGCGATCGTGGAGGTCTCCGCTGCCGAGGTGCCAATCATGGACGGCAGCGCGGGTCCCTTCGTGTTCCTGCTGCAGTCCGCCGGGATCGAGGAACAGCGCCGACCGAAGCGCTTCATCCGCGTGAAGAAGCGGCTGCGCGTCGATGACGGCGACAAGTGGGCGCAGTTCGATCCCTTCGACGGCTTCAAGGTGAACTTCGAGATCGAGTTCAACCATCCGATCTTCAAGCGCCGCTCGCAGCGAGCCTCGATGGACTTCTCCAGCACTTCCTTCCTCAAGGAGGTCAGCCGCGCGCGCACCTTCGGCTTCATGCGCGATCTGGAGACGCTGCGCGCGCGCAACCTCGCACTCGGCGGCAGCCTCGACAACGCCATCGTGCTGGACGATTTCCGCGTGCTGAACGAGGACGGCCTGCGCTACGAGGACGAGTTCGTCAAGCACAAGATCCTCGATGCCATCGGGGACCTGTACCTGCTCGGACACAGCCTCATCGGCGAGTTCAGCGGGCACAAATCCGGCCACGCCCTCAACAACCGGCTGCTGCGCGCGCTGCTCGCAGACGGTTCCACCTGGGAGGAGGTCGTGTTCGAGCGCTATACGGATGCGCCGATCTCCTACGTCGAGGCGCCCGCGCTGCACCCGCCGCGCGGTTGACGCGACCGCGCACTGACCCGCTGGTGATCCGGCTGAGATTCAGCCGCGCGGCAGCACGCGCACGACCACGGCGTGCACGCGTGAGTCCGCGGCGTAGATTTGGGACTCGAGCTCGCGCAGCGCAAATCGCAGCCGCGCCGACCAGACGGCACTCTCGGCGAAGATGACGAGCGTGCCCTCGCGCTCGGCCACGCCGGAGATTTTCGCGCCGATTTCCGCAGGAAGACGCTCGGTGAGCCAGCCGCGCCAGAACCTTTGTCGCATGGACTGGTCTGTGACACGCGTCAAGACTGGCACGCGGCGCGCAAGCAGCTCCTTAACAGAATAAGTGCGCGCAGCACCGGAGGCTGTCGCAGTACTCATTCGCCGTTTGCGGTGCTTGTCTCGACCCATCTTCTTCGGCATATTGCCTCAAGCTGCTTAGGCAAACCCGTCCGAAAGGCGGGGACGCAAAGCCACCGGTCTAAAGCGAGGAGCCATGACAGCGGGGTTGCCAGCATCGAGGTTTTTTGACGCAGAACAGGGCGGTTTACGCCCGGCGGACCTGGCCGATGCGCTGTAACCGGCGCTGGCGGCCCACGGGGGACTCCAGGCGGCTGGAACGCATGGCATGAACGTTATTGTGCTTTCAAAACGTGAGGGCAAAGCGCGGCACTTCAATCTCGCGCACCCGGTTACGTTAAGTATCATTGCCAGCCTGGTGCTCGCGATCCTCGGCGGCGCCTTCGCCCTCGGCCTGCAGTTAGGCCGCGGCAACCATGAGCGGCTCATTCTGGCCGATACAGTGCACTTCGGGGCCATCCTCGCGCAGCAGAAGCAGCAGATCGCGGAACTGAGACAGCAGCTGCAGCTGCGGGTGGATGCCATGGCGCTGCGCCTCGGCGAAATGAATGCGCACGTCATCCGGCTCGATGCCCTCGGCAAGCGCCTGACCGAGATGGCCGACATCGACAGCCGCGAGTTCAATTTCGACCGTGATCCACCCAGCGGCGGTCCCGAAGGCGAGGGCGAGGGCGTGAGCGCCCAGATCCCGGACCTCTCGGCGCTGCTCACGCAGCTCGAGCAGCGGGTCGATCTGCGCGAGTCGCAGCTCACCGCGCTCGAGAACGTGATCCTTGCACGCGACCTGAAACAGCAAATTCACCCCGAAGGCCGCCCAGTCCGCAGCGGCTTCATCTCTTCGTACTTCGGCGAGCGCGCGGATCCCTTCGATGGCCTGGAAGCCTTCCACAAGGGCGTGGACTTCGCCGGCGCCGCCGGCTCGCCCATCGTCGCCGTCGCCGCAGGCGTGGTCACCTGGGCCGGCGAGCGCGCCGGTTACGGCAAGCTCGTGGAGATCAACCACGGCGACGGCTTCCTCACGCGCTACGCCCACAACGAGCGCATGCTGGTGAGCGTTGGGCAGACCGTGAAGCGCGGCGAGCTGGTCGCGCTCATGGGCTCGACCGGCCGCTCCACCGGGCCGCACGTGCATTTCGAAGTGGTGCGCAACGGCCGCCAGGTCGATCCGCTCAGCTACATCGGCCGCTGAAGCGGCCCCGCTCCCCTTGAATTGCGGCCGCCCCGAACCAATTGGGCGTCGGGAGCGTCTATCTCTTACAATACGCCGCCCCTGATGCCCGCGGGTACGGTAAGTACTTGTCGGGAAATATTTTTTTGCCTTGAGCGAGTCCCTTTTTGCGCCAGCTTCTTACCCGCGTTTTCGGCAGCCGCAACGAGCGCATCGTCCGGGGTCACGGCCAGCAGGTGCGCACCGCCAACCAGCTCGAGCCGCAGATCCAGGCCCTGACGGACGAGGCGCTGCGCGCCAAGACCGAGGAGTTCCGGCGCCGCCTGAAGGAGGGCGCCAAGCTCGATGAGCTGCTGCCGGAGGCGTTTGCGGTGGTGCGCGAGGCGGCACGGCGCACGGTGAGGATGCGGCACTTCGATGTGCAGCTGATCGGCGGCATCACGCTGCACCGGGGAATGATCTCCGAGATGCGCACCGGCGAGGGCAAGACGCTGGTCGCGACGCTGCCGGCGTATCTCAACGCGCTCACCGGCGAGGGCGTGCACATCGTCACGGTGAACGAGTACCTGGCGCAGCGCGACGCGGACTGGATGGGTCCGGTGTATCGCTTCCTCGGACTCACCGTGGGGGTGATCAAGAACGCCCAAAGCTCGCAGGAGAAGCGCGACGCCTACGCCTGCGACATCACCTACGGCACCAACAACGAGTTCGGCTTCGATTACCTGCGCGACAACCTTGCCTATCGCCTCGAGGATCGGGTGCAGCGCTCGCTCGCCTTCGCGATCGTCGACGAGGTCGACTCGATCCTCATCGACGAGGCGCGCACGCCGCTCATCATCTCGGGCCCCGCGGAGGAAAGCACCGAGCTGTACCTGCGCATCAATCAGCTGGTGCCGCTTCTCGCGCGTCAGAAACAGGAGGAGGGCCCCGGCGACTTCTCCGTAGAGGAAAAGACCAAGCAGGTGCACATCACCGAAGCCGGCCACGAGCACGTCGAGCAGCTCATGCTGCAGTCGGGCCTCTTGAAGGAGGGCGAGAGCCTCTACGACCCGGCCAACATCCGCCTGATGCACCACCTCAATGCGGCGCTGCGCGCGCACGCGCTCTACAAGCGCGACGTCGAGTACATCGTGCGCGGCGGCGAGGTGATCATCGTCGATGAATTCACCGGCCGTACCATGCCGGGGCGGCGCTGGTCGGATGGCTTGCATCAGGCGGTCGAGGCGAAGGAGGGCGTGCGGGTGCGCGAGGAGAACCAGACGGTCGCCTCGATCACCTTCCAGAATTACTTCCGGCTGTACCGCAAGCTTTCCGGCATGACCGGTACGGCCGATACCGAGGCCCCGGAGTTCATGCAGATCTACGGACTCGAGGTGGTCGTTATCCCGACCCACCGGCAGATGATCCGCAAGGACAACGCCGACTTCGTGTACCTCACGCAAAGCGACAAGTTCAAGGCGATCATCGAGGACATACGCGATTGCGTGACGCGCGAGCAGCCGGTGCTGGTGGGCACCACCTCGATCGAGACCTCCGAGTTCCTCTCGGGGCTGCTGCAGAAGGAGAACGTGCCGCACGAGGTACTCAACGCCAAGCAGCACGAGCGCGAGGCGCATATCGTTGCGCAGGCCGGGCGGCCCGGCGGCGTAACGATCGCCACCAACATGGCCGGCCGTGGCACCGACATCGTGCTCGGCGGCAACCTCGAAGCCGAGCTGGCCGCCGCCGGATCGATCGATGATGAGGCGCTGGCAGGACTGCGCACCGCCTGGCAGGCGCGACACGACAAGGTGGTGGGCGCGGGCGGACTGCACATCGTGGGTACCGAGCGCCACGAGTCACGCCGCATCGACAACCAGCTCCGCGGCCGTTCGGGCCGGCAGGGCGATCCGGGCTCGAGCCGCTTCTACCTGTCGATGGAAGACAACCTGATGCGCATCTTCGGCGATCCGGTGCGCACGCAGCGGCTGCTCAAGATGGCCGGCATGAAGGAAGGCGAGGTGATCGAGAGCGGCATGCTCACCCGCCAGATCGAGAAGGCGCAGCGCAAGGTCGAATCGCATAACTTCGACATCCGCAAGAACCTGCTGCTGTTCGACGACGTTGCCAATGATCAACGCAAGGTGGTGTACGCGCAGCGCACCGAGATTATGGCCACCGAGGATCTGTCGACCGCCATTCACGGACTGCTCGAGGATTCGGTGGGCACGTTGCTCGATCAGCACGTGCCGCGGCACGCCAGCACCCCCGCCGACTGGGACCTGGACGGGCTCAGCACCACGCTGCTGAGGGACTTCGGCACGCGCATCGACCCGAGGGGCTGGCTGGCGCAGGATCCGCAGCTCGAGGAGCAGGCGCTGCGCGAGCGCGTGATCCGCGCGGTGCACGACGCCTACGACGCCAAGGTCACGCGCACCGGCAACGTGGCGGGCACGGACGTGCCTATCCTGCGCCACGTCGAGAAGCAGGTGATGCTGCAGAAGCTCGATCAGCACTGGCGCGAGCACCTGGCGGGGATGGACTACCTGCGGCAGGGGATTCATCTGCGCGGCTATGCGCAGAAGGACTACCGCTTCGAGTTCAAGCGCGAAGCCTTCGAGATGTTCGCGGCCATGCTCGAGCGCATCAAGTTCGAGACTTCCTCACTGCTCGCGACGGTCGAGGTGCGCACCCAGGAGGAGATCGAGCGCGAGGAAGAGGAGCGGCGCCGTCGTCTCATGCGGGCGCTTCAGGCGCAGCACGCCGAGGCGGCATCCGCGCTCGCCCTTGCCGGGGCCGAGGAGGCCCCCGCGCCGGCGGCGGGACGTGCGGGACCCGCGGCCGCGCCCGAGCGGCGCGGTGGCCCGGCTCCTGCCCCGCCGCTGCCGCCGCCGGAAGTCTCCGGCCCCTTCGTGCGCGGTGAGCGCAAGGTTGGGCGCAACGAGCCCTGCCCGTGCGGCTCGGGCAAGAAGTACAAGCACTGTCACGGCGCGCTCTCGAGCGTCGAGTAGCGGCGGCCCGCCTGGCGCAACCGGACTGCAATGCGAAGTCCGCCGTGCTGGTGGTGGCGGCGGCAGTCTACGACGCTGCGGGACGCGTGCTGATTGCGCAGCGTCCCGCCGGCAAACCACTCGCCGGCCGCTGGGAATTCCCCGGTGGCAAGGTGGCTGCGGGCGAGAGTGAGCGTGCCGCGCTCGCGCGCGAGCTGCGCGAGGAGCTCGGCATCGAAGTGGCAGCGGCACGCCCGCTCATGCGTCTCAACCATGCCTACGAGGACCGCAGCGTCGAGCTGTCGCTGTGGACCATCGAGCACTACACCGGCACGCCGCAGTGCCTCGACGGGCAGCGTCTGAAATGGGTGGTGCCCGCGCGGCTCGCCGAGGAAGACATCCTCGAGGCGGACCGGCCATTCGTGACGCTGCTCAGCAGCGCACGGCCGCTCACCTGAGCTCCTCACGCCGGGCCGCGCGCACGGGGCGTGTACAATGCATTCGCAGCAGAGGCGGAAAACTCCATGGCAGCGCAGAACGATCTCCCTGACATCCAGCTCGACCCCAAGGGACTGTACCGCGAGGACGTGTTCACCGACCGTCACGCCGGCAGCATCCGGCGCCTCACGCCCGTGACCGCCGACGGCGCGGTCGACCCGACGCGCCCGGTGCTGTTTTCGGGGCAGACGCAGCTGCTCACGCCCGCTGGCGTCCTGCCGCTCGGATTCGAGATCGAGGCGACGACCCTCGAAGAGGCGCTCAGGCGATTCCCGCAGGGCGTGAAGCTGGCGCTCGAGCAGGCGATCGACGAGGCGCGCGAGCTGCGCCGTGAAGCGGCCTCGCGGATCGTGGTGCCCGAGGTCGGTGCCGGCGTCGGTCCGGCGCCGGTGGCCGGAGGCGGCAAGATCAAGTTTCCCTGAAGCCGACCCGATGCGGATCGCGCGCTTGCTCGTCCCGGCCGTCGCCGTGACGATCGCGGCCGCCGGCGGCTACCTGCTGCTCGGCGCGTGCGCGGCGCTCGGCGGCGGCGGTCCGCAGCCCTTTCCGGGCAGCGGGCCAGGCGGCAAGACGATACCGACGGCAACCGAGACCGCCGTCGGCCGGCCGCCGGCCGCCAGCGCGCCGATCTATCCGATCACCGCGCGCTCGCAGGTGGCGGACAGCTATTTCGGCACCAAGGTCGACGATCCTTACCGCTGGCTCGAGAACCTCGACTCGCCCGCCGTGCGCGACTGGGTGCAGTCGCAGAATGCGCTGTCGACGCCGAAGCTTTCGGCGCTGCCGGCGCGCGCGTGGGTGAAGGCGCGCCTCACGCAGCTGTGGAACTACGAGCGCTTCGATGTGCCGGTGAAGCGCGGCAGCCGTTACTTCTATCTGCACAATGACGGCAGCCAGAACCAGAGCGTGCTGATGGTGGCCGACACGCTCGCCGCGCCCGGCCGGGTGCTGTTCGACCCCAACAGCGCGCGCCTTGATGCCACCATTGCCCTTTCGGAGTTCACCCCCGACGTGCACGGCGACGTGGTCGCGTACGCGCTCTCCGATGGCGGCACCGACTGGCAGGCGTGGCACTTCAGACGCGTCGCCGACGGCACCGACCTCCCGGACACGCTGCGCTTCACCAAGTTCTGGGGCGTTTCCTGGGCGCGCGATGATTCGGGCGTGTACTACAGCCGTTACCCGGCCCTGCCCGACGGACGCGGCGACGACTCCGGCCGCCCGTCCGTGTACTTCCACCGACTCGGTACGCCTCAGGATCACGACCGGCTCGTCTACGAGGTGACCAACCACCCGACGCACGTGCCGATGGCGCGGGTGAGCGAGGACGGGCATTACCTCGTCATCACGCTGATCGAGGGTTACGAAAAGAACGGTGTCGACCTGCTGGATCTGCGCCAGCCCGGGCAGAAGGCGCGGCCGCTGTTCGCCGGCTGGGACGGGCTCTACACCTTCATCGGCGTCCGCGGCCACCAGCTGTACTTCCATACCACGCGCGATGCGCCCCTGGGGAGGGTCATCGCCGTCGATGTGCGCGACCCGTCAGCGGGGCGAATCGTGGTGCCGGAAGGGGCGACCGCGCTCGAGGAGGCGACCTACGTCGGGGGTCGGATCATCGCCAAGTACGTCGAGAACGCTCACGGCGTCGCGCGCGTGTATGAGCGCGACGGCCGCCCGGTGGGCGAGGTGCCGCTGCCGGGCCTGGGCCGCATCGAAGGCTTCCAGGGCGAAGGGGCGCAGGATGAGACTTTTTTCTCGTATACCGATTACCTGACGCCGCCCAGAATCTACCGTTTCGACGTGCCGACCAACGGGGCCACGCTGTGGCGCGAGGCGCGCGCTCCGGCTGCGGCGTCGCAGTTCGTCACCGAGCAGGTGTTCTACCTCAGCAAGGACGGCACGCGGGTGCCGATGTACATCACGCACCGGCGCGACCTGGCGCAGGACGGCAACCAGCCGATGCTGCTCTACGGTTACGGGGGCTTCGACGTCTCGCTCACGCCGGTCTACCGCCCCTCGGTCGAGGCGTGGCTCGAGATGGGCGGCGCGTATGCCGAGGCCAACCTGCGCGGCGGCGGCGAGTACGGCGAGGCGTGGCACAAGGCCGGCACGCTCGCCAACAAGCAGCACGTGTTCGACGACTTTATCGCCGCGGCGCAGTATCTCGTCAGCGAGCACTACACCCGGCCGGCGCGCTTAGGCATACACGGCCGCAGCAACGGGGGCCTCCTGGTCGGGGCAGTGCTGACACAGCGTCCGGACCTGTTCGGCGCGGCGCTGCCGGCCGTCGGCGTGCTCGACATGCTGCGCTACCACACCGCGAGCGCCAACGCGCGGCAGTGGTCGTCCGACTACGGACTGTCGGAGGATCCGGAGCAGTTCAAGGCGCTGTACGCCTATTCGCCGGTGCAGAACGTCAAGAAGGGCATGTGCTACCCGCCGACCCTCATCACGACGGCCGATCACGACGATCGCGTGGTGCCCTGGCACAGCTACAAGTTCGCCGCGGCGCTGCAGGCGGCACAGATCTGCCCGAATCCCATCCTCATCCGCATCGAGACGCGCGCCGGCCATGGTGCTGGGAAGCCGGTGTGGATGCAGATCGAGGACTTCGCCGATCAGTGGGCGTTTCTGGCGAAGTGGCTGGGAGTGACGGCGCCGGCGGTGTCAGCGACGCCGGTGCAGTGAGTCAACCGGGCAGGAGGAGTGCCCTGATGCGCAGTGTTGCGGGATCGAACACCGCGAGCAGACGCCGCGAGCCGCCCCACATGATGAGCGCATTGCGCTCGTCGGGCGCGAGCCGCGCCGCGGACATGCGCGCACGCAGCGACTTCTTCTCCACCTTGCTGAAGTACTTGATGTCGTCCAGCCGCGCGAGCTGATCGCGCAGCTTCGGCAGCCCCTGCTCCCAGGGCTTGAAGTAGCGCGGCATGTCGATCACGTCCTTGCCGCCGCCGAAGGTGGCTGAATCGACGATCTTCATGGCCTCCTCGGGATCGTCGGGAAGCGGCGCCCACACCCAGCGCGGCAGGCTGTACCAGTGCGGCGCCAAGGACGGATTTTGCCGCCGTGCCAGCACGATCTCTGTGCTGTCGATGTCGGAAGCCTGCACGAACTCCAGGCGATTCGCCGAGAACAAGTAATAAAGCGGGCGGCCACTCCACAGGGTTACGGCGCCGTAGATCAGCGCCGCCAGCTGCACCGTGACGATCATGGCAATGTCGCGCGCGAGCAGGCGGCGTCGCTTGCCGGGATTCGCGACGATGAGGGTGAGCGTGGGGCCGATCACCAGGTCCACGAGCACAACGATCCCGACCACGTGCAGCACGCTGGAGAGGTACCAGCCCGGCCAGCGATACCAGCCGAGGTACAGAGCGCCGAGAACCAGTGTCAGTGCGCAGGCACTGCCCAACAGGTGCAGTCCAAACGCCGTCAGCCGAAATCGCATAGGTATTAATTTTCCCGATTCCGGAGCCGGGCATGCGTGACGGGGTTCTCTTCAGCCGGTGCGCCCTCCCCCGGGATCGCCCGTTGCTCCGAGAGCCAGCTGCCCAGATCGATCAGCCGGCAGCGCTCGCTGCAGAACGGCCGGAAGGGTGCGGCCTCCCAATCCAAATCACGCTGGCACGTTGGGCACTGTACGCGGGCCGGGCTCATCGCCGGACGAGGGGCTCAGGGGCAGCAACTGAGCAGGAACGCGACGTCGGCCTCGGTCTGCGTCGGGCGGGTCGCCAGGCCGTTCCAGCTGAGGAAGCGCACGCTACAGCGATGGTGACTGCCGCTGATCTCGGGGTAGAGAGCCGCGCAGGCCGGCAGCGAGATGCGCAGCAGTTGCAGGGGGTTGTCCCGGTCGAAGGTGAGACTGAAGCTGCCGCCGCGGGCGAGCTCCTGGCGACTGCGGCCGTTCTGGCGTGTGAGCCACAGCAGCTCCGCTATGGCGTCGCACATCGGACGCAGCAGTCCCAGCCACTGATTGAAGGCGCGCAGGCGCGCATCGTCCGGCTGCGCGAGCCAGAAATAGTAATCCGGCAGATCAAACTCGCACGTGCCGCCCGGGATTCCGCTGCGGTGCTTGATGGCGTTGACGAACTCCGAGTCGCGTAATGGTTGCAGGAATGCCGAGCCGGCACTCATCAGGTCCGTGCGCAGCCGCTGCAGATTCGCCATGAGCGTCTTCAGGCGCTGCGCATCGACACCGGGCTTGGACTGGAATTCGCCGAGCGTGGCGAGCTGACCCTCCAGCTCCTTCAGCACATCCGAGCGCACATCTCCGCGCGTGGTGATCGCGAGGATATCGATGAGGCTCGCCATCGCGGCCCGGCTGCCCCAGGGGCTCGCCATCTCGTTGTGGTGCAGCGCCTGGCTGTAGAGGAAATCGAGCCGCAGGAATGTGCGCATGCGCTCGTTGAGCGGCTGCTCGAACACCAGCATGCTGGCAGCGGGCGCCGCTGCGGCGGAGCTGGCCACGGATTCGGATACGGCGGATTGCATTAGCTGCCTATTGTGCTTGACGCAGGCGCCGCGCGTAAACGGCACATGCGGGGCACGGACTCAGGCTCGCGGCTGGGCCGCGAGCTCGAGGTAGCGGGCGTGCAGCGTCGCCACCTGGTCGCGCACGGCGCTCATGTCCGCGTCGTTGTGAATGACGTCGTCGGCGGCCTTGAGCCGCGTGGCGCGCGGAGCCTGTGCCCTCAGGATGGCCTGCACCTGCTCGGGCGTCGACCCGTCGCGATCACGCAGCCGGCGCACCTGCAGCGCCTCGTCGCAGTCGACCACCAGCACGCGGTCGACGTGTGCGGCGAGATTCTTCTCGACCAGGAGCGGTATCACGAGGATCTGGTAGGGGCCGCCGGCGGCGGCGGACTGCGCCTCCATCGCCGCTCCGATGGCTGGGTGCGTCAGCGCTTCCAGGTCCGCGCGTGCCCGGGGATCGGAGAATACGATATCGCGCAGCGCCGGGCGGTCCAGATGGCCGTCCGGGGTGAGGATGGCGGGGCCGAAGCGTTCGACCAGCCGCTCGAGCGGCGGCTGGCCAGGCTCGACCACGTCGCGTGCGATCTGATCGCTGTCGAGGATCGGCACACCCAGGGCACCGAAGAACTTCGCCGCGGTCGACTTGCCGCTGGCGATGCCGCCCGTCAGTCCCACCCGGAATGCCCGTGCGCTCACGCGGCTCTCACGGATGGGCGGCGAACGCGCGCAGGTAGCTGCCGACCAGCCGCGGTCCCCACATCAGCATCAGCCAGGCGCTGGTGGCGAGGAACGGTCCGAACGGGATCGGGGTCGAGCGGTGGTGCCCGCGCAGGGCGATGAGGGCGACGCCGACGACTGCACCGACGGCTGAGGCGATCAGAATGACCGGCAGCAGCATCTGCCAGCCGAGCCAGGCACCGAGTGCGGCACAGAGCTTGAAGTCGCCGTATCCCATGCCTTCCTTACCGGTGAGCGCCCGGAACAGATGATAGACGCTCCACAGGCTCGCGTAACCCGCCATGGCACCGATCAGGCTCGAGCGCGGGTCGACGGGGGGCGGTCCGGCGCCCGGCGCGCCCCACAGGCTCAAGATCAGGCCGATCCATAGCAGCGGCAGCGTGAGAAAATCAGGCAGCAGCTGGTGATCGATGTCGATGAAGGCGAGCGCAATCAGGTACCAGGTGAGCAGCAGGGCCGCGAGCACCGGCCAGCCGAAGCCGAACTGCCAGGCGACCAGCGCCGAGAGCAGCCCGGTGAGGGCCTCCACCAGCGGGTAGCGCATGCTGATCGGGCTGCCGCAGCTGGCGCATCTACCCCGCAGCAAGAGCCACGAGAGCAGCGGGATGTTCTGCAGTGCCGTAATCGGAGCCCGGCAGGAGGGGCAGGCCGAGCGGGGCACGATGAGGTTAAAGCGCTCGGGGAGGGCGGCCGGCAGGGTGGCGGCGGCGCTTGCGCCGGAGACTTCCGCGCACTGCTCGCGCCACTGCCGCTCGAGCATGAGCGGCAGGCGGTAGATCACGACGTTGAGGAAGCTTCCGACCGCGAGCCCGAGCACCAGGCAGGTGCCGACGAACAGGCCCGGGGAGGCGGCCAGCAGCTCAATCACGGACATGGCGCAGTGTAGTGCCTAATGAAAACGCCGCGCGAAGCGCGGCGCTTTCGGGCAAAAACCCCGTGGCGTCGTCAGACGACCGAGGCCAGTTTGAATATGGGCAGATACATGGCGATCACCAGGCCGCCGACCAGCACGCCGAGTATCACCATGATCATCGGCTCGAGCAGACTCGACATTGCGTCCACCGCGTTGTCGACCTCCGCCTCGTAGAACGTTGCGACCTTGGCCGACATCTCATCCAGCGAGCCCGACTCCTCACCGACCGCGATCATCTGGTTCACCATGTTGGGGAACAGGCCGGTGTTTTCCATCGAGCGCTGCAGGCGCTGTCCGGTCGACACCTCATCCCTCATCTTCCGAACCGCGTTCTCATAAACGATGTTACCGGTCGCTCCCGCCACCGAGTCCAGCGCCTCGACCAGGGGCACGCCGGCCGCGAACATGGTCGAGAGCGTTCGTGCATAGCGCGCAATCGCGGATTTGTTGAGGATAGGCCCGATGATCGGAAGCTTAAGCGCTACGCGATCAAGAAACTCGCGCATGGCTTTCGAGCGCTTCTTGAAGTAGATGAAAGTCCATACCGCGAGACCGAATCCGACGGCCATGTAGAAACCATCGTGCTGCACGACGTTGGACACATGGATCACGAACTGGGTAAAAGCGGGCAGGTCCGCGCCGAAGCCCTTATACAGCGATTCGAACTGCGGAATCACGAACACCAGCAGTATGATGGTCACAATGACCGCCACTGCCAGCACGGCCGCCGGATAGAACAGAGCTTTCTTCACTTTCTTCTTCAGCGCCTCGGTCTTCTCCTTGTACGTGGCGATCTTATCGAGGAGTGACTCGAGCGCGCCCGCCTGCTCGCCAGCCTCGACCAGATTGACGAACAGGTCGTCGAAATAGAGCGGATGCTTGCCGAGCGCCTCGTGCAGCGAGGTGCCGCCCTCGACGTCGGCCTTGACGTCGAGGATGAGTTTCTGCATCGCGGGCTTGTCGTTGCCGTTGCCCACGATCTCGAACGCCTGTACGAGCGGAATACCCGCCGCGAGCATGGTCGCCAGCTGTCGGCTGAAAATCGCGATGTCGCCGGGATTGACCTTGCCGCCCTTGCGGCCCTGGCGCTGCTTGCGGATGCGCGAAGGGGCGACACCCTGGCGGCGCAGCTCGGCGCGCAGCGTCTGCTCATCGGGAGCGAGGCTCTTGCCCTTGATGCGCTGCCCGCGCTTGTCACGGCCCTCCCAGGCGAAGGGAACGTCGCGCTTGATGCCTTTGACTGTCGCTGTTGCTGCCGGCGCCATGAATTAGTTCCGTCCCACGTCACTCAACCGTGACACTGTTGACTTCCTCGAGACTGGTCATCCCGCTCTTCACCTTTTCGAGCCCCGCGCGGCGCAGATCCCAGACGCCCTCCTTGGCAGCCTGGGCGGCTATTTCCGGGGCACTGCCCAGGGCGAGAATGATGCGGGCAATCGCTTCGGTTACGGGCAATACCTGGTAGATACCCGTCCGGCCCTTGTAGCCGTCAGTGCAGTTCGGGCATCCCTTGGGGCCGTAGATCTTGAGTCCATGGGCGACGTCGAGGTCGCTGAAGCCCTCCTTGAGGAGCGCCTCCTTCGGGATGTCGATCGGCTGCTTGCAGTGGTTGCACAGGCGCCGTGCCAGGCGCTGCGCGATGATGAGGCTCACGGACGTCGCGATCGCATAGGGCTTGACCCCCATGTCCACCATGCGGGTGAGCGTCTGCGGCGCATCGTTGGTGTGCAGCGTCGAGAGCACCAGATGCCCGGTCTGCGCCGCCTTGATGGCGATTTCGGCGGTCTCGAGGTCACGGATCTCGCCCACCATGATGACGTCGGGGTCCTGGCGCAGGAAGGCGCGCATAGCCGTCGCGAAGGTGAGGCCCACCTTCGGATTGACGTTCACCTGGTTGACCCCGGGGAGGTTGATTTCCGCCGGATCCTCGGCGGTGGAGATGTTGGTGTCCTCGCGGTTGAGGATGTTGAGGCCGGTATAGAGCGACACGGTTTTGCCGCTGCCGGTCGGGCCGGTCACCAGGATCATGCCCTGGGGCTTGGCGAGGTACTTGGTGTACAGCTCCTTCTGGAACGGCTCATAGCCGAGCGAGTCGATGCCGAGCGTCGCCTGAGCCGGATCGAGGATACGCAGCACGATCTTTTCGCCGAACAGCGTCGGGCAGGTGCTGACGCGGAAGTCGATGGCGCGGTTCTTGGAGAGCCGCATCTTGATGCGGCCGTCCTGCGGGACGCGCCGCTCGGCGATATCGAGGCGCGACATCACCTTGAGTCGCGCCGAAAGCTTCGGTGCGAGCTGCACCGGTGGCTGGGCAATCTCCTTCAACACGCCGTCCATGCGAAAGCGCACGCGATACGTCTTCTCGAACGGCTCGAAGTGAATATCCGAGGCGCCGCGACGGATGGCGTCCAGCATGACCTTGTTGACGAAGCGCACGATGGGGGCGTCTTCGACGTCGTCTCGCCCGATCTTGTCTTCGAGCTCATCCTCGCCCCCCGATACCTCGAGAGACTCGAGATCGACATCCCCTTCCTCCTGCAGCGCCGACATCTGGTTGTCGACCTGCTCGAGCGCCTTGTCGAGGGCACGCTGCAGCTTGTCGTCTTCGACGACGATCGCCTCGAGGGGGAGGCCGGTCGCGAACTTGACCTCATCGATGGCATGGAGATTGGTCGGGTCGGCGACCGCGAGGAACAGCCGCTTGCCGCGGCGAAACAGCGGCAGCACGCGGTGCCTGGCGAGCAGCTTGTCGCTGACCAGACGGACGGAATCCAGGTCGAGGTTCACCGCATCGAGGTCTATGAGCGGCACGCCGAACTCGTTGGAGGCGGCGACCGCAATGTCCCGTGCATTGGCGGCACCGCTCGCGACCAGCTGGGTGACTACGCTGGTCTTGCGCTCCTGGGCGGCGTTCACGGCCTCCAGCATCGCCGCCTCGTCCACGACCCCGTCCTGGACGAGCCGCTGCGGCAAGCCGCCCAAGCCCGTGCGGGTCGCGCCGAGCGCTGCAGAAGCGTTGTCATTCATGGGCTTATGGCAAGCGATCTACGCCGGAAAGTTTCAGTTTACCCCAGCGGGGGCCCACGCAATTGTCAAATCTTCGGTCATTCTGAAGGACGTGGCGTCCACGCTGGCGGGGTACGCGTCACATGATTCGGAATCGACCCCCCAAAAAGAAAGCCCCGGCGCGGGGCCGGGGCTTAAGAGACTCTAAAGGAGTCAGAGGTCGATTACTTGCACTGCGTCGGGGCGTACTTGGCGAGCAGCGTGCCGGCCGAGAAGGTGCCCGCGCCCGTTGTCGCATTAGCAGTCGCGGTGCCCACGGAGGCGCAAGCCCAGTCGACGTTCGCCTGTGAGTTCGCTGTACCGTCCACCAGCACCACATGGTTAACAGACGGCGTGAGCGTCACGACGTTGGTGCCGGCTGTGAGCTGCGTGATGTTAGCCGGATCGTAGGTGATGACGATCTGGCCAGGGAGCGCTGGCGCCTGCGGGCCCGCGCACAACTGGTTAGCCCCGGTCGCGCCCGCGCCGTTCCCCACAGCGATGCAGAGGACGTACTTGGTGGGGAGGAACTGCCAGTTGTCCGCCGACGCAGTAACGCCTTTCAGACCGTTCGACTCGAACGCCTCGGCGATGGTCGTCTTCGCGGCGCCGGCGAGGTTCAGACCTTCAGTAATCTTCGAGCGCACCGTGTAGTCCTGGTACGCCGGGATCGCGATCGCGGCGAGAATGCCGATGATCGCGACCACGATCATCAACTCGATCAGGGTAAAACCCTTTTGCACGAACTTCATTTGTGAAAACTCCTAAAAACTTCGGGGTACAAATCAAGCGGCGCAAAGGGCGCCCGGCCTAATCGAAGCAAGCTGCATGCCAATGATTTCAGGGGCCGCTAACACTTTGATCTCCGGACGAAAACTCACCGGAATCAGCCAGCCGCGTTTGACTTAGTGCTGTCGCAGACTGACGCCAGTCGCCGTCCGTTGCGTCACAAAGTGACTCAGCGCGTCACCTCCCGCGGCTATTCGATCCCGAGCTTCTTGATCCGGTAGCGCAGCGCCCGAAAGCTCATGCCGAGGAGCTTGGCTGCCGCGGTCTTGTTGTAGCGCGTCTTCTCGAGCGCCTTGATGATGGCCTCGCGCTCGATGCTCTCGAGCTGAGTGCCCAGGGCGGTGCTCACCGCGGCGGGCGCGGCGAGGGGCGCGCTGCCTGCGAGCTCGCCTCCAGGAGGGCGCGCCGCCGTGCGCAGCCGAATGTGCTCCGGCGAGATCACGCCCTCGGTGCTGAGCGTCATGGCGCGCTCGAGCACGTTCTCGAGCTCGCGGACGTTGCCCGGGAAGGGATAAGCCTCGAGCATGCGCACGGCATCCTCGGATATCTCGGGTGCCGGGGTTCCCGCGCGGCGGGCCAGACGCTGCACGATCGCCTCGGCGATCTCACCGATGTCGCCGGCGCGCTCGCGCAGCGCAGGTACCCGCAGCTCGATGACGTTGATGCGGTAATAGAGGTCTTCGCGGAACAGGCCCTGGGCGACGAGGTCGGCCAGATGCTTGTGCGTGGCTGAGAGGATGCGCACATCGACCGTCTCCTCGCGTGATTCACCGACGGGGCGCAGGGTCTTCTCCTGGACGACGCGCAGCAGCTTCACCTGCATGTGCAGGGGCAGGTCCGCCACCTCGTCGAGAAACAACGTGCCGCCCTCGGCACTCTGGATCAGGCCCTTCTTGTCGGCGACCGCGCCGGTAAAGCTGCCCCGCTTGTGGCCGAAGAGCTCGCTTTCCATGAGCTCCGTCGGGATGGCGCCACAGTTGACCGCCACGAATGGCCCCTCGCGACGCGCACCACTCTCGTGGATCATGCGGGCCACGAGTTCCTTGCCGGTGCCGGACTCGCCGCAGATGTGGACCGGCGCCTGGCTGCGGGCGACCCGGGCGATCATCTCCCGCAGCTGCTCCATCACTGTCGAGCCGCCGAGGAGCCGCGGACCGCGCATGGTGGCGGCCGTCTGCTCGTCGATCGCCTCGCCGAGCTTGATGGCGCTGCCGACCAGCTTGCGCAGCACTCCCAGGTCCAAAGGCTTCGACACGAAATCGAACGCACCGAGCTTCAACGCTCGCACGGCCGACTCGACGTTGCCGTGAGCCGTGATCACGGCGACCGGCACCGCGGCACGGTTCTCCTGGATCCAGGCCACCAGATCGAGCCCGTCCCCGTCGGGCAGGCGCATGTCGGTGAGGCACAGCTCGAAGCGCTCGGCGCGCAGCAGGCGGCGCGCGCTCGCGAGATCGGCGGCCGTGCGGGTCCTGAGATTCATGCGGCTCAGCGTGAGGGTAACGAGCTCGAGCAGATCTGGCTCGTCGTCGACCACCAGCACGGTCGGGTGTTCGGTGAAGTTACCGGCAACCGCCTCGTTCATCGGACCTCCCAGCGGCGGGGATCGGCAAACACCAGCCGAAACACGCTGCCGCCGCCCGCGCGCGGCTCGTACAGCAGCGTTCCGCCGTTGCTTTGCGCAAGCTCACGGGCGAGGAAGAGACCCAGGCCCGTGCCGCGCCCGCCGCTATAGAAGGGCTCGAAGATGCGCTCAAAGTGCTCGGGCGGCACCCCGCTGCCGCGATCCGCCACCTCCAGAAAGGGACGCGCGCTGCCGCTCATGCGGCCATATCGTATCTCGACATTCTGGTCCGGGTCGTCCCGCACGGCGTGGTTGAGCGCGTTCTCACACAGGTTCCAGAGAATCTGCCGCAGCTGGTCCGGATCGACGCGCACTTCGACGGCGCCCCTGGCCCCGGCCACGATGAGCCGCGCGGGCGGCCACTGCATGCTCTGACAGAACTCCTCGTGGAACTCCTGCAGCCACGCGGCCAGCGGCAGGCGCTCGAGGCGCGCCTGCTCACGGCGTGCCAGTCGTTGCACGTTGTCGATGATGCCGCTGACGCGCTCGGCGTTGCTGCGGATGATCTCGGTGAGCCGCTGATCCTCATTCGTGCGGCTGGGCGACTCGGCGAGCAGCTGCCCCGCGTGGCTCATGGCGCCGACGGGATTGCGGATCTCGTGGGCGATGCTGGCGCTCAACCGCCCGAGCGCGGCGAGCTTCGATTGCTGGACCTTTTCCTCGATGAGGCTGATGTCCTCGAGGAAAATGAGCACCGGTCCCGGGTTGGTCGTACCGAGAGGGGCGAAGTGAGCTCGGATCGGGCGTGCGCCGTCGGCGGCGACGAATGTCGGGTCCGCCGCCGGCACGGCTGCGGCTCCACCGGCTCCCTGACGCCAGGACTCGAGTAAGAAGAGGAGTCTGGGAGAAGCCTCGCCGACCAGCGCATCCGGGTAGGCGTGCTCATCGCTGAGGATCTCGGCTGCGGACTCGTTGATGAGGCGGATGCGGTCCTGCGCGTCGACCACCAGGATGCTCTCGCGCAGGTGCTGCACGATGTACTGTGACAACTGCGCCATGTTCGCCAGGTCCACTTCCTGGCGGCGCACCAGTGCTTCGCTCTCGCGCAGGCGGTTGGCGACGGGCCGGAGCGCCAGCGCGACCAGGAACAGCACCGCGCCGAACACGCCTGCGGTCAGGTAGTCGCTCACCGGGCCGGCGTCGATAATGCCGACAAAGACCTGTTGCACCAGTACAGCCAGCGCGGCAACCGCGGCGATCAGCAGCGCGTCGCGGCCTCCGGCCAGCACCGTCAGTGCGAATACCGGCAGCACCAGGAGGATCCCGAGCCCGCTCGCCGCGCCGCCGCTCGCGTAGAGGATAAGTCCGATCGCGAGTGCATCGACCGAGGCATTGACCAGCGCCACGATGCGCAGGCTCGACCAGTGCAGCCTGCGGGCAATGACCAGCAGCACCGCTGCGGTGAAATAGGCAATGCACGCCCCGATGAACAGCTGGGGTCGCGCCGTCGGCAGCCCCCAGGAGGGGCCGGTGAACCACTGCATCGCCAGCAGCACCAACGGCACGAGTAGCCGGTACAGGTTCAGGAGCCCGATGACGCGCCAGGCGAGATCGCTCGGTGTCACAAACGGAGCAGCGCTGGCCGGCGTTGGAGGCACGCGTGTTGGCGGGGTGTCGGGACTTTCGGGTGGCGGCGACTC
>DASYNX010000072.1:0-4813 GCA_036008385.1 Steroidobacteraceae bacterium
CGCAGGCGCTCATCGAGGTCGGGGAGAAGCAGATCCCGGGCGCGGTGCTCATTCCGTCGGGCTTCGCCGAGACCGGCAACGTCGCCGGCCAGGAAGAGCTCGTGGCGGTGGCGCGCAAGTACGACATCCGCCTCATGGGGCCGAACATCTACGGCTTCTACTACACGCCGAAGAACCTGTGCGCGACCTTCTGCACGGCCTACGACGTCAAGGGCACCACCGCGCTGTCCTCGCAGTCGGGCGGCATCGGCATGGCGATCGTCGGCTACTCGCGCTCGGCGAAGATGGGCGTGTCGGCGATCGTCGGCCTCGGCAACAAGTGCGACATCGACGAGGACGATCTGCTGACCTTCTTCGAGCAGGACGACAACACGCAGATCATCTGTCAGCACCTCGAGGATCTGAAGGACGGCCGGGCCTTCGCCGAGGTCGCCAGGCGCGTCTCGAGGAAGAAGCCGGTGGTGGTGCTCAAGGCGGGACGCACCAGCATGGGAGCGCGCGCCGCGAGCTCGCACACCGGCGCGCTCGCCGGCAACGACAAGATCTACGAGGACGTGTTCCGGCAAGCCGGCGTCATCCGCGCGCGCTCGCTGCGCGATCTGCTGGACTTCGGCCGCGGCATTCCGGTGCTGCCGACGCCTAAAGGAAACAACGTGGTGATCATCACCGGCGCGGGCGGCTCCGGCGTGCTGCTCTCGGATGCCTGCGTCGACAACCAGTTGTCGCTGATGGCGATGCCGCCGGACCTGGACGCCGCCTTCCGCAAGTTCATTCCACCCTTCGGAGCGGCCGGCAACCCGATTGACATCACCGGCGGCGAGCCGCCCACCACCTATCAGAACACCGTGCGCTTAGGCCTGCAGGATGTGCGCATCCACGCGCTCATCCTCGGCTACTGGCACACCATCATCACCCCGCCGATGGTGTTCGCGCGGCTGATGGTGGAGGTGGTGCAGCAGATGCGCGCTGAGGGCATCGTCAAGCCGGTAGTGGCCTCCCTCGCCGGTGACGTCGAGGTGGAGGAAGCGGCCGAATACCTTTATCAGCATGGCATTCCCGCATACGCTTACTCTACGGAGATACCGGTCGCGGTGCTCGGTGCGAAGTATCGCTGGGCACGCGGCGCCGGGCTGATATCGCCGGTGTAGCAAGGCGCGCTTTACGAACAATGTTGGAGTAGGGTCTTGAGATCGCAGGTCCCGGTTCAATCACTCGCAAGGGGGATTTTTATGTGTGGCAGCAGAGTGCTTAGATCGTTGGTCGCGTTGCTCGCGGCCATCCTGGTCATGTTCAGTTACCCGGCAGCAAGCGTGGCGCAGTCCACGGACCAGAGCATGCAGGACCGCATGCGCGATCTGCAGCAGCAGATCGACCAGCTCAATCAGCAGCTCAAGCAGATGCAGCAGGACCAGGCGAAGACTCAGCAGCAGGTGCAGGCCACGCAGCAGCAGGCCAGCACCGCCGCACAGCAGGTGAGCGCTACGCAAAAAAAGGTCGAGACGGCCGACAAGGCATTCAATGACCTCCTGAAGGGCTTCTTCGGAACCCTCGACATGTCGATCGATGAGACCACCAAGGGCATGAGCGACATGCTGGCGTTTCCCTATAGCTGCACCGGCCCGGGCGGCACCCTGCCGTGTACGGCGGGCACTACGCCGAAGATGACACCGAACTGGGGACCCAGCCCGTACGGGCGGGTGGGCTGGATGTCCATGATGTCCAGCAACGGCTCCAACGTCGGCTACCGGGGCACGCACAAGATCGATGGTACGACGGTCGATTTCCTCTATCAGGTGTCGACGGCAATCAACATCGCGGCGGCTCCTGGACTGCAGGACACCTGGACCAAGCAGTCGAACACCGTGATGGGCGCGGTCGGGCTCGGCGACACGTACGTCGGCTTCAGAGAAAAGCGCCTTGGCACGCTCAAGTTCGGCACCATGTACATGCCCTACAAGACCTCGACCGACCGCCTCAATCCGTTCTCCGGCGGCCTCGGTGACTACTCGGTCATCATGGGCAACACCGGCGGCGACAACCGCATCGAGTTCGGGACGCGCGCCGACCACGTGGTGGTGTACGACTCGCCCACCTGGGCTGGCGTGAGCTTCGATGCGGCGTACCAGTTCGGACAGAATCCCGACCCGTACAACAACATCGTGTCGCTCGGCGGCACCGACTGCTACGGCGGCAACCTCCCGGGGAGCGGCAACCTGCCACTCAACTGCGATGACGGTGGCTACAACTACGGCTACAGCTTCGACCTGAAGTTCGAGATGAGCGGGCTGTACCTCACCGCCGCCTACGAGCTGCATAGCGGCGTGAACCGCAGCAGCGACGGCGTCGGCTCGAACAGCCCGATCTACGGGTCGCTGCTCGGCGCCCCCGGGGCAAACGGCTGCGCGACGCCCGCTAACGCCCTCAGCCTCAAGATACTCGACTGGACCGACTACAACGCGATCTGTGCGGAGTTCCCGGGTGCGGCCGCAGTGGGCACGCCCGAGTACAACGCGGCCTACGATACGGTCAACGAATACGCGTTCAAGGTCGGCGTTCAGTACACCTTCGACTTCGGACTGACGATCGACTACATCTACGAGAACCTGCACCGCGACCTGCCGTATTTCATGGAGTTTCAGAACGAGCGCCAGCGCAACGGCGACTGGCTAGCGCTCGAATACAACTTCAACGGCGGACGGGATCGGGTCGCGGCCGGCTGGGCACATGCCGGGGCAACGCCAGGCGATCCGGGTGGACAGCACAACTTCAACCCGAACGGCGTCGGCGACAACGAGGCCAACATGTACACCGTCGGCTGGTGGCACAAGCTCGACAAGCAGCTCAGCTGGTATCTGCAGGCCGCCGACACCTCGAACGACACGAATGCCCACTACGACATCGGCGCCGGTGGCCATGGCATCAAGACGGACTGCCACGATGCGACCCATCCGCAGTTCATCGACTACAGCAGCGCGGGCCCAACCACCTGGGGTGGCTGCCATGAGCTCGGCGTCTCCACGGGAGTGAACTTCAAGTTCTGAGACGCGTGCTGTTGTTGGGAGTGCGAGCGGCTCCCATGACGGCCTGGCACGACCTGAGCGGGCTGCTCCCGGCGTTGGCGCTGGGAGTGGCCGCTCTGCTCGCCTCGTCGGACATGCTCGCGCAGGCGAGCTCCGCAGCGCCAGCGCTCAGCGAGCCCCGGTCCGAGGTCGTGGTCACTGCCACGCGCGAATCGGACGCGCGGCTGGCCGCGAAGGTGCAGCAGGCGCTGGAGGGCGATCCGTACATCTACACGGGTCATATCAGCGTCAGCGCCGAAGGCGGTGTGGTACGGGTGGAGGGCATGGTCGAGGATCCTTATGACATGCTGCAGATCCTGCGTATGGCGCGCCGCATCGCCGGCAAGCGGCGGGTGATCAACGAAATAGAGGTGACGACTGGCAGCGTGGACCACGATTAAGCGCCACACCAAGTGGCGCGCGAGCGCTTACGCTCGCGATGCGGCCACTCGCTGGCGCGGCGAAGCTGAGGTACCATCCCATCGACTCGTCGGGAGGAAATATCTTGCCGTCATCAACACAGCGCGCCGGTAGCGCCGCGATCGCCATCGCGCTCCTCGCCGGCCTCGTCGGCTGCGCCACGCCGCGGACCGAGGCTCAAAAGCAGGCCGACGAGGCCATTGCCGCGCGCGTCGACAGTGCGCTGCAGGCAGACAAGCTGCTCTACGCCAAGCACATCAGCGTGCATGCCGATAACGGCGTCGTACGCCTTACCGGCTTCGTCTGGGAGTCGCCTGATCTCGAGGAGGCGCAACGCATCGCCGCGGGCATCGAGGGTGTCCAGGGGGTTGTGAACGACCTGGAGCTGCAGCGTAACGGGCTCGGCGACTCGCCGGTAGCGCGCTAGCGGCGTCAGGTCTCATGAACCGACGGGACTGTCCGCGGTCCTAAGGGTACGTGGTCAGTCAGGGGGCGCGCCCATGCCCTTGGCGCTCAGATACCGCATCGTTGCGGCGATCCTCGCAAGCAGCGCGGCCCTGTCCGCCTGCGCCGGTATCCCTGCCCGCTCGGCCGCACAACTGCAGGCCGATGCGACCACGGCTAATGGCGTGTACGTGGCGCTGAATGATGATCCAATCTACTTCTTCCGCCATGTCGAGGTCAGCGTCGACAATGGCGCGGTGCACTTGAGCGGCCTCGTGTGGACGGCGGACGCAATCTATCGCGCCCAGCAAATCGCCCTTAGCGTTCCCGGCGCCACTCGAGTCGTCAATCACCTCGAACTCGAGCGCGCCTCCCGCACCGGCGGTCAGGGCTGACCGTGACGGCCGGTCCTCGAGGCGTGGCGCCGCTGATTGCCGCGGCCGCGCTCCTTGCCGGATGTGCCATGACTCCGCAATCCTCACCGGCGCAGACAGCTGCGGATCAGGGGCTTGCCGAGCTCGTGTCGCTGGCGCTGAATGATGATCCGACCTACCTGTTCCGTCATATCGACGTAAGCGTCACCGATGGTGTCGCAAACCTGAGCGGTTATGTGTGGAGCGCGGACGCCATCTATCGTGCCCGGCAGATCGCGCGATCCGTGCCCGGAGTGAATCGCGTGGTGACGAGTCAGCTCGAACTCGAACGCAATGGGCGCAACAGCGGCGTCAGCCGCTAGCCGGCTCCGCAGTCCCCCTGACCAGCGCCCAGTTCACCAGGGCGACGCCGATCGTCAGCAGCAGCACGACGGACTTGCCGAAATCCACGCCCGTGAGCAGCACGAGGCAGATCGCGATGCCTGCCACCGGCAGCAGCCAGCCTCCCGGCAGGCG
>DASYNX010000073.1:0-3173 GCA_036008385.1 Steroidobacteraceae bacterium
GAGTCCATGTCGATGAATCTTGCGATAGATGGTGCGCCGGCTGATGTGCAGGCGGGCGGCCGCCGCGCTGACGTTCCACTGGCACGACTCGAGCATGCGCCGCAGCGCCTCGCGCTCCGCGCCGCTCAGGACGCTCTCGCCATCCGCGTCCAGGGCCGCCTCGATCTCCCCGGCCGGTGCTTCTTCGGCGACCGCGCCCGCGAGCCACTCCTCGTTGAAGTCTGCGAGCGTCAGCCGCTCCCCCGTGCGCAGCGCGAGCATGGTGCGCAGGACGTTACGCAGCTGGCGCACGTTGCCGGGCCAGCTATGGCGCACCAGATGCTCCATCAGCGCCGGCTCGATCTCGATGCCGCCCGTGCCTGCTTCGGCGCGCAACAGCTTGTTGATGAGCTCTGCGCTGTCGGTGCGCTGGCGCACCGGGGGCAGGCGCACGGTGATGCCGTTCAAGCGATAGTAGAGATCCTCGCGGAACTGCCCCTTGGCGATCAGATCCAGCGGATGATGCTGCGTGGCACTGATGACGCGCACATCGACGCTCACCACCTTGCTCGCTCCGAGTGGCATCACCTCGCGGTCTTCGATCACGTTCAGCAGGCGCGTCTGCAGCGCGACCGGCATGTCGCCGATCTCATCCAGGAACAGCGTGCCACCGTTCGCCTGCAGGATGCGGCCCACGCCGCCCTCGCGCGTGGCGCCGGTAAAGGCACCGGCCTTGTGGCCGAACAGTTCGCTCTCGATCAGGGTCTCGGGGATGGCCGCGCAGTTGACGGTGACGAAGGGTTTGTCGGCGCGGTTGCTGGCGTTGTGAATGGCACGCGCGCAGAAGCCCTTGCCGGTGCCCGTTTCCCCGAGCAGCAGCACCGAGATGTCCCGGTCGATCACCCGCCGCAGCACCTCGACGTTGTGCATCATCGTCGGATCGGACGAATACAGGCACTCGAGCGAGCCGCGCGCCTCGAGCGCCGCGCCGTCCGCGCCGCCACTGACCGGAACCGGTGTACGCCGCGGCGCATCCGGTGCGTGCACGGTCGCGAACCAGCGCCGCTGCGAGACTTTCGGGCTCAGGGCCTCGGCGCGATAACCGCGCTGCGCGGCGATGCGCATCAGGGTGGAAAAGTTGGTATCGAGCACCTGCTCGACGCGCTGGCCGCACACTAGCTCGTGCGCGCGTTGCCCGAGGAGCGTGAGCGCCGCGCGATTGACACCCTTGATGACCCCCTGGTCATCGAACGCCAGCACGCCCTCCCCCGGAGTGCTCACGAACTCGGGGCAGCGGTGGAAGCGCACCAGGTGCAGGTCGCGGCAGCCGCTCAGCAGGGTGCGGTTCTCCACGTTTTGTGCGGCCATCTCCACCAGCGCCAGGGTGTGGCTCTGGGGATTGGAGGAGGAGCCGGAGATGTCCAGCGCCGCGAGCAGCTCCCCGCGCATGTCGAAGATCGGCGCCGCGCAGCAGGTGAGCGCGGTGTTCTGGGCGAGAAAATGATCGGTGCGGTGAATGACCACCGAGCGGCCGGTCGTGAGGCAGGTCCCCATGCCGTTGGTGCCCATCTCCCGCTCGCCCCACATCACGCCCTCGCGAAAGCCGCTGCGGCGCGCCGTGGCCGAGAAGCCGGTGTCGCCGACGTGGCTGAGGATGACCCCGTCGCGATCGGTGAGCATGATGCTGTATTCGGAGTGCTTGATGAGCTTGCTCAAGGCCTCCATCTCGATGCGGGCGATGCCGAGCAGCACGCCCAGGCGCTCGCGGCGCGCCTGCAGATCCGCCTGCTCGACGCTGCTCGGGCGTTTGATCTCCTGCGGATCGAGCGCATAGCTATTGAGGCAGCGGCTCCAGGAGCTCCTGACGACCTCGGGTATCGGAAGCTCCGGTCCGTGCCTGCGCACCAGATTGCCGATGAGCTCCGCATGAGTATGGGACGCCGGTCGCGCACGCATCATAACTAAGCTCCCCCTCGACCAATCGACACGCCGACGGTCTAGTTACCCGTGCAGCCGAACTTACACTCCGGCGCCCCGTGGTAGTTGGACCGTATGAACGCCAGGATGCGCCACAAATCATCGTCCGTCTTCACCAGCTGCCCCATCTGCGGCATGGGGCCTACGACATTCTCCTGGGCCTTGCGGCTATAGCCCTTACTCACCAGGATCTGGGTGCCGTAGGCGACCAGCCGAAAGAGCGTATCGTCGTCACCGCCGTACACCCAGATATCGTTGGTCAGCGGCGGACACATGCCCCCACCGCCGGTGCCCCCGTGGCACCCGTTGCAGCCGTAATTCTGGTACAGCTTGCCGCCGGACTCGACCGCGGCCGCATCCGTATCCTGGTAGGGGTTCTTCAGCGTCCCCTGCGGGGCTGAGTCGGCGCGCTGGTTGGGGGTCATCGTGCCGCCGGCCGCCGCTGCCGCCTGTGTTGGTGCTTGGCCTGCGGCGGGGGCCGGCGGCGGGGCCTGGGTGTGCGCATAGATCAGGGAAGACATCAGGCCCGCCACGGCAACAATCAGCGTTCGCTCAAGCACTGCGCGCCTCGGCTTTCTTGTTTCTTGCATCTCGCCACAGCCCGTGCGCTCTAGGCTCCCGGATGAGCGCCAGATTCATCCAGGAGTTTGATGATCTTCTCGTCGCCCTTGGCGCGCGCGATGGACAGGGCCGTGTCGCCGCGGTCCGACTGCGCCTTAACGTTCGCACCCGCGCGCATCAGAAGCTCGACCATGTCGGCGCGGCTGTTGGCCGCGGCAATCATGAGCGCGGTCACGCCGCCGCTGTTACGCGCATTGATGTCGGCGCCCTTCTTGAGGAGCGCTTGCACCAGAGGCTCCGCGTGGTTCGCGGTCGCGAGCATGAGTGGTGTGTAGCCGCCCTCGCCGATGCTGCGGCTCGGGTCAGCCCCGGCGTCGAGGAGCGCGACGGCGGCCTCGTTCTTGCCATATTGCGCGGCGATGCCGAGCGGGCTGAGATTCTGCGCACTGAGCGCGTTCGGGTCGGCGCCGTGTTTGGCGAGGATGCGGACGTCCTCGGCATTGTCCAGGTAGGCGGCGGTCATGATCGGGGTCCAGCCGTCACGATCGCGCTCGTTGACCCCGGCCCCGTGCGCGATCAGGAACTCGACCATGGAGGGTGAGGCCATGATGATGGCGTGATGCAGCGGGGTTTCGCCCTGCAGGTCCTGCGCGGAC
>DASYNX010000074.1:0-90808 GCA_036008385.1 Steroidobacteraceae bacterium
CACTCGCCGTCGCGCTCGCCTGGTTGCTGCGCGGCGGACGTTCTCCTGCCCTGGCAGCGCCCACCGCGGACAAGTCGATCGCGGTGCTGCCGTTCACTGACATGAGCGCGTCCCACGACCAGGAGTATTTCGCCGACGGCATGTCCGAGCAGATCCTCGACCTGCTCGCCAAGATCCCGGGGCTCAAGGTGATTGCGCGCACCTCCTCCTTTCAGTTCAAGGGCAAGTCCGAGGACGTGCGCGTGGTCGGCGAGAAGCTCGGCGTCGCGACCGTGCTCGAGGGGAGCGTGCGCAAGGCCGGCGACCGGCTGCGCATCACCGCGCAGCTCATCCGTGCCGCCGACGGCTCGCATCTGTGGTCCG
This sequence comes from Steroidobacteraceae bacterium, assembly GCA_036008385.1. Lineage (GTDB taxonomy): Bacteria > Pseudomonadota > Gammaproteobacteria > Steroidobacterales > Steroidobacteraceae > 13-2-20CM-66-19. The sequence goes on from DASYNX010000074.1 coordinate 364, forward strand.
AGGTCTACGATCGCCAGCTGAACGATGTGTTCCGCACCCAGGATGAGATCGCGGGCGCCGTCGTCGCCGCCCTCAAGGTCTCGCTGCTCGGTGCGCCGGAGCAGCGGGCGGCGCCGACCGCCAATACCGAGGCCTACACGCTCTACCTCAAGGGGCTCGCCAGCTTCAACCGCTACACCACCGCAGACGCCGTAGCCGCGCGCGATCAGGCACAGAGGGCGCTGGCGCTCGATCCGAATTTCGCCGCAGCCTGGTCGCTCCTCGCCGCGGCGTACAACAGCAACATGGTGTTCGGCATCGGCGAGCCCTTCGAGCAGGTGAAAGAGCACATGACTGCGGCCGCCCGCCGCGCGCTCGCCATCGATCCGCAGCTCCCCGGACCACACGTGACGCTCGCCAACGCTTTCTTCGTCGACTATGACTACCTCACCAGCCAGCGCGAGCTGCAGAGGGCCCTCGAGCTCGCGCCGAATGACCCCGACGCCCTCTCCCTCTCCGCCTACCTCGCGATCGCCGCCTGCCACTTGGACGAGGCCGAGCGCGACGCCCGCCAGCTCATTGAGCGCGACCCGCTCTCGGTGGATCCGTACCGCGCGCTCGGAACGGCGCTGTGGTTCCACGGTCAGCTGGCCGAGTCCGAGGCGGTGTACCGGCGCGTGGTCACGCTGTTTCCGCACGCCGAAAGCCTGCATTACCGGCTGAGTATGGTATTGCTGAGCGCGGGCCGGCCCGGGGATGCACTCAAGGAGGCGCGCGCCGAGCCCGGCGCAGGGTGGGTGGACTTCGGCACAGTCATGGCGCTCGATGCGCTCGGGCGGCGCGCGGAGGCGGATGCCGCGCTTTCTCAGGTCATTGAGGACCCCGTGGACAAGGTGAGCGCGACCTACCAGATCGCGCAGATCTACGCCCACCGTGGTGACCGCGAGGGGGCCTTCAGATGGCTCGAGCGGGCGCGGCAGGCACGCGATCCGGGCTTCGTCAGCTACCTCAAGTGCGACCCGATGCTATCCGAGCTACGCAGCGATGCGCGCTACCAGGCGCTGCTCGCGTCGCTCAAACTTCCGCCCTAGCCGCGCACGCAGTGCGCTCACTCGTGGCCGGCGTGCCCCGTGAGCGCGAGCACCGCGAGCGCCAGGAACAATCCGGCGGCGATGCGGCGTATCCACTTGAGCGGCAGCCGCCCGGCGGCGGCATCGCCCAGCAGCACCACCGGCACGTTGGCGACCAGCATGCCGAGCGTGGTGCCGGCCACCACCGGCACGAGCGCGTGGTAGCGGACCGCGAGCGCCATGGTGGCGAACTGGGTCTTGTCGCCCATCTCCGTCAGGAAGAACGAGATCACGGTGGTTCCGTAGGCCCCGAAGCGTGCCGTTCCTGCCGCCAGGCCGCTGTCGCGGTCCGGGATCAGCGCCCATACCGCCGCCGCCAGGAAGGCCGCTGCCAACAGCCAGCGCGTGACTTCAGGGTCGAGATGTGCGGCGAGCAGCGTACCGGCCGCGCCGACTGCAAAGTGATTGACCAGCGTAGCTGTCGCGATGCCCGCGATGATCGGCAGCGGGGCCCGGAAGCGCGCCGCCAGCACCAGGGCGAGCAACTGCGTCTTGTCGCCAAACTCGGCGAGGGCGACCACCCCCACCGAGACGAGCAATGCCTGCAACATGACACCCCTGGTTTGCGTACCGCAAGGGCCGGGAGTAGCATGACACGCGCGTTCGTATCCGTCGTGGATGAGTGCGCTTTTGTTCGAAAGTGTTGACTTCGCTTCCCGCCCCGCGCGACTCATCCGTGCGCGAACGCAGGTGCAGGCCGCCGGCCCAAGCGCTGCGCATTGACTGAAACACTGCCGATCGTGTGCCTTGAAGCCCTGACCTGTTTGAGTGTTCACGCGGTACATGCGACCGACGCGTGCGGTTCGCCGCTGTCCGCCTTTCCAAGAGAGACTCCCGGATGACGACGATTTATGTAGGCAACCTGCCTTTCAACGCCACTGAACAAGACGTGAAGGCCCTGTTCGAGCGTCATGGCAAAGTGGAATCAGTGAAGCTCATCAATGATCGGGAAACCGGCAAGCCGCGTGGCTTCGGATTCGTCGACATGCCCCAGGCCGAGGCGCAGAGCGCCATCCAGGCCCTGAACGGCTTTCAGATGAATGGCCGGCCGCTGCGCGTCAATGAGGCCCAGGAGCGCCCGCAACGTCCCCGCCAGGGCGGCGGTCCGTTCCGCCGCTGACGGCGCGCTGACGAAACGAAAAACCCCGCCGCGCGCGGGGTTTTTTTATGCGACACATGAGGTAATGTGCGCTCATCCGGGGCGGCGGGCGCGAGATGTGCCTGCGCCGCCCGCGAGGGATGTGGTGATGTCAGCCAAGCAGAAAATGGCCGCGGCCGTGATCGCCTGCGCACTGGTGTCGAGCGCGTGCACCGACGTCAGCTCGCGGCAGACCACCGCCGAGGCGCTCACGGCCATCCTCGCCGGCGACCAGCGCACTCCCGAGGAGCGTGCCCGCGATGTCTACCGCCATCCGAAGGAGACGCTGCTGTTCTTCGGCGTCCGACCGGAGATGAGCGTGCTCGAGGTCTGGCCGGAGCCGGGATACTACACCGCGATCATCGCCCCGCTGGTGCGTGACAAGGGCAAGTACACCGCCGCCGTCGTGCCGGCGGATCCGGCTAACAAGCACCTCAGCAAGCGTCTCGAGGAGTACCGCGACCGGCTCGCCTCACGCCCGGATCTCTACAGCCGCGTCGTCGTCGTCAGCTTCCCCACCGACGGTCGGGACGCCGTACCGCCCGGCTCGGTCGACATGGTGGTGACGTTCCGCAACATCCATAACTGGATGTCGCGCGGCGACGCCGCACAGGCCTTCGCCACGATGTACCGCGCGCTCAAGCCCGGGGGAGTGCTCGGCGTGGTCGAGCACCGCGGCAATCCCGCCGTCGCGCAGGACCCGCAGGCCAAGAGTGGCTACGTGAACGAGGAGTATGCCGTCAAGCTGATCGAGGCGCAGGGCTTCCGTCTGGTCGCGAAATCCGAAGTGAACGCCAACCCCCGGGATACCAAGGACTATGAGCAGGGCGTGTGGACGCTGCCGCCCACCTACCGCCTGGGCGACAAGGATCACGACAAGTACGCCGCCATCGGCGAGAGCGATCGCTTCACGCTGCGCTTCGTGAAGCCGCGCAAGTAGTCCTCACCACATCTCGCGCAGCCGCGCGCTCACATCGACGGTCACCGTTGCGCCGCTCTCCTGCAGCGTCTCGCCGCTGCCGAGCGAGGAGCCGTGGAAGGTGGTCGGATCGAGGGTCTTGAGCACCCGCTCGGTCAGGAAGCGGCTGCGGCCGCCGTAGACGTGGGCATCTCCCTGACGCGACTGCTGCGTCAGGTGAAACTTCAGCGGCACCAGCAGCAGCAGCTCGTTCTGCGCGCGCGTCATGGCGACGTACAGCAGCCGCCGCTCCTCCTCGATGAGCTCGGGTTTGCCGGTGGAGAACTCCGACGGGAAGCTGCCGTCCACCACGTTGAGCACGAACACCGTGTCCCACTCCATGCCCTTAGCCGAGTGGACGGTGGAGAGCACCAGGTAGTCCTCGTCGAGCGTCGGGCGCCCGGAGAGGTCGCTGGTGGCGTGGGGCGGATCGAGTGTCAGCTCGGTCAGGAAGCGCTCGCGCGAGGGGTACTGCCCGGAGAGCATCTCCAGCTGATCGAGGTCGCCCTGGCGCGTATGGAAATGCTCGTACAGCCGTTCGAAGTGCCGCTGGTACCACTCGCGCGCCAGGTGCATCTGCCCGGCCCACTTCAGCTCCGGATCGGCCAGCGCCAGCATCAGCTCGATCAGACGCCGCCAGTCCATCTCGTGGGTCTGCGGCGGAGTGAAGCTCTTCAGCGCCTCGAAGGAATGGCCACCGGCCTCGAACTGCTCGATCGCGGTGCCCGCATTCACCGGGCCCATCCCCGGCAGCAGCTGCAGCGTGCGGAATGCGGCCAGGGTGTTGCGCGGGTTGTCGGCCCAGCGCAGCACCGCCAGCAGATCCTTGATGTGTGCCGCCTCGAGGAACTTGAGTCCCCCGTACTTGACGAACGGTATCTTGCGCTTGGCCAGCTCCACCTCGAGCACGTCACTGTGGCTCGCGCTGCGGAACAGCACCGCCTGGCGCTTGAGCGGCACGTTGGCCTCGCGCCTCTTGAGGATCTCGATGCAGATGTACTCCGCCTGCGACTGCAGCTCATCGACCGTGACCAGGCGCGGTCGTGCGCCCTCGCCGCGGATCGACAGCAGGTACTTGCGGTGCTGGCGCGGCGCCTCGGCCATCACCGCGTTGGCGACATCCAGCACCTGCTGAGTCGAGCGGTAGTTTTGCGCCAGCGTGACCACCTCGGCCGGCGGATTGAAGCGCTCCGGAAAGCCGAGAATGTTCTCCACCGCGGCGGCCCGGAACGAATAGATCGCCTGCGCGTCGTCGCCCACCACTGCCAGGCCCGCGCCGTCGGGCTTGAGCGCGTGCAGGATCTCGGCCTGCAGGCGGTTGGTGTCCTGGTATTCGTCGACCAGCACATGGTCGAAGTGCGCGCCGATGTGCTGGGCGAGACGCGACTCGGCCATCATCGCGTGCCAGTAGAGCAGCAGGTCGTCGTAGTCGAGCAGGCTGGCGTGCTGCTTCTGCTCGACGTAGACGCGGAACAGGGCCGTCAGGTCCTCCTGCCACTGCGCGCACCACGGGTAGTGGTGCTCGAGCGTCTCCTGGAGCGAGGCGCGCGTGTTGACGCGGCTCGAGTAGATCTGCAGGCAGGTGTCCTTGCGCGGGAAGCGCTGCTCCTTCTCCGCCAGCCCGAGCTCCTGGCGCAGGCTGTCCATGAGATCGGCGGCGTCGCCGCGATCGATCACGCTGAAGCGCGGATCGAGCTGCAGGTGCGGCGCATAATGCCGCAACAGCCGGTTGCCGACGGAGTGGAAGGTACCGGCCCAGGTAAGTCGCTGCGCGATGGCCTGCGTGAGACCGCCCAGGGTGTCGTTGAGCGCCTTGCGGGTGATCTCGTGCGCACGGCGTCGCATCTCCTGGGCGGCGCGCCGGGTGAATGTCAGCATCAGGATACGCGCCGGGTCGACACCGTTGATCACCAGGTGCGCCACGCGATGGGCGAGTGTGTCGGTCTTGCCGGTGCCGGCGCCCGCGACGATCAGCATGGGACCGGAACGGTAGCCCTTCTCGGGCAGCGGCTCGCCATGAGTCACTGCCTTGCGCTGCTGGGCGTTCAGCCGGTCGAGGTGCGCTGTGGTGGCCATGGGCGTGCAGATGCGACTATAACAGCGGCTGGCGAGCGTGGTGGCACGCCGGCGCATGCAGAAGAGACACGCGTCACGTCCGGCGCGCTGCCCGTGGCAGCCGGCCACCCTTTCCAGCCGCTAGGATCCCGGCATGAAACCCGACCGACAGACCGTGCATTTCAGCGGGCGCGTCATCCGCGTGACCACCGACGAGGTGGTCCTGCCGAACGGACACCGCTCGCTGCTCGAAGTTGTGCATCACCCCGGCGGCGCCGCCGTGGTGGCGCTCGATGACGCGCAGCGCGTGTGCCTGCTGCGCCAGTACCGTTATGTGGCCGGCGGCTGGCTGTGGGAACTGCCGGCGGGCAAGCTCGAGCCCGACGAGCCGCCGCTCGCCACCGCTCAGCGCGAGCTCGCCGAAGAGGCCGGCGTGAGCGCGCGAGTTTGGCGCAGTCTCGGGAGCTGCCTCAGCTCGCCGGGGGTGTTCACCGAGCGGCTGCACCTGTTCCTCGCCACCGGGCTCACGCCCGCGAGCACCGCGCACGAGCACGCCGAGGTGATCGAGATCCACTGGCTGCCCTTCGGGCAGGCCTGCCGCTGGGCGGTCGACGGCACCATTGCCGACTGTAAGAGCGCACTCGCCCTGTTGCGCGCCGCTGCCACGCTGCCGACGGACGGCGCCGCAGGCCGCGGAATTCCGTGACCGATCTCGCGGAATTGCCGTTCAGCGCACGGTTACCCTGCACGCGGGGAACCAGACTTTCGAGAGGCTCAGTACATAATCCGTGGACAGGAACAGCAAAAAAAGGCCCGAGGACAACGGCAAGCCGGAGACCGAGCGCCGGCGCATCGGCGTGGTCGTGCACGACGACCGTGGCAACGCCTCGGTCGCCTGGCACGATGCGCCCGCGGACGAAGAGCGACAGGTGCTCGAGATCCTCGGTGAGCCGAAACTCACCATCAAGACCGAGGAAGAGTGCTTCGATCCGTATGCACGCCGGCAGCCGGAGAAGAGCGCCGGCGGCAACACCCGCAGTGCTCCGCGCAAGCCCACCGACCTCCGCAAGCTCTCCGAGTGGATCAAGATGATGCGCGAGCTCGAGGCGCGCAAGCGCGACGACGGGGAGTGACGGCGCGTGCGGCGCGCACCAGCGGCGGCCCGCGTGACCGAACCTCAGCCAATTCCTTCGATGAGTGCGCGCTTGCGCGTGTGCGTCAGCCGGTAGAAGCGGCGCAGCTCCGCAAGCACTGCGCCATCGCCGCCTCGCTGCGGCGAACCGCCGCGGCTGCGCGCCAGAGCCTGCTCGAGGCGCCGGCAGAAGCGTTCGGCATAGCGGCTCGCCTCGCGATACATGCCTGCGCGGGCGGCGGCGACGCGCGGATCGACGCGCGTGCGCGCGAACAGTAAACGGCGCAGCTCCGCGGGAAAGTGACCGGGAAACTGCTGCCGCAGCAGCCAGTAGCTGACGACGTACTTGTCGACCTCCGCCTGCATCTCCAGCTCGAGCAGCGACACCGGCTTGTCGTGGCGCGCATTCCAGGCGAGATACAGGAAATGGCTCACGCCCTCGAGCGCCGTCCAGCAGTCGGCGACGTTGCCCGAGTGCAGGCGTACCAGCGGATCCTCGCGCGCCAGCCGCCCGAGCAGCGCCGGATCCAGGTACAGCGACAGGGCCAGCTCATCGCTGCCGTCGGCCGGTTGCGCCACGAGCAGCTCCTCCTCGGCCGTGCCAGCGCGCACGGCCTGCGGCAGCTGGCGGCGGTCGGTGACCAGGAAGTCATACACGTCGTGAGCAACGCTCACGTCGTAGATGCCGCCGATGAGCTGCTGCAGCCGCGTGAGCAGCATGCGGTCAGTGCGTGAAGGCGGTGCCGCCGGCGCGGGTGGGATCGACGCCGAGGCGCTTCAGGCGGGCATAGCAGCGGGCGCTGCCGGTCTTCAGCCAGATCTCGTACAGCCGCAGGATGTCGCCGTCGGACTGGGGGCCGGCGCCCTCGCTCACCTCATGCAGGGCATCGACCATTGGCTGGAACTTCGCCGACAGCTCCGCGAACACCGCCCCGAGAACGCGCGCGCGGCCGTGCGAGTTGGCCTGCGCCAGCGCGCCGTAGGCGCGCCCGCCCATGGCGATGTGGTAGTCGATGTCGATCAGTTTGGCCGCAAAACCCTGGGCGAAGAAGCCAGCGACGAACAGCGACACATCGCCGAGGCGCTGCAGGGTGCGGTGGCGCTCGGCTGTGCCCGCCGGAGCGGCGAGTGCCTCGCACAGCATCGCCACCAGCGGTTTCAGGCGCAGCCCCTCGGACGTGCTTTCAAACAGGGCCTCGGAACGCGCGAACAGGGTGAGCACGTTGACGACGTAGTGCTCGGTCTGGTCCTCGACGCTGAGGTGCTGCTTGAGCAGCGCGCCGTGCAGCGCGTCCCTGAAGAACTCGCGCAGGTTCGCCACCGGCAGCACGTGCTTCGCAGCCTCGGCCATCACCGTCGCCTCCTTACTTATAGCAACGATCCCGCCCCGGGAAGGTTCACCGCAAGCCCTGGAGAATACCGTGATGCGCTGCGCTGATTGAGCGCAGATTCCGCGCCGGGGCTGGCAGCCCTGCGGACACAGTGCTGACAGGACAAACCGCGCGCTGTTGGTTTCACACTCGCCGCGCCGCTCACGTGACGGATTTCTCGCCCCCGGCGGACCGTCACACGCGCGTCAGGCCGCGCCGCTCACGTGCCGAGCGCGGCGGCCAGCTCGGCGCAGTCGCTCACCACCAGATCGGCCGTGGCGAGCGCCGCGGGCCAGGCACGGGAGCGGCGGTTCATCCACACCGTCACCAGGCCCGCAGCGCGGGCGGCCGCGACGTCGAGCTGCGGATCATCGCCGACATAGGCAATCTCACCGGCGTCGAGCGCGAGCTCCTGCGCCAGCCGCTCGAAGCAGCGTCGCTCGGGCTTGGCCGCACCGATCTGGCGGGCGTTGAGCGACACCGCGAACACCTGATCCAGCCCGATGCGACCGAGGTCGGCATTGCCGTTGCTGAGCGAAGCGAGTGCGTAGCGCCGCCGCAGCCGCGCCAGCCCCGACGCCACGTCGGGGAACACTTCCACTTCGTTCCGGGCAGCCAGGAAAACCTCGAAGGCGTCCTGTGCGATGCTCTCGTCGTAGCCGTGCTCGCGCGCATGCCGGGCGAGGGCGGTCATCCGCAGGTAAGTGACGTCGTGGGCGTTGTGGGGCTCGGCGTGCGCCAGCTGCTCGCGCGCGCGGCGCATATCCTCGCTCGACAGACGCTCGGTGATGCGCGGGCAGTGCCGCTGCAGCCACGCGCCCAGCAGCGCTTCCGCGCGTACCAGCACCGGCTCGACATCCCAGAGTGTATTATCGAGGTCGAAGGCGATGGCGCGTACGTCGCTCAGCACCCTGGCAAGGGTACCATTCCGTGCAGCCGCTCACCCTCGTCATCGGCAACAAGAACTATTCCTCGTGGTCGCTGCGCGCGTGGCTGCTGCTGAAGCATGCGGGTGTCAGTTTCGACGAGATCGTCATTGCGCTCGACCAGCCGGACACCCGCGAGCAGCTCGACCGGCACAGTCCGAGCGGGCGCGTGCCGCTGCTGCATCACGGTGCGCTGCGCGTGTGGGACTCGCTGGCGATCTGCGAATACGTCGCCGAGCTGACCGGCAGGTGCTGGCCGCAGGAGCGCGCGGCACGCGCGGTGGCGCGCGCGGTGTGCGCCGAAATGCACTCCGGCTTCACCACGCTGCGATCGCTGTGGCCGATGAACGCGCGCGCGCGCAATCGCCGCGCCGTCGTGACGGCCGCGCTGGAGGCGGACGTCGAGCGGATCGATCAGATCTGGAACGACTGCCGCAGCCGCTTCGGCGGCGGCGGCCCGTGGCTGTTCGGCGAATACAGCGTCGCCGACGCCATGTACGCACCGGTGGTGTTGCGCTTCAACACCTACGCCGCCCGTATCTCGCAGACGGCCCGCTGGTACATGGCGAGCGTGCTCGAGGACGGGGCGCTGCAGGAATGGCTGCAGGCCGCCAAGCTCGAACCCTGGACAATCGCGGCCGACGAGGTCGGCTGAAAGACACTCATGCCCCGCAAGCTCCGACCGCTGTCGCGGCTGCTCGTCTGCCTGGCCGCCCTCGGCTGCGGCGCACACGCCGCGGCCGACACCTCCGCGGCGCCGCGGATCGGGGGCGCGCCGTTCACCGTCGAGGCTCTGGTGATGCTCAAGCGGGTCAGCGACCCGCAGGTCTCGCCCGACGGCCGCTATGTGGCCTTCGTGCAGCGCGAAACCGACATGGACGCCAACAAGGGGCGCACCAGCCTCTGGCTCCTCGAGCTGACTCCGGGCGCCGCCGGAGTGCGCCGGCTGACGGATGCCCTCATCAGTGATTCGAGTCCGCGCTGGGCGAGCGACAGCCGCACGCTCTATTACCTCTCGACGCGCTCGGGCAGCTCCCAGGTGTGGCGCCTGCAGCTGCCGGCGGGCGACACGCAGCGCGTGACCGCCTATCCGCTCGACGTGGGCTCGCTCAAGGTGTCCCCGCGCGGCGATGTGCTCGCGCTGTCGATGGAGGTGTTCCCGGATTGCCCGACCCTCGAGTGCACCCGCGACCGTCTCGATGCCCGCGAAAAGGATCAGGCGAGCGGGCGCATTTATGAGCGGCTGTTCGTCCGGCACTGGGACGTCTGGAGCAACGGCACGCGCTCGCACCTGTTCACCGCGCACCTCACTCCCGCCGGCACCGCCTCGGCACCGCGCGACGTGTCACAGGGCTTCGACGCCGACATTCCGGGCAAGCCCTTCGGCTCCGACGAGGACTTCGCCTTCAGCCCCGACGGCCGGACGCTGGTCTTTTCGGCGCGCATTGCCGGACGCACGGAGTCCTGGTCGACCAACTTCGATCTGTTCCAGGTGCCGGTCGACGGCAGCGCCGCCGCGATCAATCTCACCGCAACCAATCCTGCCTGGGACGCGCAGCCGGTGTTTCTCGCCAACGGTGATCTCGCCTGGCGAGCCCAGGACCGGCCGGGATTCGAGTCCGACCGCTTTCACATCATGCTGAGGAGTGCCCGTGGCGGCGCGGTGCGCTCGCTCACCGGCGGCTGGGACCGCTCGGTCGCGCACCTCGGCGCGACCCCGGACGGCGCGGCGCTGCTGGCGAGCGCCGACGAGCGCGGACAGCGCCTGTTGTTCCGTATCGATCCCCACAGCGGCGCGCCGGTGCGGCTCACCTCCTCCGGCGAGGTAGAGGAATTCAGCGCGACGCGCGGGCTCGTGGTGTTTACACGCGCCGATCTCGGCGATCCTGCCGACCTCTATGCGGTGCCGGTGGGCGGCGGGGAGCCGCGACGGCTCACCGAGGTGAACCGCGACGTGCTCGCCGCGCGGCGTCTGAGCGAATACGAGCAGTTCAGCTTCAAGGGCTGGCACGACGAAACGGTGTACGGCTACGTCATGAAGCCGTTCGGGTTCGAGCCCGGCAAGCGATTCCCGGTCGCGTTCGTGGTGCATGGCGGCCCGCAGGTCAGCATGCAGAACCTGTGGACCTACCGCTGGAACGCACAGACCTTCGCCGGCGGTGGCTACGCCGTGGTGATGATCGACTTCCACGGCTCGCCGGGCTACGGGCAGGCGTTCACCGACTCCATCAGCCGCGACTGGGGCGGCAAGCCGCTCTTCGACCTGCAGCAGGGGCTCGCGGCCGCAGTCGACAGGTACCCGTGGCTCGACGGCACGCGGGTATGCGCGCTCGGCGCCTCCTACGGCGGCTTCATGATGAACTGGATCGAGGGCAACTGGCCCGACCGCTTCCGCTGCATCGTGAATCACGACGGCCTGTTCGATCAGCGCACGATGTACTACGCGACCGAGGAGCTATGGTTCCCCGAGTGGGAGTTCGGCGGGCCCTACTATCAGAATCCGCAGGGTTACGAGCAGTTCAACCCCGTGGACTTCGTCACCCAGTGGCGCACACCGATGCTGGTGATCCATGGCGAAAAGGACTTCCGCATCCCCTACTCCCAGGGGCTCGCGGCCTTCGCGGCGCTGCAGCGGCGCGGCATCGACAGCCGGCTGCTGGTCTTCCCGGACGAGAATCACTGGGTGCTGAAGCCCGCCAACAGCGTGCTGTGGTACCACACCGTGCTGGCGTGGCTCGACACGCACCTGAGAGACTCACCTCACCAGCCGAGCACCCCGTAGGAACGGCAGCACTGCGCTCAGTTCACTGGCGGGTCTTGCGGAACTGATAGGTGCCGAGGATCAGGGAGTCGGCGCTCAGCAGCGCCGCGAAGTCTGCGGGTGCGGCGGGCGGGACAGGATGACAGTGCGCCGGATCGGGCCCACCGACGAACTGCTGCTCGCCGTCCTTCTTCCACAACAGCTCGCAGAAGCTGTGCACGTCGTCCTGGAGGACGCCGGTGAACATCTCCGGAGTCTGCAGCCCGTCGCGCCAGCGCACCGGGTCGACGAAGGTGTAGAGCGTCTGAACGATGCCGCGCTTCTCATCCACCGTGAAGCTCGACATGCGCTCACTCATGACCCGCAGCGGGTCGTTGGCCGCCATCTCCTGCAGGTACTGCACGTGATGCCCGAGGCGTGGGACGTACACGCGCATGACGATGAGCGTGATGCGCTCGTGCGGCGGGCGGGTACCGGACTGAGCGTCGCGGTCGGCCTGCGCGGTGTTGTCATAGGTCCCGGGCAGAACGAGCAGCAGTTTCGTCAGCTCGGCTTCGCGCAGCTTCTCCTGGTCGGTGCAGCCGCCCAGCAGCGCCAGCGCCGCGGCGAGCCCGGTCGCGCTCAGCCGGCCGCTGCGGCTGCGGCCCGCATGGCGCGCCGCCCGCGCCGGCGCCGTTACCTCAGCCATAGGAGGCGCGCCACTGCGCCTGGTACTTCAGCCCCAGATCCATGAGGCGCTCGAGCAGCTCGCCGTAGGGCGTGCCGGCCGCCCGCGCCGATTCGGCAAAGTCCTCGGCGCTCTCGAGATTGGGATTGGCGTTGGCCTCGAGCACGTATACCTGGTCCTGCGGAGTCACCCGGAAATCCATGCGAGCATAACCGGACATGCCGAGTGCCCGGTAGATGCGGCGCGACAGCCGGTCGAGTGCGGCCAGCACCCCGGCCGGCAGATCGACGGCAGCGTGCGTCGTGATCCCGTACTTCGCCTGGTAGCGCTTGTCCCATTTCACCTTGCGCGTGGCGATGGCGGCCAGCGTGTCGGGCATGGAGCCGAACACCATCTCCCACACGGGCAGGCGCGTCAGGCGCTCGTTGCCCATGACACCGACGTACAGCTCGCGGCCCTCGATGTACTCCTCCACCAGCGCATCCGACTTCACCTGCTCGTGTACGAAAGTGATGCGTTCCTTCAGGCGCGCCGCATCCTCCACCACGGATGCCTGCGCGATGCCGAGGGAAGCGTCTTCGACGGTCGACTTCACGAACAGCGGGAACCGCAGCTTGCGCGGCACCTGAACGCGTGCGCCGCGCCGGAACACCGCGAACTGTGGTGTGGCGATGCGGTGGAACGTGAGCAGCTGCTTGGACAGCGACTTGTCGCGCGACAGCAGCAGTCCGCGCGGGTTGCAGCCGGTGTACGGCTGGCGCATCAGCTCGAGGAACGCCACCACGTGCTGGTCGTAGGTGACGATGCCGTCGAACTCCTCCAGCAGGTTGAAAACGATGTCCGGTTCCCACTCGGCGATCGTGCTGCGCAACTCCGTCAGGCTGTCGAGCACGCCGATACAGCGGACGTCGTGACCGCGCTGACGCAGCGTCGCGGTGACGTCGTATTCGGTACGCCACTCCTCGATTTCCTTGTCGCTGTGGCCTTCGAGATTTCCCGGCGGCACCAGGCTCGCGTGCACCACGACGAGCGTGCGCAGTCGTCTCATAGTGGCAGGTGTGGTGTCTCGCCCTGGGAGTACAACCCGGTGAGCCGCTCGAGCATCCAGCGTGAGTAGCGCAGCGCGTTGCGGCGGTTGCCACGGACGTGCAGCCGCAGCCGCTCGCTGCGCTCGATGAGCATGCGCAGAATCTGTGCCACGCTGTAGCGCTCGACCTTCAGCGCCCGCGCCACCGCGCCAGTCAGCCGCCGGGCGTCCGCGCGCAGCAGGGTCGCCGCCCGCAGCGCGCCCCTGCGGCGCCGCTCCGGAGTGAAGGCGCGCTGCAGCAGCTCGTCGGCGAGTCCCCGGCGGATGAGACGATTGCGCGCGAGCTTGCGCCGGTAGTGCTGGGCGAGCGTGCGGGTGTTGCGCTCGAGTGGCTCGATGCGGGTGCGGTTGCGCACCGGCGCGGGCCGCGCGCGCACGCCGGCAACGAGCTCCTCGACCGCCCGCAGCTTGTGCAGCGCCGGCCAGTCCGCGTAGTTCTTGCGCCAGGCGGACTTCGGGGTGAGCCACACTGCGAACGTCTCGGCGAAGTCCTCGGTCGGATGCGCCTGGGCGTACCACTCGCCGAGGTGATGCACATAGCGGCGGCTGCCGGCGCGCGCGCGATAGCGCGCCGGATACGGGAGCGAGGCCGGTCCGAACACCTCGCGCCAGCGCCGGCGTCGCCGCAGGCGGTAGGCGTTGTCGAGCGCGTGCCCGGCCTCGTGCCGCAGGATGCGCAGCAGCAGACGCGAGTTGCCGCCCTCGGCCTCGCCCATGATGCGCCGCTCGAGCCGCTCGAGTCGCGGGTGCGCCAGATAGAAAGGCACCGCGATCCCGGGCACGCCATCGGGAGAAAACCACTCCTCCGACAGCCACACATGCGGCCGCACGCGCACACCCCGCCGCTCGAGATCGCCGTAGAGGCGGCGCACCTGCCGTGCGACTGCCGACCGCTCGATCGACAGGCGCAGATCGCAGAAGCGCACCTTCAGCAGCTCCTCGTCGCTCAGGCGCACCCACGGCCGTGTCGCCCCGCGTGCCGCCGCCGGCCGGGCGCGCGTGCGCCCGGCGGTTGTGGGGCGGCCGGCGACGCGTGTCGGGGACATACGTGGTGCGAAAACCTTCTCGTGCCGCGAGGGATTTTTCGTGGCCGAGCTTAGCCGAAGCACGCGCGCGCTGTCTTCCCGGTCCGTCACGTCCGGGTGTGTTGGCGCGCGGGGTCGGGCGGCGTCGACTGCCGGGGCGGCGCTGCAGCGCGCTCAGGCGCCCAGCTCGAGCAGCGCGTGGGTCAGCAGTCGATCCGCGCAGTCCTCGATCAATTGCTTCTTCATCAGACTGTTGCGCCACAAAGTGGGGATGGCGCTTGCGCTATAGTGTGCGCCGGCGAGCGCCCCCGCCACGGCGCCCACGATGTCCGAGTTGCCCCCGAGATTGGCTGCAGCCAGCACGGCATCGCGGAAATTCTCTGTGCGGCCAAAGACATCGAGTGCTGCGGCGAGCGCGGCGGATGCCGAGTCGGACAAGCCGGCCCCCTCCGCCCACTCCGCCGACCCGTCTTCCGGGCGGGCGGCGGCAAGGATCGCCGCCTTGGTCCCGCCACACAGCGCCACATGCAGCGCGCGGGCCAGTGCGCGGCAGGCCGCCAGCACCAGCGGGGCCTGGCAGGTGGTACGCGCGGCTTCTGCAGCCTGGTGGGCGGCTTCCTCTCCGCGAGCGAAGAAGTACAACACCACCGGAGCGACGCGCGCGAGCGGCTCGGGATCCTGCGCCTGCGGATCGTGCGTGCCGGAGAACGGCTGCCGGCGCCATCGTGCCACCGCGAGCGCCCGTGCCGTGCCGGCAGTGATGCCGACGCACTGTCCGGTGGCCGACAGATATCCCTCCTGCTGCCAGCGCCGGTAGTGCTCCACCTGGTCGCGGGCGTCGAATCCTTCGCGTTCGATCAGGCTTTCGGCCAGGCACAATGCCATGGCGGTGTCGTCGCTCCAGCCGCCGCGCGGCAGATCGAACGGACCGCCGCCGAGCATGTCGCCGACCGGAGCGAAGCGGCCCGGGCGGCCGTACTGCGTTGCGACCGCTACCGCATCGCCGGTCGCAAGCCCGAGCACTGCGCCCTGGAAGCGCCCGCGCAGGCCGCGCGCCGCGGCGAGCGTGGCCGGCTCGAGCAGCGGGTCGGCGGCTCGCTCCGCCCGCTCGCTCCATTGCCTGACGTAGTCCGCCTGTTCGTCGGTCTCCGGCACCACCGGCCAGTCCTGCGCCCGCGGGCTCTGCTGCCAGAGGCGGTTCAGCTCCGTGAGCGCCTCCTCCCCCGAGAGCCCGTGCTCCACCAGCAGACAGCCGGCCACCATGGCGGTGCGGCCGATGCCGGCGCGGCAATGCAGGTAGACGATCTGGCCGGCTCGCAGCGCCTGGCGCAGACACATGAGCGTCTCGGCCATGTGGCCCGGCTCGGCCGGGATGCCATGGTCGGGGATCGGTTTGCGCAGAAAACCGATCGCGACCGGCAGCCCCTCGTCGTAGGGCGCAGCCTCGCCCGGATGCGTCAGGTCGAGGAAGCAGGTAACCCCTGCTGCGAGCAGCCGCGTCACCCGCTCCTGCGTCAGCTGCGGCGTCGCTCCCGCCGGGTGCGCACCCGCGAGCAGCTTGCCCGGCAGCACCCAGTAGCAATTGGGCAGCGGCAGGGCAGCAGGCGCGGCGGCGGCAGGATGCGGATCCACGGCCTGAAGTCTCTCAGGCGGGCTCCGGCAGCAGCGCCGCGAGCGCCTCCTCATCGTGCTCACTCATGGGTGCAACCCTTCTGAGGTCGAGGCCGCCGAAGTCGAAGTGCCGCGGATCGCCGAGATGCTCCGGCTCGAGATTGCGCAGCGCGCGGGCGATCGATGCGGTGCGCCCGGGAAACTCACGCTCCCAGTCGGCCAGCATCTTCTTGACCGCCACGCGCTGCAGATTGTCCTGCGAGCCGCACAGCTTGCAGGGAATGAGTGGAAAGCCGCGGCCGCGGGCGTAGCGGGCAATGTCGCGCTCGGCGACGTAGGCGAGCGGCCGGATGACGATGTGACGGCCGTCGTCGGACAGCAGCTTCGGCGCCATGGCCTTGAGGCGGCCGCCGAAGAACAGGTTGAGGAACAGCGTCTCGACGATATCGTCGCGGTGGTGACCGAGGGCGATCCGGGTGATGCCGTTCTCGGCCGCGAAGCGGTACAGCGCCCCGCGCCGCAGACGCGAGCACAGCCCGCACAGCGTCTGCCCCGCCGGAACGATGCGCTTCACCACGCCATAGGTGTCCTGCTCGATCACCCGGAACGGGACTCCGACACCGGCGAGATATTCCGGCAGAACCTGCGCGGGGAAGCCGGGCTGCTTCTGGTCGAGATTGACGGCAAGCAGCTCGAAGCGCACCGGAGCGCTGCGCTGGAGCGACAGCAGGATGTCGAGCAGCGTGTAGGAGTCCTTGCCGCCCGACAGGCAGACCATCACGCGGTCGCCCGGCCCGATCATGCCGTAATCGGCGATGGCCTTGCCGGCGGCACTGCGCAGCCGCGCGGCCAGGCGCGTGAGGGTGCGGGACGGTTTGCTCAAGGGCTCTTCAGGCAGCGGCGCTGCTGGCGGTGCTCTCGAGATACTTTGCCTCGACGTAGCGCACGAAGGAAGTGGCCGACAGCGGCTTGCCAGTGGCGCTCTTGAGCAGCTCCTGGACCGGCACCTTGGCGCCGAGGCCGTGCACGTGCGTGCGCAGCCAGCCGAACAGCCCGGAGAATTCCCCGCAGGCGAGTTGCTCGTCGAGCCCGGGGAGCTCGGTACGCAGACTCTCGTAGAGCTGCGCGGCGATGACGGCCCCGAGCGCGTAGGACGGGAAATACCCGAACGATCCCACGGCCCAGTGAATGTCCTGCAGACAGCCTTCGACATCGTTGGACGGACGGATCCCCAGGCGCTGCTCCACGCCGGCATTCCAGGCCTCCGGCAGGTCGCGCACCGCGAGCTCCCCGGAGAGCAGCTGCTTCTCGAGCTCGTAGCGCAGCATGATGTGCAGCGGGTAGGTGAGCTCGTCCGCATCTACGCGGATCAGCCCGCGCTGTACGCGCGTCAGGTGACTATAGAGGTTCTCCACGTCCCATTCGGGTCCCGTGACTCCGAAGTGCTTGGCGAGCAGCGGCTGTACGTAGCGCACGAACGGGCGGCTGCGGCACACGATCATCTCGATGAGCAGCGACTGGCTCTCCTCGAGCGCCATGCCCCGGTCCCGGCCGACCGGCTGGTCGCGCCAGTCCTGGGGGAGCCCCAGGTCGTACATCGCGTGTCCGGTCTCGTGCAACGCGCCGAGGAGCCCGGTGAACACATCATCGGGATCGAAGCGGGTGGTAATGCGGATATCGCCCGGGCCGCCTTCAGTGAAGGGATGCTCGCTTTCATCGAGCCGGCCGCGATCGAACGGGAAGCCAACCGCCCTCATGACCTCAACCGCCAGTGACCTTTGCTTGCCGGCAGGAAACTTTCCCGTCAGGGGCAGCAGCAGGCGCCCCTCCTGGAGCGCGATCGACTCGCGGATCAGCGCCGGGAGCCTGCGCGAGAGCGCCTTGAACATGGCGTCGATGTCCGCCGTGGTGAGGCCGGGGCTGAATTCGTCGACCAGCGCATCGTAGGGGGCGAGATTCAGTGCCTGACCGAGGAGTGCCGCCTTGTCGCGCACCAGGTGCACCACTTCCTCGAGGTACGGAGCAAAGGCCTCGAACTTTCCCTGCGTGCGGGCCTCGAGCCAGCGGGATTCGGCGCGTGATGCCGCCTTGGTGAGCCGCGACACGAGCGTGACCGGCGTGGCGATCGCATGATCGCGCTGCCGGCGCATCTCGCGCAGGTTCGCGATCTGCCAGTCCGCCAGCCCCTGGGTGTTGGCTTGCGCCCGATCGAGCAGCCGCGTGATGCGCGGTGCCGTCAGCAGTGCGTGATGCTCGGTCTCGAGCGCCGCGAGCTGCTCGCCGCGCACATCGGCGCTGCCCCGGGGCATCATCACCGCCGCGTCCCAGCGCAGCAGTGCGAGCGCGCCCCGGAAGGCATGGAGACGCTTGAACTCCTGCTCGAGCTGCTTGTACGGCGAGGCGGACATGGGTCGGTTCGGCAACGGGGAGCGGCTCGTATTCTAGCAGCTTCGGCGGCCCGCCATTCGTGCGACGCCTATATTAATTGAGATAAATCAATATCTTGAGATATATGACAGCGAATTGACACCGCGCGAGACTTGACGTCGCGCGGTAAAAGGGGTGTGGCTTGGACTTATGTCGCCTGCCGAAGAAACCCGCCGTCGACGGGGCGGCGGGCCGCGTCGGCGAGCTGCCCGCGCAGTCCCTGCCAGGCAAGCATGGAGCGCTTGCGGTCGGTGCCCCACTGATAGCCCCCGAGGCTGCCGTCCTTTCTCAGCACGTTGTGACAGGGGATGAGCCAGGCGACCGGATTCGCCCCGACGGCGTTGCCGACCGCACGCGCTGCGCCGTCGGCGTCTGCCGCGTGCGCGAGCTCGGTATAGGTCGTCGGCCCGCGCGCGCCGAGCTCGAGCAGTGCCTGCCACACCTTGAGCTGAAAGTTCGTGCCCTTGACCGCGAGCTGGAGTGGTGTGCGCGCAGGGGCCTCGGGGCCGTCACGCCAGATTCGCCGTGCCAGCTCGGCCGCCGCCGCATCATCGCGTGCCTTGCGTGCGTTCGGCCAGCTCGAGTCGAGCGCCGCCAGCGCGGCTCCCTCCTCGCCCGGCTCGACGAAGGAGACCTGGCTCAGGCCGCGCGGCGTGCTCGCCAGCAGTGCCGTGCCGAAGGGCGTGTCGCTGAAGCCGTAGGCGAGCTCGAGCCCCCGTCCGCGCGCCTTGAGCTCACCGGGCGTCACGGCCTCGAGAGTCACCAGCAGGTCGTGCAGCCGTCCCGGGCCCGACAGCCCGAGCGCGTAGGCAGCCTCGAGCACCGAGGGCGTATCGGCGAGTGCGCCGCGCGCGGCGTGGGCCGTGATGAAGGCGAGATACTGGCGCGGCGTGACGCCGGCCCAGCGGCGGAACAGGCGGTTGAAATGGAACTCCGACAGCCGCGCGGCTGCGGCGATTGCGGCGAGACGCGGCTGTGCGCGGAAATTCTCGTCAATGTAGCGGATCGCGCGCGCGACGCGTGCGAAGTCACGGCTGTCCATGAAGGCGTCGGAGTGGTGCATGGCCGTCATGATAGTCGCGCGGGCGCCGGTCGCGACCCGATTCTTGCGGCGCTCAAGACCCGCGCCGGCCGGCGGCAAGGCCTTCGGTTACACTGCGGCGGCCGTGGTGGCACTCACCGCCACAGGTGCGCGTGCGGCCAGCGGGCAACGGCCACGCCCACGCCGATCGAAACGACCACCAACAGCGTAACCGTGACCCCGATCAACAGGCGCCGCATCGGCAAATCATAACCTTGGCCACTGCCCGACAACATGATCGCCACGGCGCGCCTGGAAAGCTCGCCATCTGCCTGCTCACGGCCGAGGTGGCGCCGCTCTCCAAGACGGGCGGGCTTGCCGATGTGGCGGGTGGCCTCACCCGTTATCTGCACGCCGCCGGTCATGACGTGCGGCTGTTCTCACCGTGTTACTCGAGCATCGATCGGGCGGCCTTCGGCGCCGAGCCACTCGCCGCTCTCAGCAACGTCCCGCTCGCGGTGGGGCCCCACAGCTACGTCTTTTCCGTGCTGCGCGCCGTGCTGCCCGGCGGCGCGCACGCCTACCTGATCGACTGCCCGCCGCTGTACGCGCGCGGCGCGATCTATACGGCGGACGCCGATGAGCACGTCCGCTTCCTCGCCTTCACACGCGCGGCACTGCTCGCCTGCCAGCGCCTCGGCTGGGCGCCGCAGGTGCTTCACTGCCACGACTGGCACGCGGCGTTCGCGCCGCTGTTCGTGCAAACGCTGCGCGACGAGCCAGGCTTCGCGGCGACGCGCACGCTGCTCACGATCCACAACATCGGCTACCAGGGCATCTTCGCGGCGGCGCAGGCGGCGGACCTGGGCCTGCCCTCCCTCGGGCTGCTGCACCAGCCGGATCTGGCCGCCGGGTACATCAATGCGCTGCGACACGGGATTCTCCACGCTGATGCCATCAACACCGTGAGCCCGACTCACGCGCGCGAGATCTGCTCGCGCGAGTACGGCATGGGACTCGAGGACAGCCTGCGGCTGCGCGCCGCCGCCGGCGAGGTGTCCGGCATCCTCAACGGCGTCGACTACGATGAATGGGACCCGCGCCACGACCGTTATCTGCCCGCGCACTACGATGCCGCCCGTCTCGGGGTGAAGGCGCAGCTCAAGCGCGAGTTCCGCGTGCACCGGCAGCTGCCGGCGGCGCCGGAGGTGCCGCTGCTCGGTCTCGTCAGCCGTCTCGCGCTACAGAAGGGGATCGAGCTCATGTTCGAAGCGTTGCCACGCGTGCTCAGCGAGCGGGCTCTCAGTTTCGCGGTGCTCGGGAGCGGGGAGCCGCAGTACGAGGAGTTCTTCGCGACCCTGCAGCGGCGCTTCCCCGGGCGCGTGGCATTTCATGATGGCTACGACGATGAGCTGGCGCACTGGATCGAGGCGGCCAGCGACATGTTTCTCATGCCCTCGCGCTACGAGCCGTGCGGACTGAACCAGATGTACAGCCTGCGCTACGGCACTGCGCCGATCGTGCGGCGCACTGGCGGGCTGGCCGACTCGGTCGAGCACTACGACCCACGGCACGGCACCGGTACCGGCGTGGTATTCGACGATTTCACTACCGAGGCGCTGGTGTGGGCGCTCAACTACGCGCTCGACCTGTACGGACAGCCGGCGCACTGGACCCGCATGGTGGTGAACGGCATGCAGCGAGACTTCTCCTGGCAGCGCCAGGGGGCGCTGTACGTGGAGCTGTACCGCCGTCTCACTGCAGCTTGAACGTGCCCTGCTCGTCGAACGGGATCGAGTGCAACAGCCCCTGCGACAGCGACACCTTGCCCGACAGACGGTAGGGCACGCTCTGCCCAGCCGCTCCGTGCGCGAGCAGCTTGAGCAGGGTGCCGGCCATGTTGGTGGTGACGTTCATGTCGAACTCGGCTTCCCCGAGGGCAGGCACCACGAAACTGGTCGCGGACTCGCCGCTCGCGAACTGCTGCCCGTCGACTTCGATCGTGTAGGTGATCCCCTTGATCGGCAGCGCGATGTCGTTGGGGTTCTGCACGTGCATGCGGACCTTCAGGCGCTGCGCCCACAGGTCACTGCTCTGGATCTGAACATCGACCACGGCGAGCTTCGGCGTCTCGAACTTCTGCGCCAGCGCGCAGCATACGAGTGCTGCCGCGCTGAGCACTGTGGCGACCAGTGCCGCGGCGCGCGCTGCCGCCGTGCGAGGAATGCCGACTTTCATGCGGACACATGGTAGCAAAGGTGCGCGGCGCGCTCGTTCAGGCGCGACCGAAGCTGCGGTTCAGCCGCGCATAGCTGCGCGCGAGCTGCGCCGTCAATGCGCCCGCCGGCACGCGCCACTGCCAGTTGCCGGTGGTGGTGCCGGGCGTGTTGAGTCGAGCCTGTGACCCGAGACCGAGAATGTCCTGCGCCGGTATGACCGCCACCTGCGCGACCGAGCCGAGAGCCGCGCGTATCAGCGCCTCGGGCATCGTCGCCGGTGTCGTGCCGAGGTAGAAGTCCACGCGAGCGCGGGTGTCGCCGTCGAGGCCGGTGTACCAGCCGAGAGTCGTGTTGTTGTCGTGCGTGCCGGTATAGACGATCGAGTTGCGCTCGTGCCGATACGGCAGGTGAATGTTGTCCGCCGTGCCGTCGAAGCCGAACTGCAGCACGCGCATGCCCGGCAGGGCGAAAGCGTCCCTGAGGGCGAGCACGTCCGCGGTGATGTCCCCGAGATCCTCGGCGGCGAGCGGCAGCTCGCCGAGCTCCTGACGCAGCCGCTCCAGCAACTGCCTGCCGGGTGTGGGACACCAGGCGCCGCCGCGCGCATCCGCAGCTCCCGCCGGCACCGCCCAGTAGGCGCTCAGGGCGCGGAAGTGATCGAGACGCAGCAGGTCGAGACGTGTGAGTTGCGCGCGTACCCGGGCGACCCACCAGGCGAAGCCGGTGCGCTCGAGCGCCTGCCAGTCATACACCGGGTTGCCCCAGAGCTGCCCGAGCGCGGTGAAATAGTCCGGCGGCACGCCCCCGACCACGGCCGGCTCACCGGTCGGGGCGAGTTGGAACAGCTCGCGGTGCGCCCAGGTCTCGACCGACGACGGCGCGACGTAGTAGGGCAGATCGCCGAACAGGCGCACGCCGCGCGCGCGGGCGTACTCTCGCAGCCGCTGCCACTGCAGGTCGAACGCGTATTGGTCGCGCTCGATGCGGCTCACCTCCGCTGCCAGGCGGCTGCGCGCCTCCTTGAGCGCCTCCGGGTCGCGGTCGCGCAGCGGTGCCGGCCAGCGCCAGAACGGCACACTCCCGTACGCGGCGGTGAGCACCTCGAACAGCGCGTAGTCGGGCAGCCAGCCCGCCGCGGCGGCGAGGAATTGCGGGGCGATCGGGGCGTGCTCGTCGGGCAGCTCGGTCGGGTCCAGCAGCGCTCGGTTGCCGGCGCAGTCCGAGCGTACCCAGTACGGGGAGCCGTCGGGCCCCACCGGTCCCATCGGCAGGATCTGCCACACGGAAAATCCCGCAGCGGCAAGCCAGTCGATGAAGCCGCGTCCCCCGGAGCCTAAGGCCGCGTCCAGGGCCGACAAGGGCAACAGCACCCCCGCGCGGCGCCGGTCGAGAACCGGGAGTCTCTGGCTGACCATCGCGGCTGCAGCAGTGCGCGGGCTTAAGTCAGGCGTGGGCGCGGCGCATGACTCCGCCGTGCTCGGGCGTCCCGTGTCCGGCGGCGATCGGCAGCGCCAGCTCTCCCGGGGGCGCAAGGTTCAGTCGCCGGTAGAGCGTCACGAGCTGGCGGCGGTAAAGGCGGTCGAACTGGCTCACGGCATCCGCAGGGTTGTAATCGCCCAGCCACCAGAACCAGTCGGAGCCCTCGCACAAGGCCAGCTGGCGGCCGGCGGCGACGCGCTGCGCCGCCTCCGCCAGAGCGGGGAGCGCGCGGTCGTAGGCCTCCTTGGCGTCGCACAGCAGATCCCAGGCGCGATTCTTCGCCGGGTCTCCGATCCAGGTGGCGAGCGTCCCGTGCACCCAGCTGCCGGCGCACACGCGCGCCAGCGGCGCCGGCTGCATCCCGCGCGCGAGACAGTCCGACAGCGTCGTGAGCTCGAGCTGCGGATGGTCCGCGATCTGGGTGTAGAGCGCACGCAGGAAGTAATACCCGTTGAAGGGGTAATGCTCCCAGGCATTCTCGCCATCGAGGGCGATGAGCACCGCGTGGTTGCCGGTCGACTCGTGCTGGCGGGCGAGCTGCGCGAGCTCGCTCACCAGGTTGGCCGCAGCGTCATCGCCGTGCCAGGTGGCATAGGTGAAGCCGATGAGATCGGAGAGTGCGTCGTCGCGGAAGAAGCAGTTCATCCCGGTGCCGCCGAGGCGATAGGGACGGTTGTAGGCCAGCGGGTCGCGCGCCGCATCCGGATCGGTGAGCGCCAGGCTTGCGCGCAGCACGCCGGCACTGCTCGCCGCCCAGCGAAAGCCATGGCTCGCCAGCAGTTGCAGCGTCGCAGCGCTGATCGCCCCCTCGGCAGGCCAGCAGCCGGCGGGAGCCGCGCCGAAAGCGCGTGTGAAGACCCGGATCGCCTCCTCGATATGCCAGCTCGCGCGTGCCGCGCCGCCGGGGTAGGCGGGGTGCTGCGGCAGCGCCATCGCCGGCACCGCATCGCGCGCCACGCGGAAGTCGAGCAGCAGCGGAATGATCGGATGTCCGTAGGGCGTGACGGACAGCTCGCACTGTCCGCGCGCGGCCAGCTGGCGGTAGCGCGGCACGACCTGAGCAACCAGCTCCCCGATCAGCGCCAGCAGGTCGCGGCGCTGGGCGGCGCTGAAGTCACGGCCGCGCTCGGTGAGGCGCGCGACCAGTGGATCGGTGCGCCGCACCGTCTCGCCGAGCCAGGCGAGGTGATACCAGACGGCCAGGTCGTGGATGAACTGGTCGGAGGCGTAGGTGACACGCTCGGGCGTCGCGAGCGTCTCGGCGATGGTCGCCAGCTCGAGGTAGGGGCCGAAGCGCTCGATCATCTGCCGGCGCTGCGCCTTGAGGCAGGCGCGCAGCAGCTCGAGCCGCGCGGGCGGCTCGGCCGGCACCGGCGCGGGTCCGAGCAGCGCCAGGACCGGGTCGGGCAGCGGGTCGTTCTCCTTGAGGTGCGCGGCGATGCGGCGGGCGAGCTCATCGATCTGCTCGATGAGCAGCGGCGTGAAATTCACCACCGCGCGAGCGCCGTGATTGCTCTCGAGGTGCGCCGCCATGTCGGTGTAGTCCTTGATGGCGTGCAGATAGGTCCATGGCAGCGCGTACTGCCCGGTGAGCGCGTCGCGGTACTGCGGCTGATGCATGTGCCACAGGAGGATCACCGGCAGGCGCTGCACCGCGCTCACGTCTTCCCCACCCGCTGGCTGCGCAGCATGTCGGCGGTGACCAGTACCACGCCCTGCTCGGTCAGATGAAAGCGCTGCGCGTCGGCGGCAGGATCGACGCCGATGTGAGTGCCGTCCGGAATCTCGCAATCCTCGTCGAGGATGGCGCCGTTGATCACGCAGCCACGCCCGACCTGCGCGTGCGGCAGGATCACCGAGCGGTGGATGCTGGTGCGCTCCTCCACGCGCACCGCGGAGAACAGCAGCGACTCGCGCACCACCGCACCGGAGATGATGCAGCCGCCGGAGACCATGGAGTTGACGGCGCTGCCACGGCGGCCGTCCTCGTCGAGGATGAACTTCGCCGGCGGGTGCTGCGGCTGGTAGGTCCAGATCGGCCAGTCTTCGTCGTAGATGTTGAGCTCGGGGCGCACGTGCACCAGCTCGAGGTTGGCGTCGTAGTAGGCATCGATGGTGCCCACGTCGCGCCAGTAGCTCTGCGCGCGCGTCTTGACGTCCTGGAACGGGTAGGCGAACACCTGACGGTTGGCGTCGATGGCATCGGGGAGAATGTTCTTGCCGAAATCGTGGCTGGAGGTCTCGCTGGCGGCGTCCGCGGCCAGCACGGTCTCGAGCAGGCGCGGGTTGAAGACGTAGATGCCCATGGAGGCGAGGATCGTGTCGGGACGGCCCGGCAGTGAATCGGGCGTCGCGGGCTTCTCGGAAAAACGGGTGACACGGTTCCACTCGGTGGCGGTGAGCACGCCGTAATGCCGCGACTCGCGCGCCGGAACCTCCACCACCCCCACGGTGACGTCGGCACCCTTCTCGACGTGGTAAGCGATCATTGGGCCGTAGTCCATCTTGTAGATGTGATCCCCGGCGAGCACCAGCACGTGCTTGGGCCGGTGCGCGAGGATCAGCTCGATGTTCTGGTGCACGGCGTCCGCGGTGCCGCGGTACCACACCGGACCGAGCTGCTGCTGGGCGGGGACCACCTCGACGAACTCGCCGAACTCGCCCCTGAGGTAACTCCAGCCGTGCTGCACGTGCTGGATGAGCGATTGCGCCTTGTACTGGGTGAGAATGGACATCTGGCGGATGCCCGAGTTGACGCAGTTCGACAGCACGAAGTCGATGATGCGGAACTTGCCGCCGAAGGGCGTGGCCGGCTTGCAGCGGTGGGCGGTGAGATCACGCAGCCGCTCGCCGCGCCCCCCCGCCATGATGACCGCCAGCGTGCCGCCCGTCAGGCGGCTCACGTAACGTCCCGAAGAGGCGCGGGCGGGCTGATGGGACATGAGCGGTACTACAACCCAAGGCCTGCGGTCGGCGCAACCTGCCGGCAGCCGCCCATCACAGCCACTTCATGAGCCCAAGCTCGTTGGGGTGCGACAGCAGCTCGTGCCAGGGGTAGATGCGTACCTCGGTGCGGAACTGGCCGCACTCCGGCGGCTCGACGTCGAGCGCAAAAATCACCGCGCCGTCGGCCTCGTGCTCGTCCGTGGCCGTGAACGCGGCATGCCATACTCCGTCGCGCGGCGCCTGCGCATAGGAGGACAGCGCCGCAGGCGAGCGGTCAGCTTCCGGCAGCAGCCGTCGGGCGACGAACTCCACCCGCGTATCGGCAGGCAACAGTCCGTTGAGGCCGGCCGCCACGCGCAGCCGCAGCCGCTCGCCACGCGGCAGATCGCGCGCGGCGTCGCTCAGCAGCTTGAGATTCACCCGGGGCCAGGCCGCGCGCACGCGCTGCTTCCAGTCGGCGAGCGTGCGCGCACCGGTAAAGCCGTCGGCGGACAGCCGGCGGTACTGCGCGGCGGCCGGCAGGTACAGGCCCTGGACGTAATCGACCAGCACGCGGCGCATGTTGAATCGCGGAATCACCGTCATCATGGCGCGCTTGCTGCACTTCACCCAGCCGTGCGGGCAGCCGGCCTCGTCGCGCGCGTAGTACAGCGGCAGTACCTCCTCGGCGAGCACGCCGAGGATCAGCTCGGCCTCGAACGCATCGCGGCGCTCCGGGTCCTGGACGCTCGCCGGCGGAATGCCCCAGCCGCTGTCCTGCGTCCAGCCTTCCGCCCACCAGCCATCGAGAATGCTCAGGTTGAGCCGGCCGTTAATGGCCGCCTTGATGCCGGAGGTGCCGCTCGCCTCGAGCGGTGCGATGGGGTTGTTGAGCCAGACGTCCACTCCCGAGACCAGGCTCCGTGCCAGCTGCAGGTCGTAATCCTCGAGAAAAATGATCCGCCCCGCGAACTCCTGACTCATCATTAGCTGGCGCAGCTCGCGCAGCACCTGCTTGCCCGGCTCGTCCGCCGGGTGCGCCTTGCCGGCGAACAGCAGCACCACCGGGCGCTCGGGATCGTTGACGAGCTGTGCCAGACGCGCGCGATCGCGCAGCACCAGCGTGGCGCGCTTGTAGGTGGCGAAGCGCCGCGCAAAACCGAGCGTGAGCACATCCGGACGCTGCGGATCGAGAAAGCGCGTGACGTGGCGCAGCTGCGCCGGGCTCGAGCCCTTGCGCTCGTATTCGCGCTGCAGCCGTTCACGCACGTTCGCCAGCATGCGCGACTTGACGTCCTGGGCAGTCGCCCAGTAGCGCTCGTCAGGCACGCGCTCGAGCGCCCTCCAGAATTCCTGATCGCGCAGCCGCTCGCGCCACTCCCCGCCGAGCTCGCGATCGAAGAACTGGATCCAGCGTTGATGCAGGAAGGTCGGTACGTGGACGCCGTTGGTGACGAAGCCGACCGGATTGTCCGCCGGGCGCAGCTCCGGCCACTGGTCCGCGCACAGCCGCGCCGACACCTCGCCGTGGACGCGGCTCACGCCGTTGACATGGCGGGTACCGTTGAGCGCCAGGCGCGTCATGTTGAACAGGCCCGGTGCGGCCGGTGCGCGTGCCAGCTCGAGGAAGCGCTCGACCGGCACTCCCAGCTCGCGGATGTAGCCTTCGAAGTGCTGCACGATGAGCTCGGGACCGAAGGCATCGTGACCGGCGGCGACCGGGGTATGGGTGGTGAACACACAGTCCGCGGCCACCGCTTCGAGCGCCGCGTTGAACGGCAGCCCCTGGCCGAGGTGCTCGCGCAGCAGCTCGACGATCAGAAAGGCCGCGTGGCCCTCGTTGAGGTGCCACACCGAGGGCTGCACTCCGAGCGTACGCAGCGCCCGTACGCCGCCGATGCCGAGAATCATCTCCTGGCGCACCCGCGTCGACTCGTCCCCGCCATACAGGCGGTGCGTGATATCGCGGTCGCTGGGGGCGTTGTCCGCGCAGTTGGTGTCGAGCAGATACACCGGGACTCGCCCGACCTGCGCCTTCCACAGCCGGGCGATCACCTCACGCGCGGCGATCCGCACGCTCACCTTGATCCAGTCTCCGCCGGCGCTGCGCACTGGCTCGACCGGCAGATCACGCGGATCGCGCTCGCGGTACTCGGCGTGCTGCACGCCGTCGTTGTCGACGGTCTGGGTGAAGTAGCCCTGCTCGTAAAGGAGACCCACGGCGATGAAGTTGGCGCGCTCGTCGCTCGCCGCCTTGCAGTAGTCCCCGGCCAGCACCCCGAGGCCCCCCGAGTAGATGGGAAAGCTCTCGTGAAAGCCGTACTCGGCGCAGAAGTACGCGACCAGCGGGCCCTCTGCCGCCGGCGCGACTTTGACATAAGCATCGAGCGTCTCGAGCGCGGTGTGGTAGCGCGCCAGGTACTCCTCATCCCGGGCGCAGCGCTCGAGCCGGCTCTGGTCGACGCAGCGGAGCATCAGCCGTGGGTTGCCGTTGGTCTGCTTCCACAGCTCCGGGTCGAGGTCCTCGAACAGCGCGCGCGTCGGCCGGTGCCAACTGAAAAAGAGGTTCGCGGCGAGCTCCGGCAGGCGACCCAGGCTCCCCGGGATCACAGGGGTGACTTCGAGGAGCGAGTTTCTCATCGGCAGCTTTCGCGAGCGGGGGGCCGCAGTCTAGCAGCCCATTAACCGGGTGCTTCGGGGCCCTGAGGCAATCGTCTGCCCGCCTGAACGCGTCCAGAGGAGCACATTTCACGCCGAAGCATTGTTTAGTATATAGTACTATATACTATATAGTACTGTGCCATGGACGATAGCCAGGCCAGAAAATTCCAGAAGGATCTCAACGCCGGTCTCGTGGCGCTGGTGCTGCTGGCTGTACTCGAGCGCAGCGCCGAAGACCTCTACGGCTACGAGATCGCCAAGCGCCTGCAGCGGGCGAACCTGGGCGAGGCGCTGTTCAAGGAAGGCACCATCTACCCCGTGCTGCGCGCGCTTGCCGCCGCCGATCTGCTGACGAGCCGTGTCGTGCCCTCGTACGCCGGCCCGCCGCGA
This sequence comes from Steroidobacteraceae bacterium, assembly GCA_036008385.1. Lineage (GTDB taxonomy): Bacteria > Pseudomonadota > Gammaproteobacteria > Steroidobacterales > Steroidobacteraceae > 13-2-20CM-66-19. The sequence goes on from DASYNX010000074.1 coordinate 29,325, forward strand.
CGCTACTACCGCATCACCGACGCCGGTCGCGCGATGCTGCGCCAGTGGAGCGATATCTGGCGGCAGACACGCGGCTTCGTCGATCGCTTCATCGAAGGAACCGACTCATGAGTGCCAACGCCCCACGATCGATCGACCAGTACCTCAGGCAGCTGCGCAGTGCGCTCGCTGGCCAGGATCCCGCGCTGATCCAGGACGCGTTGTACGACGCCGAGGAGTACCTGCGCGCCGAGGTCGCCGCACACCCCGGCAAGTCCGAGGCGGATGTACTCGAGCTCATCGCCAGCACCTACGGCGCTCCGCAGGAGGTGGCGGCGGCTTACCGCGATACCGAAGCGAAGGTAAAGGCGGCCCTCAGGCCGCACGCACCGGCCGCCGCGGCACAAGCCTCGGGACTGCGCCGGTTCTTCGGCGTGTTCATGGATGCGCGCGCCTATACCTCGCTCTTCTACCTGCTGCTGACGCTCGCGACCGGCATCGTCTACTTCACTTTCGTCGTGACGGGCCTGTCCCTGTCGATGGGGTTCGCCGTCCTCATCATCGGCATTCCGTTCTTCCTGGCCTTCATCGGCATGGCGCGCGTGATCGCCCTCGGCGAGGGACGGCTGCTCGAAGCGATGACCGGCGAGCGCATGCCGCGTCGCCCGGTGCATCCGGGCCCGCCGGCTCCGTGGCTCACGCGCATCGCGGACATGCTCAAGGACGTGCGCACCTGGACGACGCTGCTGTACCTGCTGGTCATGCTGCCGCTCGGCATCGTGTATTTCACGCTCGCGGTCACCGGGCTCGCGCTCGGAGTGCGCTTGGCCGTTGCGCCGTTGATCCTGGTAGGCCGGGATTTCGGCTGGCTGCCTGCAGGCTTTTCCGCGGCGATGATCCAGCTCGATGGCCACGACTGGGGCTCGCCGCACTCATTGATCGGGGCGCTGTTCTGCATGGGTCTGGGGGTGGTCGTTCTTACGGTGCTGATGCATCTGGCGCGCGCGATTGCCCGCGGACATGCGCGTCTCGCCAAGGCGCTGCTGGTCAAACCCGGTGAGTGAGGAGTCTCGCCCGTCGCGGCGCGCGCGCGGCGGGTGCGGCGCGGCTACACTGGCGCGTATGTTGCGCGTTGCTTTGATCGTTCTCGGGGTGCTGAGCCTCGCGCCGGGAGCGGCGGCGCCGGCGCTCGCTCAGGAGCAGGCCCGGCCACTCGAGCTCTCGAGCTTCCCGCGCACTTCGCTCGAGGTCACTCATAACGGCGGCAACCACGGCGCGGCTAAGTTCCAGTTCGAGGTATGGGTCGCCGATACCCCCGCGCGTGCCGAGCAGGGACTGATGTTCGTGAGCGACCTGCCCGCGACCATGGGCATGGTGTTTCCGCTGGAAGCCCCGCGCGTCGAGACCATGTGGATGAAGAACACCTATATCGCGCTCGACATGCTGTTCATCGGCGCCGACGGGCACGTGACCAAGATCATCGAGCGCGCCGTGCCGATGTCGCTCGAGACGCTGAGCTCGGATGCGCCGGTGGCCGCGGTGCTCGAGCTCAAGGGCGGGGAGGCCGCCAGGCTCGGATTGCAGCGCGGCGACACCGTCACCTGGAAGAAGACGGCGCACTGAAGTCGTGGCCACGGCCCGGCGGCGCGCGGCCCGTGCTTACTGCGGCGACGGCGTTGGCTTCTGGGGCTTGTGGTGGATCGGGGCCCTGAAGATCGCGGGCTGGATCGGCACGCCGTAGACGTGCCCGTGTCCGCGGTGCGGCGCGAACGAGCTCGGCTTCGACTTCGCCGGTGCTCCATTGCTGCCCGCGGCCGGGGCGCAGCGCGCTGCCTCGACACGCGCCGGGCCACTATCGGACCCGGCCAGCGCCCCGAGAATCAGCAGGCAACACGCGACGACTCTCATGCGGCCAGTCTATGCAGGCCGGGCCAGCGACCAGGAGTGCGCGTGTCGCCGTTAAGGAGCACGGCGTGTTATGACAAACGAGACGACGTGTGCGGGGGGCGCCCGCTGCTACTCCTGGATCTCCTGCGGGCGCCAGGCCTGTGCCAGCTCCTGCTGCTTGCGCGGCGGCACCGGGTCGTAGTGGCTGAGCTCCATGGTGTAGGCACCCTGCCCGCCGGTGAGCGCCTTGAGCCGTGACTGGTATTCCGACACTTCGGCGAGCGGCACGAAGGCATTGAGAGTCGCGCGTTGCCCCGGCAGCGAGTCGTTGCCGTTGATGCGCGCGCGCTTGGTGGCCAGGTCGCCGGTAATGTCGCCGATCGCACTCGCAGGCGCAGTGATCTCCACCCGCATGATCGGCTCGAGCACGATGGGCGCAGCCTTCTGCAGGGCATCGAGAAACGCCTTGCGCCCGGCGGACACGAACGCCACCTCCTTCGAGTCCACCGGATGGTACTTGCCGTCGTAGACGATCACGCGCACGTCCTGGATCGGAAAACCGGCGAGCGCGCCCTCGCTCAGCACCTGGCGCACACCCTTCTCGACTGCCGGAAGGTACTGCCCGGGAATCGCTCCGCCCACGACGTCGTCGACGAACTCGAAGCCGGCACCGCGCGCCAGCGCCTCGACGCGCAGGAACACCTCGCCGAACTGCCCGGCACCGCCGGTCTGTTTCTTGTGACGGCAGTGGCCCTCGGCGGGACGGGTGATGGTCTCGCGATAGGGGATGCTCGGCGGGTGAGTCTTTACGTGGACACCGTAGCGTTCGCCCATGCGCTCGAGCAGCACGCGCAGGTGAAACTCGCCCATGCCGTACAGCACCGTCTCGTTCACCGCGGCGTGATGCTCGATGCGCACGCAAGGATCCTCCGCCGTCAGCTTGTGCAGCGTGTCGGCGAGACGCTGCTCGTCGCCGCGCCGTTCGGGCTCAATGGCGGTACCGAGCATCGGCGGCGGAAAGGCAACTGGCTTCAGGTGATACTGGTCCTCGTCGTGCGAGTCGTGCAGCACCGCATCCAGGTGCAGCTCGTCCACCTTGGCGATCGCGCAGATGTCTCCGGGCACGGCGGCGGTGATCTCGGCGGTGTCCTTCCCCAGCATGCGGAACAGGTGCGCGATCTTGATGGGCTTGCGCGCGTCGCCGACGAACAGCTGACTGCCCGGGCGCACGGTGCCCTGGTGCACGCGCAATACCCCGAGCTTGCCCACGTAGGGATCGATCGACACTTTGAACACGTGCGCGATCACGTGCCTGGACGGGTCGGGAGTCACGCTGACCCGCTCGGCGTCCGCGCCCGTGCCCTTGAGGAAGGGCGGCGGGTTGCCCTCCGCCGGGTTCGGCATCAGCCGCTCGAATACCTGCAGCAGCTCGGGCACCCCCGCGCCGCTCTCGGCGGAGACGAAGCACACCGGCACCAGGTGACCTTCGCGCAGCGCCTGCTCGAACGGGTCGTGCAGCTGTTCGGGCGAGAGCTCCTCGCCCTGCTCCAGGTACAGCGCCATGAGCTTCTCATCGAGCTCGACCACCTGGTCGATGATCTGCGTGTGCGCCGCCTCGACCGAGGAGAAGTCCGCCGTCCGCCCGTGTGGCTGAAAGAAGCAGTCGACCACGCTGTCGCCCGCGCCGGAGGGCAGGTTGAGCGGCAGGCACTCCGGGCCGAATGCCTCGCGCACCTGCTGCAGCACGTCGGCGCAGTGCGCATCGCGGCTGTCGATCTTGTTGACGATGATCAGCCGGCACAGCTCGCGCTCGCGCGCGAACTCCATCAGGCGCTGGGTCAGTGTGTCCACGCCGCTGACGGCGCTCACCACCACGGCGACTGCCTCGACCGCCTCCAGCACTGACAGCGTCTTGCCGAGGAAGTCCGGGTAACCCGGAGTGTCGATGATATTGAGATGGGCGTTGGGGCAATCGAAGCTGCAGATGGCGGTGTCGAGCGAGTGCTGCAGGCGCTTCTCCTGCGGATCGAAATCCGACACCGTGGTGCCCCGCTGCAGGCTGCCGCGACTGCGGGTTGCACCGGCCTGCAGCAGCAGCGTCTCGAGGAGCGAGGTCTTGCCGGCCCCCGCCTGGCCGACCAGCGCGATATTGCGGATGCCCGAAGTCGTATACCCCATCGCGGATGCTCCCCCAGCAGACATCGGCGCCGCCGCGGCCCCGTCAAAAGCCTAACCCGCCAGCCCTGCCGACGGCTACCCGAGAGCGTACTATGCCCGGCTCGGGGAGCCCACTCGCGGGCCCCGCCCAGGAGTTCGCGCGCAATGACTGACTCGCCGACCGACGCGGCGCGCCGGCGCCACCAGAAGATTCAGCGCCAGCTCGACGAGGCGCTCGAAGCCAGCTTTCCGGCCAGCGATCCGGTCTCGATCGTGACCTCGCAGGAGGAGGACTGGGGAGCGCCCGAGGCCCCGGCGCCGTCTGTGGCAGCCGCGACGCCCGCGGAGTCCGGCAAGAGCTGAGCGCGCGCCGCGGCCCCGGTGCGCACGCCATCCTGCTCAGGCTAGGATGGCGACCCGCATGACAACTAAGGGCATCGTCCTCGCCGGAGGCTCCGGCACACGGCTGTATCCCCTGACACGGGCGCTGTCGAAGCAGCTGCTGCCGCTGTACGACAAGCCGCTCGTGTATTACCCGCTCGCCACGCTGATGCTGGCCGGCATCCGCGAGGTGCTGGTGATCTCCACGCCCGATGACGCGCCGCTGTTCCGGCGGCTGCTCGGTGACGGGTCGCAGTGGGGCATCGCCGTGCGTTACGCCGTCCAGCCCGAGCCGCGCGGGATCGCCGAGGCGCTGCTGATCGCGGAGCACTTCATCGCAGGGGACGCCGTGTCCCTGGTGCTGGGCGACAACCTGTTCTACGGCCACGGGCTGCCCGAGCAACTGCGCGCGGCGGCAGCGCACGCGCACGGCGCAACGGTGTTCGCCTATTACGTGCGCGACCCGGGGCGCTACGGAGTGGTGGAGTTCGATGCCGCCGGACGGGCCATCGGACTCGAGGAGAAGCCGGCCGCGCCGCGCTCGCACTACGCCGTGACGGGGCTGTACTTCTACGACGCACGCTGTGTGGACATCGCCCGTGCACTCAAGCCCTCGGCACGCGGCGAGCTCGAGATCACCGACGTGAACCGCGCCTACCTGGAACGCGGCGCGCTGCGTGTCGAAGTGCTCGGCCGCGGGGTCGCGTGGCTCGATACCGGCACGCACGCATCGCTCCTGCAGGCCGCCAATTTCGTCGAGACCATCGAGGCGCGGCAGGGACTGAAAATCTGCTGCCCCGAGGAGATCGCCTTCCGGCTGGGCTTCATCGATCGCGCACAGCTCGCAGTTCTCGCCCGCGGCCTGCAGCGCACCGGCTACGGCGAGTATCTCGAGAGCGTATTGAACGAGCGGGTGTTCTGATGCGCGCGCTGCCGCTCGCGCTTCCGGGAGTGGCGCTCATCGAGCATCGGGTGTTCGAGGATGCCCGCGGGGCGTTCTTCGAGAGCTGGAACGCGCGCACGTTCGCCGCCGTCGGCATAGCGGCGCAGTTCGTGCAGCAGAACGTCAGCACCTCGCGGCGCTGGGTGCTGCGGGGACTGCATTATCAGATTCCCCATACACAGGGAAAGCTGGTACGCGTGCTCGCAGGCGCGATCTTCGACGTGGTGGTCGATCTGCGCCGCTCCTCGGCGGCCTTCGGACGCACGCTGGCGGTCGAGCTCGATGCCGCGCACACCCAGTCGCTGTGGGTGCCGCCGGGCTTCGCCCACGGCTTCCTCGCGCTCGCCGACGACACGCGCGTGCAGTACCAGGTCACGGATTTCTGGTCGCCTGAATCGGAGCACACGCTCGCCTGGGACGATCCGGCGCTGGCGCTCTCCTGGCCGCTGCCCGCGGGCACGCGCGCCATACTCTCCGACAAGGACGCGCGCGGCGCGCCGCTGGCGCGCGCGGAGACCTTCCCGTGAGGGTGCTGGTGACCGGCGCCGGCGGTCAGCTGGGGCGGGCGCTGATCGCCGCTAGGCCTGAGGACGTCGTGCTGCGCAGCGAGACTCACGACGGGCTGGACATCGCCGACGCCGCCGCGGTGGACGGCGTGTTGCGCGAGTTCGCCCCCGAGCTGGTCATGAACGCCGCAGCGTTCACCCGGGTCGATGAGGCTGAGCGCGCCCCCGAGGCGGCGGCGCGCGCCAACTCGGCAGGCCCGGCAGAGCTCGCCGCGGCCTGCCGGCGCAGCGGCGCCTGGCTGACGCACGTCTCGACCGACTACGTGTTCGACGGCGCTCAGAGCCGTCCCTACGGTACCGATACGCCCCCTAAGCCACTCAACGTCTACGGGCGCAGCAAGCTCGCGGGCGAGACCGCGGTGCTGCGTGAGCTGCCGGAGCGTGCCACGGTGGTGCGCGCCTCCTGGCTGTACAGCGCCGGCGGCGGATTCGCGGGCAGGATGCTGGCGCTGATGCCGACTCAAGCGCACTTGTCCATCGTCAGCGACCAGGTCGGCGCACCGACCAGCGCCGCCGGACTTGCGCGGATCCTCTGGGCGCTCAGCCGGCGGCGCGCCGGGGGCCTGTGGCACTGGTGCGACTCGGGAGTTGCGAGCTGGTACGACTTCGCGGTCGCCATCGCCGCGGAGGCGGCGGCTCTCGGGCTGCTGGCCGCGGAGCCCGTCATTGCCCCGATCGCCAGCGCCGACTATCCGACCGCCGCGGCGCGCCCGCCCTACAGCCTGCTCGACAAGCGCGCCACCGAGCGGCTCCTCGGGATCACGGCGCCGCACTGGCGCAGTGCGCTGCGCGAGACGCTGGCGCAGGCGCGCCGCGGCGCGCGGCTCCCGGGCTGCGCGCCGTGAGACGGCTGCTGGTCACCGGCGGTGCCGGTTTCATCGGCGCCAATTTCTGCCACTACTGGAGCGGCGCGCATCCCGCCGACCGCCTGGTGGTACTGGATGCACTCACCTACGCCGGGAATCTCGCGAGCATCGGCGTGCTCATCGAGCGCGGCGCGCTGCGTTTCGTGCGCGGCGAGATCGGCGACGAGTCCCTGGTGCGTGCACTGCTCGCCGAGGAGCGCATCGACACCATCGTGAATTTCGCCGCCGAGTCGCACGTCGACCGCTCGATCGAGGATCCGGCGAGCTTTGTGCGCACCAACGTGCTCGGCACCCAGGTGCTGCTCGAGGCCGCACGCCGCGCCTGGAGCGCCCCGGGCGCGCCTGGCGCATGCCGCCTCCACCATGTCTCCACCGACGAGGTGTACGGCTCGCTCGCTCCGGACGAGGCGGCCTTCAGCGAGACAACCCCCTACGCGCCCAGCTCGCCGTACGCTGCGAGCAAGGCCGCAGCCGATCATCTGGTGCGCGCCTACGTGCGCACCTACGACCTGCCGTGCACCATCAGCAACTGCTCGAACAACTACGGGCCGTACCAGTTTCCCGAGAAGCTGCTGCCGCTGTGTATCCTCAACCTGCTCGAGGGACGCGCGCTGCCGATCTACGGCGACGGGCTGCAGATCCGCGACTGGCTGCACGTCGGCGATCACTGCCGCGCGCTCGAGCTGATCCTCAGCCACTCCCCGCCCGGCGAGACCTGGAACGTCGGCGGCCGTACCCAGGAGCCGAACATCGCGGTGGTCGGGCAGGTCTGCGACCTCCTCGATGCCGCATTCGCCGCCCGACCGCAGCTCGCGGCGCGCTTTCCGGCGAGCGCCGCGGCGCAGGGCCGTTCCTCGCGCAGCCTCATCACGCACGTGCGTGACCGCCCGGGGCACGACCGGCGTTACGCGGTCGACGGCGCCAGGATCGGGGAGCGGCTCGGCTTCACCCCGACGACCGATCTCACCGCGGGCCTCACCCAGACGGTGCACTGGTACCTGGAGCACGAGCACTGGTGGCGCGACGTGGCGAGCGGCGCGTACCGGCAATGGTACGCACGCCAGTACGCGCCGCACTCACCCTGACGGCTTCAGCGCGTCCTCGAGACTGGCGCGCCAATGGCGCAGGCGCCGCAGCGCCTTCTTGCGGAAGCGCACGACGAACTTCAGCCGTTCGATGAGCCACATCAGCGCCGGCGCGAGCCGGGGCGGGATGCCCGGCCGGAACACGTGCCCGCCGGAAAGCGTGTGCGAGCCCGAGAGACCGGGGTACAGCTGCTGTACGCGGCGCAGCTCTTCCCGCGGATCGACGCCCAGCTCGGTGAGCTTGCGGTAGAAGGCGGTGGGACGGCCGTCGCCGCTGCGAGTGTGCTCCATGGCGATGGCGTCGACGACGTGCAGCGGGTGCCGGCCGGCGAGCGCCCCCGCCCAGGCGAGATCGGTACCCCAGGTGCTGCGCGTCATGCCGAAGGTCGGCAGGAGCTCCTCCAGCGCGGCAGCGGAGAAGCACGGCGTCATCACCTCGACGCAGCTCACGCGCCGCAGCAGGCAGGCGCCGTTGCGCACCAGGGCATTGAGCGTGGTGTTGGTGAACCAGCGCAGCGCCGGCTGCGACAGGTAAGTCTGGTAGCGCTCGCACAGAGCAAAGAAGCGCGACAGGTCGCCGGGCCGCAGGTAGACGTCGTCGTCCATGATCATGACGTAGCGCCAGGCCCGGGGCTGCGGCCGGTTGCGCCAGAACTCGAGAAAGCCGTCGAGCTTGTTGAACCCGCCCTGGGAGTAGAACTCCGCCAGCTGCTCCGGCCGTGGCGGTACGTACCAGCTCACGCAGCAGTCCCAGTTGCGTCCCGGGTCCTCGGCGAGCAGGCGTGGATGGAGCGAGTGGTTGCCGGCGCGCACGAACAGGAGATAGGGACGCCGCACCGGCGCGCCGGCGCTCGCATCTCCTGCAGCTGTCGATGTTGGATCCTGCACCGCGCCTGTCCCCGTCCGGCCGACCACAGCCGGCGGCCGGCAAGACTACCCGGCGCGCCCGCGCGCGGCTACCCGCGGCGCGGTGAGCGCGCGCTGCGACCGCGCATCCTCTAGGGAGCGGTCAGCTCGAGCGCCGAGCCGGCCTGGTTGACGGTCGTGAGCACGATCGGACGACGCCACACGCGCTGCAGGTAGTCGAGCACCTTGCGGCTGCGCTCGAGATCGAGTCCGCGGCCGTCGACGCCGCTGTCGTGCGCCAGCTCGAGCGTGCCGTCGGTACGCACGCGCGCCGCGGACACGATCGGCGCGCCGAAGTTGTACTTGGGAGCGAGCACCGCCTCGTGCAGCGCGGTGAGTTCAGCATCGAGAACCTTGATCTGCCCGTCGCTGCGCGCGCTGTAGCGGAACAGACCGAGCTCCTCGGCCAGCTCGCGCGTCAGGTGATTGCGTACGAAGCCGAAGTCGTCTTCCTGCTCCATGATGTGGCGCGCCGCCTCGAGTCCCTCGCCGGCGACGATCTTCTCCCACATCGCGAACCCGAGGTGATAGGGGTTGATGCTCAAGGATACCTGCTGCTCGGCGGCCACCGGACGCACCACGTCCGAGTGACACTTGATCGCATCGAGATACGCCTGCTGCGGCACGAAGTCCGCCTCGCGCAGCAGGCGCGCATGCCAGTACGACGCCCAGCCCTCGTTCATGATCTGGGTCGCGAACACCGGGTAGAAGTAGAAGGACTCCTCGCGCACCGCGAGGAATATATCGCGCTCCCAGCTCTCCATCTCCGGCGCGTAATTGGCGACGAACCACAGCAGGTCGCGCTCCGGGTGCGGCGGCACCGGCGCGCGTTTCTTCGGCTCGAGCGCACTGGCCGCGGCGGTCGGGTCGAGCGCCGCGAAGCGCTTGCGGAAGCCGTCATCGACGAGCGCCTTGGCGTCCTCGAGATACTCCGGGTAGCGCGGCCGGCGCAGCGACTGGTCGATATCGACGTGCTGCTCGAGCGCGAGCGCCGCATCGAGCGCCGCCTCGACGCGCTGCGCGCCGTGGGTCTCGATCGCCTGGGAGATCTGGCGCGCGTGGTTGGCGGCATGCTCGACGATGCGCTCGCTCACCTGCTCCTGGCAGCGGCGGAACAGCAGGTTGTTGCGCGAGAAATCCGCGTGGCCGAGGACGTGCGCCGTCACCAGGATGTTCTCGGCGATGCCGTTGCTCTCGGCGAGGTAGGCGTGTCCGGGGTTGCCGGGAAACACCACCTCGAACAGCCGCGAGTGTCCCATATGGCGCTGGATCAGCTGGTAGATGTAGCGCACGCCGAACGACCAGTGCGGCATGCGCACCGGCAGGCCGTAGACGGCGATCTCCATCATGAAGCTGTCGGGAACCGCCTCGAAGTCGACCGGGTGAAAGACGAGACCGGAGCGCGCGGCCAGCTCCTCGATGCGCTGCACGTAGCTTTGCCAGTCCTCGCTCATGGACTGACGGGCGCGGGACTGTCCGGCGCGCGCGGACTCTCGGGGGCGTTGCTTTCCGCGGTAAAGAAGTGCCGCACCGCCCCCCAGACGTCGTCGAAGTCGTTGAGCGCGTAGCTGCCGGCCGCGCAGCCGGCGGCCGCGAGCTCGGCAAAGAGTTTGCCGGTCTCGGTGGCGAGCTGGCGCGACAGCCCCGAGGAAACCTCGACGTAGCCGGTGAAGCAGGCGTCCGCGGCGATCGCGGTGAGCGCGCTGCGCGCGTCCTGCGCGTCACTGACTGAGTTATCGCCGTCCGAGGCGTAGAACAGGTAGATGTTGCAGCGCCCCGGGTTGTAGCGCGCATCGATGATCTCGCGCACCTTCAGCAGCCCGGTGGAGGCGACCGTCCCGCCGCTGCCGCTTACCTGGAAGAAATCCGGCTCGTTGAATTCCCACGCCTCGGTGGTGTGCGCGACGAACACCGTCTCGAGCGAGCGGTACTCGCGCCGCAGACCCTGCACCACCCAGAAAAAGAAGGTCTTGGCGAGCTTGCGGTCGCGGTCGGACATGCTGCCGGAGACGTCGAGCATGAAGAACACCACCGCATGCACGGCCGGCTGGCGCCGCCGCGCCAGCTGGCGAAAACGCAGGTCCTCGTCGGTGAAGTTGGGCGTGGCGCCCGGCGCGCCGCGCCGCTTCACCAGCTCCTTGAAGGAGCGGCGGCGGTCGAGGCGCGAGCGCGCGCCACGGCGATCCCAGCCCTCGCGTATCCAGTCGGACTCGTCCGACGGGCCGACGCGTGCCTTGAGGTTCGGCAGCTGCATCTCGTCCCACAGCCAGTCGACGATGTCGTCGACCTTGAACTCGAGGAGCAGCCGTACTTCGCCCTCTTCGCGCCCGCCGGCGCCCTTCTCGCCCGGGCCTTGGCTGCGGGCGGGGTCGGAGAACACGTCCCCGGGTTTGGCCTTGCCCTGGCCGGCGCCCTGTTGTTCCTCGGGGCGGCGCAGGCGAAAGTGATAGTGCTCGAGCATGCGCACCGGGACGCGCACGGTGCGCGCCCCGTCGTTGATGACCTCGCCGCCGGCGATAATCTCGGGAAGATTGGCGCGCACCGCCTCGCGCACCTTCTGGTCGTGACGCAGCCAGTCGCGCGCGCCGCGAGAGAACAGCTCGTACCACTTCGCGGCGAGCTGGTCGCCGCGCCTGCCGCTCTTTTCGCTCACGTGCTAGTCGTACTCCTTTTCCACGCGCGCCGCTACTCCTGAGCGAGCAGCGTGGTGACGTAGCTGAGCGCCTCCTTGGCGCTGTGCTCGTCGTAGCCGTACTCGTTCACCATGCGCTGCTGCACCACCGAGATCTTCTGGCGCGCCTCGTCGTCGGGGCGCGCGGCCGAGGTCACGAGCCGCAGCACGTCGCGGCGCTCCTCGAACAGGTACTGCTCGATAGCCTCGCGCATGCGCGCGTGGCTCGCGAGCTTGAACTTCTCGCCCGCCTTGAACGCCACCATGGCCTTGCGTACCACTTCCTGGCGGAAGGAGAGCTTGCCGGAGTCAGACACCTTGATCTTCTCCTCGACCGAGCGCAGGAAGCGCTCGTCGGCGGCGCGGCTCTCGCCGGTGATCGGATCGGTGACCTGGCGGTGATCGAGCGAAGCCTCGACCTCGTCGAGATACTTCTCCAGCAGCTGCTGCGCCTCTTCCTCGAAGGAAGCGAACATCGCGCGGTGCACGTCCTCCTTCACCCAGCGGTTGTAGAACTCCTTGCGGGCGGTCACCAGATGGTCGATCCAGGCCTTCTTCTGCTTGACGTCCATGCGCGCATCGCTCTCGATGCCGTCCTTGAGGGCCAGCAGCAGCTCCATGCTGGTGAGGCTGTGGGTGTTGCCGCGGGTGATGGCGTTCGAGATGGCGTTGATCACGAAACGCGGGCTCACTCCCGTCATGCCCTCCTCGGGGGCATCGGCGCGCAGCCGCGTGGCTTCGGTCTCCGGCACCCCTTCGACCGCCTCCCCGGCGTACACCCGCAGCTTCTTCGGCACATCGAGCCCCTCGCGCTCGGGCTTGACGAGGCGCGTGAGGATGCCGAACACCGCGGCGAGATTGAGAACGTGCGGATCGAGATGCACGTTGCGGAACGCCGGCGCGCCGGATACCAGCTTCTGGTAGATACGCGACTCGTCGCGGTAGGACAGCGCGTACGGGATCTTGATGATCACCATGCGATCGAGCAGCGCCTCGTTCTCTTTTTCCTGCAGGAACTTGTGGAACTCGGCGAGATTGGTGTGCGCGAGGATAGTCTCGTCGAGGTGAATCAGCGGGAAGCGCGAGACCTTGACGTTCTTCTCCTGCGTCAGGGTGAGCAGCAGGTAGAGGAACTCGCGCTTGACCTTGAGGATCTCGATCATCTCCAGCACGCCGCGGCTCGCAGCGTACACCGCGCCCGACCACGACCAGGCGCGCGGGTCGCCCTCGTCGCCGATCTGCGCGACCTTGGCGAGGTCGACCGAACCCACCAGGTCGGCGATGTCGGCGGTGGTGGGATCGTGCGGGGCGTAGGTGCCGATGCCGACGCGCGAAGCCTCGGTAATGAACACACGCTCCACCGGAACGCGCACGAAATCACCCTCGAACTCGCGCTCGACGAAGTCGCGCGCCCACGGCGACAGCTCGCCCTGGATGTGCACCCCATAGCGGTCGCGGAACTCCGCCCGCAGACTCGCGGGTATGAGATTCAGCGGGTTCTCACGCAGCGGCGAACCGCGGACGGCGTAGAGAGCGCCCTCATCGGTGCGGCTGTACTCCTCGAGCCCGCGCTTCAGCAGGATCGCCAGCGTCGACTTGCCGCCCGACGGTGGCCCGAGCAGCAGCAGCAGCCGACGGCCGACGTCCGAGCCGGCGGCGGCGGCCTTGAAGTAATCGACCACGCGCGACAACGGCTCGTCGATGCCGAACAGCTCGCGCTTGAACAGCTCGCGCGCGCGCACGTTCTCGGACGCATCCGGCTGCCCCGCGCGGCCGTGCCAGCGCAGCATGTCCCACACGTACTCGTGGCTGGTGCGCGCCAGCGCGATGGGGTTGGCGGGCAGAATGTTGGCGAGAAAATCACCGAAGGTGCCTTCCCAGCGCTGTGCGCGGTGCAAGCGACTGAAGGAACTCAGCGTCTCAATGAAATTCGCAGTGCTGCCGTTCGAACTCTGGTCAGCGGCGAGCGGTCGCATCGTCCTTCCCTCCCGTTGAGCTCATCGATCCCGATCCCGGGCTGGCTGCCCATGCCGGCGCTGCCAGCGATAATTAACTTAGTCCCAACGTTGCGCGCAATGAGTGACGGCCTTCAGATCCTGATGCACTCATTACGTTAAGACGGTCACAGGCACGGATTGTTCACTCGAAGCGGCCGCGGCGCCAGCACCGCTGCAGGCGGAAGCTGCGGTGGCGCGCCGCGTGCAGCTTAAGTGGCTGATTGCCCAAGCGCTCAGCGCACCGCCGTGGTGCAGGGTGGAGGTGCCGGCACCCGTTTGGGACTGCTGCAATCGAAGCGTTCAGCTGCGGTTCAAGACCTGGCGCGCCGGTAAGCGCCTGGGCGAGCCCGCCAGCCGCCCCCGGTCGTGTCCCGCTGACGCTGCCCGGCACCGGCCGCGTCGCTGATCAGGCAACGGCGCAGAGCGCGCCGCAGGTGCGCTGCGCGTGCTGCGCACACCGCGGCGCGAACGCCGTGTTAAAGCGAGCAGTGCTTCAGAGTTTGTGACCCGCCGTCGTGCCGCCCCGACGCAGTCTGTCGTTATTGTGAACTGACGCACTGCGGGGCGAGAGAGGCTACATATGCTGCAACAGCGAGGCTTTCCGCGTTGCGGCGGCAGGCTCGGTCTGTCGCGTTCGCCGCGCTCCCACGGATGGGCTCGCTGAATTGAACCGTCTTCGTTGGAGAGACGCCACGTGGCCAGTGTAACTTCCGCCTCCCGTAGCATCAGGGCTACCACGCCCGCCGGTGCGAGTGCCCAGCCAGGCTCGAGGCCGGCGGCGGACGTCACGGCGATCACCACCCACGACGACTTTCTTCTCGAGCTCGGCCAGACGCTCGGCGGTCAGGCGGCGGTGCGCCCGGTCGACTCGCTCGAGGCGGCACTCGAGAGCATGGCCGGCAGCAAGCGCGGCCAGGTGCTGGTCATCGACACGCGCGGCATGCGTGATGTGCGTGCCGCGGTGGATGCGGCGCACGCCGCCGCTCCACGTGCGGTAGCGGTGGTGTTCGCGGACGCCGCGGCCGAAAAGCAGTTGGGCGCAACGCTCAAGGGCAGCAAGGTCTTCGCGGTTCTGCCGACGCCGATCGACGTGCGCAAGACCCAGGCGGTGCTCGAAGGGGCCATCGCGGAGGCGCTCGCGAACACAGCCGGCGCACCGCCCGCTGCCGCAACGCCCGCACCACTCAGCGTCGGCGCGTTCCGGCCCGACACGACACCCGCAGGCGCCGCCACTGCCGGCGGCAAGCGCTGGATCCTCTGGGCTGCGCTGGCGGCGACACTGGTGGCCGCTGCCAGCGGCGGCTGGTGGTACTTCACGCATGGTCACAACGCTCCGGCGAGCGCCGCCGTGCCTGCGGTTACCGCCCCGGCAACGACCCTCGGCAGCAGCGCCGCAGCACCACTCGCCGACAACTCCATCGTGCAAGGCAAGGTGGACGAGCTGCTGGAGAAAGCGCGTCTCGCCATGCACGAGCGGCGCTTCACCGAGCCGGCCGGCGACAATGCACTGCTGTATTACCGCTCGGCGGCCGCTGCGGACGCGCGCAGCAGCGAAGCGCGCGACGGTCTGCAGCGCGTCGCGACGGTGCTGGCGGGCCGTTTCGATGAGGCGCTCAACGGCGGCCGCTTCGATGAGGCGGCGGCCAATCTCGCCAACTTCAAGGCCGCGGCGCCCGAGGATGCGCGCGGCGGCGCGCTCGAGCTGCGGCTGTACTCAGCGCAGATCGCCCGGGCGCTCACGGATGGCAATCTCGACCGCGCCGCCACGTACCTGCATCAGGCGCAGCAGTCGTCCGCCATACCCGCCGAGCAGATCGCCCGCTGGCGCAGCGACATCGCGCGCCGCCAGGAAGACGCCAAGGTGCAGCATCTGGCGGAGCTGGTCGAGGACCGTATCCATGACGGCAAGCTGGTCGACGGCGACGACAGCGCCCGGGCTTACCTGCGGCAGCTGCAGGCAACCGCAGCCGCGAACGTCAGCACGCAGCGCGCCGGGCGCGACCTGCTGACGGCCTGCCTCGGAAAAGCACGCGAGGCGGCGCTGGCGCGCAACGACGCGGACGGGCAGCGCTGGCTCGATGCCGCGCGCACCCTGGGGGCGAAGCCCGCCGACATCGCCGCCGTGCAGCGCGAGGTGGCCGGAGCGCGGCGCAAGGCCGCCCAGGCCGAGAGCGAGCGCAACCTGCAGCTGGCCCGCGACCGGCTGCGCGACGGCCGTCTCACCGATCCGGCCCAGGACAGCGCCGCCTTCTACCTGACGCAGCTGCAGTCAAGCGACCCGAACAACGCCGGCCTGTCGGACCTGAGCCACCAGCTCGCCGCCAAGCTCCTCGAGCGGGCGCGCGCGGCGCTGGGCGCCGCCACGTCCGCCGACGCCGACCTGGCACAGGCGCAGCACTGGGGCGCAGATCCCAAGGACGTGCTGGCCGTACAGCAGCTGCAGGACAAGGCCAAGGCGGCGAGCGCTGCGCTCGATCCGGCAACGCTCGCCGCCAATCTCAAGCGTGTGCGCTACACGCAGCCGGATTATCCGCAGAGTGCGCTCCTGCAGCACATCAGCGGCGCGGTGACGCTCGAGTATACCGTCGATACCCGCGGTGCCCCGCGCGATATCCGTGTGATCGAGGCGACGCCCCCGGGGATGTTCGATCAGGCGGCGATCAATTCGGTGAAGCACTGGCGCTACGCGCCGGTGATCGTGAACGGGGCCGCCGTCGAGGTGCCGATCAGGACCCGCGTGCGCTTCGAGCTGCCCAACTAGGAGAGGAGACGCGCCCACATGGCCTCTGCAGCGACCGAGCGCCGCCGCCAACTGGTAACCGCCGGTATCGGCACGGCGTTGATGCTGGTCATGGGGGCGGTGCTCATCATGGGGTTCCGTCTCGCGACGCACATGCGCACCGACATCACGGCTCTGCAGACGGCGAGCCGGCTGCAGGCCTATCCGGAGGAGATCTCGCGCCAGCTGAACACGCTGCGCGACCGGCTCGAGGTGCGCGCCTACGCGGGCCAGGCGCTCGCCGACCTGCAGTCCACCGTCAAGCACCTCGACCACGAGCTGCGCCAGTTCGGCGGCTCGGGCGCCGTCGACTCGCCGCAGCTCGGTCGCGCGCTGCTGTTGTGGCATCAGTACGCTCCGGTGATCGATCCGGTGATCTCCTTCACGGGTCAGCCGTACGTCGATTCCGACACCGCCGGCAGCGCGCTGTCGCACGAGGGCCGGCAGCATTACGCCGAGGTCAAGCGCGCGCAGCTGTTCGCCGCCGAGAACGCCCCGGCGATGCAGGAACAGCTCGGCGCACTGGCAACCGGCCTGCAGCACACCGCCTCGGACGCTGCCGCACGGCTGCGCACGCTGCTGCTGGCGGGCGTGCTCGCCGCGCTGGTGCTGGCCGCGGCCGCCGCCTACTTCCAGCTCACGCGCTCGCGCCATGAGCGCGCCGCCCGCGACGCGCAGGAGCAGACGCGCGACATCCTGCGCACGGTGCGCGAGGGCTTCTTCCTGCTGGACGCCAACTACAAGATCGGCACGGTGTGGTCGGATGCGCTGACGCGCATGTTCAGCCGCAAGGACTTTGCCGGGCTGTCATTCGAGGAGCTGCTCAAGGACCTGGTGCCGCCGGCAACGCTGAGTACCGCCACCAAGTACATCAAGCTCCTGTGGGGGGATCGCGCCCACGAGAGCCTGATGAAGACCATCAACCCGCTGGGCCAGCTCGAGATCACCATGGACAACGGGCGCGGCGGCAAGGAGAACCGTTACCTGCAGTTCGACTTCCACCGCGTACTGGGCCCGGAAGGCATCAAGCACGTGCTGTGCGCGGTCGGCGACATCACTTCCAGCGTGCTGCTCGGCCGCGAGCTGCAGGAGTCGCAGGAGAACGCCAGCGCGCAGCTCGACATGATGCTCGGCATGATGCACGTCGATCCGCTGCAGCTGGTGTCGTTCCTCGATACCGCCGAGATCGGTCTGAAGCTGGTCAACACCATCCTCAAGGAGCCGGCGCGTACCGACGCTGAGTTCCGCAAGAAACTGTCCGGACTGTTCCGCGAGCTGCACACCATCAAGGGCGAGGCGTCGGCGCTGAATCTGAAGAGCGTAGCCACCCGCGTGCACGCGATCGAGGACATGGTCAGCGAGTGCAAGAAGAAGCCGGAGCTGTCGGGCAACGACTTCCTGCCCATGGTGGTGAAGCTCGATGATCTGCTCGCGCACCTGCGTGGCGTGCGCGAAATGGCCGCACGCCTCACCGTACTGAAGGATACGCTGCCCGGGGCCGCGGCGGCTGCTGCCGCCGCCGCGCCAGCGCCGGACCCGGCCACGCGCTTCTCGGCCCCCGCCGAAATCTCCGACGCGGGTGGCGCCGCAGCGGCCACCGACTCCGGACCCGCCGCCTCCGAGCGCGCGCGCCGCGCGGACGATCTGTCGCCCACGTTGCAGTCACTCGCCGTGCGCCTCGCCCAGGATCAGTCCAAGCGCTTCAAGCTGACCACCTCCGGCCTCGCCGAAGTGCCGGCCGCGTATACGCCGACGATCAAGGACTGTCTCATCCAGATGCTGCGCAATGCCGTCGTGCACGGCATCGAGGCGCCCGAGGTGCGCCGCACGCTGGCCAAGGCGGACACCGGCGCCGTGCACATCGATTTCCGCAAGTCAGCGGAAGGCTACGAGCTGGTGTTCGAGGATGACGGCGCCGGAATCGCCCCCGAGACGCTGAAGGCGGCCGCCGTGCGCCGCAAGCTCATCAGCCGCGAAGAGGCCGCCTCCATGGATACCCGGGCCGCCATGGCCCTGATCTTCCGTCCCGGGTTCTCCACCCAGGAGGAGATCTCGATGGACGCCGGACGCGGCATCGGCATGGACGTCGTGGCGCGCAGCGTCTATTCGCTCGGCGGCAAGATCGGCGTCAGCACCCACCCTGGCAAGTACACACGCTTCAAGATCGTCCTGCCGGCCACCGAGGCGGCGAGCAGCGCGGTCGCATGAGGCCGACAGAGCGCACTCCATGAACAACGGCACGTCAATGAACGGCAACGGCAAGCGATCCCTGAAACTGATGATCGTCGATGACTCCAACATCATGCGCCGCCGCATCGAGCGCTCGCAGCAGTTCGAGGAGCTGCAGCTGGTCGGCACAGCCGGCAACGGCGAGGAGGCGGTCGAGCTGTTCAAGCGGACCGATCCGGACGTCGTGACCATGGATATCACCATGCCGCGCATGGACGGCATCGAGTGCATCGGGCGCCTGGTCGCCCTGAAGCCCGCGGTACGGATCCTGGTGATCTCAGCGCTGGCCGACAAGGCGACCGCCGTCGAGGCCATGGAGCGCGGAGCCAACGGCTTCCTCAACAAACCCTTCACCGACCGGCAGCTGAACGAAGCCATCCAAGAGCTCATGCGCTAGCCGCCCGCCAAGGAAGCACCGCCATGCTATACGAACAGGAACTGAAGACCTTCGTCGAAGGGACGACGAATTTCTTCGAGGTCGCGGCGCAACAGCCCGCCTCGATCGGCTCACCGTACCTGATGGAAGGCACACCCGCGGTGCACGAGTACACCGGTGTGATCAACATCTCCGGCAAGCGCGAAGGGGTGGTGTATTTCACCGCCCCCAAAGCCATGCTCACCGTGCTGCTGATGAAGATGCAGGAGAATGACTTCAGTCACGAGACCATGCGCGACCTGGTCGGCGAGGTGGCCAACACCATCTCCGGTAACGCGCGCCGCGATTTCGGCCGTGACTTCGTGATCTCGGTGCCGAGTGTCCTGACCAACGAGAAGCCCGAGGTCCCGCAAAAGCCCGGCCAGCGCTCGTTCATCATCCCGATCAACTGGCGCAGTCATTCAGCCAAGCTGGTGGTTTCACTGACCTGAACGGTTGCCCGCGACGTAACCGGGCGGCCGGGCATCGTCGTCCGTACGCAGGCGGTAGCCGAGTCCGGTCTCGGTCACCAGGTAGCGCGGCTGGCGCGGATCGGGCTCGAGCTTCGCGCGCAGATTGCGGATGCACACCCGCAGGCTGCGCGAGTCATCCTGCCGCTCCGGACCCCACACCTCGCGGATGAGCTGCCGCTGCATCACGATGGAGCCGAGATGGCGCGCCAGGCAGGCGAGCACGCGGTACTCGAGCGGCGTCAGATGAACCTCGCCCGCGGCGCCGTGCGTCTCGCGGCGCGCCAGGTCGACGCGCAGCGGACCGAACTCGAGCACCGCCACGGGAGCCGCGCCGCGCACGTCGCGCCGCAACGCCGCGCGCAGCCGTGCCAGGAGCTCGGGCGCGCTGAAGGGCTTGGTGACGTAATCGTCCGCCCCGGCATCGAGCGCGGCGATCTTCTGCTCCTCCATGGTGCGGGCCGACAGCACGACGATCGGCACCTGCGACCAGGCGCGCACCCGCCGGATCACCTTCAGACCGTCGTCATCGGGAAGCCCCAGGTCGATCAGCAGCAGGTCCGGCTTGTGGCTGCGCGCCTCGATCTCGGCGCGCAGCGCGGTGTCGGCCTCGACACAGCGGTAACCCTGGCTCACGAGCAGGGCACGCAGCACGCCGCGGATGGCGGGCTCGTCCTCGATGACCAGCACCTGGTGCATCGCCTGCGTCATGCGGCGGCCACTTCCGTGGCGGGCAGCGTGAAGACAAAACGCGCGCCCCCGCCCTCGCGGCGTTGCGCCTCGATCTCACCACCGTGGGCGCGCACGATTGCCTGGCAGATCGCCAGTCCGAGGCCCACCCCCGCCACCGTGCCTTCGCCGCTGCCGCGCTGGAACTTGTCGAACAGCCGCGCCGGATCGCCGGCCGGCAGGCCGGGACCTTCGTCGTCGAGCGTGACACGCACGAAGTCGCGGTCCGGCTCGGCCACCGCGGACACCACCACGCGCGTGCCCGGCGGGGTGTACTTGGCGACGTTGTCGAAGAGATTGGCGAACACCTGCACGATGAGCGTAGCGTCGACCCACACCGGCGGCAGGTCCGCGCCCAGGCGCAGCTCGACGGGGTGGGCCGCGAGCCTGTCGGCGCAGCTGGCAAGCGCGCTCCCCACCAGGTCATCGAGCGTCTGCCAGTCGCGCCGCAGTGCCGCCTGACCCGATTCGAAGCGCACCAGGTCGAGCACGTTCGAGACGAGCTCCGACATCTCGCGTGCCTTGGTCTCCACCGAGCGCGCCAGCTGCACGCGGGTCGCCTCATCGAGACCGGAGCCGTGCTGGGCGAGCGTGCTGCCGGCCCCGGCAATCACCGCGAGCGGCGTGCGCAGGTCGTGCGAGATGGATGCGAGCAGCGTATTGCGCAGCGTCTCGCGCTCGGCCGCCAGGCTCGACTGCTCGGCAACCTCCGCGAGCCGCGCCCGTTCGAGGGCGAGCGCAATCTGCCCCGCGAAGGTACCGAGCAGGAGGCTCTGCTCGGGCAACAGCACGCGCCGCGGATTGCTCGGCAGCACCGCGAGCACTCCCACCGTGCGGCCTTCCTCCCCGAGCGGCACATACAGGCCGGGAGCGGCGGGCAGCGTGTCGGACCCGAGTCCGGCGCGGCGGCCGTGATCGGCGACCCACTGGGCGACGGCAAGGTCGGCGCGGCGGAAGGAGCTCTCGAGCGGCGGCTCCCCCGGGTAGCGCAGCTTCCCGTCCGCGGCCGGCAGCAGCACCACGGCCTGGCATTCGAACACCTCAGCCACGTGCCGCACCGCCACGCGCGCCATGTTGGCGATGCCACGCGTCGCCGCCAGCTCGCGGCTCATGGCGTACAGGAGTGACGTGCGCCGCTCGCGCGCGCCGGCGACCCGGGTCTGCTGACGCACGCTCGCGGTGAGCGTGGCGATGACCAGTGCGATCGTCACCATCGCGCCGAAGGTCACCAGGTACTGCACGTCCGAGACGGCGAACGAGTAGCGCGGCGGGACGAAGAAGAAGTCGAACGCCGCCACGTTCAGCAGCGCGGTGAGCGCCGACGGCCCGCGTCCGAGCCGCAACCCCGCCACGGTCACGCCCAGCAGGTAGATCATGACGAGGTTGGACAGCTCGAAATGCGGGTAAATGGCGAACGCCAGCAGCGTGCACAACACGGTGATGGCCGCCGCCCAGGCGTAGCGATCCCAGTGCACCGCGGGGCCGCCCGCGGCAGCGGTGACGTGCAGGTGGGCGGCGGGCGGTGCGGGCGGACGCGCCGCGCCGATCAGCATCACGTCGAAGTCGCGCGCCCGGCGGGTGAGCTCGATGGCGGTCGAGGGGCGCAGCCACGCGCGCCAGCCGCGTCGCTTGGGCGTGCCGACGATGACCCGCGTGGCGTGGCGCACCCGCGCGTACTCGGCGATGGTTGCCGCCGCCGAGGGGCCGTCGAGTGTCACGCTCTCCCCACCGAGCGACTCGGCCAGCCGCAGCACGGCGATGCGCCGGTTACGCTCGCTCTCCGACAGGCGCAGCAGCTCCGGCGTCTCCACGTACACCACGATCCACTGCGCGTCGAGCGCATCCGCCATGCGCTTGCCGGCACGCACCAGCTCCTCCGCCTGCGCGTCGGGACCGACGGAGACCAGTATGCGATCGCCGGCGATGCGCGCCGGGATCCGATCCGCCGGCAGAGCGCGCGCCGCGGCCTCGACACGATCGGCGACGCGGCGCAGCGCGATCTCGCGCAGCGCCATGAGGTTCTGCTTGCGGAAGAAGCGCTCGACGGCGGTGCCCGCCTGGTCGGCGACATACACCTTGCCGGCGCGCAGGCGCGCGATCAGGTCATCGGGCGGCAGGTCGATCAGCTCGATGTCGTCAGCCTCGTCGAACACGTGGTCGGGCAGCGTCTCGCGCTGGCGCACACCGGTGGTCTGGAAGATGAGGTCGTTGAGGCTCTCCAGGTGCTGCACGTTGACCGTGGTCCAGACGCTGATACCGGCGGCCAACAGCTCGGCCACGTCCTGCCAGCGCTTCGGATGCCGCGGCGACGGCTCGCCGCCGGTGAGGTTGGAATGTGCCAGCTCGTCGACCAGCAGGATCTCGGGACGGCGCGCGAGCGCCGCATCGAGATCGAACTCGAAGCGCACGATGCCGCGATAGCTCACCGCCAGCGGCGCCAGCCGCGGCAGTCCCTCGAGCAGGCGTTCGGTCTCGACGCGGCCGTGCGGCTCGATGTAGCCGACCACGACCTCAGTGCCGCCGGCGCGCGCGCTGCGCGCCGCTTCGAGCATGGCGTAGGTCTTGCCGACACCGGCGGAGGCACCGAAGAAGATGCGCAACCGCCCGTGGCGCTCGCGCGCCTCCTCGGCCTTCACGCGCTCGAGCAGCTGGTCGGGGTCAGGCCGGACTTCGGCCATGTTCGGTCACTTCAGCACGGCGGCTGCCGCTTTCACACCCGCAACCTACCCGCGCCCTCCACGGCGATCAATGGCCCGCGGCGCGGAAGAACTGTGACGGCTGCACTGTTGTGCGGCCGCGCTTTCGAGCGTGATGGCGTCGATGCAGCGCAGCGCGTTAGCCCTGATCACGCTGCGCCGCGAGCTCGCGGCGCGTTACGACCGGATCAACCGCCTGTGGGTCACGGCGCGCAACTCCTACCGCCGCCTGCACGACGCACCGGTGAAGAACCTGAGCGCGCTGCGCACGGCGGCGCAGCGTCTCGATGAGCTCGCACGCGGGCGCGCCGCGCTGCGGCGCGACCTCAAGGCGCTCTCGGACTGAAGCGGCGCCCCGTCTCAGCGGCGTCCGCCGAGCACCCGCGCCGAAACCCGATCATTGACGATCCTTTTGCGCGACGCCTACAGTCCCGTGCACATCGGGCGCATCAGTCTACGACGTGCCGCGATCGGGGGAACCTCTGGTGACCGCAATCTTTCAACCGCTGCCGGCACTGCATCCGGGCGATCGCGTGGCCGTGATCGCACCGGCCAGCGGCTTCGAGCGGGGCGCCTTCGAGACGGGGCTCGGGTACATTGCCGGCCGCTATCGCGCCGAATACGGCGGCGGGCTGTTCGAGCGGCACCGTTACCTCGCCGGCAGTGACACGCGGCGCCTCGCGGAGCTGTGCGCGGCGCTGGCCGACCCGGACATCTGCGCGCTGTTCTGCGCCCGTGGCGGCTATGGCGCCACGCGATTGCTGACACGGCTCAGCGGCACGGCTCCCGCGGCGAAACTGCTGATCGGCTTCTCGGACATCACGGCGCTGCACCTGTGGCTGCAGTCGCACGGCCGCATGAGCATCCACGGGCCGGTGCTCACCCAGCTCGGGCGAGTGACGCAGGCGACCCGGCAGCGCCTCTTCGATCTGCTCGAGTCACCGGCACCGGCGCCGGCGCTCGCGGGCAGCGACAGCTACGTCGGCGGAACGGCGGAGGGCCCGCTGCTCGGCGGCAACCTGTCGGTGTTCACGCGACTTCTCGGCACACCGTTCATGCCGCCCCTCGAAGGCGCCATCCTGCTGCTCGAGGACCAGGGCGAGCGCCCGTACCGGCTCGATCGCATGTGGACGCATCTCGCGCTCGCGGGGGTGTTTGCGCGCGTGCGCGGCATCGCCCTCGGCACGTTCACCGGCTGTGAGGAGCCGGATGCCCCGTACACCAGCGCCGAGCTGCTGCGCGAGCTGGCGCGCAGCACCGGGCTGCCGTGCGCGGCCGGCTTTCCCATCGGGCACGGCGACCTCAACGAGCCGGTGCCGCTCGGCGCACGGGTGCGACTCGAGGCCGGTGTCGCGCGGCTCACTTTCCTGCAGGCGGCAGTGTCGGCGTAAGCGGTCGACCGGCCGGCGGCCGCCTCCGGTACGCCGGCCCGGGGGCTCAGAACAGCGTGCCCCCCTCGCCCACCATGGCCTTGCGCACCATCGGGATCGGCGGGCCGCCGTACGACAGGAACTTGTCGTGGAAGTCGTGCCAGTACCGCTGTGCTTCCGCGCCCGCGGCGCCGCCGCCGGGCTGCTGCGCCACCCAGTCGGTGCGCAGCTTGCGGATCATGAGTTTTCCCAGCGTGTAGTAGAGATACTCCGGATCGTAGGTGCCGCGGGCCGCCTGCTGGCGCGCATCCCCTGGGTCGGCGTAGGCCCTCTCGAGGAACATCCGTTCCGACTCCGCGGCCGTCATTCCCTGGGTGTGCAGGCCGATCGCCGACAGGAAGCGCACGTCGCGCAGCAGCGCCTCGGTGAGCTGCCCGATGTGCTGCTCGGCGCTGCCCTCACCGAGGCCCTCCTCCCACATCATCTCCTCGCAGTAATGGGCCCATCCTTCCGCATACGCGTATCCCACCCACAGTGCCGCGACCATCGAGGGATTGCGATTCGAGTGCAGGAACTGCAGGAAATGGCCCGGCCACACCTCATGCACGCTCGTGTACAGCAGGCCCGCCCTGCCGGGGATGTACTCGGCCCGCTCCTGCGGGGTCCAGGAAGGGTCGGGGGGCGCGATGTTGTAGGTGTAGGCCACGTTCTTGTCGTACGGGCCGGGGACGTTGATGTAGGCGAAGTTGGCGCGGTTGTACGGCGGCGCTTCCACGACCAGCGGGCGCTCCTCGCTCGGGATGCTGACGAGATTCTTCCCCACGATGAAGGCATGCAGGTCGGTGAGCTGGGCGCGCGCACCCTCGATCGCTCCGCCCTGCGGCTTGTCGGCCTGCATCTTCGCCACGCACGCCGCCAGTGCACCGCCGGGCAGGTACCGAGCGCACGCCTCCTGGAGCGCGCGGGTGTTGCGCTCGAGATCAGCGCGGCCGACGACGAGGAGTTGCGCGAGGGGCACGTCGACCCGCTCGGTCGCTTTCAGCATCTCGAGGAACAGCGGCTCGCCCAGGGCGAAATTTCCGCCGGCCCGCGCGAGCTCGCCCTGCAACCACACCTTCAGCCCGTCCATGGCTGCCGCCGCCGCCGTGGTGGCGTCGGCCAGTTGCTTCTGCGCCGCCGTGTCCTGCACCGGTGCAAACACGGCAGGCGCGTCCTTGCGGAAGAATTCGGCGAAGCCGCCGAACCCGTCGATGCCTCGCTGCACGAAGGTCGGCGGCAGCGGCGTGTGCAGGTTGGCGCGGATGTCGGCGGCGATCTTCGGTATCGCGTGCAGATAGCCCGTATAGCCGGCCAGGCGTTTCGGCAACGGCGCGTAGTCGCGGTTCAGGTAGACATCCGGGTCCAGCCGGTCGATGTACCAGGCGGGATTGGTGAAGGGAAAGCGTGCCCGGCCGAGCCAGAACAGGTCGGCATCGATCACCGTGAGCAGGTACTCACGCTCGAAGCGCTCGGCGGGCGTCAGCCCGGCGTCGAACTCCAGCGTCTGGCTGCGCAGCTTCTGCATGCGCGCGACCTCGGCGGCGATTGCGGCGGCACTCCAGTCCTCCATCCGGCCGTCGAACTCGTGCCGCCCTGCCTGTACGGCGAAGAACGGATTGGCCTTGAAGTAACTCTCGATGAAAGCCGTCGTGAACTGCGCCCAGGCGTCGTGCGCCGCTGCCGGCTGCGGCGCCGCCGGCGGCGGCGGGGAGGAACCGCTGCAGGCTGCCAGCATCGTCAGCGCGACGGCAGCCGGGCAGATCCTCATAGCGCGGCGCGTGTACACGGCGCAGTGTCCCATGGTGTCGGACTCCTCGTTTTAATCGGTTCTTAATCGAGCCGCCGCGGCTGCAGCGCCAGCAGCGTGCCGCCTTGGTCCCATTCGATGTGAAACTCGATCGGACGGCAGCAGACCTCGCAATCTTCTACATAAGATGACTCATGCGCGGTCAGGTCGACGCGCGTTTCCAACCGCTCGCCGCAATACGGGCAGCGCACGGCGACAAACTCCTCCGGCGTGACGCGCCCGGCGGTGCCCGGCTCCCACACGGGCTCGAGACCATAAAGCTCGTCGATGCTCGCCTGATCGAGGCGCGTAATGCGCCGGCGCAGGCGGTCGAGCTCGCGGGCGGGATGGCGGCGTCTCGTCATTGCGCAGGAGCGTGGCGAACTGCGATGCTGCGTACAGGACTGACGGGCGAGGATACGCTTTATGCCGATGGTTCGTGCCGCGGGGGTGCTGCTGTGCGCTGCCGCGGCCCTCAGCGGCTGCGCGACCCACATGGCCACTGCGCCGCCGGCCGGCGTCAGCCTGGCAGGCGCGTGGAAGATCGATCACGGTGCCGGCGAGGATCCACAGAAGACCCTCGATCATATGCGCGCACAGGCCTACAAGATCATCAGTCACCAGCAGTCCGCGTCCGCCTCTGCGCCGCTGCCGCCGCCGCGCCCCGGCACGCGCGGCGGCAGCAGCGGCGCGCAGAGCCAGTCGGGCGATGAGGATTTTGCGCCGGCGCCGCCCCCGGTCGGACCCGGCGGCCATCGCCCCGACCCGCTGCAGCGCTCGCCGATGGCCCACGTCATCATAAAGTGCATCGACCGCGGCGACTTCCTCACCATCCGGCAGCGACCCGGGGAGTTCGTGCTCGACTACGGCACCTCGGTGCGCAGTTTCACCCCCGGCGCGCACAGCGTGGTGTCAGCCGAGGGCGGCGTCGGGGACCAGACGTCCGGGTGGGACGGTCACGCGTACCTCATCAAGATCAAGGCGCAGAGCGGGCCGGACGTGTCGGAGGAGTTCAGCCTGTCGGCCGACGGCAAGCAGCTCCTGTACAAGCTGCACATCGGAGCCGAGGAGCTGCCCGCGGTCACGCTGACGCGCGTATACATCCCGACCAACGAGGTCGCGCCACGGCTGCTGCCCAACACCGACTGAAGCGACGCGCGGCGCTCCTGCCAGCAGTGTGCGCTCAGCTGCTGAGCGGCGCACAGGCCGCTGCGCAGCCGTCCCCCGCTGCGCCCACGGAGGCCGTCGCCGCGCCGCCGGTCGAGGAAATCGTGATCGAGGGACGTCACCAGGGCCCGCGGATGTGGATCGTGCGCCGCGGCGATCACGCGCTGTGGATCCTCGGCACAACCTCACCGCTGCCGAAACGGATGGTGTGGCAACCGGACGCGGTGCAGGAGGTTCTGAAGCACGCGCAGGAAGTGGTTCCGGCCTGGCCCACGTGGGGCATCGGCGCCAATCCATTCACCGCGCTGCGGGTCTACATCGAGTGGCGTCGACTGCAGAAGCCCCCGGACCACATGCCGCTGCGCGAGGCCGTGCCACCCGCCCTGTACGCGCGCGTGGCCGCTCTCAAGGCCCGCTACGATCCGCACGACGACAAGCTCGAGGAGCTGCGCCCGATGCTGGCCGCGCGCCGGCTGCTCACGCGCGTCTTCGACGCCGCAGGACTCGCGCTGCACAACGAAGTGCAGCAGGAAGTGCTCAACCTAGCCAGCCGCCACGGCGTGCGCATCCACCAGGACAAGCTGAGAATCGATGACCCGGTGGACGTGCTCAAGGATGTCGGCGCGACGCCGCTCGCCGGCGAGGTCACGTGTCTGGAGTCGGTGGTGACGCTGCTCGAGACGGACCTGGCGCCCATGCAGGCACGCGCGCGCGCCTGGGCGCTCGGAGATGTCGAGACGCTGCGCCGACTCCCGCATGTCGATGACCGCACTGCCTGCGTCGCGGCGGTCTCCACCTCCGGGCGGGTGCGCCAGCTGATTGCACGCGCCCAGGACGATTGGCTGATTGCCGTGGAGGACAGCCTGGCGCGCAACAGCGGCACGCTGGCGGTGCAATCGATGGATCGCCTGCTCGGCGAGCATGGCGCCCTCGCCGCGCTCCGGGCGCAGGGTTACTCAGTGGAAGGCCCGTAAGTCATCGCCTCAGCTCGACAGAGCGCACGCCCAGGCGATCGCGAGTGAGGCGAGCGCCAGACCTCCGCTCAGCGGCTGCGGCATACGCTCGAGCAGCCGCTGCACGCGCGGCAGCGCCGCCGTGGCACCGAGCAGCGCGCCCACCGCGAATCCCCCGAGGTGGGCGACCACGTCGACGTCGGTCCCCTCACCGCCCGCGCCGGTCCAGCCGAGCAGGATCACGCCGGCGATCAGCGGTCCCCAGCGGCGTGCCCAGCGCTGCGGCAGCGCGAAGCGTTCACGCCACGCATAGGCCGACATCGCCCCGAGTGCGCTGAAGACTGCAGTGGAGGCCCCCACCGCCCGGTGCTCGGCGGGACCCAACAGCCCCTCGAGCAGGTTGGCGATCGCGGCGCCGGTCACCGTGAGCAGCCACGCGAGCCCGCTGCCCATCTGCCGGGCCGCGAGGTAGCCGAACCACACGCCGGCGCCGAGGTTGGCCGCGAGGTGCGGGCCGTCGAGGTGCAGCGTCAGCGCGGTCCACGCACGCCACCACTGGCCCGCCTGCACGCGCGCCGCATCGAGCTCGCCCAGATCGAACGCATCGAGCCGCACGAGTCCGTTCGACATCACCCACGGGACCCCGAGCAGCACCATGGCATAGACCACGCATCCGGCCCAGGCAAAGGGGTACAGGCGCGGTGGTGGCGGCGGCGGCGGCGGCGCGCGGTTCTCCATCTCGTATTGCCGCAGGTGGCGCGCCGCATCGCAGGCATCGACGCTCGCCACCTCGAGCAGAAACTCGCTCTCGCCGCGAACGATCTGCGCCTCGATTCCCACGGCGGTCAACACCAGCAGGCGCTCCTCGCAGGCGCGTCGGCGCGGCGAGCGAAACACTACGGTCAGATCCGGCGCGTACACAGCAGCGATTTAAGGGTGATAAACATGGACCTGACCTTGCGCTCAGATGCGGATCGCCTGCCAGGCGCGCGAGCGCCAGCGCAGGAACAGCGTGCTCCCGAGGACGATGACATAGACGAGGACCGCCACCCACCCGCCGATCGCGCCGTAGCCGTACTGCGGCAGGAAATCCACCCAGCCCTCACCGGGCGCGAAGGTCAGCGAATGGGCGAGCGGCGCGAACAGCAGCAGTGCGATCAGCAGGACCAGGGCGGCAGGCACGCGCACGTCCCCCGCGCCACGCAGGCACATGCTGCTGCCGAGATTGAGGCCGTCGAAGAACTGGTAAGCGGCCGCGAACCACAGCAACTGCACGCCGAGCGCGACCGCGTCCGCCGAATCGGCGTCGTGCGCGCCGGCGAACAGTGGCAGCACCCAGGGGCCGCCGAGTGCAATGAGCACGCCGATCCCGCCCATGTAGAGCGCGGCGAGCAGGATGACGCGGTTGCCGACCCGCTGCGCCCACTCGCGCGCTCCGGCACCGGCGGACTGCCCGACGAGCGTCGTGCCCGCGGAGGCAATGCCGAAGCCGGGCATGTAAGCGAGCGAGGTCAGCATCACCACCATCTGCGTGGCGGCGCCGCCGGCGGTGCCGAGCCGCGTCTGCATCATCTGGAAGATGGCGAATCCCAGCAGGTCCGCCGCCGGCGACAGGCCCATCGGCACACCGAGCCGCAGTTGCTGCAGCATGCGCGCGCCGTGCGGCTGCCAGGTCACGTGCGAGCGATAGCGGCGGCGATAGTCGGCCCGCAGGAACAGCGCTACGCCCATCAGCAGGCCGGCGAGTTGCGCGACGTTGGTCGCCCACGCGGAGCCGGCGATTCCCCAGCCGAAGTCGAAGATGAACACCTGGTTGAGCACCGCGTTGGTCACGGTCGTCACGATGGTGATGAGGAGGGTGACCTGCGGGCGGCCGATGCCGTTGAAAAAGCCCAGCATGGCCCATTCCGCCGCCCCGACGAATGCCCCGCCCATGCGCGGCAGCCAGAACGCGCCCGCCAGCCGCTCGATCTCCGGATCGAAGCCGAAAGGCGCGAGGATCAGATGCCGCGCGGCCCCCACCAGCAGGAACAGCGGCGCCGTGCACGCCATGGTCCAGAGCGCGGTCCACACCGCCTGGCCGGCGCGGGCGTAGCGACGCGCGCCGAAGCTCTGCGCGACGAGCGTCTGCACGGCCATGCCGGCCCCGCCGAGCACCAGCACGGCAGCCACGATGAGCCATTGCACCGCACCCACCGCGGCGAGCGCCTTGGTGGAGATGCGCCCCGTGAACCACATGTCGGTGAAATTGAGAACGATCTGCACTGCGCTGTTGGCCATGAGCGGCAGGGCGAGCGCCAGCACCGCGCGCTGATCGACGTGCGCGCGCCCGGCGGCGTCGATGCGCTGCGCCGGTAGCGCGGCAGCGCCCGCTGACTGCATGAGGAGATCCATGGCAACATCCTGATCAATCAGTCATTCTCGCACACTGCTCCGGAAGAGAGAGGCTATGGCAACACGCAACAAGAGCGCGGCCGCAGGCACGCGCCGCGCCGCAGGCGGCGCGCGCAGCCGCGGCAAGCTTGCCCCGGGAAAGGCCACGCGCGGACTCGACGCCGCTGAAGTCGCCATCGCGCTCGAGGACCCGGCGGTGGCGGAGCTGGCCGCGCTGGTGCGCAGCGCCGGCGGCGCGCCGATCGGTGCGTATCACGAGCCGTTCGGCGGACGTGCGCTGCTGCTCGCGAGTCTGCCGCTCGCCGCCGTTCAGCCCACGCCGTTCCAGCGCGATCTGTCACCGACGCACACCAAGCGCCTCGCGGCGAAAATCGAGGAGACCGCGGCGTTTCTCGATCCGCTCATCGTAGTGCGCGGCGAGGACGGCAGGCTCTGGACTCCCAACGGCCGCCACCGACTCGCAGCCGGCAAGGTGCTCGGCCTGAAGCAGATTACCGCGCTCATCTCCCCGGATGAGTCGCTCGCCTACCGGATCCTGGCGCTCAATACCGAAAAGGCTCACAACCTCAAGGATCGCAGCCTCGAGGTGGTGCGCATGGCACGCAACCTCGCGCGGCGCCGCGGCACGGAGCGCGAGAGCGGCTTCGCCGCGGAATTCGAGTCACCGGAGCTGCTCACTCTCGGCATCGTCTACGAGAAATCGCCGCGTTTTGCCGGCGGCGCTTACAGCGCATTCCTGAAGAAGGTGGACCGCTTCAGCGAGCGCACGCTGAGCGCGAGCCTGAGTGAGCGCGCGGACTACGCGGCGCGTCTCAGCGCCATCGATGCGCGGGTGAAGACCATCATCGCGACGCTGCAGGCGCGCGGATTCAAGTCGCCGTACCTGCGCAACTACGTCGTCGCCCGGATCAATCCGGTACGCTTCCACAAGGCGAAGAAAGGCGTGACCGCCCCGCCTATGCCGCTCGGTCAGGCACTGATGCGCATGGCGGCCGCCGCCCGCAGCTTCAACGTCGGCTCGGTCTCGAACGCCGACCTCGCCTGGGTCGCGGTGGGCGCGACCGCGAGTGAGTAGTCAGTGCGCCGGCGCGGAATCGGTTGACGAGTCCGCCTCGGGCAGTTGCGGCAGGTAACCGTCGTCGCGATAGGTCAGTCCATAGCCGAACGGAAACAACGGCGGCTCACCGCCGCGGCGATCCACCGCCGGCGGCCGCGGCGAGCGTGGCCAGGAGAACGGCAGTCGGCCGCGAAAGTCGAAGTGCACGGCGCCGCCGGGTGAGCGGAACAGCACATCGGCAATGCCACCGCCCTCGGGTCCAGGCAGCCAGGCTGCGACGAAGCTGTCGGCGGCGTTGAGCTCGGCATTGACCCACAGCGGCCGGCCCGACAGCAACACCACCACCACCGGCACATCCTGTGCGCGCAGCCGGCGCAGCAGCGCCAGATCGTGCTTGTCGCCCGGGCTGTACTCGAGCGTCGTCACGTCGCCGGCGAACTCTGCG
Organism: Steroidobacteraceae bacterium; assembly: GCA_036008385.1. Taxonomy (GTDB): domain Bacteria; phylum Pseudomonadota; class Gammaproteobacteria; order Steroidobacterales; family Steroidobacteraceae; genus 13-2-20CM-66-19. The sequence goes on from DASYNX010000074.1 coordinate 61,292, forward strand.
TAGGGATGCTCGCCGAACACCACGATGGCGACGTCGGGCCGGACGCTGAACTCGCCGCCCGGGCTCAACGTGGCGGTGCCGCCCGCAGCCGCCACGCAGCGCGCGATCGCGGCCCAGATCGTCTCCCCGTGGGGGAAGTCCTGGTTGGGCTCGGTGCCCTGCCAGTCGATGGTCCAGCCACCGCTCTGCCGGGCGATGCTGTCGGCGGCATCGCCGGCCACCAGGACGCGCGTGCGCGGCGCCAGCGGCAGAAGGTGATTGCGGTTCTTCAACAGCACCAGCGACTCGCGCACCGCCTGACGCGCCACCGCGCGGTGGGCGGGCGAGCCCAGCAACTCGTAGTGGCCGCTGAACGGCCGTGACGACGGGCGCCCCTCGCGATCGAGACGGGCGCGCAGCTTGACGCGCAGCACACGCCGCACGGCATCGTCGAGCCGCGCGGCGGGAATCTCCCCGGAGCGGACCTGCGCCAGCATGTTGGTATGGAGCTCGCGCCAGCCGTCCGGTGCCATGAGCACGTCGAGGCCGGCATTCACCGCCGCCGCGCAGCTCACCGGCGTGCACCCGGACAGTTGCGCGTGCCCGTTCCAGTCGCCGACAACCAAGCCGTCGAAGCCCATGCGTCCCTTGAGCACCTCGGTGAGCAGTGCGCGGTTGCCGTGCATTTTCACGCCGTGCCAGCTCGAGTACGACGCCATGACGGTCTGCGCACCGGCACTGATCGCCGCCTGGTAGCCGGCGGCGTCGAGATCGCGCAGCTCGCTCTCGCTCGCGGTGTTGTCGCCCTCGTCCCGGCCGCCATCGGTGCCGCCGTCGCCGACAAAGTGCTTCGGGGTCGCCAGCACGTGTGCGGCATCGAGGAACTGCGGCGTGCCCGGGTCGCCCTGCAGTCCGGTGACCATGGCGGCGGCGTAGGCGCGCACCAGCTGCGGGTCCTCGGAGTAACTCTCGTAAGTACGGCCCCAGCGGGCGTCGCGGGCCACGGCCACGGTCGGGGAGAAGGCCCAGTCGAGCCCGGTCACCCGCACCTCGAGCGCGGTGATCTCGCCGATGCGGCGGATCAGCTGCGCGTCGCGCGCGGCTCCCAGCCCGATATTGTGCGGAAAGAGGGTCGCGCCGGGGATGTTGTTGTGGCCGTGGACGGCGTCGGTGCCCCACAGCACCGGGAGTCCCGGGGATGCGGGGTCGCCGGCCGAGGCCTCGTAGAACCGGTCGGCGAGCTTCAGCCACTCACTCGGTGCCGCCAGCTTGTCGTCGCGGGGCGAGGAGTTGCCGCCGTTCAGAATGGAACCGAGGGGATAGTGCCGCAGCTCATCGGGAGCGATGCTGCCAATGTCGGCCTGGATGAGCTGACCGACCTTCTGCTCGGGAGTCATGCGCGCGAGCAGCAGCTCGACGCGTTCTTCGAGCTGCGGATCGCGCGCGAGCGCGGGCCGCAGCTTCGGCCAGCGCTGCGGATGCACGGCGGCGGCCGCCGGCTGGGGCTCGGCTGCCGGAACGGCAGCCGGGAGCGCCATAAGAGCGCAGGCTGCGCAATAGGCGGCCCGCCCGACCGGTCTCCTCGTCATGGTGGTCTTAGGATACACAGCAGAGGGTGATGCACATGCTCGAACCGACACTCCAGTCCCCCGGGCTCGACACAGGCAGCAAACACCTGCGGCGCGGTGGGATGCCGGGCGCGGGGCCTGAGGCTCTGCCGGACCTGCTGCTCATGGAGCGCGCGCGCGGCGGCGACGCGCGCGCGCTCGAGGCACTCATCCGCCGCTACAGCCGCCGTCTGTTTCGCGTCGCGCGCAGCGTGCTCATGGATGACGAGCACGCCGAGGCCGCCGTGCTCGATTCCTTTCTCGCGGCGTTCGCCGGACTCAGCCGCTATGAGTCGACGGGAAAATTCGCCGCGTGGCTGACGCGGCTGGTCTTCAACCAGGCGCGCACCGTGCGTGCCTGCACGCGCGCGGCAGCGGCACCTGCCCCGTCGCCCTCAGCCACGGATCTGGCGAGCCCGGCCGCCCCGGGCGCAGGCGCCGAGGAGCTGCGCGAGCGACGCGAGCTCGAGCAGGCGATCGCCTCGCTGCCGGCGGTGTTTCGCACCGTGTACGTGCTGCGCGTGGTCGAGGGAGTCAGCGGCATCGAGACTGCTGCATCGCTCGGCATACACGAGACGACGGTGCGCACGCGGCTGTATCGTGCCCACCGGCGGCTCGCTCCGGACACGGCGCAGCGCATCCGCGCAGCCACCGCTCTGCTCGAGCTGCCGCCGCTCAGCGCCGAGCGCATCGTGAGCCGCGCGCTGGCGCAGCGGCCTCACACCTCGATGCTCTCTATTTCGGCTTCAACTCCCTGAAAGGGCACCACCTCGCCCGCCTCACGACCGAGCAGTGACTGAGCGAGCGGCGCCTGCCAGCTGAGCAGCCCCTGCGCGACATCGGCCTCGTCCTCGCCGACCAGGCGATAACTGCGGGTCGGGCCGGAGCTCAGGCGCAACGTCACGCGCATGCCGAAGCGCACGCGCTCCGTGGCTGTAGCCGGACCCACCACACGGGCACTCGCGCGCCGTGCGTTCCAGTAGCGCAGGTCGCGCTCGATACGGGCGCGCAGCGCGATATCATCGCCCGCCCGGGCGGCCTGCCGCTGCGCCTCGAGCTCGCGCACGCGCGCCTCGATGGCGCTCAGGCCGCGCGGCGTGACGAAATTCGGGTGGGGACTCAGCGGCAGCTCCGGGAGCGTGCCGGCGTCCTGATCGGACTCACGCACGAACGCGCGGCTCATCGAGGGAGCCCCGCGCGGCCGGTGACAACGCCAATGCTGCCGTTCATACTGACAAACGTTCCCGGTGGGATGGTATATGAAACCTCTCAGGCAGAGCGTGTTGCTGCCGCTGCTCGCCCTGGCGGCGCTGGCGGTGGCTGCTCCGAGCACACCGCCAGAGTTCACCCACCGTCAGGCCGACGACTGGATCAACTCCGACCCCGTGACGCTCGCATCACTGCGGGGCAAGGTGGTGCTGGTGGAATTCTGGGCCTTCGAATGCGTGAACTGCCTTAACTCGCGGGCCTGGGTGGAGTCGATCGAGCGCAGCAAGGCGGGCGGAGGGCTCATCATCATCGGCGTGCACACACCGGAACTGTCGGCGGAGAGAAGTCCCAGTGCGGTGCGCCACGCGGTCGAACGGCTCGGCATCCACTACCCCGTGATGATCGACGGCGACTCCTCTTACTGGAACGCCCTCCACAATCAGTACTGGCCTACCTTCTACCTGATCGGACGCGACGGTCTGCTGTACGGCAGCGTGCCCGGTGAGCTGCACGTCGGCGACCAGCGCGCGAAGAAGGTGGAAGCGGCCCTGGACCTGCTCCTCAAAGCGCCTGCGACGTGAGCGGCGTCGTCGGCGCATTCCTGCTGACGTTCGCGGGACTTTTTCCGATCGTCAACCCGATCGAGGGCGCGCCGTTCTTCCTCGCCCTGACTGCCGGCGTCAGCGGCGAGGAGCGGCGGGTGCTGGCGCGCCAGGTGGCGATCAACGGCTTCGCACTGCTGCTCGGCTCACTGGTGCTCGGCCCCTATCTGCTCGAGGTCTTCGGCATCCAGCTGCCAGTGCTGCGCATTGCCGGCGGACTGGTGGTTGCGGCGCTCGGCTGGAAGCTTCTGTCGCAGGAGAACTGGTCGGATCACGCCGAGCCCACCGGTGGTGCACCGCGCAGGGTCGGCAGCTTCTATCCGCTCACCATGCCGATGACCGTGGGACCGGGCTCCATGTCGGTGGCGATCACCATCGGCAGTCGCAAGTCCGCGGGGATCCCGCCGGTCGCCGAGCTCGCCGAGCACGCGACCGGCGCTCTGCTCGGCGTGATTGCGATCGCGATCAGCATCTACCTCGCCTACCGCTTTGCCGAGACCATCGGCCGGCTGCTCGGGGAGACGGGTCTCGAGGTCGTGGTGCGCCTGTCGGCCTTCATTCTCATGTGTATCGGGATCGAGATCATCTGGGACGGCTACAGCGCGCTCACCGGCGTGCATTGACAGCGGCAGCTAGCCCGCCAGCATCACGAGCACCGCCTCGCGAGCCGCCGAGGAATGCACCGGCAGCGCCAGCACGTCCCCCGGCCGCGCCCATTCGAGCGCGCAGCGTACCGCCTCGAGCTCGCTCATGCGGATCGGCAGCGACTCCTCTGGCAGTCCGGCGCGCCGCAGCGTGGCATGGATCAATCGCGGGATCTCTCCGGACGGGCGGCCGCGCAAATGCGCCTCGTTCTCCTTGATGACGATGAGCGCCGGGTGAAATTCCGCCGCGGCGGAGGCGAGCGCTTCGATCTCGGCGTCGCGGCGGTTGCCGGCGTGCCCGAGCAGCATTCCGAGCCTGCCGCGGCCGCCGCGCAGATGCTCGGCCACCTGCAGCAGCCCGCGCAGCCCTTCGGGGTTGTGCGCATAGTCCACGAGTATCCGAACGCCGTCGCGCTCGAAGCGCATCAAGCGGCCGAGGTTGTCCGTGACCGCTGTGCCGAAGCGCGCAAACACGGCGCCGATAGTCGCCGGCGGCACACCGAGCGCTGCCGCGGCGAGCGCCGCGCCCGCGAGATTCCCGATGTTGTAGGTGGCACTCCCCTCGACGGTCAGCGGCATCGCAGTGATCGCCCCCAGGTCGTGCTGCGCCGCGGCGTGACCGAGGATCAGCCGCCCGCTGCGCACGCCGCAGGTCGAACCTCCCGCGGCACGATGCGCGCGCAGCACGCCGTGGTCCGCATCGAGCGCAAACCACGCGAGCGGCGGAGTGGCTCCGAAGCGCTCCGCCAGTCGCGGCGCCCGGGCGAGGAGCTGCACATCCTCGGCGTTGAGCACCAACAAACCCCCGGCGCCCAGCAGGCCCGCGACCGAGAGCTTGACGTCGGCGAGTCCTTCGAGGTCGTCGATGCCGTACTCACCGAAGTGATCCGCACTCACGTTGGTGACCAGCGCCACGTGTGCGTGTGACAGCGCGATCCCGCGACGCAGGATCCCGCCACGCGCCGTCTCGACGACCGCGGCCTGCGCGCGGCGCTCACGCATGACGCGGCGTGCGCCGGCCGGGCCCGAGTAATCGCCGCTCGCGAGCAGCTCGGCGGCGAGAAACACCCCATCGGTGCAGCAGTAGGCGGGCAGCCCGCCGGCGGCCAGGGTGCAGGCGGCAATCAGCCGCACGCTGGTCGTCTTGCCGTTCGAGCCGGTCACCACCGCGGTGGGGATGTCGAGCAGTTCTCCCCAGGGCACGTTCGACGGCTCCGGGAGCGAGGCGAGTGCGAAGTCGCGGCCGCCGGACCCGGCGCCGAGTGTCAGGATGTCGTCATCGAGAACGTGGGGCAGGCCGCGGGCTGTTGCATCTGCCAGCACTGCGCGCAGCGCGGGACGCGCCTCGCGCTCGGCGAGACGGCGGAAGCGTTCGAGGGCGGCCGTTTCCTCGAGCACCGGTGGGATGACCTGAGCGGGGTCGGCCGCGTCCTCGAGTGCCTCAGCCTGGAGCGCCGCCTCGAGAGCAGCCCAGTGCTGCGGCTGCTGCGCGAGAAGCGCCGCGCACAACGCCCACTCGTTGACCTCGGTGGCGACGTAGAGCGCATCGACGGGGGCGGCGAGCGCGAGTGAGGCGCCGCCCGCGTGCACCCGCGCGACGACCCCTGGCATCTCCCACCCGAGGTGCCCGCGCGCACGCTCGGCGCGCGCGCGCCAGCCGGCGAGCAGGGCCGCATCGGGCGTGATTCCGACCGTCTCCAGCTGCGCGCCGCTGCAGGCGAAGAACAGGTTCGCGCCCGTGAGACGCCGTGAGGACTCGAACGGCAGCACGAGGGCGGCGCTCAGTCCTCGGCCTCCGGCGCGAAGTGTACGCCGCGCTCATCACGGATGAGGCCCTCGAGGCTGAAAGCGGGAGGCGGCGCCTCGCCGAGACGCTGAGCGCCGTGGGGTGCCGCGTCCGTCACGAACGAGGGCTGCGGCGGCGGCGGCGCAGCCGCAGCGGCCGGCGCGCCCGCCGGCTTGAACTTGGTGATCTGCTTCCACGAGCGCACCAGCGCGTCGGCGAAGATCAGCACCAGATCCCCCGGCTGCCCCATGTTGAGTGCCGCGTTGATCGCCTCCTGCTCGTCGGGAATGATGGAGATCGCCTCTTCGCGCACGCCCGCCGCCCGCAGTGCCGCGGCCTGAATGCGCGGCACCTCGTCGGGCTTGCGATCGCGCAGGCTGTCGTCGCGGCGGCAGATATAGTGATCGAACCTTCCTGCGACCGCGCCCGCGATGGCGATCAGATCCTCGTCGCGCCGGTCGCCGGGACCGGCCAGCACCACGATGCGCCGGCCCATGACATCCAGGCGCTGCGCGAGATCGGCCATCGCCGCGACCGCGGGCGCGTTGTGCCCGTAGTCGAACAGCACCTTGAACGGGTGCTCGTCGAAGAGATTCATGCGCCCCGGGGCCTGGAAGAAGGTCGAGTCGAAGGTGCGCAGGCCCTGGCGGATAGCGTCCAGCTTGATGCCGAGCGAGAACGCCATGGCCGCGGCGAACATCGCGTTCTGTACGTTGTGCGTGGCGCGGCCCTCCAGGGTTGCCGGAATCAGGTGCGTCCACAAGAGCGGAATGTGGCCGTTCTTGTCGTACAGCGTGATCATCTGGCCGTTGACGCCCGCTTCCAGCGCGCAGGCGCGTCCCCCGGCGCGGATATGCTCGCGCACCAGCGTGTGCTGCGGATTCATGGTGACGTAGCAGATGTGCTTGGCCTCGGTGTAGCCCGACATCTTCAGCACCAGCGCATCGTCCGCGTTCAGCACTGCGCAGTCGGTAGCCACCTCGATCACGACGCGCTTGACCTCGGCGAGCTGCTCGAGCGTATCGATGCCTTTCAGCCCCAGATGATCGGGCTGTACGTTGAGCACGGCGCCAACGTTCACCTCGTTCACCCCCATGCCAGCGCGCAGCAGGCCGCCGCGCGCGGTCTCGAGCACCGCGATGTCGATCTGCGGGTCGGCGAGCACCATGCGGGCCGAGACCGGTCCGGTCATGTCGCCCTGCACGGTGCGCTGTCCGTCGATGTAGACGCCATCAGTGGTCGTGACACCCGGGGTGAAGCCCGCCATCTTGGTGATGTGCGCCAGCATGCGCACGGTGGTGGTCTTGCCATTCGTGCCGGTGATCGCGGTGATCGGCACGCGCGAAGGCGCGCCCGGCGGAAACAGCATGTCGATTACCGGGGCGGCAACGTCGCGCGCGGTACCCTCACTCGGCGCCACGTGCATGCGAAATCCCGGCGCGGCGTTCACCTCGCAGATGCCGCCGCCGATCGTGCGGTAGCTCTCGGTGATGTTCTTCGAAAGAAAGTCGACCCCGCCGACATCGAGCCCGATCGCCCGCACCGCGCGCTCGGCCATCTCGCGGTTGTCGGGGTGTATCACGTCGGTCACATCGGTCGCCGTGCCGCCGGTCGACAGGTTGGCCGTCGAACGCAGGTAGACGACCTGCCCCTTGGGTGGCACGGACTCGGGCATGAGGCCGGCACGTCCGAGCATTTTTTCCGCCTGGGCATCGAGCTCGAGCCGGGTCAGCACCTTCTCGTGCCCCACGCCGCGGCGTGGGTCCTGATTGACGAGGTCGATGAGCTCGGCGACCGTGTGCTCGCCGTCGCCCACCACGTGGCCGGGCGTGCGCCGGGTCGCGGCGACCAGCTCGCCGTTCACCACCAGCAACCGGTGATCCTCACCCTCGAGGAAGCTCTCGACGACCACCGAGCGCGAATGCTCGCGCGCGATCTTGTAGCCGTGCGCCACCTCCTCCTCGCTGGTGAGGCGGATCGAGATGCCGCGGCCGTGGTTGCCGTTGTAGGGCTTGGTGACCACCGGAAAGCCGATGCGCCGCGCGGCGCGCACCGCCTGGGTTTCGCTTTGCACCAGCTCCTGCTGGGGCACGGGGAGCCCGAGGCTGGCGAGGATCTTGTTGGTTTCTTCTTTATCGCTGGCGAGCTCCACCGAGATGTGCGGGGTGCGACCGGTGACGGTCGCCTGGAGGCGCTGCTGGTACTTGCCGTGACCGAGCTGAACGAGTGACTGATCGTTCAGGCGCAGCCAGGGGATACCGCGCTGCTCAGCGGCGCGCACCAGGGAAGCGGTCGAGGGGCCAAGCGCCCGCCGCTGCGCGAAGCGGATGAACTGATCGCGCGCCTCGGCCCAGCTCCACTCCGCTGGCACGCTGTCGGCGGGGCGCAGCTCGGCCGGCAGGAGCGAGGCCAGCAGGCGCAGCCCCAGCTCGCCGGCCGCGATACCTTCGTCGCGCTGCGCGTACTCGTAGACCACGGTGTAGACGCCGGGAGCGGCGGCGCTGCGGGTCTTGCCGAAGGTCACCTCTTCGCCGGCGATGTTCTGCAGCTCGATCGCGACGTGCTCGAGCACGTGGCCGAGCCAGGTGCCCTCGCCCTCACGCATGCGGCGGAAGAAGCCACCCGGCTCACGATACGAGCAGCCGTGCTCGGCGAGCCCGGGAAGGGCCGCCGCGAGCGCGTCGACGAAGCGCGGCCCCAGGCGCCCGGTGGGCCACGCTTCGAGGCCACCGAGGTCCAGTTCCAGACGGATGACGGGGAAGCGCGCGTACAGCGACGGACCGACATACACGGAACGATCGAGGATGCGCATAGGTGTTGCTCTCGGAGCAATAGTAATAGTTGTTCAACGGCAACTTGTCGCGCGGGATTGGGCTTAAGTGGTCATCACTCCTTCGACTGGACCAGATTCGGAGCGGTGGCGATGCGCGTGTGCAGGTTGAAGGTTGCGCCCGCCACCAGCATATGCAGCTTCAGGCCCAGCATGCAAACCGGCTGACCCTCCTCGACACTGTCGATGGAGGAGTAGCTCACGTCCGCGCCATCCACGATGGTTACGCCGCCAGTGCCCTCGGCTTCGACCGTCTCGTCGGGCCCGATGAACGCCGCGGTGTCCTCGTCGAGCCCGATGCCGACCGAGAACGGGTTGTACGCCAGCGCGGTCAGCAGTCTCCCCAGGCGGTCACGCTGGCGGAAATGCTGGTCGATGATGAAACGGTTGGTGAGACCCAGCCCCGGCGCGAGCCGCACGCTGCCGGCGATGATCGAGGAGCCCTCATCGCCGGCGGCGATCATGTGCTCGGAGAGAATGCTCGCCCCGGCGCTGGTGCCGCCGACGGTGACCCCGTGGGCATTGCGCGCGCGAATGAGCTTCGCAACCGGCGTGCCGCCGAGCAGCGTCGTGAGCCGCAGCTGGTTGCCACCGGTGAAGAAAATGCCGCTGGCTTTCTCGATGCGCTCGAGGCGGCCCGGCTCATGGCAGTCGCGGCGCGTGTCAAAGTCCATCACCGTCACGCGCGCGGCGCCGAGTTCCTTGAACAGCTCCTCATAGCGGGCCCCGGTCTCGTGTACGCGGCTGGCTGTGGGGATGACGACGATATCGGCCTTATCGCCCCCCGAGACGCGCACGAAGCGCTCGAGGATCCGGGGGTCATTCTCCTTATTCTCCGCGCCGCCGATCGGGACGATCCAACCGCGCTTGCGGGCGTGGGGAATTTTGCTCGGCATCCGTCGCTGACTCCTTACCTGACCTCAGGGATGGCAAAGTTATCATGACCGGCAACCCCTGCGCCTCATGCGCTGCCATTCATGTGCGGCGCGCTTGAATTTGCGCCGGGTGCACTTGACACTGCCATCCGATTCCGATGCACATCAAACGCCGACACTTCCTGCTCGGGACCGCCGGCGCTGCCGGCGCGCTGATCGTCGGCTGGCTGGCCGCCCCGCCGCGCCAGCGTCTGCTGCCCGCGCACCCGCTGCCGCTGTCACCCGGGGAGACGGCGCTCAACGGCTGGGTCAAGGTCGGCAGCGACGGCAGTGTGGTGGTGATGATGTCGCAGGCGGAGATGGGCCAGGGCGCGCACACCGGCCTTGCCATGCTGCTGGCAGAGGAGCTGGACGCCGCCTGGGAGAGCGTGCGTCTCGAGCAGGCGCCGCTCGATTCGATCTACAACAATCAGGCGGCGATCGTCGAGTCGATGTTCGACCCGGACGATCACGGAGTGTTCGAGCGCACCGCGCGCCATGTGGTACGTCGCATCCTGCGCGAGATCCCGAACCTGAGCGGCACGGGCGGCTCCTCGAGCATCCGCGATCAGTGGCTGCCGCTGCGCGAGGCGGGGGCCACCGCGCGCCTCATGCTGATCGGCGCTGCCGCGCAGTCGTGGGGCGTGCCCGCCACTGAGTGTCACACCGACGCCGGGCGCGTGCTGCACGCTTCCGGCCGCAGCGCCACCTACGGCGAGCTCGCCGCGCGGGCGGCGCGCCAGGGGCTGCCGCGCACGATCACGCTGAAGAGTCCGGCGCAGTTCCGGCTCATCGGCCGGCCGCTGCGCCGCATCGACAACGCGCCCAAGCTCGATGGCTCAGCGAGCTTCGCCATCGACGCGCTGCCGCCGGGGCTCCTCTATGCAAGCATCGCCATGTGCCCCACGGCCGGGGGCCGCGTCGCTCGCTTCGACGGCGCGCCGGCGCTCGCCGCCCCGGGGGTGCGCAAGGTGGTGGCCCTCGATCCGGTGAAGGGCGGAGTCGGAAGCGTCGGTGTGACGGCTGGAGGCGTGGCGGTCATCGCCGACACACCTTTTCACGCCATGCGTGCCCTCGAGCTGGTGCGCATCGACTGGGACCACGGGAGCGCGGCCGGACTCTCGAGCCAGAGGATCTTCGACGATCTGACCAGGGCGCTCGACACCAGCGAGGGCCGCGCGCACCTCGAGAAAGGCGACGTCACAGCCGCGCTCGCTCGTGCCGCGAAAACCATCCGGGCTGACTATCGGGTGCCGCTCCTGGCTCACACCACCATGGAGCCGATGAACGCCACCGTGCAGTTCAAGGACGGCGCCGCGACTGTGTGGGCCGCGACCCAGGCGGCGGGCTTCGCCCGTGCCGATGTCGCGCGGGTACTCGCAATACCGGCGAGCAAGGTCGAGATCCGCGTGCCCTACCTCGGCGGAGGGTTCGGCCGCCGCTATCTCACCGACTGCCTGCAGCAGGCCGCGCGCCTCGCCCGCGAGACCCAGGGTGCCCCGGTGCAGCTCATCTGGTCGCGCGAGCAGGACATCGCCCACGACTATTTCCGCCCGGCCTTCCAGGCGCGTTGCCACGCGGGGATCGATGCCACGGGCAATCTCATTGCCTGGAAAATGACCACCGCAGGCTCGAGCCTCGGTGCGCCTTCCTTCGCCGACATGTCCAGCGACGGTGCCGCCAACACCGCCTATGCATTCCCCAGTGCACGCGTTGCGCACCGCAGCGTCGAGACGCCGGTCAGCATGGGCATCTGGCGCTCGGTGAGCCACTCGCAGAATGCTTTCTTCGTCGAATCCTTCATCGACGAGGTCGCCGCCGCGGCGGGACAGGATCCGCTCGCCTACCGCGAGCGATTGCTGACGGGCAACACCCGGCACCTGCGGGTTCTCAAGCGCCTGCGGGAGCTGTCCGGTTGGGCCACACCGGTGTCGGCCGGTGCCGATGACGCTCGGCGGGCGCGCGGGGTGGCGCTGCACCGCTGCTTTGGCAGCATCGTCGGCCAGGTTGCGGAAGTTTCCGTGACCGGTGGTCGCAAGATCCGCGTGCATCGCGTCGCCTGCGTGATCGACTGCGGCGTCGCCGTCAACCCCAATCTCATCCGCCAGCAGATCGAGGGCGGCATCGTCTACGGACTGAGCGCTGCCCTGCACGGTGAGATCACGCTCGAAGACGGCCGGGTGCGGCAGAGCAACTTCCATGACTACGTGCCGCTGCGCATGTTCGAGTGCCCCGACATCGTCACCGAGATCATCGCCGATACCGCCGTGCCCGGTGGCGTCGGCGAGACCGGCACGCCGCCCATTGCGCCGGCGGTGGCCAACGCGCTATTCGCCCTCACCGGCCAGCGGCTGCGCACGCTGCCTTTGAAGCCTGTATGACCCGGAGAAGGACTACGTGACCAGGCTCAAGATCAACGGACAGACCTTCGCCGTCGCCGCCGGGCCCGAAACGCCGCTCCTGTGGGTGCTGCGCGGGGAGCTGAGGCTCGTGGGTACCAAGTTCGGCTGCGGCAAGGCACTGTGCGGGGCATGCACGGTGCACCTCGACGGTGAGGCGGTGCGCTCGTGCGTCACTCCGCTGGCGGCGGTCGGGACGCGCGAGGTGATCACGATCGAGGGGCTCGAGGGGCGGCAGGCGGAGGCGCTGCGTCGCGCCTGGACCGAGATCGACGTCGTACAGTGCGGCTACTGCCAGGTCGGGCAGCTCATGTCCGCCTGTGCGCTGCTCGCGAGCAAGCCCCGGCCGAGTGACGCCGACATCGACGCCGCCATGAGCGGCAACATCTGCCGCTGCGGCACCTATCCGCGCATCCGTGCGGCGATTCACCGCGCGGCCGCCGAGGTCGCCAAGGCGTTCTGAGAGGCCGGTCGCAGTCCTGCGCCCCTGCGTTTGCGTTGCCGTGGGTTGGATTACAGACTGCGCACCGCCCGGCGCGCCGGGCATTCCCAACATCACCGCATGAGGTCGCCATGAGTGGAAAGTTCCTGTTATGCGCCGCGCCGCTGGCGCTGCTGGTATCCGCCGCCGTCGCTGCTCCGCCGGTCGACGACATCAGTGCCCACAAGCACCCGAATCTCGCCGCCGCACAGCGCCTGTCTACGCAGGCCTACGAGAAGATCAGCGCCGCGCAGTCCGCCAACGAATGGGATATGAACGGTCACGCTGCAAAAGCCAAGGACCTGCTCGATCAGGTCAATCGCGAGCTGAAGCAAGCCGCCGAAGCCGCCAACGAGCATCGTCACTAGCCTCCTGCCTGACTGAGCCCTCGCGGGGCGGCCTGCGCCGCCCCGCGCCGGCCCGCGTTCCGTTCGGCAAGGATGCCGGCGCCCGGGCCGCAGCGCCCGCTCTCGGCGGACTATGCGTTTTTCGCCGGAGCCTATGCCTTTTCGCCGCTTGACCTGCCGGCGACCTTGCGATCTATTGCCACGATCCCGAACATTTTCACAGCGTGGCGCCCTACATGACGAGACCTCGCAGGCGAGAGCCCCACCGGGCCGGCGCCAGCGCGCAGCCGGAGCGCTCGACCCGCTACCGCAACCTCACCAATCCCTTCGAGCCGGTCAGGATCTTCTCCGACGACCAGATCGAGAGCATGCACACGGCTGCGCTCGGAATCCTCGAGCGCTTTGGGATGCGGGTGTTGTCGCCCCAGGGGCGCGCGGTGCTCGCATCGGCCGGCGCCAGGGTCGACGAAGCGAGTCAGATGGTGCGGCTGGATCCCGGCATGGTGAACGAGGCGCTTACCTCGGTCCCGTCCGAGGTGAGTCTCGTGGCGCGCGATCCGGCGCGCTCCTGCCGCATCGGTGGAGCGCACGTGGTGTTTGCGCCGGTCGCAGGGCCCCCGAGCGTGAGCGATCTCGAGCGTGGCAAGCGCACCGGCACCATCGAGGACTTTCGCGACTTCGTGCGCCTGTCGCAGTCCTTCGAGGTCATTCACGTCCTCGGTCAGACGACCGAGCCGCAGGATACCTCGGTGGCCGAACGTCACCTCGATACGACCCTCGCGCAGCTCACCTTGAGCAACAAGGCACCGAACATCTACTGCCGCGGCGATGGGCAGCTCGCCGACTGCTTCGCCATGCTGCGCATCGCGCACGGAGTCGACGAAGAGACCTTTCAGGCTGCGCCGCGCTGCTTCAGCATCTGTAACACCAACTCGCCGCTGCAGCTCGATGTGCCGATGACCGACGGCATCATCACCTTCGCCAGGCACGGGCAGCTGATGATCGTCACGCCGTTCACACTGGCCGGCGCGATGGCGCCGGTGACCATCCCCGGCGCGTTGACGCTCGCGCATGCCGAGGCGCTGTTCGGCATCACACTCAGCCAGACGGTGCGTCCGGGTGCGCCCGTCATGTACGGCAGCTTCACCTCCAACGTCGACATGAAGTCCGGATCACCGGCGTTCGGCACGCCCGAGTACGCCAAGGCGGCCTTCGGAGCCGGCCAGCTGGCCCGCCGCATCGGCGTACCGTGGCGCTGCTCGAGCGCGACCGCCTCCAACGCGCCCGACGCACAGGCCGCCTACGAGGCGCAGATGAGCCTGTGGGGTGCGCTGTTCGGCGGCTGCAATTTCGTGCTGCACGCGGCCGGCTGGCTGGAAGGCGGTCTGACCGCTTCGTTCGAGAAGTTCATTCTCGATGTTGAAATGCTGCAGATGTTCGCGGAGCTGTTTCAGCCGGTCGCGGCCTCGGCGGACGAGATCGGTATCGAGGCGGTCGCGGAAGTGGGCCCGGGAGGCCACTTCTTCGCCGCCGCTCACACCATGCAGCGCTATCGCGACGCTTTCTATGCGCCGCTGATCTCGGACTGGCGCAACTACGGGGTGTGGTCGGAAGCCGGAGGCAAGACCGCGACCGAGCGGGCCTGCGCCGTATGGCGTGCCACCCTCGCCTCTTTCCAGCCGCCACCGATAGACGCGGCCGTGCAGGACGCGCTCAACTCCTTCGTGGAGCGGCGTCGCCGGGAAGGCGGCGCCCCGCCGGCCGCGTAGCGACACGACGCGGGCGTCAACTGCGCAGCTGGCGTGCGCGATTGCTGCCGCGACTCGCGCGACGCTTCAACGGACGCGCAGCACGATCTTCCCGAGCACATGCCCGGACTGCATCCGCTCCTGCGCCTTGGCGGCATCGGCGAGCGGAAACTCCGCCGCGATCGGCACCTGCAGCTTTGCCGCCGTGATGGCCTGATTGAGCCGCTCGTATTCCGCCGGGCCCGCGATGGCATCGTAGCGGACGATCGTGATCGTGCCGCGGGCCTTGGGTTCGGGGCGCACGCCGGAAGGAAAGGCGACGCGCCCGCGGGGCTGTAGCGCATCGAGGCAGCGCTCGAGCGCATCGCCGCCCGCGAGCGCCAGCACGGCGTCGATTCCCGCCGGCGCGAACGTCCTGGCGCCAGCGACGATGTCTCCCTGACGCCCGTCGACTGCAGCGTCGGCCCCCAGATGCTTCACGAAACTCAAGCCGTCCTCTCCGCTGGCCGTCGCCAGCACCCGTGCACCCCTGAGCTTCGCGAACTGCAGCGCGAGACTGCCGACACCGCCGGCGGCGCCGTGGATGATCAGCGTCTCGCCGGACTTGACGTGCAGCGCATCGTCAATCCCCTGGATCGCCGTCAGCGCCGTCGTTGCGATTGCGCCTGCGTCCCGCAGACTCAGGCCCGGCGGGACGTGGCCCACCAGTTTCGCCGGTACGGCAACATACTCAGCGTAGAAGCCGCCCTGGGGATTGTCCCAGCTGTAGGAGTAAACCTGATCACCGACCTTGAAGCCGCGCACCTGCGCGCCGACCGCTGCGATGAGCCCCGAGCCGTCGGTGCCGAGCACCAGTGGAAAATGCGAGTGGCTGATCTCGGTCGGATGCTCACGTAGCCCCGCGTCCCACACGCCCACGCCGGCGGTGTGTACAGCGATGAGCACTTCATCCGCGGCAGGCTTGGGAACCGGCAGCGTGTGCAGAGTCAGCACGTCCGGCCCTCCCGCACGATCGATCGCGGCGGCCTGCATGGTCGGCGGCACTGCGGCGCCGAGCCCCTGCCACGGGACCAGTGCCAGACACAGCAGGCCGGCGATCGGCAGTGTCTCCTCGAGCGTCTGCATCAGCGTGACTCCAATGGAACGGCGCGGACGTGCGACGGTGCGGTTGATGGGCAATAATCCACCCTCGAGATTGCGCAGATCAACCCGGGAAAGCAAAAGAACATGGATTGGCGCACCACGCTGTTCGCAACAAAGGCTCCCGGCTGGTCGATCTTCGTTCGTCTGCTGGTCGGGCTGGTGGTGTTCCCCGACTCCCTGGGCGGCGCCTGGTCGCTCGACTCCCGGCTTGCCGGGCGGCGCATCGCGGGTGCCGAGGTCAGCTCATGAACGGACCTTTCAGCCATCCGTGGCTGATCTTCGTGCTCTCCTTCGCCATGATGTCGCTGTGCGCAGTATTCGGCGCGCGCGTGCTCGGGATACGCTTCCCGCACGACAAGGACGCACGCGAGGATTTCGACATCGTGCTCGCCGCCGCTCTCACGCTGCTCGGACTGATCATCGGCTTCACCTTCTCGATGGCAGTCAGTCGTTTCGAGCAGCGCAAGAACTACGAGGAAGATGAGGCGAACGCGATCGGAACCGAGTACACCCGCGCCGGCCTGCTGGCCGCTGCCGATACGACCAAGGTGCGAGCGCTGCTCAAGAGCTACGTTGACGAGCGCATCCTCTATTACCAGACGCGCGATGCGGGCCAGCTCCGTCAGATTGACGCGCGCACCCAGGAGCTGCAGGCACAGCTGTGGTCCGCGGTCGAGGCGCCGGTCCGCGCGGGGCAGCCGAACCCGATCCTGGCCCTGGTCGTTTCCGGGATGAACGATGTGCTCAACTCGCAGAGCTACACGCAGGCGGCGTGGTGGAACCGGATTCCCCCGGCGGCCTGGGGACTGATGGTGCTTATCGCGCTCCTGTGCAACATGCTGCTCGGGGTGCGCGCCAGCCGGCTGAAGCAGCGCGGGCTGCTGCTCGAGGTGCTGCCGGTCATGCTGTCGGTGGCGTTCCTTCTCATCGCGGACATCGACAGCCCGCGCGGGGGTTACATCCACGTGCGGCCGCTCAACCTGATGAGTCTGGCCGCGAGCCTGCGCTGAGCACGCAAATGAGCGCCGAAACCTGCGACGTGGTAGTGATCGGTGGCGGCCCCGCCGGCAGTACCGCCGCGGCCCTGCTGTCGCGGCGCGGCTACCGGGTGATTGCGCTGGAGAAGGCGCACCACCCGCGCTTTCATATCGGTGAATCGCTGCTGCCAATGAATCTGCCGCTGTTCGAGCGGCTCGGGGTGCTCGACAGAGTGCGCGCCCTCGGCGTCTACAAGCCGGGCGCGGACTTCGAAGCCGATAACGAGCACGGCTACAACACCTTCGCCTTCGCGCGTGCGCTCGGCGACAGTCCGCCGCACGCCTATCAGGTGTGGCGGCAGGATTTCGATCAAATGCTGTTCGCGCACGCACGCGAGTGTGGTGCGGACGCCCGCGAGGGTCACGAGGTGTTGCGGGTCGAGCAACTCGCGCCGCGCAATACGCACATCGACGTGCGCACCGACGACGCGCGCGACTACCAGATCCAGGCGCGCTACCTTGTCGACGCCAGTGGACGCGATGCTTTCCTCTCGAGCAAGAGAAAACTCAAGCGCAAGAACACGCAACACCAGAGCGCCGCCATCTTCGGCCACTTCCGTGGCGCCGTCAGCCGCGCCGGCGATGATGCGGGCAACATCAGCATGTATCGCTTCGCCTTCGGCTGGATGTGGATGATCCCGCTGCCGGACGGTGTCATGAGTGTCGGCGCGGTGTGCCGGCCGGAGTACCTGAAGCAGCGCAAGGGCCGCACGGTCGAGTTCCTGGTGGAAACGCTCAAGCAGAACGCCGCACTGTGGCGACGGATGGAGAGCGCCGAGCTGATCGGCAACGAAGTGCGCGTAACCGGCAACTACTCCTACGATTCGAAGCGGATGGGGGGACCGGGCTGGGTGCTGGTGGGCGATGCATTCGCGTTCATCGATCCGGTGTTCTCCTCCGGGGTATATCTCGGAATGAGCGCCGCGGAAGAGGCCGCCAGGGTGGTGGATGCAGCGCTGCGCGAGCCGGCAAGCGAGCCGCGGCTGCTGCGCCGGCTGGAAAAGCGTCAGCGCGCGGCCATGAGACGCTTCTCCTTCTTTATCTACCGCTTCAACGGACCGGTGATGCGGGAGCTGTTCAGCCACCCGAGCAACCGCTGGAAGCTCGAGCAGAGCGTGATCTCGATGCTGGCGGGCGACCTGTTCGACACACCCAGGGTGGTGTGGCGCCTGCAGCTGTTCAAGCTGGTCTACCGGCTGCTGTGCCTGCGCCACTTCCGGCGCTGGCGCGCCGAGCACAACTATCGGTTGGCGCAGGCAGGCACGCAGTTCACCGGCGGCACCACACCGCTCGATCGGGTCTAAGTCCAAGCCATGCACGTCCTGAGCGGTGGATGTCACTGCGGCAACCTGCTCGTGAGGGTGGAGCTGACGCGCGCGCCGGATACCTACAGCCCGAGAGCGTGCGACTGCGATTTCTGCCGCAAGCACGGTGCCGCCTACGTGTCCGACCCTCAGGGAGCCCTGCGCATTCGTATCAGCGACGGGCAATTCGCCGGCCGGTACCGCCAGGGGAGCGGCGTCGCCGAGCTGCTCTTCTGCCGCAACTGCGGCGTGCTGATCGGGGCGCTCTACCGGGGCGAGCAGCGGCTTTACGGCGTGGTGAACGCCGGGGTGCTCGAGGGCCGGGATGGATTTGGCGCAGAACAGCCTGTTTCACCGCAGCGGCTGTCCCCGGGGGACAAGGTAACCCGCTGGCAGAACATCTGGTTTGCCGACGTCAGCATCGTCACGGAAGGGAGCGCCGCGCGCGGCTGAGGATGTGGCGGTGCGACGCAGCATGCGTCACGATGCGCGCCAGGGGGAGAGCGAACGATGAACAGAACGCCCGCAGTTGCTGCCGCCGCCACGTTGCTGGTGCTCACCTGCGCGCCCGCGCGCCCGCAGACCTCGCCCGGTGAGCAGCGCTTTCGCGAGATCTACAAGGAGCTGGTCGAGACCAACACCAGCCTGTCCGCCGGCAGCTGCACGCTGGCCGCGGAGCGCATGGCGGCGCGCTTGAAGTCTGCCGGGTTCGCCGACAGCGAGCTGCACCTGTTCGCCGCACCCGGGCACCCAAAGGAAGGCGGCCTGGTCGCGGTCTATCCGGGACGCAATGCGCAGCTCAAGGCAGTACTGCTGCTGGCCCATCTGGACGTTGTCGAGGCGAAGCGCGAGGACTGGATGCGCGACCCGTTCATTCTCGTCGAGGAGAACGGCAACTTCTACGCGCGCGGCGCCGTGGATGACAAGGCCGAAGCCGCGATCTGGGTCGACACGCTGATGCGCTTCCGCGAGGAGCACCACCAGCCGCTGCGCACGCTGAAGCTGGCGCTCACCTGCGGCGAGGAGACCGCCGGCGCGTTCAACGGCGCGCAATGGCTCACCGAGAACCGGCGCGACCTCATCGATGCGGCGTTTGCGATCAACGAGGGCGCGCGCGGCGAGCTCGACGCCGCGGGCCATCGGGTGGCGCTCGAGGTGCAGGCCGGCGAGAAGACGGCGCAGAACTTCCGCCTCGAGGTCACCAACCCCGGCGGGCACAGCTCGCTGCCGGTGAAGGACAATGCCATCTACCACCTCGCGGCCGCGCTGCTGAAGATCGCCGCCTACACCTTTCCGCCCCAGTTCACCGACGCCAACCGCGCCTATTTCACCGGCATGGCGAAAATCCAGGCGGCGAGGAACGAGACCGCAATCGCCAGCGCCATGCAAGCGCTGGTGCGCGACCCAGGTGACGCGCAGGCGATCGCACTGGTATCGGCGCAGGATCCGAGCTGGAACTCGACCCTGCGCACGACCTGTGTCGCAACCATGCTGGAGGCCGGACACGCAACCAACGCTCTGCCGCAGCGCGCCCGGGCCAACATCAACTGCCGCATCTTCCCCGGCGTCGCGCCCGAGACGGTGCGTGCCAAGCTCGAAGAGCTGGTAGCCGACCCGGCCGTCAAGGTGACCACGCTCGAGGTCCGCGGTCCGAGCTCCCCGCCCCCGCCGCTCACGCCGCAAATCCTCGGCCCGGTGGAGAAACTCGCGGCACAGTTCTGGCCGGGCGTTCCGGTGCTGCCGATCCTGCAGCCGGGTGCGACCGACGGCGAGTTCCTCAACGCGGCCGGCATTGCGACCTACGGCATCGAGCCGCTGTTCCTCGGCCCGGACTTCGGCCACATACACGGGCTCAACGAGTACGTGGGCGTGAAGTCGCTGATGGAGTGCCGCGACTTCCTCTACCGCCTGGTGAAGATCTACGCGGACGAGAAATGACCGGGCGACCGGGCTAGACTCGCCCGCCCCGAAAAGCCGCTGGCACTTCGAAGGAGCGCTGCATGACCCGATGCAACTTGAGATTTGGCCTGGGCGCGCTCATCGCACTCGCCTCGTGCCTCACGCTGGCCGCGACACCCGATGCGCCGCCGTCGCCAGCGCACCCCGACGACGGCGAGCCGGAGAAGGCCGGGGGCCACAAGTTCGAGCCGTTCAAGCCCGAGGCGGTGACGAGCAGCGCGACGGTCACGGTCGGCGGGCGTGCCATCGCGTATCAGGCGATCGCCGGTACGCTCATCGTTCACCCCAAGGGATGGGACGACGTGCCGCGTGACCCGAATGCTGACAAGACTCCGCCACCGGCGGGTGGCGACGGTGCCGAAGCCGCCAACCCGACCGCCGAAGCCTCGATGTTCTATGTCTACTACGCGAGGAGCGGCGGCGGTCCGCGACCGGTGACCTTCTTCTACAACGGCGGTCCCGGCTCCTCGACCATGTGGCTGCACCTGGGCGCGTTCGGGCCGCGCCGCATCGTCACCGCCACCGACGCCCATACTCCAGCCGCCCCTTATTCGCTGGTCAACAACGCCTACAGCCTGCTCGATGCCACCGACATGGTCTTCATCGACGCTCCCGGCACGGGCTTCAGCCGCATCGCCGGCAAGGACAAGGAGAAGGCGTTCTACGGCGTCGACCAGGACGCCTACGCGTTCAGCGAATTCATCGCGCAATTCCTGTCGAAATACGGTCGCTGGAATTCGCCCAAGTACCTGTTCGGTGAAAGCTACGGCACGCCGCGCTCGGCGGTGGTCGTCAATCAGCTCGAGTCGGACCGCTCGGTCGATCTCAACGGGATCATTCTGCTGTCGCAGATCCTCAACTTCGATCTGAGTCCCGACCGGCCGACCGGCAACCCGGGTGTCGATGTGCCATACGAGACGGTGTTGCCGACCTATGCCGCCACTGCCTGGTATCACCACAAGCTGCCCGGCCAGCACTCGAGCCTCGATGCGCTGCTGGCGGAGGTGGAGCAGTTCGCAGTGGGCGACTATGCGCGTGCGCTGGCGGCCGGCTCGGAGCTCGGCGCTGCCGAGCGTGCCGCCATCGCCGAGAAGCTCCATGAGTACACGGGACTCCCCGTCGAGTACATCCTGCGGGCGGACCTGCGCATCGACGGTGGAGAGTTTCGCCAGAACCTGCAGAGCGACGGCGGACTTACCACCGGCCGGCTCGACAGCCGCTTCTCCGGCCCCGACATCGATCCGCTCAGCCAGCGTGCCGATTACGACCCGCAGGCCACGGCGCTCAGTTCAGCCTATGTCTCGGCATTCAACGACTACGTCCGTCGCGAGCTGCGCTATGGCGACGCGAAGACCTTCCGCCCCAGCATTCAGCTGTTTCGCACCTGGAACTTCGGGCACCAGCAGCCGGGACAGAATCAGCAGCCACCCCTCTCTCCCCGGCAGGGCACCAACGTCATGCCCGATCTGGCCAACGCCATGAAACTCAATCCGAACCTCAAGGTTCAGCTGAACGCCGGATATTTCGACCTCGCCACCCCCTTCTACCAGGGCATCTACGAGATGCATCACCTGCCGATTCCGCAAAACCTGCAGGCCAACATCGAGTTCCGCTTTTACGAGTCCGGCCACATGGTCTATGCCAAGGACGCATCGCTGCGGCAGCTGCACGACAACGTGGCGGATTTCATCCGTCGCACCAGCAATTCCGGTACGTGAGGCTCGAGGACGCGCGGCAGTCAAGGGAGCAGAGCAAGTGAAGAGAGCATGGCGCATCGCCGGCTGGACGGCGCTGGCATTAGTCGCAGTGTTGGGCTACGCCGGGTACCGCATCGTCTGGGGCAAGCCCTTCACCATCAACATGCTGGCCAACCGCCAGGCGCTCGAGTTCCTGACCAGGAACCCGGAACTGTTCACCGCGGTCGGGCTGCTCGACGGCACGATCGTCGACTTCCATTCCGGCAGGCTCGCCCCCTATACCGTCAGACAGCGCGACGAGGACTATGCTCAGGAGGCGCGATTCCTGACGGAGGTGCGCGAGTTCGATCGCGCGAGGCTCACCCGCCAGGAGCAGATCACCTACGACATCCTGATCGATCAGTTCCAGACCGCGCTTTCGTTCAAGCGCTTCGACTGGCTGGCGCCCGACGGGCTGTACGCCATCAGTCCGATGTTCGGCGCCGAAGTGGCGCTGCCGGGCTTCATGCAGACCACGCACGTGGTGAAGAACGACAAGACGGCGCGCAACTACGTCGCTCGCCTCCAGGCGATGGGCGGCAAGCTCGACAGCATTACCGCCGAGATGCAGCGGCAGGCGAAAGCAGGCGTGATCCTGCCGTCGGCGCTGCTCGAGCGCTCGCTGACGGTCATCCACGACACCGTCGTCCCGGCGCCCGAGGACAACCCGATGGTGACGACTTTCCTCGAGCGCATGAACAAGGTGAAGTCGCTCGACGACGCCCGCAAGCAGGAGCTCGCCCGGCAGGCGGTCGCGGCGCTGCGCACCGGTATCTATCCGGCGTACGCCCGCATGTCGGCCGCCCTGGAGGCCCTCAGGCCGCTGGCCGCGGCGCAAGCGGCAGGCGTCGGCCGGCTGCCCGACGGCGCGGCCTACTACGCCATGGTGCTCAGGCAGATGACGACCACGGACTATTCGCCCGAGAAGGTCCACGCGCTCGGGCTTGCGGAAGTGGCACGCATCACTCAGGAGATGGATACGCTGCTTCGGACACAGGGGCTCGCGAGCGGCAGCGTCGGGGAGCGCATGACGGCGCTGGGCAAGGATCCGCGCTTCCTCTACCCGAATGACGCCGAGGGCCGCAAGCAGGTGCTCGCCCGCTATCAGCAGATTCTGGACGACATGAGCAAACAGCTGCCGGAGTACTTCCGCACGCTACCGCCGACGCGCCTTACGGTCGAGCGAGTGCCGCTCTCCCAGGAAAAAGGAACCTCGGGCGCCTACTACCAGCAGGCCGCGATGGATGGCTCGCGGCCGGGCACTTTCTTCGCGAACCTGAGAGACCTGAGCGAAGTGCCGCAATGGGGCATGAAGACGACCGCCTATCACGAGGGTGTTCCCGGGCACCACCTGCAGATCTCGACCGCGCTGGGGCTCAAGAGTCTGCCGCTGATCCGCCAGCAGACCCTCTATACCGCCTACGCCGAAGGCTGGGCGCTGTATGCCGAGCAGCTTGCGGCCGAGATGGGGATGTACAAGGACGACCCGTGGGGTGATCTCGGACGGCTGCAGCTCGAGCTCCTGCGCGCTGCGCGGCTGGTGGTCGACACCGGCCTGCACGCGAAGGGCTGGTCGCGCGAGCAGGCGATCGACTACATGATCGCGACTACCGGTATCGCGCCCGGCGACGTGACCTCCGAGGTCGAGCGCTACATGGCACTGCCCGGCCAGGCGTGTGCCTACAAGGTCGGCGAGCTCAAGATCCTGGAGCTACGTGAGAAAGCCCGCGCGGCGCTCGGTCCTAAATTCAGCCTCAAGGACTTCCACGCCGTAGTGCTCGAGAACGGCGGTGTGCCGCTCACCCTGCTCGAGCAGCTGGTCGACGAATGGATCGTGCGGGTGCGCAGCACGGCGTGAGACGAACCGGCGGCGCGGGCAACAGCGACTGAAGCGCGGCGTTGCGCTACCAGCGGCGCACGCGGCCGTTATCCAGGTGCACGAAGTCGGACTGCGGGTAGTAACCCACGCCGCCGCGGCCCATGCCGAGCGCGAGCTCGTGCAGCTTGGCTGTAGCGAAGCGGGGCAGGCGGACATCGATCGCCCGGCCCTGCATGTGCAGACTGTGCTCGGCGACACCGCTCGAGCGGCGGTGCAGCTCGGCGTTGGTCTCGGGCGAGCGGTAGCCGCTGATGACCTCGTACGGCTCGTCACTGCGGCTGAGCGTGCGCAGATCCGCCAGGATATCGAGCACGCCCGGGTCGATCGGATAGACGTCGCCGGTGCGAAAGTCCCGCAGCAGCTGATTGATTCGCCCGAGCTCGCCGGCACGATATTGGCCGCCCTCGAAGTACACGGTGGAGAGAGTCTCGCCGGTGTGGGTGTGCACAAAGGACAGTGAGCGCCGCTCCGGCGCGCTCGCCCAGGCTGCCCCCAGAGGCAGCAACAGGGCGGCCGCGCTCGCGCGGCGCAGGAACACGCGTCGAGCCGCATGAAACGGGCACTTGAGGGACGTGCTGCTCGTCACGGGCGTTGCTCCGGCTACAAAGGCCGCGAATCATACCGGGAAGTGTCCGCAAACCCCAGGTCGGCAGCCACAGAGCCAATAAAAAACCGTTGCGGCTCGTGGTTGATCGGTGAGCCGCAACGGCGTGTTCGGCGTCAGCCCTCAGGGCCAGTTGAACAGGTAGTTGGCGCCCAGGCGAACTGCGTTGAGTTCGGCGCTGTTGTGGCTCTGAAAATTGACCACTGAAGCTGCGCCATAGAACAGGTTGCAACCAACGCCGGTGCACGAGCCGACCGATCGCTGGCCGTGACCGAACTGGTAATACAGCCACTCGAGCTTCACGCTGAAGTTGCTCGCAGCGCCGTATTCAACGCCAGCGCCGGCCGTCCAGCCGTTAGTGCTGAGAGTTTTCACGGCGTTGCTGGTCGCCGTCGGGGTCGTCGCACCTATCGGAGTGTAGGTGATCGTGGTCGACGGCGTACCGCTCGCATAGGCGAAGCCGCCGGTTGCATACGGCATCCATTGGTCCGCCACGTACCCGAAGCGCATGCGAACCGTACCCGCACCGTTTGGACTGGGCTTCCCGAAAAACGCGTAGGTCCCGTCGGGAGGCGGGCTCGTCCCAGTATAGGTGACCGTCCGTGTCCTGGTCTTGGTGCTCCAGCCACCAAAGTCGGCTTCGCCGCCAAGCATGAACTGCGGCGAGACCAGGAAGTTGTATCCCGCCTGGAGCCCATAAATGAACGCGCTGTTATTCGGGCAATTGGCGAGGAAGTTGCTCACCGCCGCGTTGCTGACATACGGTGTCCAGTTCGCACAGGTGTCATTCCAGACTCCACCCGCATTCAGACCGGCGTAGAAGCCTGACCAGTTGAACCCGGATGAACTCGTGATAACGTTTTGCGCGAAAGCCGTGCCGCTTACCGCGGTCAGGGCAATCAGGGCCGTAGCACGCCACTTTTTCATGACGAATCCTCAAAGAGAAGTCGAGACGGCACTTCACCGCCTTCTAAGCTCGATCGGCGTCAAGCTGCTGGCTTTTTTTGCCAGCCGGTGGCGGCCAGTAGGCCGGGGGAGTTTCACCCCCAGCCTCTAGCCGGGGAGGCCTTCCCCATCAGTCATGCGGCGCCCAACTCCAGTCGTCCTCAAAGATGAAGACTCCCTTCGTTTGCTCGCGGCGCACTTAGAACCCACCAAAGTTGTAGTTGACACCCACCCGAATAACGCTCGCGGTGAAGCTGTTATGGGTGTTGTCAAGCGAGTACCCGCTGTTGATGAAGGCGCTGCACGCATTAGCCACCGTGCTGCTGCAGCTGGCTACGCTGTTGGATCCCTTGCCGAGATTCACATACGTATATTCCAGTCTCAGCGACCACTGCTGCGGCAGTTGGTACTCGACGCCGGCTCCAACCCCCCACCCGCTGGATTTGGAGTTTTTGCTCCCAGAGAAGCTAGCCGGACCGACAGGACTGCCAACGGCCGGAGTGTAACTTGCCGAAACATCATGTGATCCACTCGCGAAGACGCCACCCGCCCTGACGTAGGGCAGCCACTGATCGATCGCGTAGCCGACGCGTGGACCCAGAATGGCAAAACCGTTCGGGTTGGGCTTGCTGGAAAAGTTATATGTGCCCTGGGGGAAGGGACACGCGCCGGTGCAGGTAAACGACTTGTTGCGGTTCTTAGCACTCCAGAAGTCGTAATCAACTCCAAAGCCCCAGACCCACTGCTGGTACACGAAGTTGTAGCCGATCTGCGCCCCGCCGACGAACTGTCCGTTGTTCGGACAGTCTCGATTGTTAAACGCCACGCTATTGGCAACGACCGGGTTGTACGCCGTCCAGGTGTTGCACGTGGTGCTCCACGCGCCGCCCGCGTTAACGCCGACGTAAAAGCCTTCCCATTGGTTACCCGGCGACGTGGTGATGATACCTTGAGCGGACGCTGCGCCGGCGATTGAGGTCAACGCTACAAGCGTTGCCAAAGAGGTTGTACGGTTCATCAGTTCTCCTCCTTAAGGGTTTACGACGAGTCGACACGCGATGGTCGTGCGATAGCTGATGTGTCTCATTTCGCCGTGACTCTCCGCGCGTCTAATGTGATGCCGCAGGCCGATTTTGATTTCGTCCACACCGACGAAAGCGGGGTCTAAACCCTCGAGTGCGCCGGCAGTCTCCCCTAACCGCATCGGTTAAGCAATTGGCCCAAGGTCCAACGTGGGATCACCCAAACTCTTGATAGTGTATGTGAGCGAACCCCCGTGGCGACAGGGGGGAAGTGTAGTTTCGCGGCCACAAAGCGGCACGGAGTCCTGAATAGGAATCACTATGAACAAGTCCTCGTTGATCTTTGGTCTCCTGACGGCGACGGTCGTGACAGGTGTCGCCCGTGCGGACTACCCGATCGTCGATGCGATCGCAAACAAAGTCATCAATAAGTACCAGACTGCGACCTGCCAACAGTTATGGCAGGAAAAGGCCGAGGGCAAGAAGCCGCCGGGGGAAATGGAGCAGCGCGCCATCGCCCAGCTGAAGCAGGATGCCGGCATGCGCGCGGAGTTCTTCAACAAGATCTCCGCACCCATCGTCACCAAGATGTTTGAATGCGGAATGATCCCGTGAACCAGCTGCATTCGACGCGCCAGCCGATGGCGGCGCCGCGCACAGCCGCGCGACACGGCTGGCTCGTGACGGGGCTCGCGTTGCTGGCGTGCGTTCCCGTGTGGAGCGCCGGTGCTGATGCGCCCGCGCCGCCGGCAGCGAAGGCGGCGAAACCGGCCAAGCAGCCCGCAGCGCCGGCGGTGCAGATGGGACTCGAGCCGAAGGCCATCGACATCCTCAAGGCAGCCAGTGCACGCCTGGCCGCCGCCAAGTCGATGACGTTCACCGCGGTGGTCTCGTACGAGAGTCCAAGCCGGTTCGGGCCGCCGCTGATCTACTCCACCCGCTCAGAAGTGACGCTGCAGCGTCCGGACAAGCTCAAGGTCATCACCCCCGGTGACGGTCCGCCGTCGGAGTTCTACTACGACGGCAAGACCATGACAGCGTTTGCGCCCAAGGAAAACCTGCTCGCGGTCGCCGCAGCTCCCCCGACGGTGGACGCTGCGCTGCAGGCGGCCTACGATTCTGCGGCGATCTACTTCCCCTTCAGCGACGTGATCGTCGTCGATCCTTACAAGGATATCGCCGACGGTCTGAAGGTCGCCTTCTACATCGGGCAGTCGATCGTGGTCGACGGGACGACGACTGACATGGTGGCGTACATCACCGGGGACGTGTTCGTGCAGGCCTGGATCGGAACCGAGGACAAGCTTCCGCGCCGCGTGTACGCGGTCTATCTGAACGACAAGGCGCGGCTGCGCCACGTCCTGGCGCTGTCCAACTGGAAGTTGAATGTCGCGCTGCCGACGAACAGCTTCACCGCGCCAAGTCCCGCCGGTGCCATGCATATTGCATTTGCGCGTCCGGATACGGGCAAGCCGCCCGGCATGCCGCCGCCGCCGAAGAAAGCATCTGCCAAGGCGCAATAGAGCCAAGGAGCCTCACCGTGAAAGCACTCATCATCGGCCTGTCGGCTCTCGTGCCGCTGGCCGCGTCGCATCCGGCCGCGGCCTGGTCGCACGCCAACGCCTGGGGAGGTTCGACCTCGCATGCTTACGGCTCCGGCTCCACCACGCGGACTACCGGGTGGGGCGGCAGCGAGACGCACACCTATGGCCAGGGAACGACCGCAACCAACAGGTACGGCGACACGGCCACGCACGCAGAGGGCTCTGGGCAGACGACTGCCACCAACGCCTACGGCGGCA
This sequence comes from Steroidobacteraceae bacterium, assembly GCA_036008385.1. GTDB lineage: Bacteria > Pseudomonadota > Gammaproteobacteria > Steroidobacterales > Steroidobacteraceae > 13-2-20CM-66-19. The sequence continues at coordinate 89,269 of DASYNX010000074.1, forward strand.
GCGCGACGCACACCTACGGTCAGGGCACGACCGCGACCAACGCCTACGGCGGCTCGGCTTATCACGCGACAGGCTCCGGCTATACAACCTACACCGGGGCAAACGGGGCGACCGCCTACCACAGTCCCTACTACGGTGGCGCTTACGCGTACCCAGCCTACCATCCCCCCACCACGGTGAATTACTACGGCTCGGGCTGCTACAACTGCGGAGGCTGGAATACCGCCGGTGCGGCCGCTGCAGGGGTGGCGGTCGGCGTGGTCGCCGGTGCGGCGGTTGCCTCGGCGAACGCCTCGGCCAACACCGCGGCGGCCTACAACGCCGGCGTGGTCGCGGGGGCCACCAGCACGACCTTCTCCATGGGTGCCGTGTACGCCGTGTTGCCGGCGGGCGCCACGGTGGTCAACCAGGGCGGCGTCAGCTACTACATCAGCGGCAGCACCTGGTTCAAACCCGCCTACGGCGCCAACGGCGTTTACTACACGGTGGTTCCGGCGCCGTACTAGGCGCCTCCGGCACCGTGCTGCGCCTGCAGAATGCGCTCGCGCCACTGCCGCACGTCGTGCATCGCGCGCACCTCCGGCGCCGATCCATCGATTAGCCCCGCGGCTTCCCTTAGCAGCGCGGCGCGTCGCTCAGGCTCGGCGAGTGCCTGGGCATAGAGACCGCTGGCGAGCTCCTGCGGCAGCCAGCGATCGCCGTGATTCTTGGCAGCGAGCTCACGCTGGAACTTCAGCACTGGCCCGATCGTCTGTGCGGCCTCGCTCAGGTGCCCCTGACGGGCCTGCGCCATCGCGATCCAGGTTGAGACCAGGCCCAGACGGCGCTGATCATCGACTGCCTGCTGGCCGGTAGCCTTCCAGGCTTCGAGCGACTTTGCCAACGAGCGTTCCGCAGCCACGAAGTCGCCCAGCTGATAGTTCGCCTGGCCCTCGGCAAGGTACGCGAAGTGCAGCCAGACAAACTTCTGGAGCTCCGGTGCCCCGTGCACCGTCGCGGCCTCGAGCTCGCGCGCGGCGTCCGTGGCGTTGCGCCGCGTGGCGGGTAGGTCGTCGCGTTCGAGTGCCACCCATGATTCGGTGATCTTCTGAGCGCTATCGGCAAGAGCCAGCGTGGCACTGCCAGAAGGCTCGCTCTGCCGCAGCTTCGTCAGTACGGGTTCCGCCGCCGCGACGGTGGCTGCTGCGGAGGCGGTATCGCCGATGAACGCCTGATGGACCGCCGTGCCGGCCGTGACCCCGAAGAAGCCGAGCAGATAGGTGGCGCCTCCGCTGCTCGCGTGCTTCGCCACCTCGAGCTGCTTCACGTAATAGGGGATGGCCCCGCGCAGCCGTCCGGTGGACCAGAAGGCATCTCCGAGCTGTCCCTCGGCGACTGCGAAATTGTTGATGCTCACGATGTTGTCGGGATCGAGCCGCAGGAGCGTCTGCGATACCTCCTCCTGGCGCAAGGCGTCGTGCAGCGCGGCCTCCGTATCCAGTTCGTCCCGCGCCACCGACACCAGCACGCCGGCGATTACTTGCTGCCCGTGCAGGGCGAG